>JAQGJU010000088.1 GCA_028290465.1 Xanthobacteraceae bacterium | reverse complement strand
ATGCATGACGCGCTGACGCCGCTCGGCGGCCTCGTTCCGATGCTGCTGATCCAGCTGGGCGAGATACTGCCCGGCGGCGTCGGCTCGGGCTTGTACGGCATGTTGGTGTTCGCGGTGGTGACGGTGTTCATCGCCGGCCTGATGGTCGGCCGTACCCCGGAATATCTCGGCAAGAAGATCGAGGCGCGCGAGATGAAGCTCGCGATGCTGGCGCTGCTGATTCTGCCGCTGGCGATCCTCGGCTTCTCGGCGGCGTCGATGATGTTGCCGTCGGCGCTGGCCAGCCTTGCCAATGCCGGGCCGCACGGCCTGTCGGAGATCCTCTACGCATATAGCTCCGCCGCCGGCAATAACGGCTCGGCGTTCGGCGGGCTGAGCGCCAACACGCCCTGGTACAACACCACGCTTGCCCTCGGCATGCTGCTCGGCCGCTTCGGCTACATCGTGCCCGTGATGGCGATGGCCGGCGCGCTCGCGGTCAAGACCAAGGTGCCGGTCTCGGCCGGCACGTTCCCGACCCATACCGGCCTGTTCGTCGGGCTGCTGTCCGGCGTCATCCTGATCGTGGCGGGCCTTGAATATTTCCCGGCGGTCGCGCTGGGGCCGGTTGTCGAGCACTTCCTGATGCTCGCCGGCAAGACCTTTTAAGGAGAAATGCAATGGCCTCCCGTTTGCAAGCGGCTTCGCTGTTCGACCCGGCCATTCTGGCCGGCGCGGCGCGCGACGCCTTCATCAAGCTCAATCCGCGCCGGCTGATCCGCAATCCGGTGATCTTCGTCACCGAAGTCGTCGCGGCGGTCGTCACCGTCACGTTCCTGCGCGAGTTGTTCACGCATACCGGCGATCCGGCGTTCTCCGGCCAGATCGCGGCGTGGCTATGGTTCACGGTGCTGTTCGCCAACTTCGCCGAAGCCGTCGCCGAGGGCCGCGGCAAGGCGCAGGCCGCGTCCTTGCGCGGCATGCGCAGCGACGTGATCGCCAAGCGTCTGCCGGCGCCTGGCGTGATCGATGGCGTATACCAAAATGTACAGGCTGACGAACTTCAGGTCGGCGACATCGTGCTGGTCGAAGCCGGCGATCTCATTCCGGCCGACGGCGAGATCGTCGAAGGCATCGCGATGATCAACGAATCCGCCGTGACGGGCGAATCCGCTCCGGTGATCCGCGAAGCCGGCGGCGACCGTTCGGCCGTGACCGGCGGCACCACGGTGGTGTCGGACCGCATCATGATGAAGGTGACGGCGGCGGCCGGCTCGACCTTCCTCGACCGCATGATCGCGCTGGTCGAAGGCGCCGAACGCCAGCGCACGCCGAACGAACTCGCTTTGTCGATCCTGCTGTCCGGTATGACGCTGATCTTCCTAATCGCGGTGGTGACGCTGTGGCCGCTGGCAAGCTATTCGGGCACAGCGCTATCGATCACCGTGCTGACGGCACTGCTGGTGACCTTGATTCCGACCACCATCGGCGGGTTGCTGTCGGCCATCGGCATCGCCGGCATGGACCGGCTCATTCGCTTCAACGTGCTGGCGACCTCGGGCCGCGCCGTCGAAGCCGCCGGCGATGTCGATACGCTGCTGCTCGACAAGACCGGCACCATCACGTTCGGCAACCGCCAGGCGACCGAAGTGATCGCCGTGCAGGGCGTGACCGACCGTGAGGCCGCCGAAGCGGCGCTGCTGGCGAGCCTCGCCGACGAGACCGCCGAGGGCCGCTCCATTGTGGCGCTGATGAAGGAGAAATATGGCGTCACGGCCAACGCGCCCGCCGCCGATGCGCGGTTCGTCGAATTCTCGGCGACCACGCGGCTGTCGGGCGTCGACCAAGGCGGACGAAAGTTGCGCAAAGGAGCGGTCGACGCGGTGCTGAAATTCGCCCGTGAAGTCGCCGGCCGCGACGTGCCCGATCCGGCCGGTTTTCGCGCTGCTGTGGATCGGATCGCGCGCTCCGGCGGCACGCCCTTGGGTTTGACCGACGGCAGCCGGATTCTTGGCGTCATTCATCTCAAGGACGTGGTGAAAGCCGATATCAAGGAGCGCTTTACCGAGCTGCGCCGCATGGGCATCCGCACCGTGATGGTCACCGGCGACAATCCGGTGACGGCGGCGGCCATCGCGTCCGAAGCCGGCGTCGATGACTTCATCGCCGAGGCTACCCCGGAGGACAAGCTGCGCTATATCCGGGCCGAGCAGGCCAATGGCCGTCTGATCGCGATGTGCGGCGACGGCACCAACGCTGCGCCGGCGCGGGCGCAGGCCGACGTCGGCGTCGCGATGCAGACCGGCACGCAGGCCGCGCGCGAGGCCGGCAACATGGTGGATCTGGATTCAGATCCGACCAAGCTGATCGAGGTCGTGGGCATCGGCAAGCAGTTGCTGATGACGCGCGGTTCGCTGACCACATTCTCGATCGCCAACGATGTCGCGAAATATTTCGCGATCATCCCGGCGCTGTTCGTGGTGACGTATCCGGAACTGCAGGCGCTCAACATCATGCACCTGTCCACACCCAAGAGCGCGATCCTGTCGGCCGTGATCTTCAACGCCCTCATTATCGTGGCCTTGATCCCGCTCGCGCTGAAAGGCATCGCCTACCGGCCTGTCGGCGCCGAGGCGCTGCTGCGCCGGAACCTGCTGATCTACGGGCTCGGCGGACTCATCGTGCCGTTCATCGGCATCAAGCTCGTCGATATGGTCGTCGCCGCACTGCACTTGGCCTGAAGGAGGCTGTCATGCTCACACATCTTCGTCCCGCGCTTGTGCTATTCGGCCTGATGACGGTGCTCACCGGGATCGCCTATCCGCTGGCCTTCACGGGTTTTGCGCAGGTCGCGCTGCCCGGTCCGGCCAACGGTTCATTGCTGGTCCGCGACGGCAACGTTGTCGGCTCGGCGCTGATCGGGCAGAACTTCGCGTCCGAGCGTTACTTCCAGCCGCGCCCGTCCGCCACCAGCGCGCCGGACCCGGCCGATTCCAGCAAAACCATCGATGCGCCGTACAATGCCGGCAATTCTTCGGGTGCCAATCTCGGCCCCACCTCGCAAAAGCTGGTCGATCGCGTGAAGGCCGATGTCGAACGGCTGCGCGGCGAGGGCGCCAGCGTGGTGCCGGCTGATGCCGTCACGACGTCGGCGAGCGGGCTCGATCCGCACGTCAGCCCGGCCTATGCGGCGCTCCAGGTCGCCCGCGTCGCCAAGGCCCGGAATTTGCCCGAGGCCTCGGTCAGGATCCTGTTGGCCGGCCAGACCGAAGGCGCGTTCCTCGGCGTGCTCGGCGAACCGCGCGTCAATGTGCTGAAACTCAATCTCGCCTTGGACGCACTGCGGTCCTAGGATGGGGTGATGCCCCCAACCGAAGCGCAACGTGCCTCGCCCGACGCCCTGTTGGCCCTCGCCAACCGGGAGGGGCGCGGCCACCTGAAGGTCTTTCTCGGCGCCGCGCCCGGCGTCGGCAAGACCTATGCGATGCTCACGGCTGCCCGCGCCGAAAAAGCCGGCGGCCGCGATGTCGTGGTCGGGCTGGTCGAGACCCACGGCCGGGGCGAGACCGAGGCGCTGGTCGCCGACTTCGACGTGCTGCCGCGCAAGCCGGTCGCCTATCAGAACCGGCTGCTGTCGGAATTCGACATCGACGCCGCGCTGGCGCGGCGGCCCGGGCTGCTGCTGGTCGACGAATACGCCCACACCAATATTCCGGGCAGCCGTCACCCGAAGCGTTGGCAGGACGTGCAGGAACTGCTGGCGGCCGGCATCGATGTCTGGACCACGCTGAACATCCAGCATCTCGAAAGCCTGAACGACGTCATTCAGAAGATCACGCAGGTTCGCGTGCGCGAGACCGTGCCGGATCGCGCATTCGAGGACGCCGACGAGATCGTGCTGGTCGATCTGCCGCCGACCGAACTGCTGCAACGCCTTGCCGAGGGCAAAGTCTATGTGCAGGACACCGCCGCGCGGGCGGTGCAGAATTTTTTCAAGCCACAGAACCTGACGGCGCTGCGCGAACTTGCGTTGCGCAGAACCGCCGAGCGCATCGACACCGACTTGGTCGAGCGCATGCAGGCGATGGCGATCGGCGGGCCGTGGCCGGCCGGCGAGCGGATCCTCGCCTGCATCGGACCCGACACGGACGCGCCTGCAATCGTGCGGGCCGCCAAACGCCTCGCCGACTTGATGGACGCTCCGTGGATCGTCGTCACGGTGGACCGGCCCGGCAGTCGCACCGATGCCGCGCGGCGCGGCGCCACCGATGCCGCGTTCAAGCTTGCCGGCAGTCTCGGCGGCGACACCAAGGTGCTGGACGGCAACGACATCCCGGCCGAACTGCTGCGCTTTGCGAAGTTTGAGAACGTCACCCAGATCGTGATCGGGCGCTCGCGGGGCGGCCTCGTGGCGGAATTGCTCGGCCGCTCGCTGCCGCGCGAACTGATCCGCCGCGTCGACGGCATTGCGATTCATGTGGTGACCGGGCACGGGCAACCGTCATCCTGGCGTCCGGCGTGGTGGACGCGGCCGTCCGCGCCGAAGCCGCTGCCTTACGTGTGGGCGACCCTGGCGGTCGCGGCGGCCGTATTGTTTGGGCAGGCCATCACGCAATTCACGCCGCTGCCGAACCTATCGATGGTGTTCCTGATGGCGGTGCTGTTCGCGGCCGTCAGCTTCGGCATCTGGCCGGCCGTCTATGCGTCGGTACTGTCGTTCCTCGCCTACAATTACTTCTTCATCGATCCGTTGCACACGTTTACGGTCGCCAAGCCGCACGAGTTCTTCGCGTTGGTGATCTTCCTCGTCGTTGCCGTGATGACCTCGACTTTGGGCGGGCGGCTGCGCGAGCAGGCGCAGGTCGCCGCCAACCGCACGCGGGCGACGCGGCGGTTGTACGAATTCAGCCGCAAGCTCTCCGCACTCGTGACGCTGGACGACATCGCCGAAGGCGCCGCGACCGAGATCAATGCGAGCTTGGCGCGGCCGGCCGTGGTGCTGATCGAGCAGGACGGCGATCTCGACCTGCGGGCCGCATGGCCGCCCGAGGACACGCTGGACACTGCCAGCACCAGCGCGGCGCGTTGGGCTTTTGCACATGACGAGCCGGCCGGCTTTGCGACCGCGACGCTGCCGCTGGTGCCGTGGCTGTTCGTGCCGCTGCGCACCCCGCGCGACCGCGTCGGCGTCGTCGGCATTCGTCAGGGCGGCGATGCAACGGCGCTCGACCCGGAATCCCGCGTGCTGTTCGACGCTTTGGCCGAACAGACCGCCGCGGCGCTGGAGCGCGGATCTCTGGCCCGCGACATGGTCAGCACCCGCGCCATCGCCGAAACCGAGCGCGTGCGAAACACGCTGCTGTCGTCGATATCGCATGACTTTCGCACGCCGCTCGCCTCGATCCTCGGCTCGGCCACGAGTCTCTTGGACTACGGCGCGCAGCTTGACACGGCGGCGCGCCGCGATCTCCTCGGCCAGATCAAGCAGGAAGCCGAAAGCCTCGATGAGATGGTACGCAACCTCTTGGCCATCACCCGGATCGATGCCGGTGCTTTAGAGCTGCGCTGGGACTGGATCGATCTGCGCGAGATCGCGCAACGTGTGGTCAGCGCGGCGCGGCGGCGCGGCGCGGCGCAGACCATGACGATGGCGCTGCCGGACGATCTGCCACTGGTGCGCGGCGACGCGACGTTGGCCGAACAGGCCATCGGCAATGTGATCGGCAATGCCGTGACACATACGCCGGCGCAGACCCGCATCACTATCGAAGTCGCCGTGACGCCGGACCACATGGCTTTGGACATCATGGACGATGGACCAGGCATTCCGGCCGATATGCTGCCGCGCATCTTCGACAAGTTCGTGCGCGCGCGCGACGACAGTAAATCGGACGGCGGCGACGGGACTGGATTGGGCCTCGCCATTGCCAAGGGCATCATGGAGGCGCATGGCGGAAGCATTACAGCGTGGAGCCCGCATGCGAGCGGGCGCGGGACGCACATCGAACTGAGCTTTCCGCGCGAGGCGGCGCCAAAAGAAATCACACCATGACGACAACAACCCGCGTGCTGGTGGTGGACGACGAGGCGGCAATTTTGCGTTTCCTCAAGCCGGCGCTGGAAACCAATGGTTACGACATGAGTTCGGCCGGCACCGTCGCCGAAGCGCTCAAGCGCATCGCCAGCGAAGTCCCGGACATCGTGGTGCTGGACCTCGGTCTGCCGGACGGCGACGGCAAGGAGGTGATCCGCCGCGTGCGCGAATGGTCTAAGGTGCCGATCGTGGTGCTGTCGGCACGCGAGCGCGAGATCGAGAAGATCGAGGCGCTGGACCTCGGCGCCGACGACTACGTCAATAAGCCGTTCGGCGTCGGCGAATTGCTCGCCCGGATGCGGGCGGCGCTGCGCCATCGGATGCAGGAGAAGTCCGAAATCGCGGTCCTGACCATCGGCGGCCTGGAGATCGACAGCGTGCGCCATCGCGTGACGCGCGACGGCGCCGACGTAAAGCTGACGCCGAAGGAATTCGAACTCCTGTCGTTCCTGGCCCGCCATGCCGGCAAGGTTCTGACCCATCGGCAGATCCTGACGGCGGTGTGGGGACCGGCGAATGCGCAGGACACGCAATATCTGCGGGTCTATGTCGGGCAGTTGCGGCAAAAGATCGAACAGCACACCGACGATCCGCGCATCATCGTCACCGAGCCCGGCATCGGCTATCGGATCGCCGAGCCGGCGGCATAGCGTGGGATATTTCCGGCACGCGCACCGTCAGGGCTTTGACGACTGGGGCTTTTCCTGCGGCCCGTCATCCGGGGCATGTGCCATGCAGCTATCGCGTCTCGCCTATTACAGCCACAACGGCCATGCCGTGGTACGGCGCCGCGCTCACGGTCGACGTGAGGCCGATCCTGCGTAGCGCGATCCGTAACAGCGCCCCGCGCGGTGTGACCGGCGGCCTCGTGAATCAATGCGTCACCGCAAGAGAGTCGCGGTGCGCGCCGGCAAATATTGCCGACGCGAGAAGACGCCCGGCGGTTTTTATAGCCTCGGCGTCGCCCACATCGCTGACCCCCCACACATCACGGCGAGTGCGGCCAACAAGGCTACAGCAGCGGCACCACTTCGCGGAACGACATGGCGCGCACCAGCCGGTCGCTTGTGCCACCATCACCCGAAATAGAAATCCTGCGCCTGCAGGTTGGCCAGCACCGTATTGGTCAGCGTGACGGTGTTGAACGCGTCATAGGCGATCACCACGTCTGCACCGACTTGGGTGCTGTCGGCCATCACCTGGGCGGCATTCGCGAAGACGTCCGGCCCGAACTGCAGCACGTCCGATCCCGGATCGAAATCCAGGATCGTATCCTTGCCGAAGCCGGCCGCGAATACGAACGTATCGTCGCCGTCGCCGCCAATGAGCGTGTCGCGGCCGGCGCCGCCGGTCAGCGTATCGTTGCCGTCGAGGCCCGACAGCACATTGTTGCCGGCATTGCCGGTGATCGCGTTGTCGGCCGCGTTGCCGGTGCCGTTAAAGTTGCCGGCATTGAGCAGCGTCAGGTTTTCGACATTGTCGCCGAGCGTGTAATTGCCCGAGGTGCGCACGGTGTCGATGCCCGCCTGGGCGTACTCGATCACTTGGTCGCCGGCATTGTCCACGAAATACGTGTCATCGCCGGCGCCGCCGATCATCGTGTCGGTGCCCGACCAGCCGTCCAGCACATCGTTGCCGGCGCCGCCGTTGAGGGTATTGGCCATTGAGTTGCCGGTCAGCCGGTCGTCGAACGCGGAGCCTGTCAGGTTCTCGATACCGACCAGCGCGTCGCCATTCGCGTCGCCCGTGCTCGCCTGCGCGGTGCTGACGATCAGGCTGACGCTGACGCCGGCGCCGGAATGCGCGTAGCTCACCGTATCGATGCCGGCGCCGCCGTCGAAGCGGTTCGCGGCGCCGTTGCCTTCGAACACATCGTCGAACGCGCTGCCGGTCAGGTTTTCGATATTGACCAGCGTGTCGCCTTCGGCGTCACCACCCATTACTTGGCCGAGCCCGGCCAGCAGGCTGACGTGAACCGCGCCCGACGACGACGCATAGCTGGCGGTATCGAGGCCGTTGCCGCCGTCGAGCCAATCGGCGCCGGCGCCGCCGATCAGGGTGTCGTCGCCGTCCTGGCCGTACAGCGCGTCATTGCCGCCAAGACCCGACAGGTTGTTCTTGCCGCTCGATCCGATCAGCACATTGGCGAGATCGTTGCCGGTGCCGTTGATATTGCCGGCGCCGAGCAGCGTCAGGTTTTCGACATTGTCGCCGAGCGTATAGCTGGTCGATGCCCGCACCGTGTCGATGCCCTCGAAGGGATTCTCGATTGCGAGGTCGCCGGCATTGTCGACCACGTAGGTGTCGTCGCCGGTGCCGCCGATCATGGTATCCATGCCGGTGCCGCCATTGAGGGTGTCGTTGCCGGCGCCGCCGGACAGAATGTTGGCCAGCGAATTCCCGGTCAGCGTATCGTCGAACGCCGAGCCGAACAGGTTTTCGATGCTCGTGAGCACATCGCCGGCCGCATCGTTGTTCGTATTTCCCCCGCTCACCTGGGCGACCGTGCTGGCCAGGCTGACCGTCACGCCCGCGCTGGAGTGCTCATACGACACCGTGTCGATGCCGGCGCCGCCATTGAGCCGGTTGGCCGCGCTGTTGCCCTCAAGGAAGTCATTGAAGGCACTGCCGGTCAGGTTTTCGATGTTGACCAGCGTATCGCCCTCGGCATCGCCCCCCTGGCCGGTTCCGGTCGCCAGGCTGACGCGCACGCCGGCCGACGACGATGCATAGCTCGCCGTGTCGATGCCGGCGCCGCCGTCGATCCAATCGGCTGCGGCGCCTCCGATGATGGTATCGCTGCCGGCCATTCCATAGATGACGTCGTTCTCGGAGCTTGCGAACTTCTGTCCCGGCGCGCTGTGGCTCAGGTCGATGATGTCGTTGCCGGATGAGCCCGTAATGGTGTTGCCCAGCACATCGTGCACATGCACGGTCACATTCCGGCTGGTCGAATAGCCCAGCGCATTGGTCACCGTCACCACGAGGGCGATGTCAGAGGCGGCCTCAAAGTCGAGCGAGATGCCGTCCACCAGCTTCACATGATGGCCGGCCACGTCGGACACGACCTCGAAGCGCGCGTCGGACAGCGCGAACGACAGGCCCTTGGGGGCCCCGTCCGTCAGCACACCATCACGCGACAGCACGATGTCGCCGATCAGGGCGCCTGCCATGTTCTCGTCGATCGCGTCGGCCGCGAGCGACGCCGCGGGGGCGTCGAACGCGTATTGCATCAGAACGGCGAGTTGCGGCTTGTCCTGGCCGTTCGCGGGCTCAAGGCTCAACGGATAATTGCCCCACCACGGGCCGGCCGCCCACGCGGTGCCGTCCATGTTTAGCGCATGCATTGCATCGACAAAATTATCCAGCGCGGTAAGCCAGCGCGGGTCGCCCGCCGGGACGCCGAATTCGCCGATGAAGCCCTTGGCGTTGTGCTCCGCCAGCCAGGTCGCGAACACCTCCAGGCGCTTCACCGCCGTCATGGCGTTGACGCCTTCCTGATCGTAGGTGCCCCGATAGGTGCCGGAATTGTCGCGGTCGAAATAGATGTGCGCTTCGTAGACGATCTTGTTCAGCGCATCCTGGACCGCGAGGTTGCCGTTGACCTGCTGCCACATGCCGGCCGAGCTCCAGCCGTCGCCCGCCACGATGATGTTTTCCGTAGCGCCGGCCGCCCGAATGGCATCGGTTGCGGCCTGCGCGGCGGCGGGCCAGACATTGGGGCCGCCCATGTCGTGCGGCTCGTTCATCAGGCCAAAGCCGGCGATCGCCGGATCGCCGCCGAACTCCGTCGCCATCCTGGACCAGAAGTCCGCGAAGGTCTGGATCGGCACGGCCTCAGAGCCGATCATCTGCTTGTCGTAGCGGCCATAATTGTGCACATCGAGCACGACTTCCATGCCGCGCGCGGCGGCCTGATCGAGGAAGGTGTGAATGCGCCCGACTTCGGCGGAGTCCAGCGGCCCGCCCAGCACCGGTTGCACGCGTTCCCACAGAAACGGCAGCCGGATGAGATTGACGCCCTCGCTCTTGAAGTAGTCCAACTCGCCCGCATTCGGATAGATGTAGCTATAGCCGTACGTTCCGCGCGCGGAACCGAATTCCGCGCCCGCCAGATTTATGCCGATCATCTAAGTAAAACTCCGCGGCCCGCAGTACTGGTGCCTTGGCCGAATATTGGCCCGGCAGAAGTGTGCGAAACATTATCGGAGGCGCGAATTTTGTCGCGGAGCGGGCTCGGTAAAATGCTTACGGCACGGCGAGGGCGTTTGGTTCCGATGCGGAACAATGCTGGGATGCGTTTCACCCGCCGCGCGTCGCCCACGCCGCTCATCACATAAACCAATATGCCGAGCGGCGGCGGCAGGTCGTGGATCATCAAATTGACCACCCGAATAACGCCGAACTGGATCGGGTCGATGCCGGCCGCACACCCGGATGTGAAGCTTTCCTTTCCGGACGCTTCGTGGCCGACGCCAACGAGGCGGCGGAACTCGGCAAGCCCAGCGCGCTGGCCGCGCTGATCGACCTCAAGCTGTCCGGCCACGTGCAGTTCGGCGACAAGGAGGGTGGATGTGAGTTGGCGGCCAAGAGCGGCGGCAAGGCTCTGGCCGCGAAAGTCGCGGAACGGTGCGCGGTGAACTAACGAGCGACGGCCGTGCCGCTTCGCGCTGGCGCCTCAGCGAGGCTGGGTCTTGGTATTCGTATTCGTATTCGTATTCGTATTCGTATTGGTATTGGTATTGGCTCGTGTATTCGTCGGGGACGGCGTTTGCTTTGATTCCTCTGGGCAGCCTCTGACACAAGCCCGCTGTACGTCGGAAGCTTGCTCGGAGCATCTCAGATAAGCCATTTCATCGGTGGTGGCCGATGGGCAGCGGTTCAGATCGGTGAACATCGCTGTGCCGCACCTTGTCAGGCACAGCGCATCCTTGGCCGCGAAGGCGGGGTCCGGCGCCGCGACTGCGAGAGTCCATCCTGCCAGCAAAGCGGCCGCGATCCGATGGGGCATCATATCTTTCTCCGGAGTGAGGCGATGCAAAGTGAAATCCTTATCGGGCGTCGCGCACTTTGGAGTTTGGGTTGGACGGCCCTCCTGGCCCGCTTGGTTCGGTGATCGTCGAAGGTCTGTTGCGCGGCGCGGGCGTTAGCGGGCCGCCATTTGGCGCCGTCTGCTGGCATCCGCCAAAACAGTCGATCTGGCCGGAAGGGATCAATTCTATGCCGAAGTCCGCCGGGCCTGACGTTGATGGAGGCCGCCGCCGCGCCGCGGCCTCGTCCTGGTCCTTGCGGCAGTGCGATTGATACATGTCCAAGGCTTTCTTGGCCCTGGCGACGTCTTCCTGCAGATCGGCCGTTTCATCGTCTTCGCCGCCGAGGCCGCATTTCGATTTCTGGCGGCCGTAGATCGACAGGATTTCGGTGCGCAGCGTGAGATTTTTCTGCCGATTTGGCACGCTGCCGCACGCGTCGTCGGAATTGTTGGCTTTCAGAACCGCCCGCACTTCGGTGCGCTTTTGACGATAGGCGTCTTGCAGCGCGCGACAATCCGATGCGTCCGTACGATTCTGCGCGTGCGCGGCGTCGAACAGCAGGCCGGTGCTGGCGCAGGCCGCCGAAATTGCCAAGAATGCTCTTGCAAGTATGATCCGCACCGTCGCCTCCCCCAAACCGACTTTTCCAGGGCCTTAGCAAACACATCTTTGCGTTGCTGGGCAAGCGATCACCCGGATTGGTCGAAAAAATGGATCGCAGTACGCCAAGCCTTCGCGGCCAACATCTGAAAACACAGCCCTGGCCAGAAGCTCGCAGAACTTGCGATTAGGCAGGGACTTTCGCGCATCGAGCGCTCGACGGCCTTGCGTTCGGTCGCTGCTGTCGTTCAGTGACGCGTCGCCCACATCGCGCTGGCGACGCACATCACGGCGAGCGCGCACAGCAGCGCCAGCAGCAGCGGCACCACTTCGCGGAACACCTGGGCGGGTTTTGCGCCCGAAACGCCGCTCGCCACATAGACCAATATGCCGAGCGGCGGCGTCAGGCCGTGGATCATCAGATTGACCACCAGGATGACGCCGAACTGGATCGGATCGATGCCGGCCGCGATCGCGGCGGGCAGCAGCAGCGGCGCCAGCAGCAGGATCGCCGCGCCGATGTCGAGCACGAGGCCGGCGACCAGCAGCACCACATTGGCGATCAGCATCACCGCGAACGGCCCGCCACCGAACGATGTGACAGCGGCCGTCACGGTGTCGGCGACCCGATCGACCGCAAGGAGGAACGCGAACGGCGCGGCGGCGCCGATCAGCAGGCCGATGGCGGCGGCCTCGCTCGCTGCTTGCCCGAACGCCTCGACGAGCGTGCGGCCGTTCAGGCTGCGCAGCATCAGGCACACCACCAGCGCATAGGCGACCGCGAGCGCGGAGGCTTCCGTCGTCGTCACCACGCCGAAGCGAATCCCGACCACCACGACGACGCCGAGGCCGACGGCGGGCAGCGACGCCACGAAGGCGCGGGCGCGCTCGGCGCCGGACGCTCTCGCGCGCGACGGTGTCTCGTGGCGCGATGTCAGATGCAGCGCGATGCCGAGCGCCAAAGCGAGAATGCCGCCGGCCACGAAGCCGCCGACCAGCAAGGCGCCGACCGACAGGTTGGTGGCGGCGGCCAATATCAAAAACGCGATGGACGGCGGGATGATGTTGTCCAGCATCGCCGTGGCCGCAACGATCGCCGCCGCGCGGGGCAGCTTGTAGCCGTGCGCGACCAGCGCCGGCACCATCACCTTGGCGCCGAACGCCGCGTTGGCGACCGAGGAGCCGGACGCGCCGGAGAACATCGCGCTGGAGACGAGCGTCGTTTGCGCGAGGCCGCCGCGCAAATGGCCGACCAAGGTCGCGGCGAAACGGACCAGGCGATCCGCCAGTCCGCCTTCAGTGAGCAGCCCGCCGGCCAGCAGAAAAAACGGGATCGCCAGCAGCAGGAATTTGCTCATGCCGACGACGGCGTTCTGCACCAAAGCCGGCTCCGGCAGCAGCGCGCCGAACGCCGCCGCGAGCGACACGCCGACGATCAGCGTGTGCGGCAGCGGCGCGCCCAGGATGAGGCCGATGGCGGCGAACAGTCCGGCTGCAACGCTCGGCGAGGCGAGGTTGAGGCCGTGCAGATGATGCGCGGCCAGATATAGAGTGATGCCGGTGGCCAGTACGGCGATGGCGCGCGCGGGGCCGTCCTGCACGAACGCGCGGCCACATAACATGACAATCATGAGTCCGCCGCCGGTGGCAATCACCGCGAAGCGCAGCCATTCGGGCAGGCCGAGCACCGTGGAGGTGCCGCCGATCGCCGCCATCACGTCGGCGCCGCCGAGCATCAACACGAGCCCCGCATCGACCGCGATGGCGTCTGCGATGACGCGTGCGATGATTTGCAGCCGCGCCGGCAGCAGGCCGGCCACGACATCGAGCCGCATCGCCAGCGGGCCGTTGGCCGCGAGCGGCGCGCCCACCGCAACCAGCAGCACGTTGAGCCAGACGGCGAGTTCTTCCGTCCAGATCAGCCCGGCGCCGAAGCCATAGCGCAACGTCACCGAGGTGAGCACCAGTACCAGCAGCGCCGCCAGCACCAGCGCGCCCAACATGCGCAGCGCGAATGCAAGGCGATCCAGCGCGGCGGCTGTCGCCACGCGGGCGGCGGTGGGTGTGGGGGCGGCGGACTCGGGCGTGGACATCGGGCGCGCTTATAGCATGCGGCTGGCATGAGCCATGACGGCCTCACCCGCCGCGAAACACCGCTTCAATGTTGTTGCCGTCCGGATCGAACACGAAGGCCGCGTAATAGCCGGGCAGATAGCCTTTGGAGGGGTCGCGCAGGCCCGGCAGGCCGTTGTCGGTGCCGCCGGCCTCGAGCGCCGCCGTGTGGAACGCATTGACCTGTTGACGACTCGTGGCCTTGAAGGCGACGTGCTGCTTCACGCCGGGCGGATGAAAGCGATCGATCCAAAACACCGGATAGTCGGTGCCGTAACCGATGCCGTCGAAGCGGGCGTTCGTGGCGCCGCCGGTACCGGTGCGGACCGCATCGGTACCGGCGCCGTCATAACGGTGCACCCGGTCGCTCGCCGGCATCTCGATGACCCGGCGCAGGCCGAGCGCGCCCAGCGCCGCATCGTAAAACGCGGCCGCGCGCGCTACATCCGCAACCCCGATGCCGGTGTGATCGATCATGACAGGATTCTGCCTTCCGTCCGTGGTGGCGGAGTCTTGTCAGATCGAAGTGCGGGTCAAGTCCGCGCCGACTTTCCAGGAAAAGACGCCTTACGCCGTGAGGTTCACCCACATGGCGGCGGCCAGGAGGCCGCAGGCGCCCACGAACCAAGCGGCGAGAAGCAGGCGGGTGACGGTGAACTTTTCCATCCGTCACTTTGCACATGGCTGAGGTGGTGGATAGGGGAGAGCGACGCCTTTGGCGCCTCCTTGTCAGGCCTAACGCATCCGACCGGCGGAGGCTGGGGGAGGGACGCCCCCGCCGGTCGGCGCCGTCATCGGCGGGAGAGACGCCGACGATTGCTGTGTTTGTTATGCGAGCCCACGCGTCATGGCGCGCCCGCGTGATCCTCCTGCGTGTCCGCCTGCGCCTTGATCCTCGCGCCGGCGCGGCTCGCCAATCCGTCGGCCAATGCGCCGAGTTGTCCGGCAAGGCGCGCGAGATCGGCCGCGGCGCGCTGCAGCGACAGCGTCTGCCGTTGGTCGATGGCGCCGCGCACATCGCGCACCTTGGCGTCGAGCACGCGCAGGCCGAGTGCGATGTCGTCGATGTCCGGCTCGATGGCGACGTAAAAGTCCGGCATCACGCGACCTCGCGCGCGGCGATCTCATGTCGGGCGAGCTCCTGTTCGGCATCCTCGCGCTCGGCGGTCGCGACGGTGTCGCAGCCAAGATATTCTTCGAGGAAATCCAACAGATGGCCGGGCACGCCCTGGCGGTCTTCCAGCGCGGCCCGCAGCGCGTCGCGGGCGATGTCTTCCGACACGTCGCACGCCCAGCCCTCGGCGGGGTTGAACGACAGCACGCGGCGCACGCGCTCGATCTGGCCGGACACGATGTCGGCCAGTGTGTCGCGCCGGTTGGTCCGGGCGGCATCGCGCTCGGCGAAATAGCGCTCGCGCCGACCATCGACCACGATGTCGGCCTCGATCACGCACAGGTCGGTGTCGGGGACCGGGCGAGCCTTGGAGAAGTTCTGGCGGGAAAGCGGTCGGTTCATCTGTGGCTCCCGAGTGCGTGGAAACCAGAATACAGATAAATATGTAAAAATCAACAGATAAATATGTCAGGCACCTATCAGGAGGCGCCCGACCACCCCAAAGAGGGCCGGAGGCCCGACGAGCCGTACGTTCCGGACCTACCTTCCCTTATACGACCCCACCGTCACGTGGCATTTCTGCCATTCTGATTTCTTCAGCACATAGTCGCGCTTCTCCCCGTCCGGCGGGTTGAACTGCGTGACGTGCCAGGCGTCGGCAGTTTCCTTGCGCAGGCGCTTGATGCAAGCCTCCATCGTGCCATCGTCGCGCTCGGCGTAGAATACGCAGGTGCGCCCGGTGATCGGCGGCTTGTGCGGATGCACCAGCGCGATGTCGCCGGATTCGAATTCGGGCGACATTGAATTCTCCGACACGATGATGCCGTAGCCGTCCTTGACACGCGCCAACGGCTCCGGCCGGCCGACCCAATCGACCGGTTCGCTCGACACCACCAGCGCGCCCTTGCCGCCTTGCGCGCAGGCATGCACGGGGAGATCCTTTTCGCCCGTCAGGTGGCGGCCGGGCAGCAGCATGGTGCGGTCGCGCGACACCGGTCCGCCGATCAGCGGGCCGGATGACGAGATGCCGGATGAGGGCATGCCGGACGCGGGGGATGGGCTCGCGCCGTCGCCTGAGCCTTCGCCATACAGCAGCCATTCGATCGAGGTCTGCAGCGCCTCTGCCAGATCGACGATACGCCCGGGGCGTTTGGTCTTGCCGATCTCCAGGCCCTGGATGGTCTGCTGCGTGTAACCGACCGCGCGGCCGAGCGCGTCCTGCGTCATGCCGAGCGCATCGCGCCGCTCCGCCAGACGTTCGCCGAAGGCTTTGGCATCGATGTCCTTCATCGCGGGTCTCTTGTCCGGCGTTGCCTGTGGCGCGGTTCATGTCGCGCGGGGCGGATCGCCTGTCCTGTGCTGCGCATCTTTTCGAATTCCGAACGAATCCTCGATTACAAAATTTTTGGTACATAAGCAAACATATTTTTCAGTTGAAATAGACCAATAAATCTGTAATTTGGCGAGATGGGCGAAGCACGGGCGATTCCAGTCTCTCCACATGACGCACTGAAGCGTGCGTGTTCGTTAGCTGGCGGACAGAAACCGCTGGCCAAGCGCCTCGGCACCACCCAGTCCCGGGTCTGGTACTGGCTGGAGCGATCCAAGCACGGCGCAGCGGCGCCATTCGTGCTGCCGATCGAGGCCGTGACCGGCGTGCCGCGCCACGAACTGCGCCCGGACATCTATCCGGCGCCGGCCAAGCCTCCGTCCGATTTCAATTCAGACCTATCCGCTCAAGATTTGGAGGCCGGTCGTGAAATGGACCGCTGAACGCATCGCTTTGCTCAAGCGCCTGCGCGACGACGGGGTGTCTTATGCGGCGATCGCCGCCAAGCTCGGCATTACCCGCGGCGCGGTCAGCGGCAAGGTGGACCGGCTCGGGCTGGCCATACGGGAGCCGGCGCCGCGCGGTCCGCGCCAGCCGCGTGTACGGCTGAAGACGCGGCGGAGGATTGAGGGTCCGGGCTCCAATCCTCATCCTGAGGTGCCCAACCCTCATCCTGAGGTAGGAGCCAAGCGAGCCTCGAAGGATGCGGGCCCGTGTGATGCAGCACCGGGTCGCGCAACGTCCGGGCCCTCCATCCTTCGAGACGCGCTCTTTCGGAGCGCCCCTCAGGATGAGGGATTCAGGGATGTGCGCACCGATCCCTCGGCCCGCACCTCGCGCGCCTGTTCGCTGCTGGAACTGACCGAGGATACCTGCCGCTGGCCGGTCGGCGATCCGGGCGAGCCGGGCTTCTTTTTTTGTGGTCAGTCGCCGCTCAAAGGCGCGCCGTATTGCGGGCCGCATTGCCGCAAAGCGTTCCGGCCGGTCGACGCCAAACCGGTGTCCGAGTTTGTGCCGGATCGGGATACGGCGCGCGTGCTGCAGCCCGACAACCGGTTCGGCCAGTTCGCGCATTGGGACGTGACATGAGGGGAGGTCGCGTTACCGCCGCCGTTTCGGAAACCGGAAGCGCTGAACCCATCCAAAGGGCAAAAGCGCCCGCGAATTCCGCCGGATCGGAGCCCGATTTCGCCCATGAATTCGAGGGTTCCCCGGAGGTCGTTTCCGGTTTCTCCGTTAACCATGTTCAAGTGGAAAAACGCGAGTCCGATCAATGGGAAGATTCCGTACGTGAATCCTTCAGCGGATGTTCCTCGGACTTCGCCTCCACTCCTCGGACTTCTGCGAAGGTGCCTTCTTCTTGTTCTTCTGAAGATTCAGGAAAACCCAGGGAAGGGATTCTGCGGACTCGGAATTCCAGCAAAGAATCCGGCCTGACGCTGCCGGTGGACTGGCGGCCGCTGGCATTTCGTTTGGCGCCGGCTTTGCGTCTCGGCCGGCCAAATCCGAAGGTAACCGATTCCGGCCGACATATGCAGGGTGGGGTCGGCGCCAATCGCGGCAGCGGTCGGAACCGTGAGGGCGGGCGGTCTTATACGCGACAGGGGCGGTCAGGCGGGCGCTGGAACGCGTCGTCGGGCATTGGCAGCGGGGAGGGAGCGGAGGGCGGCCGGGACGGGTGCGCCGCCCCGGATCTGAGAGGCGATCGCGAGGGCAATTCGCACGAAAATCCGGGTGCGGATTCGGGGGCGATTTCATCCCCGCGTCCCGGGGTAAATCCGCGTGCCCGCGAGGGTGAAAATCAGGGTGAAATCCGGGTCGCAAACGAGCTCAAAAATAGACCCGGAATCCGCCCCGAAACCAGACGTGAAAATCGCCCGGCAGACGAGGTCGAAATCCCAGCCGGCGACCACCGGCCGAGCGTCGCGAAGTCGCCTAACGCGGGTCTGCTCATTCCCCACCCCGATCTTCGCTTTGGCAGGCGGAGGGGGCCGTTCGACTGCGGCGCGGCGGACGGGATCGGGTGTGACATCGGCGGCGAAATCGCGCGCCGTCACGACCGCGATTTCGAGATTTGCAGCGCGCCTTCCGCCCAAGCCGTCGCTGCTCCAGGCGACACTCGGATCGAAGAACGGCCGCGCCATTCCGCCGAAGGGTGCGCGGCGTCGACGGTGGTCGGCGTGATCGCTGCGCGCTCCGACGCGCCGGTGGAAAACGCGCGCGGAATTCCGGCGCGCAATCTGCCGCCGGTTTTCGCCGCGCACGAAAATATCCGCACCGGAAAACACGCGGATAAAAGCCGCCTCGGTGCCAAAATGCCTCGCGCCATCGCGCCAGATCGCGCTGCCGAACTCAATGGCGGGGATTTTTCGAATTCTATCGAGCGCGCGAAGTCGATCGCCGAAAATTCCGGCGCTGTGGTGCTGCCGTTCCGTCCTATCCGAAAGGCGAAACACGCCGGCCGTTCCGGCCCCGATCCGAAAAGCCGTTCCGGCATCGACACGGATTGCACTTTGAACTGCATCGACGCGAATTTTCGCGAAAATCAAACCGCTGCTGGCGATTTCGTTTTCGGCGAAACCGTCGCCGAGTTCGCGAATTCCGCGAATATCCGAAAGACGAAATACTCCGATATTTCCAGACCTACCGCCGAAAACCCCTGTGGTGACAGATTAATTGGCGCGTGCGATCTCGATTTTTCGAATTTTCAGGAAACGTCGCAGCCAGGCGAAATTTCGCCAGCCACTGCCCCGGCTTTGGCGCCTATCCGGAGGGCGAAACACTTTGGTGTTTCCAGCCTCAATGTAAGAAACTCCTGTGCAGCAGGCACAAGTGCTCCGTTAGGAGAGGCCTCTATTTTTGTGTCACTGAAACTAAACGGTTTTTCCGACCCATTTGCCAAGGCGAGAAATTATATCCGAACAGGAGAACTGTTTGAGGCTTCCGGCCCGAATGAAAAAAGCCGCTGCGCTGCAGGCAATTCCGGGCTGCTTCGCGAAAACGTGATTTTCGGACCTTTGAAACTTCGGGCATTTTTCGGCCCGGCCGCCGAGGGTCAAAAACATATCCGAAGAGGAGAACTGTTCGACACTTCCTGCCCGGGGGCTAAAAACCCGCTGCGCGCGCGAACTGCCGAAACGACCGAAAATGAGTGTGGGCGAAAACTCTTTATTTTTTCCGAATTTCTCGGCAATATCCAGGCCTGCTTCGGCGCGCTAAAACATATCCGAAAGGCAGAACAGTGCGGTACTTCCTGCCCTGGGACGCCAGGGGAATTTAGCCGCGAATTTGCCCGTGTATGTTTAGCTGCAGGCCCGTTTTGGGTCGTTAATTCCGGTGAATGTTTAACCGAAATTAACGCTGAGAAATTACCTGATTTCTCAAATTCGAATTCTCAGCCGGCTTCCAGTAAAACAATAACTGGAATTAATGCGGGCACATTACCTGATCTCGCAATTCCGGGTTTATCTGAATCAGTAAACGGAATTAACGCTCAGACTTCACGCGATTCCCCGCCGTTAATTCCCGTGAATCACTCACCGCAATTAACGCCCCGCGTCGTCGATTCGCCATTCGAACAAACCCGCTTATCGGATTCATCCATCAGGGTTTTTCCCGTCCGCGCCGGCTTTGTGCCGACACGAGCGTCCATCATGGCGCGCGCGCCGCCATGAGAGTCATCCAGATACCGTAGCAAAGCCACGAACCGGGATCGAGTCCATGATGACTGCCAAATCCAAATCGAGCGTTAATCCGCGGCTTGGGATCACTACGGAGTGGGCCATTACGGAGCCGCGCGCATCCGACCGCATCGCCAACAACACAGTCCGGAGTGCCATGAACAAGATCGCCACCACCGACATCGCTACCAACAACATCACCCGCAAAAGCATCGCCATCCGGCCAAGCAAGGCTTCCCGCCACGGCGTGCCGCTGTCTCCTCCCGAGCGGGCGCGGCACGAAGCCGAGTTTGCGGCCGCGAACGCCGCCGACCGCCACGCGCTAGGACAAAAGGCCAGGCGCAACGGCATGAAGCGGCGCCAGGTCCGGGCAGCCGACGGCAGCGTGCAGGAGGTGTGGTCGTTCGCGTCGAGTTTTCACGCAATGGGCTTTCAGGACCATCAGATCGCGGCGGCCGAGCGCCTCGCGGCCGAATGGCAGTCGGCGTATCGGGCGTTGCGCGCGCAAACCTATGAGCCGGCGGTCGATGGCGGCCGCCCGCCGCATGGGCCGCACCTCGCGCAGGTCTCGGCGCAGGCGCGGCTTGCCGCCTGCAAGCAATATCTCGGGCAGCGCGCCTACGACATCGCGGTCGCGGTCGCGATCTATGGCGCCACCGCGCGGGAGATCCACGCGCTCGGCGGCAAGGAGCATCGCACGGTGAAGTCGGACATGGACGTGGCGTTCAATGAATTGGACGCGTTCTACACCAACACAAGGCGCAAGGACCGGACCTGGACGGCCGTGGAGGAATTTATCCGGGGAAGGGCGGACATGATTCGGGAGGGGGAGAGGTGAGGCAAAAGTCCACAGGCCGCCGGACCGACGAAGCCGCTTGGGAATCTCAAGAGCCCGGACAGCACGATACGCGCGCTGCTCGTCCATGGACGCGCGGCGATGCTAGGCCAGACGTAAGGCGCGGTCACCAAAGGCGGTCGTTTTGAAGGGCTGGGCCGCTACGTAGTGAGCCCGTCGCGCCCTAACGCGGCGTCAGAAACGGCGCCACCTGCTTCATCGCCGCGACCGGATCGCCGACCAGCCCGAACGCGTGCAGCAGCATAGCGGCCGCGAAGGCGACGAAGGCGACCTTGAAAGCCACCAGCAGGCAGAACCCGATCCGGTTATGTGCGAAGTCCACGGTCCAGCCTTTGCTGGTCGCGGCCTTGCCGGTGCGCAGGTCGTTCGCCACCGACCACAGCGCGATCAGCCCGGCGATCTCGGTAGCGATGAGGTTGAGGGTCAGCGGCACGGCGGCCCCGGCTTTCACATAAGCGTTGAGGACCAATCGCCCCGCAGGATGACGTGTCGCCAGCGGGCGTGCGCCGGTTCACCGTGTCCAGGCCCGCCGCCACGTCAGTCGCGGCTGGTCTCAGTCCCGTTGTCCTTACGCATGGCGGTGCGCAGGCGCTCCCAGGCGATGGCGATGAGGATCAGGGCCGGCGGCACCAGCACAACGGCCAGCGCCGTGATGCGCGCCCATTGGGGCCAACTGGTCGTGAAATATTTGATTGCGACGCAGGCGAGCCCGATCGCCGTGATGGCGCCGCTGGTCGTGCCGGATGGCACGTCTTCCCAGCGGTCCGTTTTTCGAATCTGGATGGTGCCGTCGCGAAGCCGGAGCATGCTGCGTTCCCTTGATGCCGCGCGGGAAAGTATCGCAAAAGCCGACCGTGCATCAAGGAGCCGGATGGCACGCCACGAATCGGGCGGATACCGCCATGGACCCCGCCGCCTCAATCCTGGCGATTGCGCAGCCGTCCCATCACCTGCTGCGACGATGGCGGCAGCGGCCGGGGATCCAATTTGTATTCGTTGAATAGCCGCGCGCGGGGCGTGGAACTGACCCAGTCGTCGATCGCGGCGAGATGCAGCAGCGCCTTGTGGTGCCGTAACGCTTCGGCGCGTTCCTCGGCCGGCAGGTCCTTGATCTTTTCCGCCAGGTCAGCGGCGCGCTGGCGATAGTTGACGAGGAGCGACGCGGGCGAGGAGGTGTCTCGGCTGGTTTTTTGGGTCATTTGCGGCCCTTCATTTTCTATACTGGATCTTAGACGGATTTGCGTCGTGCCTTGTCAACGTCGCGAGCGCAATGCGCTGTGCATAACGCGCGGCGCCCGGCAGCCCTGTGCGATGCGCGTGCACACGGAGCGGCACGATGCTGCGCGATGCACTTCGCGTCACATCGCGGGTGTGCGACGCGAGAAAGGTGCGGAGCCTCGGACGGTGTGCGTTGTCCGAGGCCCCTGGCGTCCGCCCGACTCGATCAAGGGACTGGCGGCGCGCTTTGGTGAATTTGAATGGCCCAATGCTCGCTTCGTCGCGCGTGCGGGGTGTTCGGCTCGTCATGACGCATACTTTATGGCATGTGCTTGTTGCAACTCGCGGGAGGGCAGAGCCTATCGGCCTCGTCCACAGGGCGCTGTGTATTTTGACATGGCGGCTACCGGCTCAAGCAAATGTCATCGGCGGGGGGCCGCCCTCGCGTTCCGTGATCGCAAAAACATCGCCGCGCCGGTGAACGGTCGGCCGGAACATTCCGACTAAGCCAAGCAAGCGGTGAGGCGCGGGCCGGAGAGAGCTGTGGCACTGATCGGCAACGACGCGAATCGCGCCGCGCCGAACAGTCATCGCGCCGGCGCCGGCGGATCTGCCGATGGTGTCGGCGGATCGGGCATCGTCATCACGCCGCAGGACCGGCATTCATATACTTGATCCAGCGCCTCGATGCCGAGACCGCGCCCGAGCAGCAATGGCGTCATCGCGAAGCCGCATTGGGAGCAGCGCGGCGCGGAGAGTTGGACTTTCGCTTCGGCAGGTGAGGACATTCGAACCTCCTATACGGCTCGATCAAAAGCGAGACATGTCGGGCGATGGTGCGGTGTGCGGTCGTGAACGATCCGCCATCGCAATTCATCGTCTGTTCAGCTCCGTCGCGCTCCCGGATGTCGTGTCATGTCGCGTGCTTGTTCTAATGGTTCGACCGGCCGTATCGTCGCACGTCGACCCGGCGCATTGGCCCGCACGGGGCCGCGTGGCGGCGCGTCGGGCCGGGGCTCCAGTTTGTAGTCGTGGTTCGCCGCGACGTGCGGTTCGGCCGCGACCCAATCCTCGATGTCGGCGAGATGGCGCAGCGCCTGCTGGTGGCGCAACGCAGTGGCCCGATCTTCGGGCGACAGGCTTTGGGCTGCGGTATCGATCGCGTCAGCGCGCTGGCGATACTGGGCGGCACGCGGCGTTTCCTGGACCATCGGTGGCCTCCTGAAAAGGTTCGCGTGCGAGACAGGCTAGATCAAACATGCGGCGGCTTCTGTCGGAAACCTGACGTAGATACCGAACTTTTTCATTCCGGGTGCCGCCGGCGCGGCGTTCGAGGTATCGAATGCCGCTTTTCGAACGTGGCTATATATTTTTACATAGGCGTATCGCGCGCAGGTCGGGAGTAATGCACCATAAACTGCACGCGTACCCAGCCGGGCCGGCCCGCAACGTGGTAGGCGAGCAGCAATGCTATATACCTGACATTGCGGCATAAATACCGCAAACTAAGTCACCTGCATGACATACGACGTGCTAGGCTTCTGGCATCACTGATCGGCAATTAGGCATCAGTGGCTGAGAGACGCGACAGCGCTCCCGCCTTAGGCAGGAGCGTGCGTCATGGTTTTTCCGGAATCCAACCTATTATTATCGTCGCTCGCGCCGGGCGTGCTGGCGCTGCTGATTCCCCACCTCAAGGTGGTCGAACTGCAGTTCGGCGACATCATCGCCGACACCAATCATCCGATCCGCAAGGTGTTCTTCCCGCATACCGGCGTCATCTCGCTGGTGGTCGAGATGGAAGTCGGCGACATGATCGAGACCGCGATGGTCGGCCGCGACGGCGTCGCCAACGCGGCCTGCGCGCTGGACGGCAAGGTGGCGCTCGGCAAAGCTATGGTGCAGGTCGCCGGTTCCGCTTCGGCGATCGATGCGACCAAATTCAGCGAGATCGCCGATCGGAACCGCGACTTGCGCTCGCTGATCATCCGGCACGAACAGGTGCTGTTCGCGCAGGCGCAGCAATCCGCAGGCTGCAACGCCAGCCACACCGTCGAGGCCCGCATGTGCCGCTGGCTGTTGCGCATGCGCGACCTCGCTGAAACTGACGAACTGGTACTGACGCAGGAATTCCTCGCCCAGATGCTCGGCGTGCAGCGCGGCAGCGTATCGCTGGTTGCCGGCGCCCTGCAGCGCGCCGGCTTCATCCGCTACAGCCGCGGCACCATAAAGATCCTCGATGCCGCAGGCCTGCACGATGTTGCCTGCGAATGCTACGACACCGTCAAGGAGCACTACGAAAAGCTGTTTCGGGATTAGGCGGAAGCGGCGCGCGCTATCGCATCTCGTAGCCCGGATAAGCCAACAATCCGGGCAGCCCCCATCAAACATCCCGGTGCGGTGCGCAATTCCCGACCACGCTTGCTACGACGCCGCGCGCTCCGCCGAGCGGCTCAGTTCCTTGCGCAATGCCGCCAGGGAATTGCCGACTTTCTGCACGGCTTTGGTCAAATCTTCAGCCGTGACATTGCAGTTCTTCACGAAGGCACGTACCGCAAGTTCGTCGTTCAAGTCGAGATGCAGGCGGTCGGGCGTGGGTTTGGTGACATGCATGGCGGCGGCTCTGCTCCACATTCCGGTCGGGGAAAACGCGTGTCCTAGCGTTCTGTTCCCGGGCCGGTACAACCGGCATCACGTATAGTGGAGCGATGAAACGCCGATTCCATTTCCTGATCTGGACCGCCATCGGGCTGAGCCTTTCGGCGTTGGCTTTCGGGTGGCTGATAAGCAGCCCCTATCCGACTGCGGAGGCCGCGCTCGCGGATTTCTATGGCGGCGAACCTCGCCCCGAATGCATGCAGTCGGCGCCGCTTCTTGCGCATGGCAAGAGCGTTGCGCCGCTGGTCACTCGCGCGCTGTCCGACAAGACGATGCAAAGGCGGCTCTATGCGATCGATTTTCTGGGCCAGGTCCGAAGCCAGGAGGCGTTGCCGGCCCTGGAAGCCATTCTGTCCGACGTGACCGAGATCCACGGTTTTCGCGCCAGTGCGTTGCAGTCAATCTATGAGATATCGCCGCCGCGCGGGCGCGAACTGGCCGCGCGCGTTGAAAATCCAAACGCGCAGCTCAATCGGGTTATCGAAGCCATTCAGTACAGCGACAAGCGGATCAAGGATATGATCAGCCAACGTGAGTGCCAGTGGTAGGATGGCTGCGGACGGCAGGCCGGAGAGCTCTGCATTGGCGAAAACGTTCTGGCCGCGCGCGGTCTCCACGGTCATGGAAGATCGCGCGGCCATAGGTGAGCCGAGACAAATGCGCGTCAAGGCACAGGCACCTTCGCGACTTGGTATCGAACGGGTTTGGCAAGCGCCTGCAATGAAAGTGCCGCCGTTAAGGCTCGGTTGACGATAGGTATCGCCGTCCCCTGCAAATCTTTAAACCGTGCGCCGCAATCCGTGCATCGCGCCGCAAGCGCTGCCTCCAGTAGATAACCTATGCGCCGGGCGAGCACCGGGCCACGCCCGGCGTTGATTGACATCGGGTGGACCCGGGAGCAGGTTGCGGCCGAATTTCACATCCGGAAACATTAGGCGCCGCATCATGCCGACGAACATCTCCGCCACCCTGCACGCGTTCACGCGCGCCGCCACACATCGTGTTCTGCTCGCCGCCGCGCTCTGCGTCGGCGCCGCGACCGCCGCACCCATCGCGTCCGCGCAGGAATTCCCGACGCGGCCGATCACCATCGTGGTGCCGTTCGTGGCCGGCGGCGGCATCGATGTCGGCTCGCGCCTGTTGGCCGCGCGGATGAGCGAGCTGCTCGGCCAGGCGGTCGTGGTCGATAATGTCGGCGGCGGCGGCGGCATGATCGGCGGCAGGCGCGTCGTCGATGCGAGGCCCGACGGCTACACCATCCTGGCCGGCAATGTCGGCACGCACGCCTATACGCAGGTGCTGTACAAACGGCCGCTGTATGACGTGCTGAAGGATTTCGAGCCGCTGATGATGGCCACGGATGCCGCGCGCGTGCTGGTGGTGCGAAAGGACCTGCCGGTCAACAACCTGCAGGAATTCGTCACCTATGTGAAAGCCAACCAGGCCAAGATGCAATTCGGCTCGGCCGGCGTCGGCTCGGCGACACATCTGCCGTGCGTGCTGCTCAATCAGGTGATGGGCGTCGATGTGCTGCATCTGCCGTTCCGCGGCTCGGGCCTGGTGATGAACGAACTCCTGGGCGGGCGCGTCGACTACATGTGCGACAGCATTCAGACCGCTGCGGCGCAGATCAAGGGCGGCACCGTGAAGGCGATCGCCATCATGGCCGAAAAGCGCTCGCCGGTCATTCCGGATGTGCCGACTACGGGCGAGCAGGGCATGGCCGGCGTCGAGGCCAGCGCCTGGAACGCCTACTTCCTGCCGAAGGGCACGCCGCCCGCCATCATCGCCAAGCTCAACAAGGCGATGAGCGACGCGCTCGACACGCCGGTCATCCGCACGCGCCTGGAAGACCTCGGCGCCGACGTGGTGCCGGTGGAAAAACGCACGCCGGAATATCTGGCCAAATTGCTGCCGGCCGAGATTGAGCGTTGGGCCAAGCCGATCCGCGCGGCCGGGATCAGTATCGATTGAGGCGAGGGGCAAGGGCAGCGAGCGGTCCAGGGCGTAGGGTGGGTTAGCGCAGCGTAATCCACCATCCTGCCGTGCCGTCTCTCTGCATAGGGCGGGTTACGCTCATCGGGCCGCGCTGCGCGCGCGGACCCGATCGCCAACCCACCCTACGAGTCAGAACAACTTTCGTAATCGAGACACATATCGGAGACATCATGCGCGCGATCAGCCTCAAGCAGGCCGTGACCATCATCGAAGGCACTTTCGCCGAGGCCGAAAAGCTGAAGCTGCGGTCGCTCGCCGCCGTGGTGCTGGATGCCGGCGGCCGGGTCAAAGCCGGCATGGTGCAGGACCGTGCCTCGATGCTGCGCTTCGAGGTCGCGCAGGGCAAAGCCTATGCGACGCTGTCGCTTGGCCGCCCGTCGCGCCTGGTGCTGGCCAAGGCCAAGGAGAAGCCGATCTTCGTCGACAACCTGCAAGGCGTCGCCGACGCGCCGCTGTTCCTGGAGGGCGGCGGGCAGCTCATCCGCGATGCCGACGGCGAAGTGATCGGCGCCATCGGCGTGACCGGCGACGTCAACGAGATGGACGACATCGCGGCGGTCGCCGGCATTCACTCGGCGGGCTTTAAAAGCGACTACGACTTCACGGACGCCGACGATATTCATCGGTTGAATATCAAGGAAAGCAAGATGCCGACCCCGCCGAAGAAGTAGGGCGGACCCTGCTCGGCAATACGAGAAACGACGCGACGGACCCATCGGACAAGCCGCCCCGGGATCGCAAACCCACTTGGCGTCCGATGTCCGACGCTGACCTCGCGGCCGCGACCGGTATTGCCAATCGCGTACACGTCAACCATCCGGAAGACGCAGCAGTGTTTGCCGAGCGGCTGAAGCTCTATCCGGCAGGATGCTGGGTGCTCGGGCAGGGCGACAACATCGCCGGCTATATCGTGAGCCATCCGTGGCGGCTTGGTGAACCACCGGCCTTGAACTCGCTGCTGCGGCAATTGCCGGCGGACGCGTCGACTTACTATATCCACGATCTCACGCTGCTGCCCGCCGCGCGCGGTACCAAAGCGGCGTCCGGCATCGTGCGGCAGATCCTGGCGCATGCGGTCGCGCGCGGCTTCGCCAATGCGTCGCTGGTCGCGGTGACCGGCTCGGCGCCGTTCTGGCAGGCCCATGGCTTTCGCATCATCGGTCTCGACGACGCTGAGATGCGGCGCAAGCTGGCGAGCTATGGCGGCGACGCGCGCTTTATGGTGCGGGATTTAGGCGGCCAGTAGCCGCTACGCGCATTAGGCGCTGTCGCCCGGGAATATGACGCCCGTTCCAGGGACCGTACCAAGGGGGCTATTTTCTCAGGACGAACGCCAACGCCGGGTATAGGCTTTCCCCAAAACAACACGATCACGGGGGGAAACATGCGCCGGATTCTGTTCGCGCTTGGCTTGCTGGCCTTGCTGCTGCCGCCCGCCGCGCTCGCGCAATCTTCGCAACCGTATCCCAACCGTCCGGTGCGCATCATCGTGCCGACGCCGGCCGGCGGACCGGTCGACGCGATGGCGCGACTGATCGCCAATGCGCTCACCGGCGAGCTCGGCCAATCGGTGTTCGTCGAAAACCGGCCGGGCGCCGGTAACACGCTCGGCTCGAAGATGGCGGCCGCCGCCGATCCGGACGGCTATACGCTGATGGTCAGCGCCGCCAGCGGACTGATCATGAGCCCGATGATCTTCAAGAACGCGGGCTATGACGCCAACAGTTTCGCGCCGGTGATGCTGATCGCCGAGACGCCGCAACTGTTTGTCGTACATCCGGACACGCCGTTCAAAACCGTCGCCGAACTCGTCGCTTACGCCAAGGCCAACCCGGGCAAGCTGAATTATTCGACCGGCGGCGTCGGTACGCTGCCGCATCTCACGGCCGAACTGTTCAAGTCGCTCTCCGGCACGCAGATCACGCACATTCCGTACAAGGGCGGCGGGCCGTCGCTCGCCGACGTGGTCGCCGGCCAAGTACACATGACGCTCGATACCATGGCGACATCGTTGCAGTTCGTGCGCGAGGGCCGGCTGCGCGCGCTGGCCGTGGTCGGACCGAGCCGCGTCGCCGAACTGCCGGACGTGCCGACCATGCCGGAGGCCGGATACCCGACGCAGACCACCGGCGCCTGGACGGCGCTGCTGGCGCCGCTCGGCACGCCGCCTGACGTGATCGCGCGGCTGAACGCCGCCGGCAATGCGGGGCTGCGCGCGGAGCCGATGCGCGGCACGCTCGCCAAGCTCGGCGCCCAGCCGCGCGGCGGCTCGCCGGCCGATCTCGCCGCGCATCTTGTGGCCGAACAGAAGAAGTGGACGCCGATCGTGCGCGCGCTGGACTTGAAGGGGGAGTGAGCTATTCGCGCTACATAAACCGCCGCAGCCTATAGCGGATTTCGTAGTCTCCCAGCGGCATCGCCGGCACGGCGCGCGGTGGCGCGATGAATTCGATCTTCTGCCACGGCGAGAATTCCACCTGCGGCTTATCCATTGGCATCTCAGGCAGGCGCCAGTAGCCTTCGGGATGCGGATGGACCGTGCCCTCGCGCAGGCGCATCGACATCTGCGGCGCGTGGTTGTCGCGGCCGAGCACGAACGCGCCGCTGACCTGCGCCCGGCCGGCGATGTGCTGCAGGCCGGTGACCGCGCAGCCCGAGCCGGTCTTCTCGTCGCCTATCGTCAGGTCGACGAGGTTATGGTCGGTGATCTTCACTCCGGCTGGCATTCGCAGCTCGTAATCGTACACCGGCGTGCCGAAACGCTTTGGCCAGTCGTAGCTCGCGACCGATATGGCGACGGTGCCGGCTGTCAGCACGACTAGAAGGGCAAGCGAACCGGTCCGGGCTGCGCGTCCGGCGCCGGCCAGCACCAGCGCCAGCCAAGCGCCCAGCGCCGCCATCACGAACGGGCTGGCGATGAACAGCCAGATCAGCATGTCCTTGATCTCGGCCGGATCGCGCCGAAGCAGTCTGGCGACCGCGTAGCCGGCGTCCTGGCCGAACAGCGCACCCAACCAACCGAAGCCGAGCGCCGCCATTGCCGCGACAGCGGCGCGGCGCGCGGGCGAGCCCGAGGACGGCGACCCGGTGGAAATCGTGCTAGGAGGAACGGATGTCATGCCGCGTAGTCGCGATGAACGGCGGTGGGGTTCATTGCTGGCGGGAAACAGCGGGCTTTCGCGCCCCTCACTCCACGCCGACTTCGCCCGCCCGTCCGGCCTGCGAATGATGCGCGTAGGTGTTCCAGGTCGGCGCATAGGTGTCGTCGGCCTGGTTGCCCCAGGTGGTCCAGCGCGGGCGCAGCCCCCGCCCGAACAATTCGAGATAGGGGCCGGGCGAGCATGCCTCGATCAAATCGTATTGCTCGTCGGGCTTGCGCGAGTGTTCGCGCTTGCGGGTCTGCAGCATGTTGACCTGCCGGCGGCCGGGCGCCAGCGTGCGCGCGTGCCGGCCGCGCACGCCGAACAGCAGCAGTTCGGTCACGTTGCGGAAATAGAAGCCGACGCCGCGCCCGTCCGAGCCGCCGTCCTTGCGGATCTTGTGCCACACAAGATTCGATTTATACGCGAAGCCCCAGGCCCGCATCACCGCGAGGCCATCGGGCAGCAGCGCGTTCGGCACCCATAGATAAAGGTGCGCGGTATCGCTCGCGATGCCGGCGACCGGCAGCGCCGCGATGTCGTCCAGCGTCATCGTGCCGTAGCGCGTGAGCCGCCGGTGCTCGGGCGCGACCTTGCCGGTGGCGTTCTGAAAGCGCCAGGGCGGATCGGCCATGATGGTGCGGAACCGCGCGCCGTTCGCACAGCCCAGCAGGTACGCGGCGGGTGAAGCGGTGGGGGACGGGGCGACGCTGTCGATCACGACCGGTCTCCGTTTCGGCCGAGCTTACAGCGTTTTCGGGCGAAGGAAACGGGCTTAAGGTCTGCCGCAACTTAAAGTTGATTTGCATCGTCATTGTGTGAACAATGCTCTCGCGGCAAAACGGGGAGGGTGCGATGAAGGCATTCATATTCGTATGCAGTCTGCTGTCGGCTGCGCTGTTCACCCAACAGGCCTCAAGCCGGACCTGGCCCGATCAGTTCAAGACGCCAGGCGCCACCAATCCGAAGGTCACGCAGGCCAATATCAAACGCACGATCTGCAAGTCGGGTTGGACCAGCACGATCCGGCCGAAGACCAGCTACACCAATGCGCTGAAGAAACAGCAGATCGCCGAATACGGCTATCGCAACAAGAAGCTCGGCGGATATGAGGAAGATCATCTGATCAGCCTGCAACTTGGCGGCGATCCGCGCGATCCGTCGAATCTGTGGCCGCAGCCCTATGCGGGCAAATGCGGCGCGCGCCTGAAGGATGTCGTGGAGACCAAGCTGAAGCGAATGGTCTGCGCGGGACAGATCACGCTCGACAAGGCGCAGGACATGATCGCCAGCAACTGGGTCGGCGCCTATATCGCCTATGTGCGGGAGATCGAATGTCCGCTGCCGTGAGGATGAGTTAGCATCAACAATCTCATTGCGCGATATCGGAGCGAAGCGGCTCGCCGCCAGAGGCGCGCGTTTTTTGTCACACACCGATCGATACAAGCGGTTTCATCACACCCGTTCGTGCGGCGAATATATTTGAACGCCGGTTCCGCGGTGATGCCAACAGCACATGCGGTCGAGCAACTGACGGTACATTAACGGCCGCAAGTACAGCTCTCCGGCAAGGACGATGAGCCCGTCCCGGCTTGACCTCGTCGACTTCGGCCCGCAAGGTGACGTGCCGGCGGGGGATAGGTAGATGCAGAGCAACACTTCACCGATCGTGACGTGTCCGGGATGCGACGTGGAGATGACGGTCGACTTGGTCGAACCATCGAAGGCCGCCGAGCGCATCGACGAAGTGACCTACAAGTGCCCACAATGCGGCACGCGCACCACGCGGCTCTATGCCAGCACCGAACGGCAAGGCCGCGTATCGCGACACGCCGCATTGAGTAATTGTTCAGAAAAATCCGATGAGAAACAGGTCGGGTGCACCAAATAACGACGAGGACGCCGTCAAGCTGACATTGGAAGAGCTTGAGCAATGGATTACCCGCTTGAAGTGGCGCGCCGAACGGGCGGACATTTCCTCATCGCTGCGCCGATCGGCCTTCAAGCGTTTGGTGTGGCTGGAGGCCCAGCATGAACGGCTCCATGCATTGAGGCACCCGACCGCAATTTCTCGCGAAGCATAGTCGCGCGCCGGCTTGGTCACGCCGCCTTGCGCTGCGTCTTTTTACCGGTCTTCTTCGCGGTCTTTCTCGATGCCTTCCGGCCGTTCTTCTTGGCGGCGCTCTTTTCCGAAGTCTTCTGGCCGGCGATTCCACCGCCACCCTTCTTGCCCTTCAGGCTGTTGCGTAGCGCCTCCATCAGGTCGATGACGTTGTCGGCCTCTTTCTCTGGCTCGCGCGGCTTGATCTCTTTGCCCTTGGCTTTTCGCTGCACCAGCTTTTTCAGCGCGGCGTCGTATTCGTCCTTGAACTTGCTCGGGTCGAAATGCGTCGCCTTGCTGTCCAGGATATGCGCCGCGAGGCTGACCATGTCCTTGGCAATCTTGGGCGCGCGGATTTTCGAAAACACTTTGCTCTCGTCGCGCACCTCATCCTCGTAATGCAACGTGGTGCCGAGGAGGCCCTTGCCGAGCGGCTCCAGCGCGATGATATGCTCGCGGTTGGTGATGACGATACGGGCCAACGCCACGCGGTCCTTGTCCTTCATGGCGTCGCGGATTACCGCGAAGGCCTCGGTGCCGGCCTTGCCGCCCGGCGCGATGTAATACGGCTTGTTCAGATAACGGTTGTCGATCTCGGCGCGCGGCACGAAGCCCTCGATCTCGACGGTGTGCGTGCTCTCGACCTCGACGGCGTCCAACTCCGCATCCTCGATCTGCACATATTTTCCCTTGCTGACCTCGAAGCCCTTGCCCTTGTGCTCCTTGTCGACCGCGCGGCCCGTCTTCTCGTCGATCATCTGCTGGCGCAGCCGGTTGCCGGTCGTGGTGTTGATCTGGTGGAAATGCGTCTTCTCGGCCTGCGACGTCGCCGGATACAGCTCGATCGGGCACGTCACCAGCGACAGGCGCAGATAGCCTTTCCAATAGGCGCGGGGCATCGGGAATCTCCGGGGTCAGGCGACAAGGTCGCGATTCAAGCAATAGGCGGGCGATGCATCGCCCGCGAATGCGCAATGAAGCTTGGTAAGGAGAAACGCCGGTGGCGGTGTTCGGTTCCCGGACCGACGTCAGGCCTGCACGGCCGCGCCGAGCCCGTTTGTGCTGCGTTCGATCTCACGTCCGCAACGGCACGCGAAGGTCCGTAATTCATATTCGATGCCGAGCATTGGATGCGGGCGCCGCCGGCGTCAGGCTGTTGGCAATCCCAGGTGCAGACGATGCGCCCAGAGATGAAAGGCGTTGGTTGCCTCGCTCTTTTGGTCGGACGTATTGGCATCCTGGAGTACGCGGACCAGCCGGATGCTGGAAATATCTCCGGTCAGAATGGCATGGGTGCGCACGAACGAGGTGGCATCCACAGCGCAGCAAATAACCGGTCGTCCGGCGTCGCTGGGACGCAGGGCCGGCAGGATTGCATAGTTCATGTGGAGTCAATAGGCCCCAAGCGTCAAGGTTCCGGGAAGGGTCGATTAAACCCCAGGCCGTGCCTAATGACCTTCGGAGGCGCCATTACGGGTAGCCCGTGCGGGCCGTCGCATCAAAGCCAGTCGTTGCGCCGGAAGCGCCAATACAGCCAGCCGCAGATCGACACGATCAATCCAATCACCAGAAAATAACCGTAGCGCCATTTCAACTCGGGCATGTGCTCGAAATTCATCCCGTAGATGCCGGCGATCGCGGTCGGCACCGCCAGGATGGCGGCCCAGGCGGCGAGCCTGCGCGTGATGGCGGTCTGCTGCGCCTGGCCGGTCATCAGGCTCGCCTCGAAGGCGAAGGCCAGCACCTCGCGCAGGGAGTCGATTTCCTCCTCGACGCGTAGCAGATGATCGGTGACGTCGCGAAACAGCGGCTGCATGGCGGCGTCGATCGACATCACCTCGGCGTGCTCCAGGCGGCGGCACACCTCAACCAATGGCACCGCGGCGTTGCGCAGCCGCAGCAACTCGCGGCGCAGCATGTACAGCCGGTGCACGTCGAACCGCTCGGCCGGTTGCGAGAACACGCTATCCTCGATCACCTCCACTTCGGCGTGGAGCGTCTCGATCACCGGCGTGTAGTTGTCGACGATGAAGTCCAGGATCGCGTACAGGATGTAGTCCGCGCCGTTGGACAGAGCGGTCGGGCAGGACTCGCAGCGTTCGCGCACCGCCGCGTAGGAACTCGACGCGCCGTGGCGGACCGAGACCACATAACCGTTGCCGACGAACAGATGCGTTTCTCCGAACGCGATGTGCCCGTCGACCATCTGCGCGGTGCGGGCGACGATGAACAGCGCGTCGCCATACTGTTCGATCTTTGGATGCTGGTGCGCCTTGCCGGCGTCCTCGATGGCCAGATAGTGCAGACCGAGCTGTGCCTGCACGCGTTCGAGCAATTCCGTGGTCGGCTCCAGCAGGCCGATCCAGACCACATGGCCGGGGCGTTTCGACCAGTCGCCCGCTTGGTCGATCGGAATGTCTTTGACGCGCCGGCCGCCCGCATAGACGCTCGACGCGACCACGCCGGGTTCTGGATCGATGCGAGGTCCGGCGATCGGCTTGGTTTGGGCGTCCACGTTTCCTCAACTCCCTCGATGATCTTTTGTTCTGAGTCGGATGATCCACCAATGCGGCGCCGTCGTCCATCGGCCTGGCGATGTCGACGCCTCGCTTCACGCCGCCATCGCTTCGTCGGCGTTACGCGCGTCCGCGTTGTGCAGATGCCTCCCCATGCCTGCTTCGTGCGCTTGCTTCGCACATGTGCCTCGCGGGCGCTCTCCCGGCCGTGCGCGGCGGGTCAAAAACGAACTGCCGAAGGCGCGCGTCGCGACGGCGGCGTTCTGACTTTCCGGTAATCCGAGACCCAAATCTTCCAAAGATGCCAAAAGAATATTATTCTATTTACGAGTCATAATTCGTTTCTATATAGAAAATAGTTCTGAACAATAGCAAATTTACCGGACATAGTCGCGTCTTTGCGACATCGTCCGGCCCGAGCATAGCGCGGAGCGCACGAGATGACGGCAGCATCGGACGCACGAACCAGCAGCGACACGGCGCCCAGCGCCAACACGTTCGATGCCGACATACTGGTGATCGGCGGCGGGCCGGCCGGCGTCTGGGCGGCGCTCACCGCCGCGACGCAGGGCCTCCAGGTGGTGCTGACCGAGAAGGGTTTCGTCGGCACCGGCGGCGCGACGGCGGCCGGCAACACCACGATGATCTATGCGCCGCCGCAGTCCGATCTGCGCGAGGCCGCGATCAAACGCCGATGGGCGCAGGCGCATGGTCTGGCTGACCTGGGCTGGATCGAGCGCGTGGTCGACGAGGTGCATCTGCGGCTGAACGATCTGGCCGACTGGGGCTATCCGTTTCCGGTCGACGATCACGGCCGCTCGTTTCTCGGTTCGCTGCGCGGGCCGGATTATCTGCGCCTGATGCGCCGCCGGCTGCGCAAGGCAGGCGTGCGTATTCTCGATCAGAGCCCGGCGCTCGAACTGTTGATGGCCGATGGCGCGGCGGCGGGCGCGTCCGGCATCAATCGCGTGACGAAAGAGACATGGACGGTGCGGGCCGGCGCCGTCGTGATCGCGACCGGCGGCTGCGCGTTTCTCAGCAACGCGCTCGGCACCAATGGCCTGACCGGCGACGGCCTTCTGCTGGCCGCCGAGGCCGGCGCGGTGTTCTCCGGCATGGAATTCACCGCGCAATACGGCATCGCGCCGGCGTTCGCCAGCGTCACCAAAGGCATCATGTATTTCTGGGCGACGTTCACCGACGAGGCCGGCAACGAATTGCCGCGCACCGGCGACCGTCAATCGGCCATCGCGCGCCATCTGCTGAGCGGTCCGGCCTATGCCGTAATCGACAAGGCGTCATTACGCTTGCAGGAAGGCATGCGGCGCGGCCAGCCGAACATGTTCCTGCCGTTCGACCGGCGCGGCATCGATCCGTTTACGCAGCGCTTTCCGGTCACGCTGCGCAGCGAAGGCACCGTGCGCGGCGTCGGCGGACTGTCCATCGACCGGCATTGCGCCACCAATGTGCCGGGCCTGTTCGCGGCTGGCGATGCAGCATCGCGAGAGCATCTGGTCGGCGCGACCTCGGGCGGCGGCGGACCGAATGCGTCCTGGGCGATGGCGACCGGAAATTTCGCCGGCAAGGCCGCTGCTGCATTCGTCACTGAGCTCGGGCCGTCGCACCGGCACCGGCGTACGCAGGCGGCCGGCGGCATCGGGCTGCGGCCGGACGGCGCGCGGGATCACGCACTGAACCTGAGCGAACTGACGGAAGCCGTGCAGAACGAGATGCTGCCGCTCGATCGCAACTATTTTCGTACCGGGCCGGGCCTCGAAGCCTCGCGCGAACGACTCAACGACCTCTGGCGCGCGGCGCGGCGCGGCCTGACGTCGTCTGCACAAGACATCGCGAAAACGCGCGAGACGGTCGCCATGCTGGCGACGGCGCGCTGGATCCTGGCCGCCGCCATCGAGCGCCGCGAGAGCCGGGGCCTGCACCGGCGGCTGGATTTCCCGCAGACCGATCCGGCGCAGCAACGAAATCTGCTGGCCGGCGGACTCGATCGAGTCTGGGCGCGGCCTGCGGTGACGCACGCGGAAACACCCGCACCCATACATTCGCGTGAGGAGGCGCTGGCATCATGATTGAACTGGTCAGCCAGAGCCGCTGCATTTCGTGCCACGCCTGTGTGCTGGCATGTCCGCAGAACGTGTTCGACAGCGTGCCGCATGCTCCGCCGGTCATCGCGCGCCCGGACGCCTGCCAGACCTGTTTCCTGTGCGAGCTCTATTGCCCGGCGGATGCGCTCTACGTGTCGCCGCTGGCGCATGAGCACGAGGTCGTCGACGAACAGCAACTCATCGCCGCCGGCCTGCTCGGCAGCTATGCGCGCGCGATGGGCTGGAAGCGCGGCCACCCCGGCGGCACCGAAAACGACCTGACCTATCGCATGTTCGAAGAAGGTCTGATTCAACCCTAACGGCAGAAAGATGCTCTCATGCATAGACGATTCACGCTGAAATTTATCGTCGCGGCCGCGCTGACGAGCGTTGTCGGCTTCGCCGGGCCGGCGCTGGGGCAGGAATTCCCAGCCAAGATTCGTCTCGGCGATGTCGGCTTCGGCTTCGGCCAGCCGTTCGGGCGCGGCCTCGTGGCCATCGCGGACGCCAAGGGCTTCATCGCCGACGAGTTCAAGGACACGCCGGTCAAACTGGAGTTCACATACTTCGTCAATACCGGGCCGGCCATCAACGAGGCCATTGCCAATCAGCAGCTCGAATTCGCGTCCTACGGCGCGGTGCCGAACACCATCGGCAAGGCCAACGGCCTGCCGACGCGCATTTTGCTGTCTTACGGCGGCACGACGATCTTCGGCGGCGCGCGTGCCGACCTGCCGATCAATTCGGTGAAGGACCTCAAGGGCCGCAAGATCGCGGTTCAGAAGGCCACCATCATTCACTGGAGCCTGATCACGACGCTACGCCAGAACGGACTGACCGAGCGTGACGTGACTCTGGTCGATCTGAAGAACGCGGATCAGCTTGCCGCCATCAATGCCAAGAGCGTCGATGCGATCTTCGGCGGCAGCTTCTTCCTGCCGCTGCGCGACCAGGGGGTACTGAAGCTGATTTCCAATTCGGGCACCGCCGGCGGCAAGGCCACCGGTCTCGGCGCCTTCGTGGTAACGGATGAGTTCCAGAAGCAATACCCCGAGGCGACGCTGCGCGTGACCCGCGGATTGCTCAGGGCGGCACATTGGCTCGGCCAGGAGGCCAATCGCGAGGAGGCGTTCGGCATCTGGGCGCGCACCGGCGTAACGCTGCCGATCCTGCGCGAGGAGTTCGACGGTGTCTCGCTGAAGAATGCCTTCAATCCGGTGCCCGACGACTTCTTCACCGCGCAGTATCGCGGCGTGATCGCCTTCAACAAGGAACAGAAGCTGATCCGCAACGATGTCGATCTCGGTCAGTGGCTGGAACCGAAATACGTCGAGGCCGGGCTCAAATCGCTCGACCTGCAATCGTTCTGGCCGCGCCGCAACGCCGACGGCGCGGCAGCCGGCGCCAGCAACTAAGTCGAAACAGAACAGGGCGCCGCATCATGAACGTCAGATCGCTTGTTGCACGCGACGTGAAAGCTGCGGCGCCTTTCGGCCGTCTGGCCGCCGGGTTGCGGGCGTTCCGCCCGGCGGATCTCCTGCTGCCGCTGGCGTTACCGGCGGCGGTGCTGCTCGCCTGGCAGGTGACGGCCGTCAACGGCTGGCTGCCGGTGCAGATCCTGCCGCCGCCCGCGATGGTGCTGTCGACCCTGCACGACTTGATCCGCGACGGCGACATCGCGGCCAATCTCAAAATCAGCCTGTGGCGGATCTCGCTCGGCTTCGCGCTCGGGGCCGGCAGCGGCCTTGTGCTCGGCACGCTGCTCGGTGTGTCGAAGACGCTGGACGATTATCTCGGCCCTGTTTTCAAGGCCCTGGCGCAGATCCCGTCGCTCGGCTGGGTGCCGGTACTGATCCTGATCTTCGGCCTCGCCGAGGCGCTGAAGATCGTGATCATCGCCAAGGCATGTTTGGTGCCGACCGTGCTGGCGACCGCACAGGGCATTCGCAACATTCCCCGGCACTACCTCGAAGTCGCGCGCGTGCTGCGCCTGTCGGGTCGCACGCGCCTCTTCAAGCTGCTGATCCCGGCGACGCTGCCAACGGTGTTCAGCGGGCTGCGGCTCGCGCTCAGCCATGCCTGGATCGCGCTGATCGTGGTCGAGATGTTGGCCGCGCAGGAGGGCGTCGGCTACATGATGGTGTGGGGCCGAACCCTGTTCCAGATCGACATCGTGATCGCCGGCATGCTGGTGATCGGCGTAATAGGTCTCGCGATGGATACCGGGCTGGCCCGCATCGCGCGCCGCCTGCGCGGTTGGGCGCCCGATCATGGTTGATCTCTCCGCGCCGATCTCCGTACAGGCGACGCTTGGGCGTCGCGGCACCAGGCCCGACGCGTTCTGGCGAGGCCTCGCGATACCGGCCGCGATCGTCATCGTGTGGACGGCGACCGTGCATCTCGGTCTGGTCGAAAGCCGATTGCTGGTGCCGCTGGAGCGGATTGTCGCATTGCCGTTCTTCGACGAGGCCGGGCGGCATCTATGGCTCGGGCTCGGGGCCAGCATCGTGCGCATGATCGGCGGCTTTACGCTCGGCGCATTCCTGGGCATCGCGCTCGGCCTGCTGCTCGGCATGTCGCGCACCGCCGAACGCGCGGTCGGCCCGTCATTCCATGCGTTGCGGCAGATCGCGCTGTTCGCCTGGATTCCGCTGTTGACCGCGTGGTTCGGCAATGGCGACGGATCGAAGATCGTCTACATCGTGCTCTCGGCGTTCTTTCCGGCGGCGCTGCATACGCATGAGGGGCTGCGCACCATCCCGCTGCATTACTTCGAGGTCGCGCGTGTGATGCGCTTCACCTGGTGGCAGCGCGTGACGCGGCTGCTGCTGCCCGGTGCGCTGCCGTCGATCTTCATCGGCATCCAGATCGCGCTGATCACCGCCTGGATCGGCACCGTCGGTTCGGAATACGCGATGGGCATCGGGCGCGGCATCGGCAGCTTCCTGGCGGAAGGCCGCGAGCAGTTCCGCATGGATGTGGTGCTGCTCGGTGTGCTGGTGCTGGCGCTGGTCGGCTACGCGATCAATCTGGCATGCGGCCGTCTGTTCGGACGGCTGCTGCATTGGCAAGGAGATACGAGATGAGCCAACAGGCGGCCGTTCAGGCAGGTGAGGCGACTCTCATCATTCGCGGCGTCAGCAAGACCTACCGGGTCGACGACCGGCCGCTGTCGGTGCTGCGCAATATCGCGCTCGACATCGAGCCCGGCGAATTCGTCAGCGTGGTCGGAGCGTCCGGCTGCGGCAAGTCGACTTTGCTGCGGCTGATCATCGGACTCGATACCGACTATGACGGCGACATTCTGCTCGACGGACGGCGCATCGAAGGGCCGGGTCCGGAGCGCGGCATCGTGTTCCAGGAGCCGCGGCTGTTTCCGTGGCTCACGGTCGAGGACAATGTCGCGCTCGGGCTCGATGCCAGCGGCACGGCGCCGCGTCAGCGCGAGCGCTCGGTTGCCGAGAACATCGCGCTGGTCGGCCTCACCGGATTCGAGAAAGCCTATCCGCATCAATTGTCGGGCGGCATGGCGCAGCGCGCCGCGATCGCGCGGGCGCTGGTCAACCGGCCGGAAATCCAGCTGCTCGACGAACCGCTCGGCGCGCTGGACTCGCTGACGCGTGCCTATCTGCAAAAGGAACTCTTGCGCATCTGGCAGCAGGAGCGCGTCACCGTGATCATGGTCACGCACGATGTCGAGGAGGCGGTGTTCCTGAGCGACAAGGTGGTCGTGATGGAACCGCGCCCCGGCCGCATCGGGGCCGTGATCCCGATTGAGCTCGCTCATCCGCGCGACCGCGCCGCGCCGGACTTCATCGCCCGCAAGGAACGCATCCTGCGCGAATTGCAGCACTGAGCATTCTTCAAACGAGGGCAGACAAATGAGTTTTTTACGTACCCGGCGTTTCGTGATGTTTGCGGCCGTATTCGCGGTCGGCCTGTCGGCGGCGCGCGCCGAACCGTTGCCCGAGACAATCCGCTTCGGCGGATTCGGCCAGGGCTTCGGCAAGCCGTTCGGCGTCGCCGTTCTGGCCATTGCCCATGTGAAGGGATTCATTGCCGACGAATTCAAGGATACGCCGGTGAAGTTCGAATGGACCTATTTCACCGGTACCGGACCGGCCATCAATGAAGCGACGGCAAACGGTCAACTCGACTTCGCGCAATATGGCGGACTGCCGAACATTATTGGCCGTGCGAACGGCCTGCCAACCCGTATCCTGTTGTCCTACGGCACGACCACCGTGTTCGGGGCCGCGCGGACCGGACTGCCGATCCATTCGGTCAAGGATCTCAAAGGCCGCAAGGTGACCATTGCCAAGGGCACGATCCTGCACTGGGCGTTTCTTAAGGCGCTTGAGGCCAACGGCCTGACCGCCAAGGACGTGACCATCGTCGACTTGAAGGCCGCCGACCAACTTGCCGCGCTGGCGGCCGGAAGCGTCGATGCCAGTTTCGCGACCAGCACTTTGCTGTCGCTGCGCAATCAGGGCATCGTCAATGTCTTCCATACGTCGCGGGACGCCGGGCCGAAGACCGCCGGATTTGGCGCGATCACGGTGACGGACCCATTCCAGACCAAATATCCGGACGCGACCCAGCGTGTGGTGCGCGGACTGTTGCGCGCGGCCGAGTGGCTGAGCCGGGAAGAAAATCGTGAGGAGGCGCTGCAGATCTGGGCTAAGTCGGGGACGCCCTATGCGGCCCTGAAGGAAGAGTTCGAGGACCAACCCTTGAAGCAGGCCTACAATCCGCGGATCGACGAATTTCTGGTCGAGCAGTATCGGGACGCGATCCAGTTCGCCAAGGAGGAGAAGTTGATCCGCAACGATATCGATCTTAAGAAATGGTTTGAGTCCAAATATCTTGAAGCCGGCATGAAGGACCTCGGCCTGGAGCGGCATTGGCCACGCCGCGCGGCGGATGGTGCAGCCGTGAACTAGACTTGGCACGCGTCGGCGGAAGTTGCGGTGTTACCGGAGGCTGGAACCCGCTCGGCGCATGGCTGCTGATAGGCCGAAACGCGCCAGTCATGGGAACGCTACGGTCGATTAAAGGTTGTCCCATACGTTGGGGGAGCGGCCAACGAGGTAATGGCATGTCCCCTGCGCGAGTTCCAGTCCCCGATAATATGTCGCTGGACAGCGCGCTGGATGGCGCTTCGGTGCTGATCGTCGAGGACGAATTCATCATTGCCGAGTATGCCAAGGAGGTGCTGACTTCCTGCGCGGCCAAGGTCGTGGTCGCCACCGATATCGTCGAGGCCCGCGTCATGATCGAGACGCCCACGCGCTTCGACGCCGCCGTCCTCAACGTAAAGCTGGCCGGCCGCCTCAGCTATTCGCTCGCCGAGCGGTTGACGGAGGCTCGGATTCCATTCGTGTTCGCCAGCGGCTTCGATCATCTCAAGCTGCGCGCCGACGGTTTCGGTTCGGCCGCGTGGCTGCCGAAACCCTATACGCCACACAAGCTGCTGATGATGGTCACCGGCCTGATCGGGAGGAGATCTCGACGTAAGGCGGCCAATACGACATTCCCCGGCATCGCGCCGAATATCGTGCCGGTCTGACGGTGCAACATGTCAATTGATGCGGATGCGCCCGAGATCGCTTCACCGGTTCAGTTCTGCCCGAACTGCGGTGCCGCCATGACGGTTTACCCGCTGCCGGCAGGCAGCCGCCGCGATGGCCCGCGCATCATCGAATGCAAGCCGTGCGGGATTCTAAAGACCGAAGTGATGCCGCGCGACTGACGACGCGTCGCACCGGCCGGAGAACCGACATGATGGTAGGAAACATTGCGACCCTGGCCGTCGCCACGTGTGTCGCGGGCCTCGCGGCATCCGGTGCGTGGGCGCAGGGCTTTACGTTTGGCATTCCAGCGCCGGACAATCATGTTCGCGCCGCCGCGCCGGACCGGGCGTCGCGCAAGGCGCGCGTACAAGCGGTCCGATGTCGGTCGGAACGGCACCAAGTCTACGACGCGCAGGGCCAGTTGATCTGGCGCACCATCCGGGTGTGTGGATAGTTTGCTGCCTTGGTCCGATTGAAACGTCGTGATTTTCCCCTGCCGATTTGGTATCTTGGTATGTTGATTGGCGGACGGCGGGGGATTTCATGCCCACAGCAGAGCCACAGCATGCCGATGTCAGGAACTCACCCGCCACGGAGCTGACTGGCGGCATTGCCGTGCCGTCGCCGCGGGCCGAGGAGATCGCGCAACTTGAAGCGACGATCGGATCAAGCCCTCGGACGGAAAGCCTCGGCCATATGGCGGCGATGATGAACGCCAGCCCGGCCATGGTCGCGTTGCGCGAAACGCGCGACATGCTGGCTGACGGCGCGCGCCAAACGGAGGCGCGGAGTTTGGCCGCCGAGGTCAACAACGGCCCGGCCGTGACGGCACAACGCCAGACCCCTGAACGCTCATTCGGCGTAGCGCAGCCGACAAAAGTTGAGGCGCGGTTGCCGCGCCATGCCGCCAACGCGACATGGATTGTTCAAAGAAACGGCCATCCGCTCGAGGACGATGAAAACGAGACCAATGTCGAGCTCATGTCAACGCTCCGGCAACTGGATCCGAAAGGCACGCTGCGAAATCTCATACTGGAGGATACGCAAGCTGCCAAAACCGCGATGGGCATCTATAAAAAAAAGCAGGGCAAGACCGGCGAAGCGGATGCCATGTTGTTCAAGTCCATTCTGGCAACCATTGAATTGCATAAGTCGGGCGCCATTGCGTCACTATTGAAGCTCGCAAAGCCGCGCGAACTCACGGAAGAAGAAGAGAAATTGCTGGCCGTCATGAAGACGCCGTATGACAATAAAAAGGGGTTGGTGAAGGAGTACGGTTTGAGCCCGGTTGAAGTTCATGCCATCGAAGCCTACTCACTGCCGAATAAAATGGATCCAACGAGTAAGCACTACATGGGCGCGGCTAAACACTGGGACCCGTTCAAGGATGGCTGGGAGGCTTTGGACAGCGCGCTCGCCAAATTGCCGTCGCTGGGCAAGTTGGGATTGGAAGTCACGACCTATCGGGCGACGAGAGAGCAAAAAGAGTCAACGGCACTGAGCAAGCTGCCGGTCGAAACCAATATCAAGCACGGCGTGAACAAGATGAACATGGGACAGCAACATTACACATCGACCGCGCTGACCTACAATGTGCATTCGGGCCGTGCCGAAGAGGTCGGAGGCATGATGGCGATAACCGGTAAATCGGGCGTATTGATCAATCCGTTTGGGGAACAAGGCATGCTGGATGGCGGCGAGATTCTCTACCCGCCGAACTTAACGACCAGATACGAGGGACAGAAGCCGGAAGGCTACAAGGGGACAAAGCAAAACGTTCCGGTCTTTCACATGAAAGAGGTGCTGAAACCGGAGTCGCATCAAGGTGTCGTCGAGGACGAGAACTTCAAGGTCATGTCAGGCAAGCATCAACATCTGGACCAGACAAAATTCAACATCATTGGCGCCATCCAGAAGATCGTGCAGCAGAACGGAGACGAGGTCCTGGAAAGTGCGCGAGCTGCCTCTAAGATCGATGGTCCGATCATGTATTTGACATTCGACGAACTGACGAAGCTGAAAAAGGAACTCGACAATCAAGTCTTCGACAAGAAGTTCCTGCATATGAAATGATAGGTATTTTCCGTCTCACGTGCCGCAGAATGTTGCTTCGACGCGCTCGTGCGATTTCGGCGGATCCCTATAGGGCGCGTAGCGCGGCTGGTCGTCGAACGGCTTCGACAACACGGTCAGCAGTTCCTCGAACGGCGCGAAGTCATTGCGCTGCACGGCGGCCTCGATGACGGCCTCGACGCGGTGGTTGCGCGCAATGAAGGCCGGGTTGACGGCGCGCATTTCCTTGCTGCGATCCGCCGGGCTCCATGCATCCTGCGCCAAGCGCTGGCGCCAGCGCGTCGCCCACGCCTCATAGAGATCCGGTCGCGCGGACATGCCGCGCAGCGCGTCCTCGGCGGCAGGATCGGTCACCGCGTCACTGAGCCGGCGAAACGCCAGCGTGAAATCGGCCTCGCTCTGCTGCAGCAGCTTGAGGAAATCCTGCGCCAATTGCACGTCCTCGCGGACGCGCAGCGCGTCCTTCTCCTGTGCAAACGGATCGTCCGGCCGCACATTGTCCGGCGCGCCAAGCAGGCCCAGCTTCCGGCGCAATCCCGAATGATACGCCACCTCGAAGCGCGCACCGTATCCGCTTAACACGCTCTCGGCCTGTGCGATGGCATCCTGCTCGTTGTCGGAGAGCAGCGGCAGCAGCGTCTCGGCAAAGCGCGTTAAATTCCAGGCGCCGATCTGTGGCTGGTTGGCATAGGCATAGCGCCCGTGATGATCGATTGAACTGAACACCGTCGCCGGATCGTACGCGTCCATGAAGGCGCACGGACCGTAGTCGATGGTCTCGCCGGCGATCGACATGTTGTCGGTGTTCATCACGCCGTGGATGAAGCCGACCAGCAGCCAGCGTGCAATCAGGTCCGCTTGGCGCGCGATCACGGCTTCGAGCAGTGCCAGATATGGCTTCTCGTGCGTCCCGAGGTCCGGATAATGCCGCGCGATGACATGATCAGCCAGCAGGCGCAGCCCTTCTTCGTCGCCACGCGCCGCGAAGAACTGGAACGTGCCGATCCTGATATGGCTCTGCGCGACGCGGGTCAGCACCGCGCCGGGCAGCGGCATCTCGCGCGCCACCGTCTCGCCGGTCGTGACGGCCGCGAGCGAGCGCGTCGTCGGAATGCCGAGCGCGAACATCGCCTCGCTGATCAGGTATTCGCGCAGCACCGGGCCGAGCGCGGCGCGGCCGTCGCCATTGCGCGAAAACGGCGTGCGGCCCGAGCCCTTGAGATGCAGGTCACGGCGCACGCCCTGCCGGTCGATCACTTCGCCGAGCAGAATGGCGCGGCCGTCGCCGAGTTGCGGCACGAAGTGGCCGAACTGATGCCCGGCATACGCCATCGCGATCGGCGTCGCGGTGTCGGGCACCTCACGGCCGGACAGCACCTCCAGCGCCTCCGGGCCGGCCAACCAATCCGGATCGAGGCCAAGTTCGACCGCGAGATCGCGGTTCAGCCGGATCAGGCGCGGCGCCGCCACCGGGGTCGGCGCGATCCGCGCGAAGAACCGGTCGGGCAGGCGGGCATAGGAGTTGTCGAACGGAAAATGGAAGGTCATGGGGCACGAGGGTGTGAGTGCAGGCGGAAGACGCCAAGCGTGGCGTCTTGTAGCCTACAGATCGGGCATGCCCGGCATGAATGCAAGTCAGCGCGGCTATTTGACGTGTCAAGAGGCCGGTGGCGATGGCGCGTCGGCGCGGATCATCTCCGACGTTCGGCGTGGCCGGTCTTCGCTTTGGCGGGCACGCAACGGGCTTTTACGAGTCTGATTTGATGACGTGGCGGTCACAAATTTCACTGAATCCGATCGAGCATCGGCTTGAAATTGTGTTCATGTTATGTTCTTTGTGCGGGAGATCGGAGCTTGGGCGCGTCCGGCCGACGTTGGCACGATCCCGAAAGGGCTTGCGTCAGGATGCGAATGAGGCGTCCGTCATCTCGGATGCGCAAGTGCGTTTGAAAGTAGGTTGGGGGAGAAAGCGTAGATGTCGGTCTGGAATCAACGTCCTGAAACGCCCGCTATTTTGGTGCCGGCCACTATTTTAGCCAATGCCGACAGCGAACCAGAAGAACTGACCCACGCGGTGTTTGGATGCATGGTCCACTTGCTCTCACGCGGGCGCTATCGGCCCGAAGAATTGCCGCCGCACGCGATGCAGTTTTATCGCGCGTATCTTTATTATCTGGAGGTGCCGAACGGCGGGCACAGCCAGTACATTCGTAATACCGGCGTCGGTGTCGAACCGGGCGAAGCGCGTGAGATTTTTACCAGCGCGCATGCCGGGCTCGTGGCGATGGGAGCCACAGCGCAGGCCGATCTTTTGCACCAGATGATGGCTTGGGTGGATGCCAATCCAGAACTTGCTGACGAGCAGACCGGTTTCGAGGGCGGACGTGCCGAGGAGCTCGAGCCGCTGGACGACAAGTTTTATGATGCGGATGAAGCCGACTCGATTGTGAAGCGTGCGGCTGTGTGGATCAAGGGCTGGAGCGATCTTCAGCCGGTCGAAGATGCCGGATTCGAGGCGGCTTGCTATGCCTTAGCCGATGCAAATCCGAAACGCCTCAATCGAATTTCCGAGAAGCGATTCGGAAAGTTTCATCAGGCTGCGACGCATCCTCTGCTCGTTTGCATCGGGCTGGCAGCAGCTGCGGCCGCCGAGCCGGAGATCTTGCTTCACGTCATCAGCGGTCATGAAATCACGATCGATAACGAGCTCGACAAGGCCTGGCTGGTCGAGACCGACCGTGGAATGCGTTACTCCATGGCGGACGAGACCGGGGTGTCTATCTTCGAGGCTCTTGATCCGGTCTTCTTCGATACGCCGATCACGCCGGCGCATATCGGCGCCGTGATCGGCCGGGTTCGGAATGAAAAAATAGATGCGTTTCTGGAGGCAACCGAGGCATTGCCGGTCGCCGCGGCGGCCGATCTTTTGTTGCGGCGCGCGCGTCCTGACAGCGACAAGGTGTTTCTTTCAGCGGCGGGAGCCATCCAATCGGGATCCTGGCTTGGTCGACTTCGTGGTCGAGCCACCGAAGTATATCCAGCGTTTTATCTCGTCGTTGATGATGAGTTTTTTTTGATGTCGCAGACGCAGGATGGCTTCGTCTTTTCGACTAAGGGTGGCGGCAAGATTTATGGTCGCGTCAGCTTCGAGGAAGCCGAGCAACATGCGAAAGACTTTCAGGGCTAAGAGCCAGACCCATTCGTGACGGTTTCTCGTGTGTTTCCGTCACCGCACAAACAATCGGAGCACCAGCGCCAGCCAGCCGAGGTCTTCCATCGGCCTTGCCACCGCGCAGGTGTGCAGCAGTGCCGCGCCGAGGCACATGGCGAGCGCCACGATCGCGATCAGCAGCGCATGCTGCCACTTGGCGCCTGAAACTCGGCAAAGAAATACGAAAAGACGGACGGTAACGGCGACGCGATCAGCAGCGCCCGCACCGCGCGTTGGGTCTGCTCCGGCGTCTGTTGTGGCGTCTCGGCGGGTTCGGTCATGAGTCGATGCTAACAAAGAGAGGCGGCTCTTGCGAGCCGCCTTTCCGCCGTGTTCGTTGATAGGCGCGATCAGTCGAATTGTTCGATGACGGTGCGCTCGCGCGGCTCGATCACGTAGGTGCGCGATCCGCGCTGAATATAGCGATAATCACGCAACGCCGGGGCCTCGCGATAGGCACGCTGCGGCATGTCACGGAGTTCGACCGCATCCGGCAGCCGGTCGCCGACGCGCAACTCGCGGGATTCGGCGCGGGCGCTGCGCGGATCGTCGCGCTCGCTCGTCGTCGTGCGTTCCCGGCGCGGCTGCGAGGCGTGCTTCTTGAACGCGGCGCGGTCGCGATCGGAGAACCTGGATTTGTTCTCGGGCGTCATCGACGAGGTCTGCGTCGATGTCGTCGTGGAAGCAGTCGAGCCGCCATTGCGCGGCAGCACGGTGACGATCTTCATGGTCGACGGCTCGACGATGACGATCTCCTCGCGCACCGTGAAGAAGCGATAGTCGCGATACTGCGGCACGATCTCCACGACCTCGGCCGGAACCGGATGCAGGCGCACGTCGCGTGGGATCACGGTGCCGACGGAAATTGAGAAGCTGACGTTCTTCAGCGGCTCGACCTTCAACCTGGCGACCGACTCGCTGATACGCGTGCGCTGTGGATCGGTGACGCTAACGCCGGCGCTGATCGTCGTCTGCGCGGAGGCCGATGTGTTCGAGGTCGCGGCGTTGGTGTTGGCCGTCGGCGTCGTGGTGTTCGGCGGCTGCTGGGCCTGCTGGTTGGCGGCCGGTGCCGCGTTCGGGGTCTGGGCCTGCGCGGGAGCTGCATTCGGCTGGGCTGCGCTCGGTTGAGCTTGCGTCGCCGTATTGGTCTGCGCCGGCGGGGTGGCGGTGTTGGTATTAGGTGTGTTGGTCTGGGCTTGTACCGGTGCCGGTGCGGCCTTCGTGGCGGCGTTCGGCGCCGGGCTCTGCGCGGAGGTGGCGGTATTGCTGGCTGGTGTCTGGCTCTGGGCGTTGGTCGAAGCGGCCGGAGCGGCGGCTGGCGTTTGTGCGTTGGTCGCGGGCTTGGCCGGAGCATTGCCCTGCGCCGTGTTGGCCGGCGTACCGGTGTTCTTGTCGATCGTCTTCTCGGCGGCCTCGGTCTGTTTGTCGGCCTGCCACTTCTCGATGCGGCTCATCGGTTTCGCGTTCTTGTCGGTCTGCTGCGCGGCCGGTTTGTTGGTGTCAGGCTTCGATGGCTCGGTGGGGTTCTGGGCGATTGCCGCGGTTCCCAGAATGAGACCCACGGCTGTTGTCAGCAACAATAGGCGCTTGGTCATGTTCCGCTCCTGTGGTGATCAATTTTGATAGCGATCAAAATGACAACCCCGGAAGTAAGACATGGGTTCCGGACAGTTAGATTCGAACCTGCGCCACAGGAACCAGAGGTTCGCAGAAACGTTGTTTGAGCAACCTACGAGCGTACGCGTTCGCAGGACGCCGTGATGCGTTTACGTGCAATTTTCTCCTCAATCGAAAAGCCGGACACGGACCAGCGCGTTCGACGCGATCCGCATCCGGCAAGTCAGCGTGACTGATGCGTCTTACTGGCTCATCGCTTTGGTGACGGCTTCGTCGGCCGAGGCCTTCGGATTCTTCACGCAGTAGTCCGTGATTTTCTTGTCGAGCGCGGCGGCTTCCTTTTCGGCGGCGGTGGTGCCGACCGGCTGACCCTTCATGGCCTCGGCCATTTCCTTCTGGGACTTGAGATAGTCGGCGCAGGTCATGGTCTGGGCGGAGGCAGCAGCAGCAAAAAGCGTGGCCGCAACGGCGGCCAGAACGAACGATTTGATCACGGAGTTTCCTTGGTTTGTCATGGGCATGATCCCGAAAAGCCTGCCCTCGGACTAGATCCGGGGGTGGAAGCGGGTTTTCGGAAACGATCGAGCCCTTACGAGAATCTGGACCCATGATTGTAGATCATGGCCAGGCCGCCCGGACTGGACGGCGGCGGACCCTATCGGGCGAGTCGTGCGGCGTCCATTGCCGGGACCGTTAGACATTGATCCGATGATCGTCGGGATGGCGTTCGTTGCCGCTGCCGACGGCTGTGATTTCGTCTATGACGCGTACCGGATCAAGCGACGTTGGCGGCGGCTTCCTTGTGGACCAGCATCTGGCGCACGCAGTTGCGGCCGTTGTTCTTCGCCAGATACAGCGCCTGGTCGGCGCGCTCGATCAGATCCTGCACGTCGCGGTCGTTCTCGGCCACGATCGTCACGCCGACCGACACCGTGGCCACGATGGCGGCGTCGCGATACGTCGCTGTGCCGTCCGCGACCGCCCTCCGGATGCGTTCGGCGAGGAAGTTCGACGAGTCGAGATCGGCCTCGCGCAACAGCACGATGAATTCCTCGCCGCCGAGCCGCGCCACCTTGTCGGTGGACCGGATGCATTCGCCGATCAGTTGGGCGACGCGCTTGATCACTTCATCGCCGGCCGCGTGGCCGTGCGTATCGTTGATCTTCTTGAAATGGTCGATATCGATCATCAGCGCCGACAGGCCGCGCCGGTACCGCTTGTAGTAATCCATCGCGTCGTTGGCGGCGTCCAGGAAGGCGCGGCGGTTCATCAGATTGGTCAGCGGATCGGTGGCCGCGAGCTTGCGCAATTCCTCGATGTCGTCGTTGAACTGGCGGGCCGTGTCGCTGGCCCGCAGTTCGGCTTCGCGGGTGCGTTCCTCGGCAAAACCGACGCGGCGCAGCAGCGAGCGCAGCGAACGCGTCATCTGCGTGGCTTCGACCGAGCCGCGCTGGCGCGGCAGCATGGTGGTTTTTGGGTCGCGGCCGATCAGGTCCGCCTCGCTTGTCATGCTCTGGATCGGACGTGCGATGCGGCTCGCCAACATCAGCGCCCCCGCGATGCCGAACAACCCGATGGCGAGTCCGATCTCGGCGATCCACCATGCGGTCTGGGCGGCGGCCGCGAGCGCGACATCGGCCGGCCGGCGCGCGACGACGATCCAGCCGAGGCCGCCAAAGTCGCGGTGGCCAATGGTGGTTGAAAACGCAGTCAGGACCGGAACGGTAGTCTGTCGGTCGACGAAGGTGCCGGATTTGGCGGCCCGCATCGCGGCGAGTTTTTCGTCGCTGTAATAAGTGCGCCCGATGCTCGGCCCGAGCAGAATGATGCCGTCCTTGCCCAGAATCCAGATATCGGTCTCGCCGACTTCATCGTCGCGCACGCCCGACACGGACTGGCTCATCTCCTTGGGCCAATCCCAGTTCAGGTACGCGCCAAGCACGCCGATGGTCTGGCCGAACAATTTGATCGGCATGGCGATATCGACAAAGCGGTATAGGTCGTCGTCGTGGCGGCGGTCGAGCAGCGGCGCTAGCAGCGCGGCCTCGTGCATGTCTTCCACGGCGATGCCCTTCAGCCCATTCTTAAACCAGGGCTGGGTCGCGACCGAGACGCCTTCGAGCTGCCGGCCGGTGGCAGCCACCACTTTGCCGTCGGTGTCCGCGAGGCCGATCCAGGCAAAATCCTCAAAGCCGTATTTCAGGTTTTCCAGTTCCTTGCGGATGCGCGACGGATCGGACGTCCACATCTCGCCGTTCTGGTCGAGGCCGGCGAACAGCCGAAGCTCGCGTTGGCGCGTGAACATGTAGCGGTCAAGACGCTCGGACGTGCCGCGCGCGACCTCGGCGAGGCGCGCATCGAGCAGGCCGGATACTTGATGCGAACTGATATAGGCGGCGCCGGCCGTCAGCGCACCGACCATCAGGATCGATAGCAACGCGGCGCCGGCGCCGATCTGCATGCGCAGCGTCATGCGGTCTTCGATGGCCCAAAGCCACCCGACCAGCGTCCTCATTCCGAACTTGCGCATGCCGCCATCCCGTTGACGGGGTACGGTGATGCCAAACGGCTTGGTGAAGATTTAAAGCGCGGCATACGGTTGCGAACAGAGTTATCGGCCGGTAAAGCGCGGCTTTATCGAAGGCTGGATGTCGACAAGGAGGTAACAAAAAACGTCGTCGGTGCGCAGAACTACCTAGCCGTGGGTTAGGTCAGCACCTGGATTCCCAGGATGATCGCCGCCACCGCGAGCACGAACAGCGTCATGAACACGAAGAAAAGCACCTTGGCGATGCGGCCGGCGCCTTCCGAGACACCCGTGAAGCCGAGTGCGCCAGCGACGACGGAAATGATGAAAAACAGAATGGCCAGTTTGAGCATTCGAAATCCCGCTGTGACGGCATCGGCTCTCGACAACGGGCGAGAGGAACAAAGGTTTCAAATCGGCGGCATCCAGCGGAAGGCCGTCAGCGTCAATGAACGTGCCGCGTTCGCCAGGAGCCGGGCCTGTTAGCTGGCCATCATCGTCCCGACAGGCCGAGCCGCCGGTGCGCCTCGGACGGTGTCATGTCGCGCAATTCGTCTTCGCTGACGCCGAGCTGTCGCAGGCTATCCTTCTGGGCGTTGGTGATCATCAGGGATACACCGGCAGCGCGGGCGGCCGGTGCGGGACCGTTTGAGGCCGGAGTAGGCTCCGGCGTCCGGTTGGATTCTTGTTCCGGCGCAGGCGGCTGGCCGGGCTGGTCGATCAGCCGGACGATCTGCGACGCCGGTTGCGGCTTGCGCAAGTCGCCGGCCGACCGGTATGCGGCGGCGGCTTGGCGAAACGAAGGGTCGGGCGGATCGTTTGTCATCGGGCTCGGATATCCGCTTCGCGTATCCAGTGCAATGCGGCCCGGACGCTGCCGAACCGGCAATCGTCCGAGTGTAGCCCGGACGAAGCTCTGCGCAATCCCAGACGACAGGCAAAGCGCCGTGCGTGGTTGCGCGTTTGGCGCGATGTGCCTCCGGCGGCCAACGATGTCGAAGCCGCGCGGCCGCTGATGACGGACATCGGAAGCGACGAAATGAGAGAGCGGGTTGTGCAGGATCATCCGGCTTTGGCCGCATGATTCATGCGATGTGGTCGACCGTGTTACTGACGGGGCAGTCTTTATTCGGGAGATTTCATCCGGGACAGCAATGAGCCGGTTCGCACCGCAGTTACCGACGGGGGTTTAGGCGATGGCAGCTTCGGCATGCTGTCGAGCATGACCTGCATCATGCCGGCGTAAATAATGTAAGGCAAATAGAATAGCGGCATCATGGCCTCCATCGTCCCCCTTACATATTGCAAACGCAAAGGTATGGCTGCGGGTTCCCTTCCGGGCAATCACGCGCGCGGCACCTATTTGAAAGAGCTGTGCAGCCCGAACGTCATCCAGTCAAATGGCAGATGGATGGATCAATTAAATTCGTTGGCTCCGGGCACCGGGCCGCTTTATTGCGATGCTGGCCTTTCGACATGAGGCCCTGACAAACCCTACGACTCTAAAATTCGCCGCAATGCAGACCCAGCTTTCGCTCGGTTCCTAACCGCAGCACCTTTCTAACGGGAGTGACTTCGATGCCCCGGTCCGATCCCTATCAGGAGCGCGCGCGGGCGCTTGCGCTGGCCGCCGGGCTCGATCCGGATTCGCGTGTCGAACGGCCGGGCCAGCGCCCGATGCCGCTGTGGTGCACGTTTCGCGACGCGGCGCGCGCCGAACAGGTCGCCAAGGAATCTCAGGCCAATGCCGACGCCATCGCGGCTGGCACCATCCCGGGTGTCGCCCCGCAGGCCGCGCAATTCCAGAACAGTCCGCTGCGTGTGTTCGGCGACCACGACGAGGGCACCGTCGCGCAGATGCGCAACTGCATGGCGGTCGGCACTGTGGTCGCGGGCGTCATCTGCGCGGACGGACATCTTGGCTACGCGCAGCCGGTCGGCGGCGTCATCGCCTATGAAAAGCAGATCAGCATCTCCGGCGTCGGTTTCGACATCGGTTGCGGCAACATGGCGGTGCGGCTCGACACGCCGTACAGCGCGATCGAGGACCGCGTCGGCGCCATCATCAAGGACGTGGCGCGCGTGATCTCGTTCGGCATCGGGCGCCGCAACGAAGAGCGCGTCGAGCATGCGCTGTTCGACGACAGCGACGCGTGGCGCATGTCCGACATGGAGGCCTATCGGCAGAAGGCCGTGGGGCAGCTCGGCACCGTCGGCTCCGGCAACCATTACGTCGACCTGATGCGCGACGAGGACGGCTTGGTCTGGATTGGCGTGCATTTCGGCAGTCGCGGCCTCGGCCACACCAGCGCGACGCGCTACCTGAAAGCCGCCGGCGGAAAAGACGGCATGAACGTGCCGCCCGCCGTGGTCGATGAGGATAGCGAGATCGGACGGCGTTACATCGCCGCGATGGAGCTTGCCGGGCGCTATGCCTATGCGGGCCGCGAATGGGTGACGGAGCGCGTGCGGGCGATCATCGGTGGTAATGTCACCGACAGCGTGCACAACCATCATAACTATGCGTGGCGCGAGACCCATGGCGGCCGCGATCTGTGGGTGGTTCGCAAGGGCGCGACGCCGGCGTTTCCCGGCCAGCGCGGCTTTGTCGGCGGCTCGATGGGCGACGATGCGGTGATCCTGGAAGGCATCGAGAGCGCGGAAGCGCGAGCGTCATTGTATTCGACGGTGCACGGCGCCGGCCGTCTGTTCGGCCGCAAGGAAGCCAAACGCCGCTTCGACCGCGCGCAGATGGACGAATGGCTCAAGGAACGCGGCGTGACCTTGGTCGGCGCGGATTTGGATGAAAGCCCGATGGCGTATCGCCGCCTGCCGGAAGTCCTGGCGCATCACGCGGCGGGCGTTCGCGTGCTGCATCGTTTGCGGCCGTTCGCGGTGGCGATGGCCGGCGAGGGCGAGTTCGATCCGTTTAAGGATTGAACCGCAAACGGATACGTGGCAGCGGCACGTATATAATGCCGCGATCCTGGCTATTCACACCCAACGCCCACCATGTCAGCAAATGCCGCTGTGATGGAGCCGTCGATTGGTCAATGGCTTAGCGTATCAATCGCCTAGCGGGCCGGGTTGGCCGGCGGAGCCGGACGGTTAGCTGGTGCCATCGTGGTCGTGCCGGAAGAGCCCGTGTTGGAGGCGGTGGTATCGCCCTTCTCTCCGAACGTGAACAAGCCACCGATAATTAACATGAGCGCTACCAGACCGGCGATGACCCACATGTTGTCGCTGCTTTGTGGAGCGTCCCGCTGCGTATCGAAGCGGCGATCGGAGTGAAGGCCGTCCGGGCGTGAATGATCTGTGTGATAGGACATGGCGCGTCTCCTATTTACGATTGCGCTGACCTTATAACGATCACCTATCGGGCCGTGTTCCTCGGCGGACGCGATAATTAAATGGCGAGATTGCGACCATGATGGCGCCATTGCGGCGAAGCGAGATCCGGCGGATGCCACTCACCATCCCGGAATGTGCTGCGCGCTGTCTGGTCTCCGACGCGGCGGGCTGAGCGGCACGCCGGCGCGGCGGATCCGCACCATGCTGGACGCCGGCAGCTTTTCGCGCAACCGGATGGTACGTTCTGAATGTCGAATCCAAAACGATGTCCATATGGCGCGGCAGCGATCATCCGAACGACACCGCGTCGTGATTTTTCCAAAATAGTTCAATCGCAAACGCGTGCGTTGGCATTCACGCTTGACGGCGGACGCACGGTTTTGTCTAATAACTCTATTGGCGCAAGCCATGCAGAGTTTGATTCGAACCCGCCCGGAGAATTCCGCTGGCGGGTTTTTTGATTCTGGCGACGCAAGCGATCCTGCTGGACGGGTAAAAGCCCCGCCGCGGCCTTCCTGAAAATTCGCTGCGGCCCCACCAAAGCCCTCGCCAGCCTGCGATTTCGCCACCCCGCCTTGTGTGGCCCGGGGGCAACGAGGGCCGGCAAAACACCAGAGTGCGCTGTCGGCCTAGTCCAAATGCACCTGACACGGAGATTCGCGGGCCGCGTCCGTCTAACGTGGCGCTTGGAGTGTCCAAGGGGGCCATCATGTTGCGCAACACATTGTTTCTCATGATCCTGACGGTGGCCGGCGCCGCGATCGGCGCTCCACTTGCCGGCGCTGCCGACAGCCGGGCTCCGGCCGCCGTGGTCGCGTCGAATTGGGGCGGCTTCTATGTCGGCGGTCATGTCGGCTTCGGGCGGGCCAGCAGCACGGGTTCGTTCGCCGATCCCGGCAACACCGCGCAATTCAATTGCGCGCCGTGTTTCCAAGGCTTCTTTTCGTCGGACGTCGATCAGCGCGACTCCGGTTTTCTCGGCGGCGTCCATCTTGGCTACAACTGGCAAGTGGCGCCGGCCTGGCTGGTCGGTGTTGAGGGCGACTTCACCTGGACGGGTCTCGCGTCGAGCCGCAATTCCGGGCTGACCAGTTTCACCGTGGGCGGCGTTCCGTTCGCGGTGCCGGGCACCAACCTCAACGTGCAAACCGACATCAACTGGCTGGCGTCGTTTCGCGGGCGCCTTGGATTCATCCAGAACAACTGGCTGATCTACGCGACCGGTGGCGTCGCCTGGGCCGACGTCGATTTTGCCGCGAATGCGAGTTGCGCGGTCACGCCGGGATTCGTCGGCTGTCCGGCGGGCTTCGGCGTGCAGGGGCCTGCTTCGCTTGGAACGATACGCACCGGATGGGTGGCGGGCGGCGGCGTCGAGTGGCAGGCGCCGGCCAGCCGGTGGCGCGCCCGCGCTGAATACCTCTATTACGCGTTCGATGGCGATTCCGTTTCGACGCCCTGGACCTATGCGGGCGGCGCGCCGGCGGCCTGCACGACGGCGCCGAGCTGTTCGGCCAATTACGCATTCGGCGATGTGAGCATTCACACGGTCCGCGTCGCGCTCAGCTACGCGTTCCGCTGAGCGCCGATAAGGGGACGCCATCCGGCAAGCTTGATCGCGTACGCGGAGAATGTCCGGCGTATCCCATCGCGCTTGACGGCGGACGCACGGTTTGGTCTAATAACTCTATTGGCGAAAGCCGAATGAAGAGTGATTCGAACCCGCCCGGAGAATTCCGCTGGCGGGTTTTTGATTCTCGGCGATGACGCCGAACGCCCGCATCATCTTCACATCGTATCATCGACCCCGCGTGCCTCGCGGAGCTTTGCCGTGAACGGGGCTCGCCATGGCTATTCCGAGAAAAACCACTCCAAGAAACTCTTCATCAACAAAACCGGTGCCGAAAGGCAAACTGCTCGGCAATGCCCGGCATGAACTGTTTGCGCAGGAAGTCGCCAAGGGCAGCTCGTACAGCGCCGCCTATGTGAAGGCCGGCTATCGGCCGAACGGTAATCACGCGTCGCGGCTCGCGCGCCAGCCACACATCCAGGCACGCATCCAGGACATCGTCGGCAAGGCCGCTGCCAAAACCGGCATCAAGATCGAGCGCATCCTGGAGGAACTGGCCCGCATCGGCTTTTCCAACATGCTCGACTATGTGGCGATCGGGCAGGGCGGCGATGCCAATCTCGATCTCACGGGGCTGACACGGGATGCGGCCGCCGCGATCTCCGAGATCGTCGTCGATACGCACAATGCCCGCGACGGCAAGGACACCGTCGTGGTGCGCCGCGTGCGCTTCAAGCTGTTGGATAAGCGCGCCGCATTGGTCGATCTCGGCAAGCATCTCGGCATGTTCAAGGAACGCGCCGAGCGCGCCGACGAAGATGGCGCGCCAGACAGCGCGTCCGCCGAGACGCCGGAGCTGTCGCCGTTGCAGATCGGCCGGCGTATCGCGTTCGCACTGGAGCGCGCCAAGCGGGAGAAGGCAGACGGCCGCGGCTGACTCTGACGGGTCCCGTCGCAATACCGACAAGCATCAAAACCATGGAGCCTGCCATGCCGGCTGTGATTGCCCGTCCCCGCTTGACCCTGCGCCAGCCGTGCCGGGAATCCGCACCGGTGCGCGAGGCCAAGCAACTCGCGCGTGAGGTCGGCTATGACAGCGATCCGCACATGGTGGCGTTCGCGCTGGCACTGATCGAGGCACGCGACACGTGGCACAACCGTCCGCAGCGCGGCGCGGGGATGACAGCATCGTTCCCGTCCCCGCCCGACCCGGGGAACCGAGATTGGACGGGGCGGAAGCGCAACACTCAAGCGTCACGCGGATAGCGCGGAGGTTTGCTCGCTGTCCGCTTGCCGCACAACACGGCTATTTCTTGAGGCGCTGCACAAGCTTCTCGTGCACCGACGGATCGTTCTGCGCCACTGTGATGATGTTGGTGTATTCCGCGACCGACAGGCCCTGATCGGTAACGGCCTTGGTCATTGCATTATTGGCTTCACTGGCCAGACGTTCCTTGTCGGTTTCCGGCGCCTGCGCCACCTTCTGTTGATAGTCGGTTTTGACCGCCGAGATGCCCTTTACGGCAGCGGCTGTCGCGTCGAGTTTGGTGTCGGGAATATTCGTCGCGGCCGGGGCCGGGCCGGCCGAGGTGGCCGGCGGCGTTGCCGGAGCAGGGGCCTGCGCAAACGCGGCTGGAATGGATATGAAACCGGCCGTGGCCAGAATGGCGGCGGTGAGCGTCGTCTTGCGCAGTGCGGTTGTCGGCAGCATGTGGCATCTCCTGTTGGGATGTGATGTTGGATTGTGGTTCGTGGTGCGACGGGGCACCCAGGCGTGCGCCATCAGTGGTGGCGCTGGGCTTCAAACTGGACGACCAGTTCGGTCTTCTCCGGCTGGTGCGGCTTGAGCATCGTGCCGTCGCCTGCTTCCCAATCGGCGAGATTCACCACGACGCCGAGCGGGCCGTTGTCCTGATCGGCATTGACCGGTTCCACGATGTTGAGGCCCTTGCTGTCGAGGAAATAGGTGTGGTCGCCGAACATCTTTTCGAGCTGCGACATGATCGGATCGGCCGGCGGAATGGCCTTGGCGTTGAACTGGTGCAGCGTTTGCTCGATCTGTGCGGGGTTCATCTTCATCGCGCAGTCCTCTCGGTGGTGATCGCTTACGGTGTCCGTTCGACACCTTCGGATTTGGAAAACCTCGTGGTTCCGAACCGTCACGGTTAGCGGTTCCGCGTGCCCGGAAGCTCGTCAGAAATCGCGTCGAAGGTTTGGCGATCGATTGGCGATCGCTTGACCATTTGGCGTTCGAGGCTTGAACCGCGCCGCCCGGGCGAGCGACTAACACGGAGGCCCATTTCGACCGCCCGGAAACCGCCATGGACGGCATTTGGATCGTCTATCTGTTTCTCGCCGCGTTTCCGGGGCTGATCGTGTTCGCGGCGGTCTACAAATATGTGGAAGTGCGGCAGGCAGCGCGTTGGCCGAGCGTGCCGGGCCGTGTCGTAAGGTCGGGGCAGGAAACCCGCCGCGTGCGCTCCGGCGGACCGGACTCCGATGACACCGAGCCGCGCAACTTCGCGAAGATCGTCTACGAATACACCATTGCTGACCGCAAATATCGCTGCGATCGCGTCAGCATCGGCGAGGACCTGGGTAATTTTCAGGTCGCCGAGACCATCGCCCGTTATCCGGTCGGTAAACCCGTGACGGTCTATTACGATCCGAACGAGCGCTCGAAAGCCGTGCTCGAACGCGACCTGCCGCCCGGCATCTGGAAGGGCGTGACCATTATCGTGCTGGTGCTGGCCGGCCTGATCGTCGGGTCGATCGTCGGCTTTCGCAAGCTCGGCGATGTGATGTCGGCATTCGTGCGCGATCCCACCCAAGCGCCGTTCGTGACGGCCTGCATCGGCTTCGGGCTGCTGGCCGCGTTCTTTATCTACGGCATCCAGCGCCATGTCGGCCGGATGACGGCCTGGCCGACCGCGCGCGGCCGGATCGAGGAGTCCGACGTTCGGGAGTTTCAGGCGCTGTCGCAAAGCGGCAGCCACCGGCGCTGGACCACGATGTACCGGCCCGATGTCGTCTACAGTTACGAGGTCGCGGGCGTGCGCTATATCGGCGACAAGCGCGGCACCACGGGCCGGTTCAGCGCCAGCATGACGGCGTTCGTGCGCGGAGGCACGGCGCGCTATCCGACAGGCGAGATGGTCGAAATCCATTACAATCCGGAAAATCCCGCCGAGTCCGTGCTCGATCCGCGCGCTTGGCCGCTGCTGCTGCTGTGGTTGATCCCGGCGGCCGTATTCGCATTGGGATATGTGGTTGCGAGGTGAGGGAGGCTGGGCTTTAGTTGAACCGCGCGATGTCCGCCGGCGACCAATACGACGGCGACGCTATGCGCGTGCGGTGACACCGCGGCACATTCCGGTGCAGGGGAGATGGCCTGACCATGACCGAGCAAACCGCGTTCATCTTGGTTGCGATCTTATGCGTACTTGTCGTCCTCACCTTTCTGGGACAGCGCCTGATCAAGATCCAGTCGCGACTGGACAGGTTGTCCAGTATGGATGCAAAGCTGGATCTGCTGCTCAAGCATGCCGGCCTGGACTACGATCCCTACAAAGGCCTTCCGCCCGCGGTCCTGGAAGCGATTTTGAACGGCAATAAGATCGAGGCGATCAAACGCTACCGTGAATTTGCCGGCGTAGGCTTGAAAGAAGCCAAAGATTTCATCGAGGACGTTCAGCGGCGCGGTGGCGTTGGCTGAGTCCCAACGCGAACCCAACATGCCCCCATCATTGCTGGACGACATCAGCGCCGCGCTCGGCGTGCTGCCGGCGCATGCGCGCGAGTCCGTCGCGGCCGATGCACTGACCGCGACGGCCAACTTCAAATGGATTCCAAACCCGGGTCCGCAGACCGAAGGCTTTTTCTGCGCGGCCGACGAGACGTTTTATGGCGGTCAGGCCGGTGGCGGCAAGACCGACCTCGGCATCGGGCTGGCGATCGCGGCGCACAGGCGGTCGCTGATCCTGCGGCGCATCAACAAGGATGCGCTGAAGATCGTGCCGCGCATCGAGGAGATCCTCGGCACCCGCACCGGCTATAACGGTCAGCTCCAGAGATGGAAGTTAAGCGGCCGGCAAATCGACATCGCTGGATGCGAACAAGAAAGCGACAAGCAGAGATTCAAAGGCGACCCTCATGACTTGATCGTTTTCGATGAGGGCACCGACTTTCTCGAAAGCCAGTATCGCTTCATTGTCGGCTGGAACCGGTCGACCGAGCCCGGCCAGCGTTGTCGTGTATTAGTGACCAGCAATCCGCCGACCACGTCGGAAGGGCTGTGGGTGATCCGCTATTGGGCGCCCTGGCTGGACTCGACGCACCCAAAGCCGGCCAAGCCCGGCGAACTGCGCTGGTTCACCACCATCAACGGCGAAGACACCGAGGTCGACGGGCCCGGCCCGCACACGATCGCGGGCGAGAAGCTGCCGGTGACGGCGCGCTCGCGCACCTATCTGCCGGCATCGCTCGCCGACAATCCGGATCTGGCCTCGACCGGCTACGCGTCGGTGCTGGCCGGCTTGCCGGAGGAACTGCGCCGCGCGTATCGCGACGGCGATTTCTCCGTCGGGCTGCGCGACAATCGGTTCCAGGTGATCCCGACCGCCTGGATCGTCGCCGCGCAAAGCCGCTGGCGCCCGGACGGGCACAAGCCGTTCGCCATGACCGCGATGGGCTTCGATCCGGCCGGCGGCGGCAGCGATTCCGCCGAACTCGCGTGGCGCCATGGCGGCTGGTATGCGCCGCTGATCTCGGCCAAGGGCGAACAGACGGCGGACGGCAGCGCCAGCGCCGCGACCATCATCCGGTACCGGCGGAATAACGCTCCGGTGATCGTCGATGTCGGTGGCGGCTATGGCGGTGCCGTGACGCTGCGATTGAAAGACAACGGCATCGCACATAGCGGCCACAACGGCGCCGGCGCCACCAACGCCCGCACGCGCGACGGCCAGCTCAAATTCGCCAACAAGCGCGCCGAAGCGTGGTGGCGGTTTCGCGAGGAACTCGATCCCGATCAGGAAGGCGGCTCGCCGATCGCGCTGCCGCCCGATCCTGAATTGCGCGCGGACTTGGCGGCGCCGGCCTACGAAGTCGGCCCGCGCGGGTTGTTGATCGAAAGCAAGGACGACATCCGCAAACGGCTCGGCCGCTCGCCCGGCAAGGGCGATGCCGTGGTGATGTGCCTGTCGCAAGGCAACGCCGCAGTGAGGAAGCAATTGCAGAGCGCGACACCGATGCCCGCTACGGCGACGCGCGGTTTCGAACACATGAAGAGGAAACGCTGATGGGATCGCTGTTCAAACCCAAGGTTATCGCGCCGCCTCCCGCGCCCGAGCCGACGCCGCCGGCCCCGATGCCGGACACGTCGTCGCCCGGCGTGCTGGAGGCCAACCGCCGCGCGCAGCAGCAGATCATGGCGCGGGCCGGCCGCTCGTCGACCATCCTGACCGCGCCGGAAAATCGCGGCGGCGCTTACACGGCGACCAAGCTCGGCTCGGAGTCCTAGTATGAAATCACGCGTCCGCGAACTGGTAGAGCAGGGCGACCGTCTGTTCGGCAAGCGCGCGCCGCTGCATGCGCTGTGGCAGACCATGGCGGAAAATTTCTGCCCAATCCGGGCGGAGTTCACCACCACGCGCGCGCTCGGCGACGAATATGCCTCGCACCTGATGACCGGGCGGCCGGTGCTGGCGCATCGCGATCTGAGCAATGCGCTGTCGGCGATGCTGCGCCCGCGCGGCCAGGCCTGGTTTCATGCCCGCACCGGCGACGAAAACATCAACAACGACGCCGGCGCCCGGCAATGGCTCGACGCCAAGGCCGATGTGATGCGACGGATCATCTACGATCCACGCGGCCAGTTCATCCGCGCCACCAAGCAGGGCGACCATGACTTCACGGCGTTTGGCCAGACCGTGATCTCGGTCGATATCAATTCGGCCGGCAATGGGTTGCTGTATCGGGCGTGGCACCTGCGCGACGTCGCCTGGTGCGAGAACGACGAACTGGTGATCGACGTCGTGCATCACAACTGGAAGCACGAGGCCCGGGCGCTGATCCGCAAGTTCCCCGCCACCGTCGCGTCGTCGGTGAAGACCGCGTCCGACAAGGAGCCGTATCGCGAGATCAAATGCCGGCGCGTGGTGCTGCCGGCCGATGATTATGACTTGTCGCCTGGCAAGAAGCCGAAGAACCCCGTGCGCTTTCCGTTCGTCTCCATCATGGTGGATTGCGAGAACGACACCATCCTGGAAGAAGTCCCGGCGCGGCGCGTGCCCTATGTGATCCCGCGCTGGCAGACCGTGCCGGGCTCGCAATACGCGCATTCGCCGGCCACCGTGGTGGCGCTGCCCGATGCGCGGCTGTTGCAGCAGATTAGCCTGACGCTGCTGGAGGCCGGCCAGAAGGCGGTCGATCCGCCGCTCAAAGCCACGCGCGAGGCGATCATCGGCGGCGTCAACGTGTTCGCCGGCGGCATCACCTGGGTCGATGCCGAGTATGACGAGAAGATGGGCCCCGCGCTGGAGCGCCTGATCGATCGGCCGGGTGAACTGAATTGGGGCGAGGCGCGCGAAGCCAAGCTCGAGCGCGTCATCTCCGAGGCGTTCTATCTCAACGTCATCAACCTGCCGGAGGCGACCGGCGCCGAGAAGATGACCGCCTATGAGACGCAGGAGCGCGTCAAGGAATACATCCGCCGCGCACTGCCGCTGTTCGAGCCGATGGAGGTCGAATACAACGGCGGCCTCTGCGAGATGACGTGGAATCTCGCGATGGACATGAACGCGTTCGGCTCGTTCGCCGACATGCCGCCGATGCTGCGCGGACGCGAGATCAACTGGCAGTTCGAGTCGCCGCTGCAGGCCGCCAACGAGCGGGTGAAGTCGCAGGCGTTCCAGCAATCGGCCGAGCTGCTGGCGATGGCCGCGCAGATCGATCCGGCGGTGCGTTACGACTTCAATCTCGACAAGGCGTTTCGCGATGCGCTCGGCGGCGTCGCGCCGGCCGACTGGGTGGTGCCGGTCGAGGCCGCGGCTGCTGCGAAAGAACAGGCCGAACAGTTGCAGCAGGCCGAAGCCGCTGCGCAGGCGATGGCGACCGGCGCCGATGTCGCGACCCGCATGGGCACGGCGGTCAAAAGCGCCGGCGAGGCCCAGCAGGTGCTGCAACAGGCCGGGGTGGTGTAGTCGATGGCCAAACGCCCGCCCCCGCAGCCCTGGCACCCGGCGCCCTATGAGGACGCCGACACCGCCGCCATTCAGGCACTCATCGCTGGCAACGCCAATGCGTCACAGCAGCAGCGCGCGCTTGTCTGGATCATAAATGTGCTGTGCGGCACCTACGACCAGCCGTACCGGCCGGGTAGCGATCGCGACACGGTGTTCGCCTGCGCCAAGCAGTTCGTCGGCCAGCAGATCGTGAAGCAGACGAAGGTGGCGAGGGAGTAGGGTGCCGAAGTTCCATAATGACGTGGCGACGACAGCAAACCCACATAAATTGTTGGAACCGCGTGAGACTTAGGAACGAATGCGCGCGTCGAAAATTATCCCGGGACATTTCCAACCATCAGGAGACTCCCATGCGCGCATCCATCATTGGCGGTATCTTCGTCGCCGCCCTCATGTCGACGACCGCGTTCTCGCAGTCGACCAATCAGGGCAACAGTTCGGCTCCGGCCGCGACCGCTCCGGTGGCGACCACCACCACGACAACGACCAAGTCCACCATGTCGGGGCATTGGCGTGCGTCCAAGATGATGGGCCTGGACATCTATAACGAGCAGAACGAGAAGCTCGGCGATGTGAACGAGATCCTTCTGGACTCCACCGGTAAGGTGGCCGGTTATGTGATCGGCGTCGGCGGCTTCCTCGGCATGGGCGAACACGACATTTTGGTCGAGCCGTCCAAGATCAAATTCGTCAATGAGCCGGCGCGCACCGCGGCAGCCTCGCCTGCTGCCGATAACGCGGCGACCGCGAATGCGTCGGCCAACAAGCGGGCCACGACGACGTCCCGCTCGACCACGGAGCAATGGTACCCCGATCACGGCGTGCTGAGCGCCACCAAGGACCAGCTGAAGGCGATGCCGGCGTTCAAGTATACGACTTCGAACTAAGGCACGCGGCACTGACGCGCTGAGCGGCCGCGCATCGGACGGTAAGGCCAGCAGTCTCGGTCATGGGGCTGCTGGCGCGTGCGTTCGGCTACAGGATAGCCAGACTTTCGTGGAATGGACCGAGCGCTTCGATTGCGCGCTCGACCAGCGCGATATGCTTCGCGGCAGGCTGGAAGAGCTATTTGCGGCCTGGATCGAGTCGCTTGCCGATACTTTCACGAAGGTGGCGTAAACGAGTCTGTCAGCGCCTTCCGGAATCGGGCGTCTCCCCTGCAGCTCCTATGAGGACGCCGACACCGCCGCCATCCAGGCGCTCATCGCCGGCAATGCCAATGCGCCACAGCAACAGCGCGAGCTGAACTGGATCGTGCATTTATTGTGCGGCACCTACGACCGGCCCTACCGTACCGGCCGGGTAGCGACCGCGACACCGTGTTCGCCTGCGCCAAGCAGTTCGTCGGCCAGCAGATTGTGAAGCAGACGAAGATGGCGAGGGGGTAAGCGGGTGGGTGAATACGGGTATGGCCTGCATCAGTTCACCGACGAGGAAGCGGGGGCTGGTCCTTCTCGTCTCTAAGGAGGATTTTACCGCCTAAACAGGCCCTTTCGGAGCCCTGTTCGGGCAAAAAGGTATGCTAGTCTGGTGCGACTGCCTACATATTAGGCCACGTCCCTTTGAACCTAATGTTGCGTTAACGCAACACAAGCTCTGGAACAGGATGGTTTAATAGTTAGTTGTAGGTCTGGACTTATCATGGTGATAAGTTGGCTCCATCAGGAGCCGGAACTATGGGTGCTATTGTCCCGCTGAAGCCAATCCCTCAGCCGTGGAAACCGGCGGTTGCCACGGACGAGATTAGAAGAATAGCGCGGAGCGACGGGATGAAACTTACCCGTCGGGACCACGCGTGCGAAAGAATGGATGAGCGCAGCTTGCTTATGGGCGATCTTTTGTACGCACTTAAGAATGGATTTGTGTATGAAGACCCTGAACCGTCGACACAAGCAGGGCTCTTTAAGTACAGAATCGAGTCCCAAACGCCGAATTCTGGTAACAGGTCTGTGAGAATAGTTGTGATTCCCGACGCAATACGGTCATGGCTGAAGGTGATTACTGTCATGTGGGTAGATGAATAGTGATTTTCCTTTTTGTTTGTTTACGTCACGACCTGGAGGTTTTACTATGAGCGCGTATAGGTACACGGAAAGCGGCCTGGACAACGTCCTCATCGAGGGGATCAACATCCTAGTCGATGACGGTGATGAGAAGTCGGTCACCATTCCGAATATCAATGCGCTGCATCGCGTCATTGCATGCGGAATCGTGAGCAAAAAGTCCGGCCTGAGCGGAAAGGAGCTCCGCTTCCTTCGAACAGAAATGGGCATGACACAAGCTCAGCTGGCGAAGGTGGTCCATCGTGAGCCCCTCACCATAAGCCGATGGGAGCGTGGAGAGGATGACATCGACAGCAATGCCGAGGTGCTGATTCGGATGTGCTCAAGCGAAGCGCTAAACCTTCCTAAGACGGGAACCGTAGAGCAGATCTCCGGCTGGTCAGTAGCGGGAGCGGAGACCGCGCCCATCGTGGTCGACGGTTCAGACCCGTCCAACTATCGGCTTAAGGACGCCGCCTGATCGCAGTTCCGGATGCAGCTTGCGATCTGGAACTGCGATCAGTGATATAATAAATGCAAAGGCCTCATGGAGTGGCTGTTGTACTGTATGCTGATTGGCAGCAGTTTCAGACGTACGCCCGCTCGTGTATAGGTGCGCGGCGCGTAAGGCCGGTTAGCTAAGCGTAACCCGCCATCTCATCGAAAGCGGTGGGTTACGCCTTCGGCTAATCCACCCAATGAGCCGCCAACAACATCAATAAGCTTATCGCCCGGCCATCGCGCCGGGCGTTTTCATGAGGACTGCATGGCGAATGAGAATGGTGGCGTGGGTGCCTACGGTGCGCCGGGTCCAGAAGCCGCGAGCGATGCGACGGAGCAGGGCGGTGCCCTGCAGCGCGCCGCGCAGGCGAGCGACAACGTCGACGCTTCCGGTACGGAAGGCAATGCGAGCCAGCAGACTGAAACTCAAGTCGACTGGCGCTCCCGCCTCGCCGGCGACGACAAGGATGCGCTCAAACGCCTGGCGCGGTTTCCCGACGAAGCGTCGCTGTACAAATCCTATCGCGCGCTCGAGCAGCGTCTGTCGTCCGGCGAATTGAAGAGGCCGCTGGCCGATAATGCGTCGCCCGAAGATGTCGCCGCCTGGCGCCGCGACAATGGTCTTCCCGAGAGTCAGGACGGCTATCTGGATGTGTTGGAGTTGCCCAACGGCGTCGTGATCGGCGAGGCCGACAAATCGGTCGTGCGCGAGTTCGCGGCCGCGGCGCTCGATGGCCATGTCGCGCCCGAGCAGTTCAACAAGATGGTCGCGAAGTATTACGAGATCCAGGACGCGCAGCGCATCGCGCGCGAAGACGCCGACGCCACCTTCAAGCAGACAGCCGAGAGCGCACTGCGCGCGGAGTGGCAAGGCGCGGCATTTCGTCAGAACCTGAACGCGATCCAGAATCTGATGGCCGGCTGGCCGGACGGCCTTGCGGTGCGCGTGCTCGCGGGTCGTTCGCCGGATGGTCGTAAACTGGGCGACGATCCGGCCTTCGTGCGGCAGTTGGCGTCATTGGCGCGCGAGCTCAATCCGCCGGTGTCGCTGGTGCCGGGCGGCGCGTCCGATCCATCAAAGGGCCTCAACGATCGGCTGAGCGAGATCAAGGGCTGGATGGGCGCCGCGCGCGGCACGCCGGCGCATGGCCGCTACTGGGGTGACGAGAAGGTTCAGGCGGAGTACCGCGACCTGATCGACAGCCAGGGCCGGATGAAGGGCAGGGGAACGTAGCCGCAATTGCTGCGCGCTCCCTCTCCCGCACCGACCTCGGGTTTACCCGAGGTCGGCACATTGATCGACCGAAGTCGGATAAATCCGACTGCGGGTGCGGGGGAGGGTTGGGGTGGGGGCGCTGTGCGCTTGATTCTGCCCCCTCCCGTCTCGCACACGCAGCCAAGTTCACGCAGGCTGCGTAAACTTGCCTGCGATGCTCGCCAACCTCCCCCGCAAGAGCGGGAGAGGTGAAGCAAGCCGATCTTCTCGTTCCAATTTTTCGCGTCGCGCCGGACAACCCTTACGGCCCCGGCTCGGCGCATTCACCACCCGCCAAATCAAAGCCCCGCATCTGAAACGCAAGGCCCCGCATGTGCTCGACACAAGCGGACAACCCTTCGCGGCCGGATGAGGACAACCTGCGAGGCGGCAGTCCCCCGAAACCCAACATCGGAGAACTGTCATGGCTGAGATAGCCTTTCAGACCCAATACCGCGACGAATTCATCGCGGCCTTCGAGGAGCGGCGCTCGCTGCTGTCCTCGGTATGCGTCAACGAAGCCGTCATCAAGGGCAATGTCGCCACCTTCCTGGTGGCAGGCTCCGGCGGCGCCTCGGCGGTCACGCGCGGCGTCAACGGCTTGATCCCGTCGCGCGCGGACGACAACACGCAACTCACCGCGACGCTGGCCGAGTGGCACGATCTGGTGCGCAAGACCGGCTTCAACGTGTTCGCCTCGCAGGGCAACCAGCGGGTGATCATGCAGCAGACCACGATGGCGGTGATCAATCGCAAGATCGATGCCGACATCATCGCGCAACTTGATCAGGCGACGATCGACACCGGCACCACGGCCACTGCTTCGCTCGCGATGGTCGGCAAGGCCAAGGCGGCGCTAGGCTATGCCGAAGTGCCGACCGAGGAGGCCGACAATGTGTTCGGCATCGTCACGCCGGGCTTCATGGCCTACCTGATGCAGACCAAGGAGTTTGCCTCCAAGGACTACGTCGACATGATCATGTTCTCGGGCGCGACGCGCAAGATGCTGCGCTGGTATGGCGTCAACTGGATCGAGCACCCGAACCTGACGGGTGCCCAGACCGCTAACGAGAAGTGCTACCTGTTCCACCGCAACGCCATCGGTCACGCCGTCGACAAGAACGGCCTGCAGACGCCGGTCGGCTACGACCAAGAGCAGGATTACTCCTGGGCCCGTGCCAGCGTCTACATGGGCAGCAAGCTGCTGCAGAATACCGGCATCGTGCAGATGATCCATGACGGCTCGGCGTTCACGCTGAGCTAGAACGTTCGTGCAAGCTGGATCCGGCATGCTGCACCCTTCTCCCTCCCCCGCTTGCGGGGAGGGTTGGGGTGGGCGGCATCGTGCTGGCCCCCTCCCGGCGAGCTTCGCTCGCCGACCTCCCCCGCAAAAGCGGGAGAGGTGAAGAGAACAATCGCCGGTGCTTTTCCCCGGCTCCCCAACATCCTTCATCCGAACACAAAGGAGGCCAGCAATGGCTTACGCTGCAACCAATCCGCCGAAATGCCTGATCGCGGGCGTCGGCGGCGGACCCGCGCTATGGGTCTACACGTCGGCGGACGCGCGCGCGACCGTCGAAGGCGCCAGCTACTTTTCCAACGCCGCCACTATCGGCATGAAGCTCGGCGACATCGTCATCGTGGTCTACACCACAGGCTATGCGACGACCGTGCATGCGGTGTCGGCGGCGTCCAACGGCGCCGCGACCATCAACGCGGCCGTGCTGGCGTAGCGTCCATCTGGTAGTCGAACGAGCAGACGGGCGGACCCACAGGTCCGCCCGTTTTCATTCCCGCTCCAACCATGGCGGCCTCACCCATGACCACAAAACTCACGCTGTACAACGCCGCTATCCGCAAGCTCGGCCATGAGCGGCTGGCATCGCTCGCCGAGGCCAGCACGGCGCGCTATGCGCTGGACGATGCCTATGACGAAACGCTCCGCTATTGCCTGGAGCAGGGCTTCTGGAATTTCGCGATGCGCGCGGTCCAGATCGACCGTTCGGTGAGCGTCACGCCGACCTTCGGCTACGCCTATGCGTTCGCCAAGCCTGCGGACTTCATCCGACTCTATGCGATGTCGGCCGAAGACACGCTGCGCGCCGCACTGACGGATTTCGTCGACGAGCCGAACTATTGGTTCGCCAATCAGGATCCGCTGTTCGTCAAATACGTGTCCGACGACACGGCGTATGGCCGCGACCTGTCGGTCTGGCCGGCGACCTTCGCCAACTATGTTGCGCTGCGCCTTGCGGCCGAGACCTGCCGTCGCATCACCGGCAGCGCGCCATCCGAAGATCTGCGTCGCGAGGAGAAGCGCGCCAAGATCGACGCGGCGTCCAAAGACGCGATGAACGAACCGGCCGGATTCCTGCCCGGCGGCAGTTGGGTGCGTTCCAGAGGCGGCGGCGCCCATGCGTCGCGCTGGGACCGGACGGCGGTTTGAGCATGGGACGTCAAAACGTCAGCCAGCTTACATTCAACCGGGGCGAGGTCGCCAGGACCGCGCTCGCGCGCGTCGATGTCGAACGGCTGCGCTTTTCGGCCGAGACGCAATCGAACTTCATGCCGACCGTGCTGGGCCCGATGATGCTGCGGCCCGGCACGCAGTATTGCGGCGGCATTCGCAGTGACCTCACGTGCCGTCTCATCCCGTTCGTGTTTTCCAACAGCGACGTTGCGATTATGGAATGCACCGATAGTGCGCTTCGGGTGTGGAATGTCGTCGGCGACACCGAGACATTGGTGACACGCCCGGCCGTCACCAGTGTCGTACCCAATGGCGATTTTTCGTCCGGCACCGGCTGGACGCTGACGGCGACCGGCTCCGGCGCCGTCGCGGCGATATCCAGCGGTGTGCTGGTCTTGGCGTCGCTGGCGACCGGCGGATTGGCGCAGGCCAAGCGCAGCGTCACCGTCGTGCAAACCGGCATCGAACACGCGTTCCGCATCGTTGTTACTCGCGGGCCGGTTCTGTTCCGCTGCGGCACCACGGACGGCGACGACAATGTCATCGGCGAAACCGAACTCGAGACCGGAACGCATTCGCTCGCTTTTACGACAGCGTCCGCCACGGTCCATGTGCAACTGGAAACCCGATCGGCGCCAGCCCGTGTCGTAGACTCGATCACCTTCGAGAGCGCAGGCGTTCTGGCACTACCGACCACATGGGCGGAGGCCGATCTCAGTCTGCTGCGCTACGACCAGTCCGGCGACATTGTCTACGTGGCCTGCAACGGCAAGCAGCAGCGCAAGATCGAGCGGCGCTCGACACGCTCGTGGTCGTTCGTGCTCTATAGATCGGACGATGGTCCATTCGGTCCGCCGAATATCACCGACACCACGCTGACCCCAAGCGTTCTCACCGCCAACGGCACGTTGACCGCGAGCCGCAATCTGTTCCGCGCCAGCCATGTCGGCGCGCTGTTTCGGCTGTTCTCCAGCGGCCAGACCATCACGGCGTCACTGAGCGCGCAGAATACCTTCACAGATGCGATCCGCGTAACCGGCGTCGATGCCGTCCGAATCTTCAACTACGTGGTATCCGGAACATGGGTTGGGACGCTGACCCTGCAACGGTCGTTCGACTCCGCGACCACGGGTTTTTCCGATGTCACGACGACGACCGGCAACCTCAACACCAGCCTTGACGATACGCTGGACAATTCGATCGTCTGGTACCGGATCGGCTTCAAGACCGGCAATTTCACCAGTGGCACGGCCGGCATCACGCTGACCTATGCGGGCGGCAGTGCGGCCGGTGTGTGCCGCGTGGTCGGCTTCACGTCGCGCACCGTGGTCGACATCGAGGTGCTGGACGCGTTCTCCAGCCTGACGGCGACGACCGACTGGAACGAGGGCGAGTGGTCGGGCCGGCTCGGCTGGCCGAGCTCGGTCGCGTTTCATGACGGACGCCTGTGGTGGGCCGGCCGCGACAAGATCTGGGGCTCGGTGTCGGACGCCTATTACGGATTCAACCCCGACACCGAGGGCGATTCCGGGCCGATCAACCGCTCGGTCGGCTTCGGTCCGGTCGACACCATCAACTGGCTGCTGCCGCTGACGCGTCTGGTGGTGGGGCGCGAAGGCGCCGAAACCTCGGTGCGCTCCGGCAGCCAGGACGAGCCGCTGACGCCGACCAACTTCACGCTGAAGGATTGCTCGACGCAAGGCTCGTCCGCGGTCGCGGCCGTGAAGATCGATACCCGCGGCGTGTTCGTGCAACAGTCCGGCCGGCGCGTATATGAGCTGGCCTTCAGCGCCGAGGCGTTGGACTACACCGCGCATGACCTGACGCGGCTCAATCCGGATATCGGCGTCGCGGGATTTACGGGCGTCGCCGTGCAGCGCCAACCCGACACCCAACTGCATTTCGTGCGCGCTGATGGCCAGGTCGCGGCGCTGGTGCATGACGCCGAGGACCAGGTCGAATGCTGGTGGCGCATCGATACCGATTGCGGCGTCGATGGTGCGATCGAGTCCGTGGTGGTGCTGCCGGGCGCGCTGGAGAACCGGGCGTATTACGCGGTGAAGCGCACCATCAATGGGAGCACCAAACGGTTCCTGGAAAAACTGGCGCTGCGTTCGCAATGCAACGGGCGCCCGCAGGCGCGCTGCGCCGACGCGCACGTCATCTATGTAGGTGGCTCGACCACGGTGACGGGCCTGTCGCATCTCGAAGGGCAGGGCGTCGTCGCCTGGGGCTGGGACGATGACGGCGCCGCCGGCGACGATTGCGGCACCGGCATCGGGCCCGACGGCGCAATGCAGACCCTGACCGTGATCGGCGGCGCGGTCACCATTCCGTCCGGCTTCGACAAGGTGTGCGTCGGCCTGCCGTACGAGGCGCGCTTCAAGTCCGCAAAGCTCGCCTACGCGGCTCAGATGGGCACCGCGCTGAACCAGAAGAAGAAGCTCAATCGCATCGGCCTGGTCCTGGCCGATACGCATTACCAGGGCCTGCGCTTCGGTCAGGGTTTTGCCCGCATGGACAATCTGCCGCTGGTCAAGGACGGCGCCACGGTCGCGGCCGACACCGTTCACGCCGACTTCGACGGGCCGATGACCTCCCTGCCGGGCGAGTGGAACACCGACAGCCGGCTGTGCCTGCTGGCCGCTTCGCCGCGGCCCTGCATGGTGATGTGCGCGGTGGTCGATATCGCGACCAATGAAGGTTGAGGGGCGGGGGCCTTAGCCACGAATGCTGCGCGCTCCCTCCCCCGCTTGCGGGGGAGGGTTGGGGTGGGGGCATTGTGCGGCAAGTAGAGCCCCCTCCCGGCGAGCTGCGCTCGCCGACCTCCCCCGCAAGCGGGAGAGGTTGAGGCCGCGCCAGCATCATCTTTGTCCATGACCAACACATCAACACGCAAAGTCCTCGTTCGTCCCGCCACCCGCGCGGATTTCGACGCCCTGATCGGCGAGCCGTTGCCGCATCGCGTGCGCGCGGTGGCGGCCGAGCGCGACGGCAAGCTGGTCGCGGTCGGCGGTCTTGCGTTCCAGCCGGACGACACCGTCGCGGCATTCCTGATCCTGGCGCCGGGCGAGCGCGGCGCCAAGGGTTTCAAGCTGGCGCTGCACAAAGCCGGCCTTCGCATGATGGCGGACGCGCGCCGGCTTGGCATCCGCCGCGTCGTGGCGACAGCCGAACCCAACAACCCTGCGGCCGAACCCTGGCTGGCGCGTCTCGGCTTCGAGCGCGCCGGCACGGACAACCATTCAGCTTGGATTTGGCGGAGCACAAGATAGCGATGCAATACACACCGATCCGGAGTTACCGCTTCTATGACATGGCCTGCTTCGATCCGGTCACGGCTGTGACGGTCGGCCTGTCAGCCGCCAGCACCGCCGTCAGCGCGGCCGGCACGCTGGCCGGCGGCGATGCCGCGATGGCGTCCGCGCAGCGCCAGCAGCAGCAGGCGGAATTCAAGGCCAAGCAGGAAGAGCAGGCCGCGCAACAGGCGCGGGCGCTGGCGCAGCGCGCCGCGCTCGACAAGCGCCAGGAAGGTGTGATGGCGGCGTCGCGCGCCCAGGCGATGTTCGCGCATTCCGGCGGCGGTGCCGCCGATCCAACCGTCCTCAATGTCACCGGCCGGCTGTCGGCCGCAACGAAATCGACGCGCTGGCAGCGATGTTCAAGGGCGAGTCCGAAGCGCGTGTCGGAGCTCGGCGCCGCCGCCGGCGGACAGATAGTTGCCGGCCTGCTCAGTCCGGAAAGCTTTGTCGGTTGGGGTGTCAAGGGCGCGAGTTGGGGCGTCCGCGCGATGAAGGCGGCGCTGCAGCAGGGCGGCATTGCCGGCGCGGCCGATCTTGGAGCGCAGTGTAACGCCTGACGGACCGCCGAAGCAGCAGGTGCCGACGCCAGAGCAGAAAGAGCCGGCGTCGGTTGCGCCGAGGTCGGACGTGCAAGGTGTCGCGCCGGAGGCGGGGCCTGGTTCGCCAGTGCCGAAGAGTGACGAGCCGGTACCGGGTGCGCCAGCGTCAGAAGCTCAAGCCGTGGCGCCGCAAGAGACGCCGGCGCCGTCACAGGTGCCGGGCGCGATAGAGCCGACTCCCAGCGGGCCGCCGAAACAGCAGGTGCCGACGTCGGAAGGCGCGCCAAAGCAGGAGCAACCGCTCGGCGTGGGC
>JAQGJU010000038.1 GCA_028290465.1 Xanthobacteraceae bacterium | reverse complement strand
CCGGGCTCACCAAGCTTGCCGATAGGGTATTTCGGATCGGACATCTCGGAGACACCAACGACCTGACGGTTCTTGGCGCGCTCACAGGCGTTGAAATGGGCCTTGGCCTCGCCGGAATTCCCCACCGCGAAGGCGGCGTCCAGGCCGCCATGAGCTATCTTGCCGCCGCGGCAAAGACGCCGGCGCAGGCTGCGGCCGAATAGGCCATAAATTCTCGACCTCGGCCTTGGCAGCGGCCGGCGCCGACAAGGCCGGCGGCGTCCGTCCTCCGTTTGGAACAAAATTTCCCGCCTTGGCCCTGTTCAAGGCTACCGATATCGAGCAAACGACACTCCAGGGAAGAATAATTTTCTATTTGTTCCGCTAAATTTCATTGTGTATGGAAATATATTCTCGACAGGGCCTGAGTTCGGCCCCGTGCCTTTCTGTCTCCTCATGCGCCAGCCAGGCGTCATACGGGCGCGGCAAGACGCGGCGTTAATTCATGATGTCCGCCACAGGCTCTTCGGGGCATTATCGATCGATGGAGATTGCCATGAAACGGTTGCTGACTGGGATCATCGCGTCTGTAACGCTTTCGGTCGCCACGCATGCGGCGGACGTCACGCTGCTCAATGTGTCCTACGATCCGACGCGCGAGCTGTATGCCGACATCAACAAGGCGTTCGCGGCGAAGTACCAGGCCGAAACCGGCAAGAGCATCGAGATCAAGCAGTCGCATGGCGGATCCGGCCGGCAGGCCCGTTCGGTGATCGACGGCCTTCCGGCCGACGTCGTGACGTTGGCGCTGGCCTATGACATCGACGAGGTCGCGCAGCGCGGTGCCCTGGCGGCCGACTGGCAGACCAAACTGCCGCAGAACGCTTCGCCCTACACCTCGACGTTCGTGTTCCTGGTCCGCAAGGGCAATCCTAAGGGCATCAAGGACTGGGACGATCTGGCCAAGCCCGGCGTCAAAGTCATCACTCCGAACCCGAAGACGTCGGGCGGTGCGCGCTGGAATTATCTCGGCGCCTGGGGCTATGCGTTGAAGAAGCCGGGTGGCACGGAAGACAGCGCGAAGGCGTTCGTCAAAGCCATCTTCGCCAACGTGCCGGTGCTCGACACCGGGGCGCGCGGCTCGACCGTCACCTTCGTCGAGCGCAATGTCGGCGACGTGCTGATCGCCTGGGAGAACGAGGCGTTCCTGTCGATCAATGAGTTCGGCAAGGACAAGTTCGATATCGTGGTGCCGTCCATCACCATCCTGGCTGAGCCGCCGGTCGCGGTGGTCGACAAGGTTGTCGACAAGAAAGGCACACGCGCCGCCGCCGAGGCCTACCTCAAATTCATCTACACCAAGGAAGGCCAGGAGATCGCTGCGAAAAACTACTATCGCCCGCGCGATCCGGAGGTCGCCAAGAAGTACGAGAATGTGTTCCCCAAGGTGGCGCTCTTCACCATCGACGAGGTATTCGGAGGTTGGAAAGTTGCCCAGAAGAAGCATTTTGCGGACAAGGGCGTGTTCGACGAGATATATAGCCAGTAATTGCCGCCACACGCATTCGACGGACAGTTGACCGCATCATGACCGCCACAACGGCCCGTCGATTGGGTTTTCGTCAACCGAGCGTGATTCCGGGATTCGGGCTCACGCTCGGACTGACGTTGAGCTGGCTGGCACTGATCGTGCTCATTCCGCTGGCGGCACTATTTCTCAAGACCACCGAACTGAGCTTCGATCAGTTCTTGGCTGTGGTGACCAGCCGCCGCGCCCTCAATGCGCTCAAGATCAGTTTCGGCCTGTCGCTGATCGCGGCCTTCATCAATCTGATCTTCGGATTCATCGTGGTGTGGGCGCTGGTGCGCTACGAGTTTCCGGGTAAGCGCGTGTTCGATGCGCTGATCGACATCCCGTTCGCGTTGCCGACAGCGGTGGCCGGCATCGCGCTGACGACGCTGTTCGCCGAGAACGGCTGGCTCGGCAGCCTGCTGGTGCCGCTTGGCATCAAGGTATCGTTCACGCCGCTGGGTATTCTCATCGCCCTGGTGTTTATCGGCCTGCCATTCGTGGTGCGCACCGTGCAACCGGTGCTGCTCGATCTCGACCTGGAGCTTGAAGAAGCGGCCGAGACGCTCGGCGCGAACCGCTGGCAGGTCATCACCAAGGTGATCCTTCCGGTCATCGGGCCCAGTCTGCTGACCGGCTTTGCCTTGTCGTTCGCCCGCGCGGTTGGCGAATACGGCTCGGTGATCTTTATTGCCGGCAATCTGCCGAACGTCTCGGAAATCGCGCCGCTGCTGATCGTCATCCGGCTGGAAGAATTCAAATATGCCGACGCCACCGCCATCGCGGTGGTGATGCTGCTGGCCTCCTTCGTGCTTCTGCTCGCGATCAACCGTTTGCAGCGGTGGTCCGAGGTCCGTACCGGGCGATTGTGAGGCAGGGATGAGCGTCGCCGCCGGAACATTGGCTACCCGCACGCCTTCCTCGTCGCAGGATTCGCGGCGGCGAATCGTCGCGGAGCCGGCGCCGGTGCGCTGGCTTATTGTCGGCGTGGCGCTGCTGTTCCTGACCGTGTTCCTGGTGGTGCCGTTGGTCGCGGTGTTCTATCAGGCGTTTTCGCGCGGCGTCTGGCCGTATCTCGGGGCGCTCACCCATCCGGACGCGGTCGCGGCGATCAAACTGACCCTGATGGTTGCCGCGATCTCGGTAAGTCTCAATCTGGTGTTTGGGCTGATTGCCGCCTGGGCGATCGCGAAGTTCGAGTTTCGCGGCAAGAGCGTTCTGATCACGCTGATCGACCTGCCGTTTTCGATCAGCCCAGTGATCTCCGGTTTGGTGTTCGTGCTGTTGTTCGGCGCACAGGGCTTCTTCGGAGGCTATCTGCAAGAGCATGACGTGCGCATCATCTTCGCGCTGCCCGGTATCGTACTGGCCACCGTTCTGGTGACGTTTCCGTTCGTGGCACGCGAACTGATCCCGCTGATGCAGCAGCAGGGCACGCAGGAGGAGGAGGCGGCGATCTCGCTCGGCGCGTCCGGCCTGCAAACCTTCTTCAGGGTTACGCTGCCGAATGTGAAATGGGCTTTGCTGTACGGCGTGCTGCTGTGCAATGCGCGGGCGATGGGCGAATTCGGCGCGGTGTCGGTGGTGTCCGGCCACATTCGCGGCGAGACCAACACGATGCCGTTGCACATCGAAATTCTCTACAACGAGTACCAGTTCATGGCGTCGTTCGCAGTTGCCTCGCTGCTGGCTTTGTTGGCCCTGGTGACCTTGATCGCCAAGGTTGTGCTCGAAAAATATGTTGGCGCGGAGTGACGGAATGAAGATCGACATCACCAATGTCAGCAAGCGGTTCGGCGCCTTCGCCGCGCTCGCTGGCGTCGATCTTGAGATCAAGAGCGGCGAACTGGTGGCGTTGCTCGGGCCGTCCGGCTCCGGCAAGACCACGCTGCTGCGCATTATCGCCGGCCTCGAATGGCCCGACGAAGGGCGCGTATTGTTCGACGGCGATGACGCGCTGGCGCGCAGCGTCGGCGAGCGCCATGTCGGCTTCGTGTTCCAGCATTATGCGCTGTTCCGGCATATGTCGGTGTTCGAGAATGTCGCCTTCGGACTGCGCGTACGTCGTCCGCGCCGGCAGCGGCTGCTGGAGCCGGAAATTCGCGCCCGGGTGAACAAGCTGCTGGAACTGGTGCAGCTTGGCTGGCTGGCGGACCGCTATCCGACGCAACTGTCCGGCGGCCAGCGGCAGCGCGTGGCGCTGGCGCGGGCGCTGGCGATCGAGCCGCGCGTGCTGCTGCTCGACGAGCCGTTCGGCGCGCTCGACGCCAAGGTGCGCAAGGAGCTGCGGCGCTGGCTGCGGCAACTGCATGACGAGATTCACGTGACGTCGGTGTTCGTCACCCACGACCAGGAAGAGGCGCTCGAAGTCGCCGACCGCGTCGTGGTGATGGACAAGGGGCGGATCGAGCAGATCGGCACCCCGACAGAAGTCTATGAGAATCCGGCCACCGCATTCGTGCACGAGTTCATCGGCGAGTCGATTGTCATCCCGGTCACGGTCGACAACGGCGCGGTGCAGTTCCATGGCAACAGGATCGACATCGACACCCAGGGGGTGACCTGCGGCCCGGCCCGGCTGTTCGTGCGGCCCTATGAGATGTCGATCGCATCGGCCGAATCCGCGCCGTTCCAGGGCACGGTGAAACGGGTCCATGGCATCGGGCCGGCACGACGCGTCGAGCTCGCGCTCAACGTGGACGGGCATGTGGTCGAGGTCGACGCGCCGCGGGTCCAGGATTTGACGGTCGGGCAGGCGGTCGGACTGTCGCCCACGCGCTACAGATTGTTCGCCGGCGAGGCCTGATTTCGTCCCGGGATAGCGTACGGTTCCGGGGTTGAAGAATCGCGGGCGGGTCGTCCATATGCGGACCCCCGGTGCGATGCGCCGTCCGCAAAGGTATCCAAGTGACCACAGCCATTCATCAGAAGATCGCGCAGGAACTCGGCGTCCGCGAGCAGCAGGTCGAAGCGACCGTTGGGTTGCTGAACGATGGCGCGACGGTGCCGTTCATCGCGCGCTACCGCAAGGAAGTTACCGGGGGGCTGGACGACGCGCAATTGCGCACGCTGGAAGAGCGGCTGACCTATTTGCGCGAGCTGGAAGACCGGCGCGCCGTCATCCTCAATTCGGTGCGCGAACAGGGCAAGCTCGATGCGGCCCTGGAGGCGGCGATTCTCGCGGCCGACAGCAAGGGCAGGCTGGAAGACATTTATCTGCCGTACAAGCCGAAGCGCCGCACCAAGGCCGAGATCGCCAAGGAAGCCGGCCTCGAGCCGCTCGCCGACCTGTTGCTGACGCAGCCGCAGCACGAGCCGCAGATGCAGGCTGCCGCCTTCGTCGACGCCGACAAGAACGTCGCCGACGCGGCGGCGGCGCTGGAAGGCGCGCGCGCCATCCTGGTCGAGCGCTTCGCCGAGGACGCCGACCTGATCGGCTCGCTGCGCGAGGAAATGTGGTCGAACGGCCGGCTGGCCGCCAAGGTGCGCAGTGGCAAGAACGAAGCCGGCGCCAAGTTCAGCGATTATTTCGATTTCGCCGAGGCACTGCCCAAGCTGCCGTCGCATCGCATTCTGGCGATGTTCCGCGGCGAGAAGGAAGAGATTCTCGATGTGACGATCGAGCCGGAGAATCCCGCGACCGTGCAGACCGGTTCGAACCGCTATGAACTGCGCATCATGCACCGCTTCGCGATTTCCGATCGCGGCCGGCCGGGCGACAAGTGGCTGCTGGAAACCGCGCGCTGGGCGTGGCGCACCAAAATCCTGATTCATCTCGGCATCGATCTGCGGCTGCGGCTGTGGAACGCGGCCGAGCAGGAAGCCGTGCGGGTATTCGCGGCCAATCTGCGCGACCTGCTGCTGGCGGCGCCGGCCGGTGCGCGCGCCACCATGGGGCTCGATCCGGGCTTTCGCTCCGGCGTTAAGGTCGCCATCGTGGACGGGACCGGCAAGGTCGTCGGGACCTCGGTGATCTATCCGCACGAGCCGCAGCGCCGCTGGGACGAGGCGCTGGCGATCCTCGGCAAGCTCGCCAAGGAGCATAAGGTCGATCTGATCTCGATCGGCAACGGCACAGCGTCGCGCGAAACCGACAAGCTGGCGACGGAACTCGTGAAGCTGCTGCCCGACCTGAAGATGTCGAAGATCGTGGTGTCGGAGGCCGGCGCCTCGATCTATTCGGCCTCGGCGTTCGCATCCGAGGAACTGCCGGATCTCGACGTGACGCTGCGCGGCGCGGTGTCGATCGCGCGGCGTCTGCAGGATCCGCTCGCCGAACTGGTTAAGATCGATCCGAAGTCGATCGGCGTCGGTCAGTACCAGCATGATCTCAGCGAGTTCAAGCTGTCGCGCTCGCTGGACGCGGTGGTCGAGGATTGCGTCAACGCGGTCGGGGTCGATGCCAATACGGCTTCGGCGCCGTTGCTGGCGCGGGTGTCGGGCATTGGTGCCGGCCTGGCGCAGAACATCGTGCAGCACCGAGACGCCAAAGGCCCGTTCCGCTCCCGTAAGGATTTGAAGGAGGTGCCGCGGCTCGGGCCGAAAGCGTTCGAGCAATGCGCCGGCTTTTTGCGCATTCCGGGCGGCGAGGATCCGCTCGATGCGTCGGGCGTGCATCCGGAAGCCTATCCGCTGGTGCGCCGGATTCTGCAGGCCACCAAGAGCGACATCAAGGCGCTGATCGGCAATGGCGCGGCGCTGCGTCAATTGTCGCCGAAGAGTTTCGTCGACGAGACGTTCGGCCTGCCGACCGTCACCGACATTCTGCGCGAGTTGGAAAAGCCCGGCCGCGATCCGCGCCCCGCCTTCAAGGCGGCGGTGTTCATGGACGGCGTCGAGACGCTGAACGATCTTAAGCCGGGCATGATCCTGGAAGGCGCGGTCACCAATGTGGCGGCGTTCGGCGCCTTCGTCGATATCGGCGTGCATCAGGACGGATTGGTGCATGTCTCGGCGATGTCGAAGACCTTCATCAAGGACCCGCGCGAAGTCGTAAAGCCGGGCGACATCGTGAAGGTCAAGGTGCTCGAGGTCGACAAGGCCCGCAAGCGCATCGCGCTGACGTTGCGGCTGGACGACGAAGTCGGTCAGCCTGCTGCGCGCTCCGCGCCGCAGCGCGATGCAGGGCCACGGCCATCTCCGGCGCGCATGTCCACCCCGCCGGCTAAGACGCCAGCCGCGACCGGCGGCGCCTTCGCGGACGCGTTGCGCCGCGCGGCGGAAGCGAAAGACAAGGGCGGCGACAAGCGGCGGTAGAGCGGCGTCGCTTCGGAGTTTGCCGCGGACGCTACGTACCCTCGCCCCGCGTGCGGGGAGAGGGTGCCGAGCCGCAAAGCGGCGAGGCGGGTGAGGGGGCGTTGAGACAGAATGCTACGGCGACGCCCCCTCACCCGACTTACTCGCTCACGCTCGCAAGTCGACCTCTCCCCGCGCGCGGGGAGAGGTGAAGAAGCGCCGCTGATGAACTCTGGCGAATGTACTGACGCAGAGCGCGGCGCCTATCAACCCTTCATCAGGCCGGCGGCCTTCAGCGCATTGGTGATCACTGAACGCACATCGGTGGCGTGCGGCATCTTCCACGCCTCCGGGCCGGCGGAGGTGTGAATGCTCTCGGCCTCGGCCGCTGTTGCGCGTTCGGTCTTGATCGGGGCCGCGCGCGGCGTGCCGACCAGGCCCCAGAACTTGGCGATGTGATACGACGACGAAATGCCGACTTCGAGCAGATAGGCGCCGGGCGCGCCGCATTGATCGTCCGCGACGCCGGCCGCGAGCGGCGTGCCATGGGCCATGCGGGGAATGGTGTAGGACTCGATCACGTCGTCACCACGCGTGTCCTGCCAGACCTCTCGCGGATAGCCGTCCACCGTGTCGCGACGCGTCGGCGTCACGGACAAGCCATGGACGTCGACCCACTGCTTGACGATTTCCTGCGCGTTGGCCGGAATGACGGTCGGATCGGCGCCGCCATGCCAGACCGAAACGCGTGGCCACGCGCCGGTATGCTTTGAGGCCTTTCGCACCAGATCGCCCCACACGCGGGCCGGGCGCGCCGGACTTTGCAGCATGCTCTGGAAGGCTTCTTGCGCATTCGTCGCCGCGCCATACGGCAGACCGGCCACGATGGCGCCGCCGGCGAAAATGTCCGGATAGGCGGCCAGCATCGCGGACGTCATCGCGCCACCGGCCGACAGACCGGTGACATAAATGCGTTTTGGATCGAGCCCGTGTTCGACCACCATCTGCTCGACCATCTGCCGGATGGATAACGCCTCCCCTTGGCCACGCGAAGTGTCGCCGGGCAGGAACCAATTGAAGCAGGTGTTCGGATTGTTGGCGCGTTGCTGCTCCGGCACCAGCAGCGCAAAGCCATAACGGTCCGCCAGGGTCGACCAACCGGAGCCGTATTCATAGCCGGAGGCGGTCTGCAGGCAGCCATGCAGCACCACCACGAGAGGGGACCGGTCGGGAAGGCCGGCGGGGAGGTGTTTGAACATGCGCAAGGCGCCGGGATTGCTCCCGGTCGGATTGACCTCACGCAGCCCGCCAGGGGGAGCGTGATGGCCGGGCCCGAAGCCATTAAGCGTGGTGCCGTTTGGCATCAAGTCGCGCCATTTTGGGCTCTGCGAGAACAGGTTGCCGGCGGCCTTGCCGCCCAAAATCTTGCCGAGATGGGGCACGGGAACTTCCTTGTATGGAGGGCGCGACTCGGGCGCGGTGTCACATCACAACGGCTGGCTGAAAGATTGGTTGCTGCACTGCACAAACACAAGAGCGCGGATGACGAATGGCACGGAATGAGGCATCAGGACACCATCTCCCGACGACGCTGTGTTTGGAACCGGCTCCCGCTATACCGATCGAATGAAACCGCGCACCGGTCAACACATCGACATCGTGCTGGTGGGCGGCGGACACGCTCATGTGCATGTGCTGGACGCGTTCGGCCGGCGGCCCGAGCCGGGCGTACGGCTGACCCTGATCGCCAGGGATCCGATGACGCCGTATTCCGGCATGCTGCCGGGCGTCGTTGCGGGCTTCTACACGCGCGATGAGGCGCATATCGATCTGGCGCAGCTGGCGGCCGCGACCGGCACGCGGCTGATCCATGGCGAAGCTGTCGGGCTGGATCGCACTGTGAAGCAAATCCGGCTCGCCGACGGATCATCGGTTTCCTACGATATCGCGTCGATCGACGTTGGCATCACGCCCGACCTTTCATCGATACGCGGCACGGCCGAGCATGGCATCGCCGTCAAACCGATCGGCGAATTCCTGACCAAGTTCGACGATCTGCGTGCGCGATGCCGCGAGCCGGACGGTCCGCGCCGCATCGCCGTTATCGGCGGCGGCGCCGGCGGCGTCGAACTGTTGCTGTCGTTGCGCACGCGGCTGCTGGCCGAAGCTGCCGCCGACGGCCGCGACGGCACGGCATTTTCGTTCGCACTGGCGACCGACGCGTCGATCCTGCCGACTCACAATGGGCGCGTCCAAGCGGTGTTCCGCCGCGTCTTCGCGGCGCGTGGCATCGAACTGCACGAGCATCGGCCGGTCGCGGCGCTGGAGCCGGGAAAGCTCCGGTTCGACGACGGCGACGTGCTGCACGCCGATGCCGTTCTGCTCACGACAAAAGCCGCGCCGCCATCCTGGTTTGCCGGCACGGGTCTCGCGCGCGACGTTGGCGGCTTTCTGGCCGTCGGACCGACGCTGCAAGCGTTGAACGAGCCGGACATCTTCGCGTCTGGCGACTGCGCGGCGCTGACCGAGACGCCGCGCGAGAAAGCCGGCGTCTATGCGGTGCGGGCCGGTCCGCCGCTTGCGGATAATTTGCGGTATTGCGCGCAGGGTGAGCCGACGAAGCCCTGGCGGCCGCAAAGCCGGCATCTGGCGTTGATCTCGACTGGCGAGCGCTACGCGGTCGCGTCGCGCGGCTGGCTGAAAGCCGAGGGCGCGTGGCTGTGGCGGCTGAAGGACTGGATCGACCGGCGCTGGATGCGGCGCTATCAGCGCTAGAGCATGATCCCGAAAAGTGGGAACCGGTTTTCGGAAAAGATCATGCTCAAACAAGAAGCTAGAGCGCGGTAGCGATTCAATACGAACCTATCGCGCTCTAAGCTACACCAGCGGCAGGCTGACGATCTTCACGCCCCGTTCGTCCGGATCATTGGCGATCTCAAAGCCAAGCTTGCCGCACATCTCGAGCATCACGGTATTGTCGGCCAGCACCTGGCCCTTGATCCGGCGCAGGCCCTCGCTGCGAGCGTACTCGATCATGTATTGCATCAGCGCCCAGCCGAGACCACGCCCTTTCAGGTCTGACCGCATCAGGATGGCATATTCGCCGTGCTCATGATTGGCGTCGGCATGCAGCCGCACCGCGCCGAGCATCTCGCCCGTCGTCGCGTGCAGGGCGACGAACGCCATGCTGCGCGCATAGTCGAGTTGGGTGAGGCGGGCGATGAAGCTGTGGCTGAACTCCTTCACGGGCGCGAAAAAACGCAGCCGCAGATCGTCGGTGGTGACCTTGGCGAAGAAGGCCTCGAAGATGCCTTCGTCCTCGGGCCGCACCGGTCGCACGAAGACCGGCGTGCCGTCCGCCAGCTCGACATTGCGTTCCCATTGCGTCGGATACGGCATGATGGCAAAGCGCGGGTTGCCGTGGCCGCGCGCCGTCGCGACCGGCGCCACCGCGACGCGCGCATCGACCGCGATCACGCCGGTCTCATCGGCCAGCAGTGGGTTGATATCGACCTCGCGGATCTCGGGCAGATCCGCCGCGAGCTGCGCGAGTTTCACCAGCACCAGCGCAACGGCGTCGGTGTCGGCGGCCGGCACGTTGCGATAGGCCTTCAATCGGCGGGCGACGCGGGTGCGGCCGATCAGATCATGCGCAATCGTCATATCGAGCGGCGGCAGGGCCAGCGCCTTGTCGTTGATCACCTCGACCGCGGTGCCGCCTCGTCCGAACGCGATCACCGGCCCGAAGGTCGGATCGTCGGCGATCCCGGCGATCAGTTCGCGCGCCTTCGGCCGCGTGATCATCGGATGCACCGAGACGCCGGCGATGCGCGCGTCTGGCCGGGCGGCGCGGGCCCGCGCCATGATGTCGTCGGCGGCCTTGCGCACCGCATCGGCACTGGTGAGATTGAGCTGTACGCCGCCGACATCCGACTTGTGCACGATGTCGCGCGACAGGATTTTCACCGCCACCATGCCGCCGCCTTCCAGCAGCGGCGCCGCAACGCGGGCGGCCTCCTGGCCGTCGCGCGCCAACAGCGCGGGCACGATCGGGATCGCATAGGCCTCGAACAATTGCGCGGTTTCGACCGGATCGAGCCAGGTGCGGCCCTCGCTCAGCGCGACATCGACCAGCCGGCGCGCTGTCGCCACGTCCGGCGAGAAGTCGGCTGGCAGGCTTGCCGGCGTCTGCATCAGCAATTGCTGCGCGCGCTTGTAGCGGACCATCTGCATGAAGCCGGACAGCGCGGCGGCCTCGGTCGCATAGCTTGGAATACCGGCCGTCGCGAAGCTGGATGCGGCCGCGCCGTCATCGCCGACCCAAACCGCCAGCACCGGCTTGCCCGGATAGGCACGTGCGCGTGCGGTCTGGACAGCCTCAGCGACGGCTTGTGCGGTGTCGGTGGACGACGCCAGCGTGGTCGGCACGTTCATCACCAGGACGGCGTCGTTCTGCGTATCCTGCAGCAGCGCTTCCAGCGCGCCCGTATAGCGGGCCGCGTCGGCATCGCCGATGATGTCGACCGGATTCGCGCCGGACCAGGTGGCCGGCAGCACGGCATCGAGCTTCACGTGGGTCTCGTCCGACAGGGTCGCCAGCGTGCCGCCAAGATCGATCAGGCGGTCGACCGCCAGTACGCCGACCCCGCCGCCATTGGTCAGGATCGCGAGCCGTTCGCCCGGGAATGGCCGGATCAAGCCGAGCGTCTGCGCGGCGTCGAACAATTCGTTGAGGTCGTAGACGCGGAGCAGGCCGGCGCGGCGGAACGCGGCATCGTACACTGCATCCGAACCGGCCAGCGCGCCGGTATGGGTCGCGGCCGCCTTGGCGGCCGGCGCATGGCGGCCCGACTTCACCACCACGATCGGCTTGACGCGTGCCGCGGCGCGGGCCGCCGACATGAATTTTCGCGCGTCGCGGATCGACTCGACATAGAGCAAAATGGCTCGCGTGGAACGGTCGGTTGCGAAATAGTCGAGCGTGTCGCCGAAATCGACATCGACCATGTCGCCGAGCGATACAGCGGCCGAAAATCCGATGGCGCGGCGCGCCGCCCATTCGACCATGCCGGCGACCACAGCGCCGGATTGCGACACCAGCGCCAGATCGCCTTTGTTCGGCATGCGGGCCGCGAAACTGGCATTGAGCCCGGCATGCGGCAGGATGACGCCAAGGCAGTTCGGCCCGATCAGCCGCAACCCGTGTCTGCGCGCCGCGCGATCAGCCGCGTCGGCGAGCGAGCCCGGCCCGTGGCCGAGCCCGGCCGTGATGATGATGGCGGCGGCGGCACCCTTGGCGCCGGCTTCATCAATCAGCGCCGGAATGGTGTCGGGCGGCGTCGCCAGCACCACGAGGTCCGGCGCCTCGGGCAACTCAGAAATACTCCGCATGGTATCGAAATTCTCGATCCGCGGATGTTTTGGGCTGACCACATCGATCCGGCCGGAAAAGCCAGCGGCCACGATATTGCGCAGCACCGACAATCCAAGCGAGCCCGGGCGCGGACTGGCGCCGAGCACGGCGACCGATCGCGGCGAGAACAGCTTTTCGAGCCGATAGGTCGACATCCGGTCGCACCGCCGTAAAGCCCCCGGCCCGTGATGGTCTGGATGGACCCGGAACGCAAGCCGACGATTAGCCGCCGCCGTTCAGCAGCGCGTTGATCTTGCCCAACAGGCGCGGCATCTCGACCGGCTTGGTGTCGAAATCGTCGCAGCCGGCCGCCATCGCCTTTTCCTTGTCCTGCACCATGGCATGAGCGGTCAGCGCGATGACCGGTATGGACTTCGTCGAAGCGTCGGCCTTGACGCGGCGCGTCGCCTCCCAGCCGTCCATCACCGGCAGGCTCATATCCATCAGGATCAGGTCCGGCTTCTCGCTGGTCGCCATGTCGACGCCCTGCTGGCCATCGACTGCCATCACGACCTCGAAGCCGTTGCGGATCAATCGTCGCGACAGCATGTCCCGGTTCATCTCGTTATCTTCGACCAGCAGAATTTTCGGCATCACGGTCTCAAGCTTGAGTGACGACAGAGTCGGACGGGCGCGGCCCGGTGACACGCTTTGCGGCGAGTGCCGCCAGCGCGGCCCCGAGGCTGCCGATCGGCTGCGCACCTTTGCTCAGCACCAGGATGGTGCGCTCGGCCAGGAGCGCGCGTTCCTGCGCGGTCAGGTCCTTGGCGGTCAGCACCACCACCGGCACCTCGCGCCATTCCGGATCGTCGCGCACCCGATCGAGGAAGGCGAAGCCGTCCATCTCGGGCATCATCAGGTCGAGCAGCACGAGGCCGGGCTTATGTGCCGTCACCGCATCGAGACCGACGCGGCCATTCTCGGCCTCGTTCACCGTCCAGCCTTCCTTCTCGAACAGGCGGCGCATCATGCGTCGCGCGTCAGGATCATCTTCGACAATGAGCACACTCTTCACGTCGCCGTTCGCACGGACACGCAGCAACACTTCGGCGAGACGTTCA
>JAQGJU010000005.1 GCA_028290465.1 Xanthobacteraceae bacterium | reverse complement strand
TGCTGCACTACAACTTCCCTCCCTACTCGGTCGGTGAGACCGGTCGTATGGGCGGCACCAAGCGTCGCGAAATCGGCCACGGCAAACTCGCCTGGCGCGCGATCCATCCGGTGCTGCCGGCCAAGCAGGACTTCCCGTACACCATCCGCGTCGTGTCGGAGATCACCGAGTCGAACGGCTCGTCGTCGATGGCCAGCGTATGCGGCGCCTCTTTGGCGCTGATGGACGCCGGCGTGCCACTGAAGCGTCCGTGCGCCGGCATCGCGATGGGTCTGATCCTGGAAGACAAGCGCTTCGCAGTGCTGTCGGACATTCTGGGCGACGAAGATCATCTCGGCGACATGGACTTCAAGGTGGCCGGCACCGACGTCGGCATCACCTCGCTGCAGATGGACATCAAGATCGCCGGCATCACCGAAGAGATCATGAAGGTCGCGCTGGGGCAGGCCAAGGACGGCCGCCTGCACATCCTCGGCGAAATGTCGAAGGCCCTCACCTCGGCGCGTGCCGAACTCGGTGAGCACGCCCCGCGCATCGAGATGTTCAAGATCCCGACCGACAAGATCCGTGAAGTGATCGGCACCGGCGGCAAGGTGATCCGTGAGATCGTCGAGAAGACCGGCGCCAAGATCAACATCGAGGACGACGGTTCGGTGAAGGTGGCGTCCTCCAGCGGCGACGCCATCAAGGCGGCGATCAACTGGATCAAGTCGATCGCGTCGGATCCGGAAGTCGGCCTGATCTATGACGGCACCGTGGTCAAGGTGATGGACTTCGGTGCCTTCGTGAACTTCTTCGGTGCCAAGGACGGCCTAGTGCACATCTCGCAGCTCTCCGCGCAGCGCGTGCAGAAGAGCAGTGACGTCGTCAAGGAAGGCGACAAGGTGAAGGTCAAGCTGCTCGGCTTCGACGACCGCGGCAAGACCCGCCTGTCGATGAAGATGGTCGATCAGACCACCGGCGAAGATCTGGAAGCCAAGCAGAAGGCCGGCGACCAGCCGCAGGCCGAAGCCGGCGAGTAATTCGCTCTTCCCTTACAGAATGCGAAAGGGCGGCCTTCGGGCCGCCCTTTTTTTATTGCCGCGTATGCCGCCCACCCTCGCCCCGCTCTTGCGGGATGGAAAGAAGCGCCGCAGCTAAAGCACTCAAGCCTGAGCCAAGCGATAATCAATCTCATTCGCCACCGCCTCGGTCACGACGTGACCCAGCGCGACGAAATCGACCTTGCGCGGCGAGGTCTTGCGCCACGCGAGGCCGATGGTGCGGCCCGGCGCCGGCTCCTTGAAGCGCAGCAGCTTGACCCGGTTGTCGCGCACCTCGACATCGACGGCGACGCGCGGCACCAGCGTCACGCCATACCCGTTCGCCACCATCTGCATGACGGTCGCCAAGCTCGTAGCGCCGAGCCCCATCGAGGCATCGCCGCGCGCGCCGGCGCAATACGATAAGGCCTGGTCGCGCAGGCAGTGGCCTTCCTCCAGCAGGATCAGCCGTTCCGGATCGATGTCGCTGGCGCTGACGCGCGTGCGTTCCGGGCGCGGATCGGCCGCCGGCACCGCCAGCATGAACGGGTCGTCGAACAGCGCCATGGTCTCGATCTCGGAGCCGCCGGCCGGTAGCGCCAGCATCACAGCATCGAGCTTGCCGTGATTGAGTTCGTCGACCAGCGCGCGTGTCTGCGTCTCGCGCAAGTCGATGCGCAGCTCGGGATGGCGCTTGTGCAGAATCGGCAGAATGCGCGGCAGCACATAGGGCGCCAGCGACGGAATGATGCCGAGCTGCAGCCGGCCGCTGAGCAGCCGGGCGCGGTGCCGGGCGAAGTCTGTCAGGTCGCGGGCCTCGGCCAATAGCCGCTCGGCGCGCCGCGCCACCTCGGCACCGAGATCGGTGAAGGTCACTTCGTTGGGCCGCCGTTCGACGAGTTGGACGCCGAGCAGTTTTTCGAGTTCCCGGATCTGCATCGACAGTGCCGGCTGGGTGATGGAGCAGGCCTCCGCCGCGCGACCAAAATGGCGGTATTTGGCAAGGGCCTGGAGATAGCGCAGCTGACGTAATGTGATCATGCGATAAGATAATCTGATCACGCCCGTCAGGCAATACGATTAGACCTGATCCACAGAAGTTCTATGGTGCGCGGCAGCCCAAAAATATCGGCCAGAGAAGTGCGGCCGGCGCGACGCGCGCGGCACCTCTCGACGGTAGATAAGCAGGGTTGCTAACAGTTCCTACGGAACAATCGAAATACGCGATCGGAGATACATATGGACGCAAGGACTGACGAGAGCGCCGGCAAATGCCCGGTCGGGCACGGAGCGGCTCCGGTCGCAAAAAAGACGGCCCCCAGGGGTAATCGCGACTGGTGGCCGGAAATGCTGAGCCTTCAGGGTCTGCACCAGGGCTCTCCGCTGTCCGATCCGATGGGCAAGGCGTTCAGCTACGCCGAGGAATTTAAGAAGCTCGACATTGAGGCCCTGAAGAAGGACCTCCACGCGCTGATGACGGATTCGCAGGAATGGTGGCCGGCCGACTTCGGCCACTATGGTGGATTGTTCATCCGCTTGGCTTGGCACAGCGCCGGCACCTATCGCATCACCGACGGCCGCGGCGGCGCCGGAGCCGGACAGCAACGCTTCGCGCCGCTCAACTCCTGGCCGGACAACGTCAACCTCGACAAGGCGCGTCGGCTGCTGTGGCCGATCAAGCAGAAATACGGCAGCAAGATCTCGTGGGCCGACCTGATGATCCTTGTCGGCAATGTCGCGCTCGAGTCGATGGGCTTCAAGACGTTCGGTTTCGCCGGCGGCCGCGCCGATGTGTGGGAACCTGAGGAGCTCTACTGGGGTCCCGAGGGGACGTGGCTGGGCGACGAACGCTACAGCGGCGAACGCCAGCTCGCGGAGCCGCTCGGCGCCGTGCAGATGGGCCTGATCTACGTCAACCCGGAAGGCCCGAACGGCAATCCGGACCCGCTCGCGGCCGCCAAGGACATCCGCGAAACGTTCTTCCGCATGGCGATGAACGACGAAGAGACCGTCGCGCTGATCGCCGGCGGCCACACCTTCGGCAAGACCCACGGCGCGGGCGATCCGTCGCTGGTCGGTCCCGATCCGGAAGGCGGCGCCATCGAGGATCAGGGCCTCGGCTGGAAGAGCAAGCATGGCACCGGCTTCGGCGCCGACACCATCGGCGGCGGTCCGGAAGTCACCTGGACACAGACGCCGACCAAGTGGAGCAACTTCTTTTTCAAGAACCTGTTCGAAAACGAATGGGAACTGACCAAGAGCCCGGCCGGTGTGCAGCAGTGGCAGGCGAAGAGCGGCGAGAAGAGCATTCCCGACGCGCACGATCCGTCGAAGAAGCATATGCCGACGATGCTGACCACCGACCTGTCGCTGCGGGTCGACCCGGCCTACGAGAAAATTTCGCGGCGCTTCTTTGAGAATCCGGACCAGTTCGCGGACGCGTTCGCGAGAGCCTGGTTCAAGCTCACGCACCGCGACATGGGTCCGCGCGTGCGCTACCTCGGCCCGGACGTGCCGAAGGAAACGCTGATCTGGCAGGATCCGATTCCGGCCGTCGATCATCCGCTGATCGGCGCGCAGGACATCGCGGCCCTGAAGACCAAGATCCTGGCGTCCGGCCTGACGGTGTCGCAGCTGGTCTCGGTGGCCTGGGCGTCGGCGTCGACGTTCCGCGGCTCCGACAAGCGCGGCGGCGCCAACGGCGCGCGCATTCGCCTTGCGCCGCAGAAGGATTGGGAGATCAACGAGCCAGCCCAACTCAAGACGGTGCTGGCAAAGCTCGAAGCGATCCAGAAGGAGTTCGGCAAGAAGGTCTCGCTTGCCGACCTGATCGTTCTCGGCGGCAGCGCGGCGGTCGAAAAGGCCGCCAAGGATGCCGGCGTCGACGTGAAGGTGCCGTTCACGCCGGGACGCATGGACGCGTCGCAGGAGCAGACCGACGTGCAGTCCTTCGCGCCGCTTGAACCGCGTGCCGACGGCTTCCGCAACTACATCAACGCAAAGCAGCATCAGTTCATGCACGCCGAGGAAGCTTTGGTGGATCGGGCGCAGCTGCTGCGGCTGACGGCGCCGGAGATGACGGTGCTGGTCGGCGGCCTGCGGGTGCTGGGCGGCAACGTCGAACAAGCCAAGCACGGCGTCTTCACCAAGAAGCCTGAGACACTGACCAACGACTTCTTCGTCAACCTGCTCAGCATGGGCACGGTGTGGCAGGCGGTCGACGGCTCCGACGGCGTATATGAAGGCCGGGACAGCAAGACCAAAGAGGTCAAGTGGACCGGCACCCGCGTCGACCTGATCTTCGGTTCGCACTCGCAGCTTCGCGCCATCGCGGAAGTCTATGCGTGCTCGGACGCGAAACAGAAGTTCGTGAAGGACTTCGTGGCGGCCTGGACCAAGGTGATGGACGCCGACCGGTTCGAAGTCGCCTGATCGGCGCATACATCGCAAAATGAAAACGGCCGGGGAATTTCCCCGGCCGTTTTTTTTGCAACGATTTCTGAACTGCTACTCAGCGTCCTTGTCGGCCTTCAACGCATCCGGCTGCGGCATCGCGATGACGTTGTAGCCCGAATCGACGAAATGGATTTCACCGGTGACGCCGCCGGACAGGTCCGAACACAGATACAGCCCGGCGCCGCCGAGTTCTTCCAGCGTCACGCCGCGGCCGAGCGGCGAATGGCGCTGCTGAAACGCAAACATGTAGCGCGCATCGTTGATGCCGGCGCCAGCCAGCGTGCGGATCGGACCGGCCGAGATCGCGTTGACGCGAATATTCTGCGATCCGTAATCGACGGCGAGATAACGCACCGATGATTCAAGTGCTGCTTTGGCCAGACCCATCACATTGTAGTTCGGCATCGCGCGGTCGCCACCGTTATAGGTCAGCGTCAGCATCGACCCGCCGTTCGGCATCAAGGCGGCGGCGCGCTTCGCGGCTTCGGTGAACGAGAAGCACGAGATCACCATGGTGCGCTGAAAGTTTTCCCGCGTGGAATCGGCGTACTTGCCCTTGAGTTCGTTCTTGTCGGAGAAACCGATGGCATGAACGAGGAAATCGATCGTGCCCCATTTCTCCTTGACGGCCGCGAACACGGCGTCGACCGACGCAATGTCCTCGACATCGCAGGGCAGTACCAAGGGAGCGCCCAGCGATTCCGCCAGCGGCTTGACCCGTTTGCCCAGCGCCTCACCCTGATAGGTAAAGGCCAGTTCCGCGCCATGCTGGGCCAGCGTCTTGGCGATTCCCCAGGCGATCGAGTGATCGTTGGCGACGCCCATGATCAGCCCGCGTTTGCCTTGCATCAGTCCGGTCATCAAAGCCCCATGTCTGCGATACCATCATGCCCGGCGGTGCCGGGCATGTGGGTCGTCGTGTCGTTATCCAACGTGTCTTTTTCCAAACAGCGCCAGCCGTCAGGCATCCAGCCGCTTGAACGCCACCGAAGCATTGGTGCCGCCGAAACCGAACGAGTTCGACAGCACGCAGCCGAGCTTGGCGTTGTCGATGCGCTCGCGCACGATCGGCATGTCGGCGAACAGCGGATCCAGGTTCTGGATGTTGGCGCTTTCGCAGACAAAGCCGTTCTGCATCATCAGCAGCGAATAGATCGCCTCCTGGGCGCCGGCGGCGCCGAGCGAATGGCCGGTCAGCGACTTGGTGGCCGAGATCGGCGGACATTTCGCGCCGAACACTTCGCGGATCGCTTCGATTTCTTTCTGATCGCCAACCGGCGTCGCGGTCGCATGCGGATTGATGTAGTCCACCGGCGCCTTGACGCCATCGAGCGCCATCTTCATGCAGCGGACCGCACCCTCGCCGGACGGCGCCACCATGTCGTGGCCATCGGAGGTCGCGCCGTAGCCGACAATCTCGGCATAGATTTTCGCGCCGCGCGCCTTGGCGTGTTCCAATTCTTCCAGCACCAGCACGCCGGCGCCGCCCGCGATGACAAAACCGTCGCGGTCGACATCATACGCGCGGGAAGCCGTTGCGGGCGTATCGTTATACTTCGATGACATCGCGCCCATCGCGTCGAACAGCACCGACAGCGTCCAATCCAGATCCTCGCAGCCGCCGGCGAAAATGGTGTCCTGCTTGCCCCACTGAATCGTCTCCATCGCATTGCCGATGCAATGGTTGGAGGTCGCGCAGGCCGACGAGATCGAATAGTTGACGCCCTTGATCTTGAACCAAGTGGCGAGTGTCGCGGACGCGGTCGAGCACATCGCCTTCGGTACCGCGAACGGACCGACGCGCTTCGGGCCCTTGCTGCGGGTGGTGTCGGCGGCCTCGACGATGGCACGGGTCGACGGTCCGCCCGAGCCCATGATGATGCCGGTGCGCTCGTTGGAAATTTGGTCGGCCTCGAGGCCGGCGTCGCGGATCGCCTGATCCATCGCGATATGGTTCCAGGCGGTGCCGCCGCCATGAAACCGCATCGCACGGCGATCAACGATTTCCTCGGCATTGATCACCGGCGCGCCGTGCACCTGGCAGCGAAAGCCAAGCTCGGCATATTTGTCGGCGCGCACGATGCCGGACTTGGCTTCGCGCAGGCTGGCCGTGACTTCCTGGGTATTGTTGCCGATCGACGAGACGATGCCCATTCCGGTGACGACAACCCGTCTCATGTTCGCCTCGTTCTGGTTTGCGTTCGACCGGCCGTGCCGATCATCTTTACATTTAGCCGGCGGGCCGGCCGTGCGTGCCGGACTTAGCTCCCGGCCGCGCCCTATCTAAGTAGCCGATGCGTCGTCCGCACGCGGACCGGCCCGTACTTCGCTCGAAAACTTGACGGCCGTCTCAAGCCGGCGTGGCGGCGGCGGCACCCTGCTTGAACAGGCCCACCTTCAGGTCGGACGCCCGATAGATCACCTCGCCGTCGGCCGACAGCCAGCCGTCGGCGATGCCGAGCACCAGCCTACCGCGTATGATCCGCTTGATCTCGATGCCGTAGATGACCTTCTTAATGGTCGGCAGCACCTGACCGGTAAATTTGATCTCGCCGGTCGCCAGCGCCCGCCCGTTGCCGGACGAACCGGACCAGCCGAGGAAGAAGCCGAGCATCTGCCACAGGGCGTCGAGGCCGAGGCAGCCGGGCATAACCGGATCGCCCTTGAAGTGGCAGGCGAAGAACCAGAGGTCCGGCCGGACGTCGAGTTCGGCCCGGATCATGCCCTTGCCGTGCTCGCCGCCCTGCTCGGAAATCTCCGAAATCCGATCGAACATCAGCATCGGCGGCAACGGCAGTTGCGGCCCGGCGGGGAACAACTCGCCCCGGCCGCAGGCCAGCAGATCCTCGTAGCCGAAACTCGCCTGCCGATTCTCCATCCGTTTCCTGTCCTTCGGTAAGGGCCGCCAAGCCGCTCTGTATCAAGCAGCTCTCGATCGAGCCGCCTTCAATGTTGGCCTGTCCTTAACATAGGGTATCGGAGGGGCAAAGACCGCATCCGGCGCATTTGTCCAAGCGGAAACCGGTCCCCGGACTTGATCCGAGGTGGCACCAGTTCCACCTATAAACACCAGCGGCGGATCAAGGGCTCGGGCGCCCCGATCCGATCAGCCGGAACGGTTTCGACCGTCAGGACCATAGTTTAGAACCGGTCTGACTTTTGCGAAAGAGTTGCAAGAGGCCGGTCGGTTCTATATAATTTCGTATGCAACGATCGTGCCTTGGGAGCGACATGTTTCCCATGAGGAATGATCCAGCTTGCATATTCGATTGGCGGATGGGCATCTTGAGATGACATCCTAAAGCGTGACTCAACGGGCGTAGAACATGACGCAGCAGCGCACCTTCCTCACGTCGGTCATCACGGCACCTGCCGTGGAACACCGGCAGCCGGCCGCCCCGCGCTCGGACCTGAACGGCTGCCCCTGGCATGACGTGAAGTCCATGTTGCGCGAGGTTGGATTGCGCCCGACACGCCAACGCATGTCGCTCGGCTGGATTCTGTTCGCCAAGGGCGACCGCCATGTGACGGCCGAGATGCTGTACGAGGAAGCCACCAAGGCCAAGGTGCCGGTGTCGCTGGCGACCGTGTACAACACGCTCCACCAATTTACCGATGTCGGCCTGCTGCGTCAGGTCGCGGTCGACGGCTCGAAGGCCTATTTCGACACCAACGCTTCGGAGCATCACCACTTCTTCGTCGAGAGCGAGAACGAGCTCCTGGACATACCGGGCGCCGAAGTCGTCGTCGACAAGATGCCGGTCGCGCCGGAAGGCTACGAGATCACCCGCATCGACGTGGTGGTGCGGGTCAAGCGCAAATCTTGACGCCTGTTCGCTTTAGAAGCAGCGATTTTACGGGGACATAGCCCGTCTATCCTTCGAGGCTCGCTTCGCTTGCGCCTCAGGATGACGGGTTTCAGCTTATTCGATCTTTTCGCCCGGATAGACGCCGAACAGCCGCGACTGCTCGACCCAGCCATCGAACTTGTCGCCGCTGAACGAGCACCAGCCCGCATTGCAGCGCTTGATCGCGCCGAGCACGCCGCCCTGCACCCGCGCCGTAACGGCGCTTTCCGGGTCCGGTTTTTCGTGCAGCGGCACCAGCTCATCCTTGGTCTTGGGCGTCACCACCCCGGTGCGCCGTCCCGACAGCAGCGAGTGGTAAACCCAGCCCTCGGCGCCTTCCCAGTCGCGGATCCGCCGCCAGACCTCGAACTCGGCGGTGACTTCGACCGGCAGTCCGGCCCGGGTGTAGACCCAGGTCACGTCATGGTCCTTGGTCGGGCCGCCGCGTACATTGACCTTGTCGGACTTCAGGCTGACGAAGCGCGGCACCGGCAGGCCGCTGGCCGTCCCGGTCGCGACCTCGCCCGCAGCCCGCGCGACGGTACCCGCAGATGCGCCCGCGAGCACATACGTCAGAGCCAGCACCAAGCCGGTACGCAACACGCCTTTACGCATCAAACAACAGTCCGATCCTATGGTGTCTCTGTGCCGCAATCGGCCCGGACACTTTGTCCGGAGCCGGCCATCTGATAGAGAGGACCGATATCGCGACCTGCACCTACCCTGTATTCAGGCGCAGTGTGGGGGAACGCGGTTAAAGAGGCCTGAACGGACCGGGTTCCGCATCGTGCGGCTGCGGTCCGAGAGTGGTTCCGGGGGCGTGGATGCCAAGCCGTAAAAAGCCGTTGGTCGTGGTGACCCGCAAGCTGCCGGACGGCGTCGAGTTGCGCATGCGCGAATTGTTCGACGCGCGGCTCAATACCGACGACACCCCGATGAACCAGGCCGCCTTGGCTGAGGCCGCCCGGGTCGCCGATGTGCTGGTGCCGACCGTCACCGACCGGATCGACGCCAAGGTGCTGAGCCATGCCGGCCCGCAGCTCAAACTGATCGCGAATTTCGGCAACGGCGTCGACAATATCGACGTCGCGACCGCCGTGCAGCGCGGCATCACGGTGACCAATACGCCGGGCGTGCTGACCGAAGACACCGCCGACATGACCATGGCGCTGATCCTGGCAGTGCCGCGCCGGCTCGCCGAGGGCGCCGCGATCCTGACCGGCGACACCGACTGGACCGGCTGGTCGCCGACCTGGATGCTCGGCCATCGCATCTGGGGCAAGCGACTCGGCATCATCGGCATGGGCCGCATCGGCCAGGCGGTGGCGCGCCGCGCCAAGGCGTTCGGCCTGCAGATCCACTATCACAACCGCCGCCGCGTCGCCGCCCACATCGAGGAGGCGCTCGACGCCACCTACTGGGAGAGCCTCGACCAGATGCTCAACCGGATGGACATTATCTCGATCAATTGTCCGCACACCCCGGCGACCTACCATCTGTTGTCGGCGCGACGGCTCAAGCTGATCCGGCCCGACGCCTATATCGTCAACACCGCGCGCGGCGAGGTGATCGACGAGAACGCGCTAATCCGCCTGCTGGAAGCCAATCAGGTCGCGGGCGCGGGCCTCGATGTGTTCGAACACGAACCGGCCGCCAATCCGAAGCTGATCAAGCTGGCCAAGGCCGGCAAGATCGTGCTGCTGCCGCATATGGGGTCGGCCACCATCGAGGGCCGCATCGACATGGGCGAAAAGGTCATCGTGAACATCAAGGTGTTCATGGACGGACATAAGCCGCCGGATCGGGTTCTACCCTCGATGCTGTGAATTAAAGAGCCGCGCGACTTACACCCGAGTTCGTCATGCCCGGCCTTGTGCCGGGCATCCACGTCTTACTGCTACGCCGGAAAGCAAGACGTGGATGGCCGGGACAAGCCCGGCCATGACGGAGAAGCAATGCTCGACCGCCTATTAGCGCGTACTATCCCCGATGCTATAGAATCGTCTCTCCGGTGCTATGATGGTCCGTAATCCTGGGAGGATTCGATGCCGGTTCGATTCGCAGCCATTATCTTCACGCTTCTCATCGGCACCGCGGCCTTCGCGGCGGGCGCGAAAATGAAGCCCCCCGAAATCCAGGCGGCGTTCTTCAACGGCCAGCCGTTCACCGCATCGACGCCGTCCGGCACAAAATTCAAGATGGTGTTTACGGCCGACGGCAAGACCACCCGCGAGCCGGTCGGCAAGGCGGGCGTCAAAGGTACCGGCACCTGGAAGGTCAACAATGACGGCTTCTGCACCAGTTGGACCGGCTCCAAGGGCAGCAATTGCTATAGCCTGGCGCCCGATGGAGCCAACAAATGGGCGGTGATGAAGGGCCCAAGCGTCATGGCGACGTGGACGAAGTAAAGCCGCTTAGATCTTTAATGGTGGCATTCTGGCCGCTGAGCGGATTGTCCTGGTCCCACCGATAATTCAGCGTCTCGAACCGCATCGCGCGCGCGTCGATCATCAACAGCCGCCCGACCAGTCCTTCGCCGAAGCCGACGATCTCGCGCATCACTTCCAGCGCCATCATCGAACCGAGCACGCCGGCCAGCGCGCCGAGAATGCCGGCCTCGGCGCAGCTCGGAATCGTGCCGGGCGGCGGCGCCTCGGGAAACAGGCAGCGATAGGTCGGGTTCGGCCGTCCGTCCGCATTTTTTTCGTGCGCCCGGATCGTGGTCAGCGTGCCGTCGAAGACGCCGAGCGCGCCGGTGACCAGCGGTTTCCCGGCCAGAAAGCACGCGTCCGACACCAGATAGCGCGTCGCGAAATTGTCCGAGCCATCGGCGACAATGTCATAACGCCCGATCAGGTCGAGCGCACTGCCGGCCTCTAACCGCACCGCATGGGTTTCGACCTTCACATGCGGATTGAGCCGGCCGATCGCGGCGGCGGCGCTCGCCACCTTGGGCGCGCCGATGTCGGGCGTGCCGTGCAGCACCTGGCGTTGCAGGTTGGACAACGCCACCGCGTCGTCGTCGACCACGCCGAGCGTGCCGACACCGGCGGCCGCCAGATACAGCAGCAGCGGCGAACCGAGCCCGCCGGCCCCGACCACCAGCACACGCGCCCGGCCAAGCGCCGCCTGGCCGGGACCGCCGACCTCGTGCAACACGATATGGCGGGCGTAGCGTTCCAGCTCTTCGTCGGTCATGCGGGCGGCGTCTCCTTCGAACCTGATGTCACCGGGGTTCGACTAAAACCGGATAGTCCTTACCACGACGCAGCCGCATCCATGGCACGGGCGCCATGGCGGGCCAAATTGGTCGACCTTCAGGGATTGTGCACATGTCGAAGCGGTTCGCGGGCGTCATCATGGCCGTGTTGCTCCTGGCGCCGCCGGCCTTGGCGCAGTCCGCCGCTCCCGGCGCGCCGAAACCGATAAAGACCATACCGATCGTCCCGCCCAAGCCCGGCGCCGCCAAGCCTGCCCCGACAGGCTCGCCGCGCGAAACGATAGCCGCGCTGCCACTCTCCGACCGGATGGCGCTGCAATCCGATCTGGTATGGACCGGCGACTACAACGGCCTCGTCGAAGGCGAAATCAGCGAACGCACCATCGCGGCCATCAAGGCCTTCCAGAAGCGCCGCAATACGCGCGAGACCGGCCTGCTCGACGCCCCCGAGCGCGCCGCGCTCGCCACCGCCGCCAAGACCCAACAAACCAACGTCGGATGGCGCCTTGCCGACGACCCGATCACCGGCGCCCGGCTCGGCCTGCCGGAGAAGCTCGCGCCGCAGACCGGCAAAAGCGGCACCGGCAGCCGCTGGTCGGCGGCCAAGAACGAAGTCCAGATCGAGACCTTCCGCTACAAGGCAACGTCATCGACGCTCGCCGCGCTGTTCGAGCGCGAGAAGCGCGAGCCGTTGGAACGCACCACCGCCTACAGCGTGCTGCGCGACGGCTATTTCGTGGTTTCGGGCACGCAAGATGCGCGCAAATTCTATATCCGCGCGCAGGCGCGCGACGGCGAAGTGCGCGGCGTCAGTATTTTTTACAAGTCCGACAGCGATAAGGCGATGGACCGGGTCGTGGTCGCGATGTCGAGCGCCTTCGCGCCGTTTACCGGGCCGGCCAGCGGCCCCGCAAGCCCGCCGCCGCGCCGCTCCATCGAATACGGCACCGCGGTCGCGGTCAGCCCGACGGGCGATTTTGTCACCGACCGCGACCTGACCGAAGAATGCGCGGTCATCGTCGTGCCGGGACTCGGCCATGCCGACCGGATCGCCGAGGATGAGGCGTCCGGCCTCGCTTTGCTGCGGGTCCATGGCGCCAAGGCGACGACGCCGTTGCCGCTGGCCAAGGCAGCCGCCGCGGGTGCCATCACGCTGATCGGCATCGCGGACCCACAAACGCAAAGCGGCGGCAGCGCGTCGTCCACGCTGCGCGCCCGCCTCGATGCCAAAGGGCTGGTCGATCCGGTGCCGCCGCTGGGCTTTTCCGGCGCCGCCGCGATCGGCGACGACGGCTTGCGCGGCCTGGTGAGGCTCGACCTGCCACTGGCGTCCGGCACCGCGCCCGTGGCGCCGATCAAGAACGGCCTCACACAGGTGGCTGCCGTACAGGCGCTGTTGGCCGCGCAAGGAATTACGCCGACGACCGGGCGCGTATCGGAGGCGGACGCGAAAGCATCGCTGGCCAGGGTGATTTGCGTGCGGAAGTGAGCGCCAAGATCAGTTGAGAAATTCAACGGTGCCGCGAACTCCCATCCCTCCCCGGCTTCGGGGAGGGTGGCCGCGAGCATTAGCGAGCGGTCGGGTGGGGTTTCTTCTGGCTTATTTAGTTTAGCCCCCACCCGGCCGGCTTCGCCGGCCACCCTCCCCCGCAAGCGGGGGAGGGATAAGAAACACTCGTCTCAATTCACTTAAGACGTCGCGCCGTCACCTGTGCTCGAACTTGGCCTTCCGCTTTTCGACAAAGGCCGCCATGCCTTCCTTCTGGTCATGCGTCGCGAACAGCGAATGAAAAATCCGCCGCTCGAACATCACGCCCTCCGCTAATGACGTCTCGAACGACCGGTTGACGGCTTCCTTGGCGGCCAGCACGGCCGGCAGCGGCATCTCAGCGATGGCTTGCGCGAGCTTCATCGCCTCGGCCATCAGGTCGGCGCCCGGCACCACGCGCGCCACCAGGCCCGACCGCTCGGCCTCGGCCGCGTCCATCATCCGGCCGGTCAGGATCATCTCCATCGCCTTGGCCTTGCCGATGGCGCGGGTCAGTCGCTGCGTGCCGCCAATCCCCGGAATGACGCCGAGCTTGATTTCCGGCTGGCCGAACTTGGCGTTGTCGGCCGCGATGATCAGGTCGCACTGCATCGCCAGTTCGCATCCGCCGCCGAGCGCGAAGCCGGCCACCGCCGCGACGATCGGCTTGCGGGCCTTCGCGGCCCGGTCCCAATTGCCGGCGAAGTTGCCGAGAAACGCGTCGGTGAAACTCTTGTCCGCCATCTCCTTGATGTCGGCGCCCGCGGCGAAAGCTTTCTCCGAACCCGTGATCAGCATGCAGCCGATGGCGCTGTCGGCCTCGAAGCCGTCGATGGCCAACGAAAGCTCGGCCTTGAGGGCGAGGTTGAGCGCGTTGAGCGCCTGCGGACGGTTCAGACGAATGATGCCGACGCGGCCTTGGGTCTCGACGAGGATGTGTTGATAGGACATGAGCGTTCTCCGGCAAGAGCTAACATCTCGCCTACCCGAGACGGCGCCGCGTGGCAATTCTGGCGGTGGTATTAAGGCTCAGCGAAACCGCAGCAACGACTGCTTGGCGCTCTGCTCACCGAGCGTGGCCGCCATCTCGTACAGCACACGCGCCTTGCCGAGATCCTTCGATACGCCGACGCCGCGCTCATACAGATCGGCCAGATTGGCCATCGCGGTTTCATCGCCGCCGAGCACCGCCTGATCGTACATCCGCACCGCCTTGGCGATGTCCTTCGGAACGCCCTCGCCCTTCTCGTAGAGCAGCGCGTAGTTGTTGAGCACGGTCGGATGGTTCGGCGCCTGATTGTAATACGAAATGGCGCGCTTCACGTCGGCCGTCACGCCGCGACCTTGATGATACATGAAGCCGAGATTCTTGATCGCGCTGGGATCGCCGAGCGCGGCCGCTTTCTCGAACTGCTGCTGCGCGGCCGGATAGCTTTGCGCCGTGCCGTGACCAAAAAAGCTCATGCGGCCCAGCTCCGTCATTGCCTGCGGATAGCCGAGATTGGCGGCGGTCTGGAAGAACACGCGCGCCTTGGTGTAATCGGTGGCCGTGTAGAGCGCGCGGCCGAGCTGATAATTCAGTCTTGGATTTTTTTCGTCATTGGTCACGGCCTTGGCGCAGAGCTGCACGGCTTGGCGTGAAATGATGTTGCGGTGAACGCCGCGCACATTGGCCGGCTTGTTGGTGTCGTAGGGATCGGCCGCCGCGCGGTCGCATTCCGCCGCCAACGCCTCGCCTTCGCTGAAGGTCGACGCCCCGTCGCGGCCGAGCGCGCCGGCAAGATTTCCTGGACTCCCGGCGGGCGGCGGAGTCGATGGCGTCGCGGCCGGTCCGGATGCCAGGATCACGTCGGCGCGCAGCGAAGAATGATCCCACGGAATCTGCTTCTGCTGGGTGGCTTCGACCACGTCGCTGCGCACGCGCTTCATCACACCGCTGATCTCGACGCCGGGCGCCGGAATGTGCTTGAGCAGCGCGGTGGTGAAGGGGCTGTTGCGGCCGGTGCCGTCGAGCGCGACATTGTCGGGCTGCGTCGCGAACACGATCATCGTGTCGATGGCGCCTTTGATCTGCGCCAGGCCGGAACCGATGCTGGCGGTGCGGGTGTCCAGCGTGCGATTGATACTCTGCGGCAGTGGATTGTCTCGGCAGGCGTCCAGGAAGATCAGATTAGTGCGCTGCTCGGTATCCATCTGCTCCATGACGTAGTCGAGGCCGACAGCCCCGGTGTTCAGATCGGCGGCGCGCTCCAGCTTGGCATCCGTCGGAACGAGATAGTTCTTGCCGTCGACCTGCAGACCGTGGCCGGCGTAGAAGAATCCGGCAAGCTTGGCGGTCTTGATCTTTTCGGCGAACTGCTTGATCGCGCCTTCCATGCCGCGACGGTCGAGATCGTGGCCCTCGACGACATCGAAGCCGAGCCGGCGCAGCGATTGCGCGACGTCGGCCGCGTCGTTTTTTGGGTTCGCCAGCACCGGGGCGAACTTGTACGCGCTGTTGCCGATCACCAGCGCGACACGCCGTTCGGCGCCACCGATCACCTCGATGCCGCGATTGTCGGACGTCGCGGCCGGGGCCTGGGCCTGGGCGATAACGGCCGGCGTCTGCGTCGACGCTTGAGCCGGCACCGCTGGCGATCCCTCGACGCCGCGCCCGCCAGCCGGAGCAGACGAAACAACCGGAGCGCCGGCCTTGCCGCCATTGCTCTTGGCGCAGGTCAGAAGTTCCACCAGCATCCGCGAGGTGGTCTTGAGATGAAACTGCGACGCGCCGCCACCCGACGTGATAACCAGCATCTGCCCTTTGCGAAACTCCTCGAACAGTGCCTCATCGGCCGGCAGCGGAATTCGCACCAGGTCGCGGGCCACCGCGACGCCGCTGGCCTGCCGCACGCCTCCACCGTCGATCTTGAAGGCGACGTTCATCGGCGCCTGCGGGGCGAACTGCCAGCGTGAATTCTGAAAGCCGGCGGCCCAGGTCAGGTCTTTGGTCACCGCGAAGGCCAGCAGGAAACCGTTCTTGTAGTCGGTGGTGGCGACACATTCGGTGAACTGGCCGGAGGCGTCGTCCGACACCGTTCCGATCATCCAGTTGCCGACCATGTAGGTTTTGCTGATCTTGGCATGCGCTGGCGTAGTGGCCACCGCCGTCAGCACGGTGGCGGCCAGCAAAATCGAACGGATCCGTGTCACGCTATCCCTCATCGGTTCAGCAATCCACCACCGAGCCTATCTAAGCCCGAGACGATGAAACCGGGAAATCACTTCTGACAAGTCGGACAAAAGAACGTCGAACGTCCGTTCTGCACGATGCGCTTGACCATGCCCTTGCAGTCCGGCCCCGGGCACTTTTCGCCTTCGCGGTCGTAGACCGCGAAACTGTGCTGGAAATAACCGAGTTCGCCCGAGGTCTGGCGATGGTCGCGCAGCGACGAGCCGCCGGCCTTGATGGCGTCGTTCAGCACCGCCTTGATGGCGTCGACCAGTTTGATGGCGCGGTCGTGCGGCGCCCCGGTCCGGGTCGCCAGCGTCGAGGCTTGGCGCTTCGGCGACAGCCGCGACCGAAACAGCGCTTCGCACACATAGATGTTGCCGAGGCCCGCGACCACGCGCTGATCGAGCAGCGCCGCCTTCAGGCTGGTGTTCTTGTTGGCGCAGGCGGTGGCCAGCATCGCGGCATCGAACGCATTTCCGAGCGGCTCCGGCCCGAGCGCCTTGAGCAGCGGCTCTTGATCCAGCTCCGAACGCTTCACCAGCTTCATCGAGCCGAACCGGCGCGGATCGTTGAAGGTCACGACCGCACCGTTCGACATCTCGAACACCACATGGTCGTGCGTGCCGCGCGGTGCGCGCTCGTGGTGGAATTGGCCGGGCGTGTTCTCGGTCGCGCCTTGCAGCACGCGGAACGAGCCCGACATGCCGAGATGCATCACCAGCACCTCGCCGGACGAGAGATCCGCCAGCAGGTATTTGGCGCGGCGGCCGAGACCTTCGACCGTGGTGCCTTCGACCCGCTTGGCGAAATCCTTTGGCAGCGGCCAACGCAGATCGCCGCGATGCGCCTCAACCTTGGCAAAGCGCGCACCCTCCATCACCGGCTGCAGGCCGCGCCGGACGGTCTCGACTTCGGGCAGTTCGGGCATCTGTTCTCAGGCGGTTTGGGTGGCGGTGTCGGGATCGTATTGTTCGGTGAACATGACGCGGTTGCCGAACGGATCTTTTACGTTCATCACGCGGGCGCCCCAGGGCGCCAGTTCGATGCCGGGCCGCATATAGGGATAGTTCTTGGCGGTGATCTCGGCATGAAGTTCGTCGAGGCCGGTCATCCAGACCAGGACCGCGGCGCCCGGACAGGCATCGCCGTAATGTTCGCTGAGGTGCAACCGCAGACCGGCGCGCGAGACCTGCATGTAGAGCGGCGCGCTGTCGTCGAACCGGTGCTCGAAATCGACCGTGAACCCGAGATAGTCCAGGTAGAACTCGCGGGCCTTTTCGATCGAAAAGATGCGCAGGATCGGGATCGCGGACTCGAAATGGACGGACATCGGCGAACCTCCTGACGGCCGGCGGACCGGCCCCTGCCGGACGGACGAAACGGCCCATTCAAGCCGTTAACCCAGCCGACCCAGCGCTTGTAGCGCCCCCGCGCCGGCCGCGCTATGGTCCGGCCGGACAAGGAACTTCCGATGCGCGACACCCCCGGCAACACCTCAAGCGACACCCATTTCGGCTTCCGGCAGGTCCCGCTTGGCGACAAGCAGGCGCTGGTAGACGACGTGTTCCGGTCGGTGGCGCGGCGTTACGACCTGATGAACGACCTGATGTCCGGCGGCCTGCACCGGGCCTGGAAAGACGTGCTGGTGACGGCCGTGAACCCCTCTAAGGGCGACCGGGAATTCGCGTTGCTCGACGTCGCCGGCGGTACCGGCGACATCTCGTTCCGGGTGGTCGAAGCCGGCGGCCCGAACACCCGCGCGACGGTGTGCGACATCAATGGCGAGATGCTGGCGGTCGGGCGCGAGCGCGCCTTCGAGCGCGGCCTCGACGACGCGGTCACGTTCACCGAGGGCAATGCCGAATCGCTGCCGTTCGCCGACCGCTCGTTCGATGCCGTCACCATCGCTTTCGGCATCCGCAACGTGCCGCGCATCGATCTGGCTTTGGCCGAGGCGCATCGCGTGCTGAAGATCGGCGGCCGGTTCCTGTGCCTGGAATTCTCGTCGGTCGACGTGCCGGGCCTCAAGGCCGTGTACGATCTTTATTCATTCAACGTCATTCCGGCGATCGGCAAGGCCGTCACCGGCGATGCCGAGGCCTATCGCTATCTGGTCGAATCGATTCGCCGCTTCCCGAAGCCGAACGATTTCGCCGACATGATGCGCGATGCCGGCTTTGCCCGCGTGTCGCATCAGTCGATGACCGGCGGCGTGGTGGCGCTGCATTCGGGTTGGCGGCTGTGATCGTTAGGCTTTTGATCGATATGTTGCGGCAGCGTTCGTGATTTCCCGTCTCACCCATCTGTTTCGTCTTGGCCGCGCCGGCTACGTGTTCGCGCGCGAGGGCGTATTCGGGCTTGTCGATCCGAGGCCGCTTCCGTTGCCGGCCCGCGCCGGATTGAGGCTGGCGCGGCTGTTCGAGCGCCGCAGCAATGACGTACTTGGCGGCCAGCCGTCCGCCCGGCTGTCCAACGCGCTGACCCGGCTCGGGCCGACTTACGTCAAGCTCGGCCAGTTCCTGGCGACCCGGCCGGACGTGGTCGGCTTGGCGCTAGCGCGGGATCTTGAAAGCCTGCAAGACCGCATGGCGCCGTTTCCGCAGGCCGAAGCGGAAGCCGCGGTCGCGCTGGCGCTCGACAAGCCGCTCACCGAAGTGTTCGCGTCGTTCGGGCCGTCGGTCGCGGCGGCATCGATCGCGCAGGTGCACAAGGCCGAAATCGTCACGCCGGACGGGCTCAAGACCGTCGCCGTCAAGGTGATCCGGCCCGGCGTCGCGCGGCGCTTCAAGGTCGATCTCGACGCGTTCTTCTTTGTTGCCCGACTCGGCGAAAGATTCTCCGCCGAGGGCCGGCGGCTGCGGCTGACCGAGACGGTCGAGACGCTGGCGCGCTCCGTCGTGCTGGAGATGGACTTCCGTCTGGAAGCCGCCGCGCTGTCCGAGATGGCCGACAATACGACGGACGACCCCGGCTTCCGCGTGCCGGCGGTCGACTGGGAGCGCACCGCGCGCGATGTGCTGACGCTCGAATGGATCGACGGCACGCCGCTGAATGACCGCGCCAAACTCGCCGCGACCGGCTTCGACCTGCCGGCGCTCGGCCGCACCGTGATGCAGACCTTTCTGCGTCATGCATTGCGCGACGGCTTTTTTCACGCCGACATGCATCCGGGCAATCTGTTCGTCGACGAGGCGGGCAATCTGGTCGCGGTCGATTTCGGCATCATGGGCCGCCTACGCCCGCAGGAGCGGCGCTTCCTGGCGGAAATCCTCTACGGCTTCATCACGCGCAATTATCAGCGCACCGCCGAAGTGCATTTCGAGGCCGGCTATGTGCCGCGGCATCACTCGGTGGAAAGCTTCGCGCAGGCGATCCGCGCCATCGGCGAACCGATCCACAGCCGCACCGCCGAAGACATCTCGATGGCCAAGCTGCTGATGCTGCTGTTCGAGGTCACCGGCCTTTTCGACATGCGGACGCGGCCCGAGCTGCTGATGCTGCAAAAGACCATGGTGGTGGTCGAAGGCGTCGCGCGTTCGCTCGATCCGAAGCTCGACATGTGGAAGACCGCCGACCCGGTGGTGCGCGAATGGATCGCGCGCAATCTCGGGCCGCTCGGCCGCATCGAGGACGTGGCCGGCGGAGCAGGAGAGATCGGCCGCTTCCTCGGCACCGTGCCGGCGCTGCTGACGCGGGCCGCCGACTTGGCCGACCGGATGGACGACCTCACCCGCAACGGCTTCGTGCTGGCGCCGGAAACGGTCGAAGCCATCGGCCGCGCCGAAGCGCGCGGCACCCGATGGCGAACCGCCGGCGTCTGGGCGCTTGTCGCGCTCATGGGGTGGATGATCTGGCTGCTGCGGTGACGCAATCCCCAAAATGATTGCATTGATTGCAATGCAATCATCGTCTAGGCTTCTCTTATGGCCAGCCTGACCATCCGCAAGCTCGACGACGATCTGAAGCAGCAATTACGGCTGCGCGCGGCGCGTAATGGCCGGTCGATGGAAGACGAGGCCCGCCAACTTCTGAAAAGCGCTGCCGGCGAATCATCTGAAATGGCCGCGCCGGCCCGACCGACGGCGCCGCCGCCATCCGCCCTGCCGGCCACCGCCGAACGAACCGCCACCGTACCCTCGGCCAATGGCCGACGCATCGTGCTGATCATCGGCGGCGGCATCGCGGCCTATAAATCGCTCGACCTGATCCGCCGGCTGCGTGAGCGCGGCGCCAAAGTCCGCGTGATCATGACGCAGGCCGCGCAGCAATTCGTCACGCCGCTGGCGGCCAGCGCGCTGGCAGGCGAAGCCGCGTTCACCGACCTGTTCGACCCCGCGTCCGAATTCGACGTCGGCCATATAAGGCTGGCGCGCGATACCGATCTGGTGATCGTCGCGCCCGCCACCGCCGATCTGATGGCCAAGATGGCGCACGGCCTCGCCGGCGATCTCGCCACCGCCGTGCTGCTGGCCACCAACGCCCCGGTGCTGATCGCGCCGGCCATGAACCCGGCGATGTGGCGGCACAAGGCGACGCAACGCAATCTGGCGCGGCTCGCGGCCGATGGGGTCGTCACGGTCGGCCCCAATGCCGGCGAGATGGCCGAGAGCGGCGAGTCCGGTACCGGCCGCATGGCCGAGCCGCTGGAGATCGCCGCCGCCGCGACCGCGCTGCTCGGCAGCGTATTGCCTGCAACGCCCGGACCGCTGGCCGGCAAACGCGTGCTGGTCACATCCGGGCCGACGCATGAGCCGATCGATCCGGTGCGCTACATCGCCAACCGGTCGTCGGGCAAACAGGGCCACGCCATCGCGGAGGCCGCGGCGAAAGCCGGCGCCGACGTGATCCTGATCAGCGGCCCGGTCAACGTGCCGGACCCGCCCGGCGTGACTGTCATCAAGATCGAAAGCGCGCGCGACATGCTGGCGGCCGTCCAGGCCGCGCTGCCGGTTGACGTGGCGGTGCTCGCGGCGGCCGTCGCCGACTGGCGCGTCGCGCACGAAGGCGCGCAGAAAATGAAGAAAACCGGCAAAGGTACGCCCGAACTGACGCTGGTCGAAAATCCCGACATCCTGGCGACGATCGCCAAGTCCAAGACCAACCGGCCCGCGCTGGTGATCGGCTTCGCGGCCGAGACCGAGACCGTGATCGAGCACGCCAAGGCAAAGCTGGCCCGCAAGGGCTGCGACTGGATCGTCGCCAACGACGTGTCGCCGCAGACCGGCATCATGGGTGGCGACCGCAATACGGTGCACCTGATCACCCAGGACGGCGTCGAATCCTGGCCGCCGCTGTCGAAGACCGACGTGGCGGCGCAACTCGTCGCCCGCATCGGGAAAGCGTTTTCAAGCGAAGTGGGAACCGGTTCGCGTTAAGAAAATGCGTCCTTTAAAAGATGTGAGCGCGTTCGGACGCAAAACCGGTATCCACTTTTGCTGAACGCGCTCACCACACTGACTGCACCAAAGAAGAAAGAACACGCGTGAATCAGATCGAAGTACAGATCGTCCAGTTGCCGCATGCCGCCGGCCTGCCGTTGCCGGAATATCAAAGTGCGCTCGCGGCCGGGCTCGATCTTCTGGCCGCCGTGCCGGCGGATGCGCCGGTGACCATCGCAGCCGGCGCCCGCGCCATGGTGCCGACCGGCCTGAGCATCGCATTGCCGCCGGAAGCCGAGGCGCAGGTACGTCCACGTTCGGGTCTGGCCGCAAAGCACGGCGTCACCGTGCTCAACACACCGGGCACCATCGACGCCGATTATCGCGGCGAAATACAGATCATCCTGGCGAATCTGGGCAGCGAACCTTTCGTGATCGAACGCGGCATGCGCATCGCCCAACTCGTAATTGCGCCGGTTTTACGGGCACTTCTGCGCCCCGTGGAAATTCTCGACACCACGCAGCGCGGCGCCGGCGGATTCGGCTCGACCGGAACAAATTCGGTGCAAACACCGAAGGTATAACTGGACCGATTGCAGCCGTGTAATATATTACCGTTATCGGGCATTACGCCCGCTAACGTCCTGATTCCATGCCGCTGCTTCCGCGCAAAGGTATCCTGGCAATCGCCGCTGTGATCGATATCGCCCTGCATGCGCGCAGCGGGCCGGTGTCGGCGCGGGCGTTGGCGGCGCGCCACGGCCTGCCGCCTCGCCATCTGGAACCGGTGCTGCAGGCGTTGGTACGCGACGGCATCCTGAAAGGCATTCGCGGCCCGCGCGGCGGCTATGAGATCGCTCGCGAGCGCAAACAGGTCACCGCCGAGGCGATCCTGCGCGCCGCTGGCACCGTCGACGAAGACGAGATCCCGACCCAAAACGGCTCACGTCTGCTGAGCGAAGTGGTGCTTCCGGCGCTCGCCGAAGCCGAGAAGGCCTTCGCGGCCGCGCTTGGCCGCATCAATGTCGACGACATGACGTTAGCGGCCGAAGCCCAACGCGGCTGATCCGCCTGTCCGCCGCGAATTGACGGCACACACGAAGCCCCCGATCCAACATCCGCCGCGAAACGTACCTAAACGATCCGCGTAAGCATTCTCACGCGTGGCGAGCGTGCGCGATCCGGATTCTATTTCGTTTGAGGCCATTCTAGAATCAGCAGCCGCACAAGCTGCGTCGTTCACGATCTGGACTCTTACGGGCCGAGTCGCCGTGCGGCTATTGTCTAATGATTCGCGAGCGGTTCGCTGCGCACCGCTCGGATGGGCTCATCACCCAATCGGGGGCTATCGAAATGCCGGACACGATCCGGGCAAGCAGCGGGGGTTCGGGTGCCTGTCCGCGCATCGGTCGATTGCGCGCGGCAATCATGGCCGGGTCTTGCCTGATCGCGACCAGCCGGCCGGCCGGCGCTACCTCGCTGTATGAGGGCTCCATCGGGCCTCTCACCGGCTTCGACCGCTACGACATGGTCGGCCTGGTGATGACGCTCGGCCTGTCCGGCTTCGCCGTGGTCACGGCCATCACGTTGTTGCGCACCCGCGCCCGCGCCGCACACAGCGACAATGCGCATCGCGATGAGATCGCCACGCTGCGCGCCCAGGTCGACCGCGCCAATGCGCTGCTGCTCAGCGATCCGCAGGTCATCATCGCGTGGGCGGCCGCCGACGATCAGCCGGAAATTCTCGGCGATACCACCTCGATCACCGGCGCTCATGCGCGGCATCGCGTGCTCGCCTTCGGAACTTGGCTCGACGCCGAGAAAGCCAAGGCGATGGAACACGCGGTCGACGCGCTGCGGACCCAGGCCGTGCCGTTCTCGATGATGCTCACCACGCAGGCCGGCCGGCCGGTCGAAGCCGATGGCCGCGCCATCGGCGGGCGGGCGGTGCTGCGGCTGCGCGACGTCGAGGGCGCCCGGCGCGACCTCGTCGAACTCGCGGCGCGCCATCGCAAGCTGGCCAGCGATGTCGGCTCGCTGTCGACTTTGATCGAAACACTGCCGTCGCCGGTCTGGGTGCGCGACGGCGCCGGCCGGCTGGTATTCGTCAACCACGCCTATGTCCGAGCCGTCGAGGCCATCGATGCCGAGGATGCGCTCGATCGCGGCATCGAATTGCTGGATCGCGCCGCGCGCGACGAGGTTACCAAGGCGCTCGCAGCCGGCACCTCCCATGCCGGAAGATTCCCGGCCATCGTGGCCGGCCAGCGGCGGATCTTCGACGTCCTCGACCTGCCGACCACAACGGGCAGCGCCGGCATCGCGATCGACGCTACCGAGACCGACAATATGGGCGCCGAAGTCGAGCGCCGCGGCGAAGCGCATCGCCGCCTGCTCGATCAATTGGCCACGGGCGTCGCGATCTTCGGCGCCGACCGGCGCCTCGCGTTCTACAACGCCGCCTACCGGACGCTGTGGGACTTGGACGCGGGCTTCCTCGACCAGACGCCGACCGACGGTGCCGTGCTCGACCGGCTGCGCACCGCCCGCAAGCTGCCCGAGGAGCAGGATTTCCGCGTCTGGAAGGCGGATCTGCACGAAGCCTATCGGGCGATCGAGGCCAAAGAGCAGATGTGGCATCTGCCGGACGGCCGCACGCTGCGGGTCGTCACCTCGCCGAATCCCGAGGGCGGCGTTACGTACCTATTCGAAGACGTCACCGAGCGGCTGGATCTGGAGCGCCGGTTCGACGCGCTGATCCGGGTGCAGCGCGAGACACTGGACAATCTCGGCGAAGCCGTCGCGGTGTTCGGCAGCGACGGTCGGATGCGCCTGTTCAATCCGGTATTCGCCAAAATGTGGCGGCTCGATCCCGACCAGCTCGCCGCCCGCCCGCATATCGAAACCGTCGCCGGCTGGTGCCAGCCGGCCGATGGCGCCCGGCCGACCTGGCAGGCGCTGCGCTCGGCCGTCACCCGGCTGGAGGATCGCGCGCCGGTGTCGGAGCGGCTGGAGCGCCGCGACGGCAGCGTGGTCGATTGCGCCACCATGCCGCTGCCGGACGGCGCCACGCTGGTGACGTTCCAGGACGTTACCGACACGGTCAATGTCGAGCGCGCGCTGCGCGAGCGCAACGAGGCGCTGGAAGCCGCCGACGAAATCAAGGTCGATTTCGTGCATCATGTGTCCTACGAGCTGCGCTCGCCGCTCACCAACATTATCGGCTTCGCGCACTTCCTCGGCGACCCGGCGACCGGCACGCTGAGTACCAAGCAGCACGAATACCTGTCCTACATCACGACCTCGACCAATGCGTTGCTGGCGCTGATCAACAACATCCTCGATCTCGCCACCATCGACGCCGGCGCGATGACGCTGAATCTCGGCGCGGTCGACATCCGCAAGACGATGGAATCCGCCGCCGAAGGCGTGCTGGACCGATTGGTCAAAGACAGCATCAAACTGGACCTGCGCACCGCCGACGATATCGGCAGCTTCAATGCCGACGAGCGGCGCCTGCGCCAGATCCTGTTCAACCTGTTGGCCAACGCACTGGGCTTCTCGCCGCCGCACTCAACCGTTACGCTGGCGGCCGAACGGCACAACGATGCCGTGGTGTTCTCCGTCACCGACCAGGGCCCCGGCATTCCGGAGGCCATGAGAGACAAGGTATTCGATTGGTTCGAAAGCCATTCGCACGGTTCGCGGCATCGCGGCCCCGGCCTCGGCCTGTCGCTGGTGCGCTCGTTCGTCGAGTTGCATGGCGGCACGGTGGAGATCGATTCCATCGCCGGCCAGGGCACCAAGGTGGTGTGCAGCTTTCCGCTCGAACAGACCGCCGCGCGCACCGCCGCCGAGTAACAGGATAGCGTGACCGCCATGCTGCCGACGACCAGTGGCGGATCGAGCTTCGCGGTGGTGGTGCCGAACGAGGCGGCCTTGCAGCGCCTCGTCGTCGACATCGCGATGGCGCTGCAACCCGGCGACCTGATCACGCTGTCGGGCGACCTCGGCGCCGGCAAGACCACCTTCGCCCGCGCGCTGATCCGTCACCTTGCCGAAGATCCCGAGATCGAGGTGCCGAGCCCGACCTTCACGCTGATGCAGCTCTACGAGTTGCCGCGCTTCACGGTAGTCCATGCCGACCTGTACCGGCTGTCCGGCCCCGGTGAACTGGCCGAACTCGGCTTCGAGGATCTGCCGGACTCGGCCGTGATCCTGGTCGAATGGCCGGATCGCGCCGCCGGCTTCCTGCCGCCGGACCGGCTCGACCTCGCCTTCACGCTGGCGCCGAATCTTGGACCTGAAGTCCGAAATATCCGCATCACCGGCTATGGCACGCTGGCCGACCGCGTCGAGCATTTCGGCGCGATCCGACAGTTCCTGGACGGCGCCGGCTATGCCGAAGCTAAGCGCGAGCGCGTGCAGGGCGACGCCTCGACGCGCTCCTACGAACGACTGACGCTGGGAGACAGGCGCGTGATCCTGATGAACGCGCCGCGCCGCCCGGACGGACCGCCGGTGCGCGACGGCAAGCCCTATAGCCGGATCGCGCATCTGGCCGAGGACGTCACGCCCTTCGTCGCGGTGGCCCGCGGCCTGAAGGCACTCGACCTGTCGGCGCCGGAAATTTATCACGCCGATCTCGACCAGGGCCTGCTGATCCTGGAGGATCTCGGCGACAACCGCGTCGTTTCGGGCGATCCGCCGGCCCCGATCGAGGAGTATTACGGCGCCGCGGTCGAAGTGCTGCTGGCGCTGCATGCGTTCGAACTGCCGACCACGCTGCCGGTCGCGCCCGGCACGGACTACACGCTGCCGTCCTACGACATGGACGCGCTGCTGATCGAAGCCGAATTGCTGCTCGACTGGTATCTGCCGCGCTTCGACATGGAACTCACGCCCACCGCGCGCTCGGCTTTCGTCGCACTGTGGCGCGAGGCGTTGAACCCAGCGCTCGCCTCACCGCCGACCTGGGTGCTGCGCGATTTTCATTCGCCGAACCTGCTGTGGCTGCCGGACCGGCCCGGTGTCGCCCGTGTTGGCCTCCTCGATTTCCAGGACGCCGTGATGGGGCCGGCCGCCTACGATCTCGCGTCCTTGTTGCAGGACGCGCGGGTCGACGTGCCGGAAACCCTCGAAATCGCCCTGCTCGGCCGCTATGCGCGGGTGCGGCGCGACAGCGACCAAGACTTCGACACCGCCGGCTTCGTGCAGATGTACGCCACGCTCGCGGCGCAGCGCGCGACGAAGATCCTTGGCATTTTTGCACGATTAGATCGCCGCGATGGCAAGCCGCAATATTTGCGTCACATCCCCCGCATATGGGGCTATCTGCAACGCGCGCTCGCCCATCCGGCACTGGCGCCTCTCAATGGCTGGTATCGGGTGCACGTCCCGACACCGCGCGATCTTTAAGCCCAACAGGACCGACCCGATGCCCCTTTTGACTCCGCGTCACGCCATGGTGCTGGCCGCCGGACGCGGCGAACGCATGCGCCCGATCACCGAGCACACGCCGAAACCGCTGGTCGAGGTCGGCGACAAGGCGCTGATCGACCATGTGCTCGACAAGCTGGCGGCTGCCGGCGTCGAGCAGGCCGTCGTCAATGTGCATCATCTGGCCGACAAACTGGAAAAGCATGTCGCCACGCGCAAAGCGCCGCGCATCGTGATCTCGGACGAGCGGACCGAACTGCTGGAAACCGGCGGCGGCCTCGTCAAGGCGCTGAGCCTGCTCGGCGATGCGCCGTTCTTCGCGGTCAATTCCGATACGCTGTGGATCGACGGCGTGAAGTCGAACCTGACGCGGCTCGCCGAGGGTTTTGATCCGGCCCGCATGGACGCGCTGCTGCTGCTCGCCCCGACCGCGACCAGCATCGGCTATGCCGGCCGCGGCGATTTCAGCATGTCGCCCGACGGAAGGCTGACCCGCCGGGCGGAACGTCAGGTGGTGCCGTTCGTCTATGCGGGCGCCGCCGTGCTGGCGCCGGCGCTGTTCAAGGATGCGCCGAAAGGGCCATTCTCGTTGACCAAGCTGTTCTATCGCGCCGCCGAAGCCAACCGGCTGTTCGGCCTGCGACTCGACGGGCTGTGGATGCATGTCGGCACCCCGGACGCCATCGACGAGGCCGAGGCCGCGATCCTGGAAAGCGTGGCGTAAAGCCGCCCAACATTTGCAGGGTTGAGAACGCACGCCCGCGAATCCTATATAACGCGCCATGGCCTCTCGCCCGCGCGTCCTCACCATTCCGTCCTCGGCGCCGTTCCTCGACACGCTGATCCGCGCGTTGCTGGACGGACGGCTGGTGCCGGGCTTTGTGCCCGGCCGCGATCCGCTCGCGCTGGCATCCGCGACGCTGTACCTGCCGACGCGGCGCGCTGGACGGCTGGCCCGCGACCTGTTCCTCGACATCATGGACGGCGACGCCGCCATCCTGCCGCGCATCGTGCCGATCGGCGATGTCGACGAGGACGAAATCGCGTTCGCCGAACAGGCGACGGGCGATCTCGCCGCCGCAGCGCTCGATCTGCCGCCGTCGTTGGGCGCGTTGGAGCGTAAACTCCTGCTCGCCGAACTGGTGCTGAAATGGGCGCAGGCGCTGGCGCCGCAGCAGGCTGGCGAAGCCCCGCTGGTCGCCAATACGCCGGCCGCCGCGCTGGCGCTCGCCGACGATCTCGCCCGACTGATCGACGACATGACGACGCGGCGCGTCGACTGGGCCCGGCTTGATGGCCTCGTGCCGGACCATCTCGACGAATACTGGCAATTGACGCTGAAGTTTCTGCGGATCGCCCGCCATGTCTGGCCGGAGATTCTGAAGGAACGCGGCGCCATCGAGGCCGCGGCGCGGCGTGACGTGCTGATCGCTGCCGAGGCCGAGCGCCTCACCGCCCAACAGGGCGGCCCGGTGATCGCCGCCGGCTCGACCGGTTCGGTGCCGGCGACTGCCGAACTGATTGCCGCGATCGCGCGCGCATCACAGGGCGCCGTAGTGCTGCCGGGACTCGACACCGATCTCGACGCCGATACCTGGCGCTCGATCGCGGGCGCGCGCGATGCCGGCGGCCGTACCATCGCGCAACCCGCGTACGGCCATCCGCAATTCGCCATGCAAGGATTGCTGACCCGCATCGGCATCGCGCGTGAGGAAGTCGAAACACTCGGCGTTCCCGCATCTTTCGGCCGCGAGGCGCTGCTATCCGAAGCGCTGCGACCGGCCGCCGCCACCGAAGTCTGGCAGGCTCGGGTCAGCGATCCCGCGTTCGCCGAACGCGCCGATGCCGGGCTCGCGGGCGTCACGGTCATTGAGGCCGCGCATGCCGAGGAAGAAGCCCTCGCCATCGCGGTCGCGCTGCGCGAAGCGGTCGCGACACCGGGCAAGACCGCCGCATTGATCACGCCCGACCGCGCGCTGGCGCGCCGCGTGCTGGCCGATCTGGCGCGTTGGAACGTGCCGGTCGACGATTCCGGCGGCGATCCGCTGCCCGACACGGCGGCCGGACGGTTTGCCCGACTTGCCGCCGAGACCGCCGTCGGCGGCCTCGCGCCGGTGTCACTGCTGGCACTGTTGAAGCATCCGTTGTTGCGGCTCGGCGCTGCGCCGGGCGGCCATGCGCGCGCCATCGCGACGTTGGAGATGGCGTTGCTGCGCGGGCCGCGTCCGAAGGCCGGCAGCGCCGGGCTCGCGCATGCGCTGCAAACCTTTCGCGAAGAGCTGAGTGATCTGCACACGCGCGATCCGCGCGCCAAACTCGATCCCGTCGATCTCGATGCCGCCGCCGACCTGATTGAACGGCTGAGTGTCGCACTGGCGCCGCTGGAGAGTCTGCCGAACGCGCCGCATCGCTTGGCGGAATTCGCCGCCCGGCATCGCGATGTCGTCGCGACACTTGGCGGCGATGACCAAGACGACACCCCGGCCTTCGCCGGTCCGGAAGGCCGCGCGTTGTCGGCAGCCCTCGATGAACTCGCCGCGAGTGCGCCTGCCGGCCAACTCGCGGTCGCGCCCGGCGACTATCCTGAACTGTTTCAGGCGGCGATCTTCGACCGCGTGGTGCGACGGCCCGGCGCCTCCGGCGTGCGGGTGCGCATTCTCGGTCCGCTCGAAGCGCGGCTCGCGCTGCATGATCGCATCGTGCTCGGCGGCCTCAATGAAGGTACTTGGCCGCCGGAAACCGCGACCGATGCTTGGCTGAGCCGGCCGATGCGGCAGGATCTCGGCCTCGATCTGCCGGAGCGGCGTATTGGTTTGTCGGCACACGACTTCGCGCAAGGCATGGGCGCGCCCGAAGTGTTCCTGACGCGCGCCGCGAAAGTTGCTGGCGCGCCGACCGTTGCATCAAGGTTTGTGCAGCGCCTCGCGGCAGTTGCCGGTCAGGCGCGCTGGAACATCGTGCGCCAGCGCGGCGCCCACTATGTCGCATGGTCGCGCACGTTGGATCGTCCTCTCAAAAAGGAGCGCATCAAGCCGCCGGCTCCAAAGCCGCCGCTGGAAGCACGGCCGCGCCAACTGTCGGTCACCGAAATCGAAAACTGGCTGCGCGATCCGTACACCATCTATGCGCGGCACATTTTGAAGCTGGCGCCGCTCGATCCAGTCGATCTGCCGCCCGGCGGGCGCGACCGCGGCATTGTCATCCATGGCGCGCTCGGCGAATTCACCCAGACCTTCGCCAAGGGCCTGCCTGCCGATCCGGCCGCCGAACTCATTCGGATCGGCGCCAAGCACTTCGCGCCGCTCGACGATTATCCCGAGGCGCGGGCATTCTGGTGGCCGCGCTTTCGCCGCATCGCCCATTGGTTCGCCGGGTTCGAGGCGCGCCGCCGCGCCGACGTGAAGATGCTCGACGCCGAAATCGGCGGACGCATTCCCATCGAATCGGCCGGCGGCCTGTTCACGCTGTCGGCGCGCGCCGACCGGATCGAACTGCGCACCGACGGACGTTACGCCATCGTCGACTACAAGACCGGTCAGGTACCGACCGAGAAACAGGTGCGCACCGGACTGTCGCCGCAAATGACGCTGGAATCCGCGATCCTGCGCCAAGGCGGCTTCAAGACCATTCCGGCCGGCGCCTCGGTCGGCGAGCTTCTGTATGTCGCGCTGAAGGGTGGCGAACCGGCCGGCGAGGAAGCCGCGATCGTCTTCAAGGACGGCACGCCGGATTCGCAGGCCGATGTCGCGCTCGCCAAGCTCGCGACCTTGGTCGCGCGCTTCGACAATCGGGATCAGCCCTATCGTTCGCTGGTGCTGTCGATGTGGCGCACCCGCTACGGTAACTACGATCATCTCGCGCGCGTCAAGGAATGGTCGCTATCCGGCGGCGAACCGGGAGGCGAGGAATGAGTGCGCCCCGCGTCATTCCGCCAAATGTCAGCCGCGTCCAGATCGACGCATCCGACCCAAAGGTTTCCGCCTGGGTGTCGGCCAATGCCGGCTCGGGCAAGACCCACGTGCTGGCGCAGCGTGTCATCCGGTTGATGCTCGACGGTGTCGATCCATCCAAGATCCTGTGCATTACCTTTACCAAGGCCGCCGCCGCCAATATGGCGAACCGGGTGTTCGACACGCTGGCGCAATGGATCGCGCTCGACGACGCGGCGCTGAACGAGGCCATCCGGGCGCTGTCCAATGTGCGGCCGGGCTCAGAGGTTCGCGCCCGCGCCCGCCGCCTGTTCGCGCAGGCGCTGGATACGCCGGGCGGCCTGAAGGTGCTGACCATCCACGCGTTCTGCACGCGAATGCTGCATCAGTTTCCGTTCGAGGCCAATGTGGCCGCGCGCTTCACGGTGCTCGACGAAGCGTCCGAACGGCAATTGCTCGACCAGATCAGTCTCGGCGTGCTGCTTGACGGCGCATCGGCGCCCGACAGCCCGCTCGGCAAAGCTTTGGCCACCGCCATTAACGTCGTCGCCGACCAGACCTTCAAAGCGGTGATCACCGAAGCCATTGGTCTTCGCGAAGCCATCGGGCAATGGACCGCACGGGGCGTTGACGCGGCCATCGTCGATCTGTGCGGCACGCTGGCCGTTGCGCATGATGACACGCTGGACAGCATCGAGACCGAGACGGTCGCCAGTCCGCATCTGCCGTTAACCGAATGGCCGGCCGTCGCCGATACGTTGGCCTTGGGTTCGAAAACCGACATCGATCAGGCCGACCGTCTGATGGAAGCCTATGAAGCGAACGGCCCGCAACGCGCGGCGCTGTACCGGCCGATCTTCCTGACCGCCAAGGACGAACGCCGCCAGCGCATCGTCACCAAGGCGATCGTCCAGGACTATCCGGATCTGGCGGCGCGGCTGACTGCCGAGCAGGAGCGCCTGCTGAAACTGGTCGAACGGCGCCGCGCCGTCGCCTGCCGCGACCGCACCGCCGCGCTGCTGAATGTTGCTGAGCTTGTGCTGCGCCGCTATCGGGCCGAGAAGGACCGGCGCGGCATTCTCGACTACGACGATTTGATCGAAAAAACGCTGGCGCTGCTGACCAACGTGTCGTCCGCCTGGGTGCACTACAAGCTCGATCTCGGCATCGACCACGTGCTGATCGACGAGGCGCAGGACACCAGCCCCAAGCAGTGGCAGATCATTCGGGCCGTCGTCTCCGACTTCTTTTCCGGCGCTGGTGCACGCGGCGAGCTTAAGCGCACCATTTTCGCGGTCGGCGACGAAAAGCAGTCGATCTTTTCGTTTCAGGGCGCAGCCCCGGACGCGTTCGCCGAAACGCGGCAATTCTTCCGAAGCGCCCACAGTGAAAATCCGGCTGAATTTCTGGCCGTCGAGTTCAAACATTCATTCCGCTCCAGCCCGGTAGTGCTGGAAGCCGTCGATGCGGTGTTCGGACGACCTGAAGGTTTCCAGGGACTCTCCTCCGATCCGGTCAAGACCGTGCACCTCGCATTGCCCGACGCCGCGCCGGGCCGCGTCGAGATCTGGCCGCTGGAAAAGCCCGACGAGAAGCACGAGATCGAAGGCTGGGACGCGCCGTTCGACGCGGTCGCCGAAACCAGCCCGCAGGTCCGGCTCGCGGAGCGCATCGCCCGGCAGGTACGCGCTTCCATCGGCCGGGTGCCGGTCGGGCGCGGACGCACCGCGTTGCGGGCCGGCGAGGTGCTGATCCTGGTATCGCGGCGCGGCGCGCTGTTCGAGGCGATCATCCGCGCGCTGAAGAACGCGGATGTGCCGGTTGCCGGCGCCGACCGGCTGGTGCTGACCGAGCATATCGCCGCGATGGACCTGATGGTGCTGGGCGACGCGCTGCTGCTGCCGGATGACGATCTGGCGCTGGCGACGGTGCTGAAGAGTCCGCTGTTCGGCCTCGACGAGGAAGACCTGTTCGCGCTGGCCTGGAATCGTCAAGGCACGTTGCGAAGCGCGTTGCACGAAAAGGCCGGCGAGAGCCCGCGCTTTGGCGAAGCCGCGCAGCGGCTCGAACGGTTCGAGCGCGCCGCACGACACGAAACGCCGTTCGGCTTCTACGCGCATCTGCTCGGCCCGGAGCGCGGACGCCAGCGCTTCCTGTCGCGGCTCGGCGCCGAGGCCAACGATGCGCTCGACGAGTTTCTCAATCTGGCGCTGGATTACGAGCGCCGCGAGACGCCGTCGCTGCAGGGCTTTCTCGCTTGGCTGCGGGCGGCGCGCGCGGAAGTAAAGCGCGACATGGAAATCGCCCGCGACGAAGTCCGGGTGATGACCGTGCACGGCGCCAAGGGGCTCGAAGCGCCGCTGGTCATTTTGGCCGATACGACGTCGAGCCCGGCCGGCGCCCCGCAGCACCAGCCGAAGATTCTGCCGCTGCCGGCGCAAAACGCCGTGCCCGGCACGCCCGACCGTTTGGTGTGGGTCGGCCGCAAGGAAGACGACCTCACGGTCATCGCCGACGCCCGTGCGCTGGCGCGGCGCGCCACCGAGGACGAGTACCGGCGCCTGCTATACGTGGCGATGACGCGCGCCGCGGACCGGCTGATCGTGTGCGGCGTCGAAGGCGCCAACAAGCGCCCGGCCGGCTGCTGGTACGATCTCGTGTTCGACGCGCTGGCGCCGCTGGCCCATGAGGGCCCGGCCGACGACGGCAACGGCACGGTGTGGCGTTATCGCAAGCCGGTCGAAGGCGAGGCCGAGACCGTCGCGACCGGCTTTCCGGATTCGCCCGCCTTGGAGCTGCCTCTCACGCCGCCGTGGCTCAGCCAGCCGGCGCTGGCCGAGCCGCCACAGCCGGTGCCGCTGGCGCCGTCGCATGCCTATGACGAGGCGATGGAACGGCGTGAAGCATCCGGCGGCAGCGCGGCCGACCGGCAGGCCGCGCTGGAGCGCGGCCGCGCCGTGCACCGGCTGTTGCAATCGCTGCCCGACATGCCGCCGGAGCGCCGCGCCGAGGCCGCCGCGCGCTTCCTGACGCACTCCGGCAAACTGCCGGAGGCAGAGCGGAGCCAGATCGTCGCGCAAGTGCTGGCGGTGCTGGACGATCCGCGATTCGCGCCCTTGTTCGCGCCGGGCTCCCGCGCCGAAGTGCCAATCGTCGGGCGGCTGACGGGCGCCGGCCGGTCCATCCTGGTGTCCGGTCAGGTCGACCGCCTGATGGTGACAGATACCCAAATTTTGATCGCCGACTACAAGACGAATCGGCCGGCGCCGGCCGCCCGGGCCGATGTTCCACGAGACTATGTGGCCCAGCTTGCGCTCTATCGGGCCGTGCTGGCCCGACTGTACCCCGGACGGCCGGTGCGGGCCGCCCTGGTCTGGACCGATGTGCCTGATCTGATGGAGATATCGGCGGAGGATCTCGACGCGGAGCTGGCCCGCGTCACGGCCCGGTGAAGGCGCCTTGACGCTGCCCCCGGCCATTCCTACGTTCGGTCCCCAATTTCCCCTGCGGCGCCCCGCGCGCCGGATAACGAGGTGTTCCATGGCCGTAGGCAAGGTGTCGGACGCGAGCTTCGAAGTTGACGTGCTGAAGGCCGAAGGCCCGGTCGTGGTCGACTTCTGGGCCGAATGGTGCGGTCCGTGCCGGATGATCGGCCCGGCACTCGACGAGATTTCCGCCTCGCTTGGCGAGAAGGTCAAGATCGTCAAGCTGAACGTCGACGAGAACCCGGCGGTAGCCGCCAAATACGGCATCATGTCGATCCCGACCCTGATGATCTTCAAGGGCGGCGAACTGGCTTCGCGTCAGGTTGGCGCGGCCCCCAAGGCCAAGCTCGAACAGTGGATCAGCGCCGCCTGCTGATCGCGGCTTCGTTTAAATTATTCTCGAAAGGCCGGCCGAAAGGCCGGCCTTTTGCGTTGACGGCATGCCCCGTGAGCAAGGACGCGTGCCATGTCGCTGCCGTTGCGTTCGCCGTTTCCGCCGATGGAAGCCAAGTCCGTAGCCGAGGTCCCGGAAGGCCCCGAGTGGCAGTACGAGCCGAAATGGGACGGCTTTCGCTGCATCGTGTTCCGCGATGGCGACTCCATCGAACTGCAGTCGAAATCCGGCCAGCCGCTGACGCGATATTTCCCCGAACTGGTGGCGGCGGTCGCGACGTTGAAAGCTAAGGCCTTCGTGCTGGACGGCGAGATCGTGGTGCCCCACGGCAAGGCCTTCTCGTTCGACGCGCTGCTGCAGCGCATTCATCCGGCGATCAGCCGCGTTGAAAAACTTTCGCGCGAGACCCCAGCCAAACTGATCGTGTTCGATCTCCTGGTCGACGCCGACCGCACATCGCTGGTCGGTTTGACGCTTGATGAACGGCGCGCGCGGCTCGAAGCCTTTGCGCATCGGCATCTGGCCGGCAACGACACCGTCCGTCTGTCGCCGGCCACCACCGAACTCGGCGAAGCGCAACGCTGGCTCAAGGATGTCGGCGCGACCCTCGACGGCATCATCGCCAAATTGCGCGACGTGCCGTACAACACAGAAGGCCGCACGGCCATGCAGAAAATCAAGAATCTGCGCAGCGCCGACTGCGTGGTCGGCGGCTTTCGCTATGGCACCGGCAGCCAACTGGTCGGCTCGCTGCTGCTCGGGCTTTACGATGAGGCCGGTCTGCTGAACCATGTCGGCTTCACCACGCTGAAGCGCGCCGACAAACCGGCGCTGACCAAAAAACTCGAAAAGCTGATCGGGCCGCCGGGCTTCACCGGCGATGCGCCCGGCGGGCCGAGCCGCTGGTCGACCGAACGCTCATCAGAATGGCAGCCGCTGAAGCCGAAGCTGGTGGTCGAGGTCTGCTACGACCATTTCACCGGCGGCCGGTTTCGCCACGGCACGCGGATATTGCGCTGGCGGCCCGACAAGGCGCCGGCGCAATGCACCTACGAACAACTGAACCAGAAGAAGGGCGATCTGTTGCGTCTGCTCGACAGCACGGCGACGCGCCGCAAACCGAAAACTGCGGCGCGCAAGACGCGCGCAACCAAGACGGCACGTAAAGCCGTCAAGCCGGCGGCGTCCCATTCTCGGCCAACACCGCGCCGGCAAGATACAGCGAGCCGGTGATCAGCACGCGCGGCGGCGGATCGAGGTCGAGCTTTCCCACCGCCATCAGGGCTTCACGCAAGCTGTCGCGGCGCTGCGCCGGAATATCGATGTTGCGCGCCACCACGGCGATCTCTTCGGCCGGCGCGGCGTTTTCCTGGTCCGGGATCGGCACCGTAAAGATACGCCGGGCCAGCCCAGCAAAATTGCGCAGGAAGCCTTCGCAATCCTTGTTGCCCATCATGCCGACGATCATCACCAGCGGACGTGGCACGCGCTCTTCGAGATCGGCGAGCGCCGCCGCGACCGCACGGCCGCCGTCCGGATTATGTCCGCCGTCGAGCCAGAGTTCACCTCCCGGCGGCACCAGGTCGGCCAGCTTGCCGTGCGACAGGCGCTGCATGCGGGCCGGCCATTCGGCCCTGGTGATGCCGGCTTCCATCGCAGCCGCCGGCAGTTTCCATTCCGGAATCGCCCGCAGCGCCGCGATGGCAAGGCCCGCGTTCTCGAACTGATGTCGGCCATAGAGTTTCGGCGCCGGCAGGTCGATCAGACCGTCATCGTCCTGATAGACCAGACGGCCGCGTTCTTCCGTGGCGGTCCACTGCTCGCCGGCGATCCGCAGCGGCGATCCGCGCCGTGCCGCCTGGCGCTCGATGGCGGCCAGCGCGTCCGGAGACTGCGGCGCCACGATGCCGGGGACGCCGCGCTTCAGGATGCCGGCCTTTTCGGTGGCGATCATGTCGACAGTGTCGCCGAGAAATTCCGAATGATCGAGCGATACCGGCGTGATGATGCTGGCCAGCGGCCGCTCGATCACATTCGTCGCATCCAGCCGTCCGCCGAGGCCGACTTCGAGCAGCAGCACGTCGGCGGGATTTTGCGCGAACAGCACAAAGCCCGCCGCCGTGGTGATCTCGAACACGGTGATCGGCGCGTCCGCATTGGCGCGCTCGCATTGCGCCAGCGCATCGGCGAGCGCCTCGTCGGACACCAGCGCGCCCTCGCCCGGCGCGCCGATGCGGAAGCGCTCGTTGAAGCGCACCAGATGCGGCGAGGTGTAGACATGCACGCGCTTGCCGGCGGCTTCCAGCATCGCGCGCAGGAACGCGACGGTCGATCCCTTGCCGTTGGTGCCAGCGACATGAATGACCGGCGGCACGCGGCGCTCTGGATTGCCGAGCGCGTTCAGCAGGCGATTCAGGCGATCGAGCGACAGATCGATGCGCTTGGGATGCAGCGCCATCAGGCGCGTCACGATGGCATCGACGGGGGTCATCGAAGAATCTCGGCCCGCCCCGCTCACGCTTCCGCCGGAGCCGGCAAGGTCGCTTGCGGCAGCTCACGCGCGGGCGCGTGCGGCGCTTTCATCAGGATGCGGCTCAACTCGGCCAGGGTCGAACGCAGTTGATGGCGATGCACCACCATGTCGACCATGCCGTGCTCTTTGAGATATTCGGCGCGCTGGAAACCTTCCGGCAATTTCTCGCGGATGGTCTGCTCGATGACGCGCGGGCCGGCGAAACCGATCAGCGCACCCGGCTCCGCTATATGCACGTCGCCGAGCATCGCGTAGGACGCGGTGACGCCGCCGGTAGTCGGATTGGTCAGCACCACGATGTAGGGCTTCTTGACTTCGCGCAGCGCCTGCACGGCCACCGTGGTACGCGGCATCTGCATCAGCGAGAAGATGCCTTCCTGCATGCGGGCGCCGCCGGAGCCGACAAACAGGATGAATGGCGAAGCCTTCTCCGCCGCCGTCATCAGGCCCTTCACGACCGCTTCACCGGCCGCCATGCCGAGCGAGCCGCCCATGAAGTCGAAATCCTGCACGCCGATCACCACCGGCAGGTCTTCGAGCTTGCCGTAGCCGAGCTTCACGGCGTCATTCATGCCGGTCTTGGTGCGGGCGTCCTTGATGCGGTCGGCATAGCGCCGCTCGTCGCGAAACTTCAGCGGATCGACCGGCACGTCCGGGATGCCGATGTCGAACCAGGTCTGGCCGTCGAACATCGATTTCAGCCGCGCGGTCGCGCTCATGCGCATGTGATAGCCGGAGCCCGGCACCACGAACTGATTGTTCTCGACGTCCTTGTAAAACACCAGTTGTCCGGTCTCCGGACACTTGATCCAGAGATTGTCGGGGGTCGTGTCGCGCCGCAGGATGTTGCGGATTTTTGGACGGACGACGTTGGAGATCCAGTTCATAACGCACCCTCTTCACACAGCTTCGTCTGGCGCGGAATTTGCGGCCAAATTCCGGCCGACGCCTCCATCCGGTAATGACGGTGTCGTGTGCCGGATAGCGGCCGGGTCCGAGCCCGGCCCGGACGAATGAATGATTATAGCCTATTCGGCTGCGACGCGCTTGGCCGCCCGAACGCCGCAGGCGAGTTCGGCCACCAGCCCGGTGACGGCTTTCACGGTGGAAGGCCCGGCTTTTCCGGCGCCGTCGAGGCTGTTCTTAACCATATCGATCAATGCTGAGCCGACCACGACGCCATCGGCGCCGGACGCGATGGCGCGCGCATCCTCGGCGGTGCGCACGCCGAAGCCGACACAGACCGGCAGATCGGTGTGGTGCTTGATCCGCGCCACGGCAGCGCCGACCTTCGCCGGATCGGGCTTGGCGCTGCCGGTGATGCCGGTGATCGACACGTAGTAGACGAAGCCGGAGGTGTTCGCGAGCACCGCCGGCAGACGCTTGTCGTCGGTGGTCGGCGTCGCCAGACGGATGAAATTCAGCCCGGCTTTCAGCGCCGGCAGGCACAGTTCTTCGTCTTCCTCGGGCGGCAGATCGACGACGATCAATCCGTCGACACCCGCCGCATCGGCATCGCGCAGAAATTTTTCGACGCCATAGATGAAGATCGGATTGTAATAGCCCATCAGCACGACCGGCGTCGTATCGTCCGTCGTGCGAAACGCGCGGATCAGATCGAGCGTCTTGACCAGCGTGGCGCCTGCCGCCAGCGCACGCAGCCCGGCGGCCTGGACGGCCGGACCGTCGGCCATCGGATCGGTGAATGGCATGCCGATTTCGATCACATCGGCGCCCGCCTTGGGCAGCGCACGGATGATCGCCAGCGACGTCTCGTGGTCCGGATCGCCGCCCATCAGGAACGTCACCAGCGCGGGACGGCCTTCGGCTTTCAGCGCGGCAAAGCGTTTGTCGATGCGGGTGGTCATTACAGCTTGCCCTTAAGATGCTCGGCGACGCTGGCCAGATCCTTGTCGCCGCGGCCGGACATGTTGACCACCATCAGGTGATCCTTGGGCAGCGTCGGTGCCAGATCAGCGACGCGCGCCAGCGCATGTGCCGGCTCCAGCGCCGGGATGATGCCTTCGAGGCGGCAGCACAGTTGGAACGCGGCCAGCGCCTCATTGTCGGTCGCCGACAGATAATTCACCCGGCCGATGTCATGCAGCCAGGCATGCTCCGGACCGATGCCCGGATAGTCGAGGCCGGCCGAGATCGAATGCGCCTCGTTGATCTGGCCGTCGGCGTCCATCAGCAGATACGTGCGGTTGCCGTGCAGCACGCCCGGACGGCCGCCGGCGATCGAGGCCGCATGCAGCGAGGTTAAGCCATGGCCGGCGGCCTCGACGCCATAGATCGCGACGTCCTTGTCGTCGAGGAACGGATGAAACAGCCCCATCGCGTTCGAGCCGCCGCCGATGCAGGCGATCAGCGAATCCGGCAGACGGCCCTCAGCGGCCTGCATCTGCGCGCGGGTCTCGATGCCGATGATCGACTGGAAATCGCGCACCAGCATCGGATAGGGATGCGGGCCGGCGACTGTGCCGATGCAGTAGAACGTGTCCGCCACATTGGTCACCCAATCGCGCAGCGCTTCGTTCATCGCATCCTTGAGCGTCTTCGAGCCGGATTCGACCGGCCGCACCGTGGCGCCGAGCGCCTTCATGCGCAGCACGTTCGGCTCCTGCCGGGTGACGTCGACCGCGCCCATATAGACGATGCATTCGAGGCCGAACTTCGCGCACAGCGTCGCGGTCGCGACGCCATGCATGCCGGCGCCGGTCTCGGCGATGATGCGGCGCTTGCCCATGCGGCGCGCCAGCATGATCTGCCCGAGCACATTATTTACCTTGTGCGCGCCGGTGTGGTTGAGGTCTTCGCGCTTGAAGAAAATCTTGGCGCCGCCAAAATGTTCGGTCGTTCGCTCAGCGAAATACAGCGGTGACGGCCGGCCAACGAAGTCCTTCAGATGGCCGTCCATCTCGGTCTTGAAGGCCGGATCGGCCTTGGCGTCCGCATAGGCCTGCTCCAGCTCGAGAATGAGCGGCATCAGGGTCTCGGCGACAAAGCGTCCGCCATAGGGTCCGAAATGGCCGCGCTCGTCGGGCCCGGTGCGATACGAGTTGAGCTGGTGCTGGACGGTCATGCGGAACTCGTCACTCTCTGCGCGCGCAGGCGCCGGTCGGCCTCGCGCGCGGCGCGGATGAAGGCGCGGATCTTGTCCGGATCCTTGACGCCGGGGGCGCGCTCGACCCCGGACGAGACATCGACGCCCGGCGCGCGCGTAATGGCCAGCGCCTGCGCCAGATTGTCGGCATCGAGCCCGCCTGAAAGCATGAACGGAACCGCAAGGTCAAGGTGCTCCAGCAGGTGCCAGTCGAACGCCTTGCCGAGCCCGCCGGGCCGGGTCGCGTCACGCGGCGGCCGGGCGTCGAACAGCAGCCGGTCGGCGACACCCGCATAGCGGTCGATCGCCGCCAGATCGGCTTCGGCCTCGATCGGGATCGCCTTCATGACCGGCAGGCCGAACCGGGATTTCACGCTCCTGACGCGCTCCGGCGTCTCACGACCATGGAACTGCAGCATGTCAGGCACCAGCGCTTCGACAACCTGTTCCAGCATCGTGTCGTCGGCGTCGACCGTCAGCGCGACCTTCTGGGCCCGGCCCGCGACGCGCGCCGCGAGATCCCGCGCGAGATCGGAGCCGACATGGCGCGGCGACGGCGCGAAGAACACAAAGCCGACCATGTCGGCGCCGGCATCGAGCGCCGTGTCGAGCGTGTCCGGGGTCGACAGGCCGCAGATTTTGACGAGAAGGGTCATGGATCCATGCAATCGAGGGCGAAGGCGGGCCACATCGTAGCCGGTCCACCCAAACCCTTCCACCGTGCTAATTCTTTGGAAAAGAGCGTTTTCTTCGCCTGAAAACGCTCCTCCGATTAATGCGGCACCGTCAGCGGCCGCAGCATGGTGCGGGCGAACTTCTTCGGTTCCATCGCCTTGCCAAACAGGAAGCCCTGCGCCAGATCGAAGCCGAGATCGCGCACGGCGGCAAAGTCGGCCTCGGTTTCGACACCCTCGGCGACCGTGGGCGTATCAAACCGCCGGGCCAGATCGATGATGGTGCGACACACCGCCTGTTTCAGCGGATCGTCGGCGCAGCCGGTGATGAACTTTTGGTCCACCTTCAACTCGATGAACGGAAAATGCCGAAGTCCTTCGAACGACGACCATTCGGCGCCAAGATCGTCGATCGACAGGCCGATATTGTAGAAGCGGAGCTGCTTGGCGATCTCCTGCGCGAGGGGCAAATCGCGCAGCACTTCGGTGCCGTTGATCTCGACAATGAGCCGATGAAACGCCGGATGATCGGGCAGCATCAGGCGCATGCGCTTGACCAATTCGGTGTCCTGCAGGATCGGCACCGGCAGATTGATCGCGAGTTCGAGCGGAACGCCCTCGGCGACGAAATAGTGCCAGTCCTGGATCGCCCGGGCGATGACAAACTCCGACAGGGCGGCGAAATGAGGATCGCCGTCGGCCGGAATGAAATAGGCCGGCGGCACGATGCCCCAGGTCGGGTGGCGCATGCGGATCAGCGCTTCCGCGCCGGCAAGCTTACGCGTGCGCACATCGACCTTGGCCTGGTACCACATTTCGAGCCAGTCCTGGCGCAGCGCTTCCTCGACATCGACTGGCGGGCTCGGCGGCCGTGCCTTGGGCAGCAACGACACGATCCGCTCACGCAGTTCCCGATTGGAATAGGGAAAGCCGAGCGCCGGTAACATCGACAGGCCGAGCTCATTGCCCAGTTCGTGCACCGCCATGAGCGCCGGAGCGCAGTAATTTCCGATCAGCAGCACCTTGCCCGAAAATGACGCGGCGGCGAGCGCCTGGATCACCTCGGCGGCTCCCGGCCCACCGGCCGAGAATCCAATCACGAACAAATCCAACGCGCGGTCGCGCAGCCGCGCATGCACCTGCCCGGCGCTGTCGCATTCACCGGTGATAAAACCAAATTCCTCCAGGGCCTCACTGAAGAATGTGCGGATGTGGTGCCTGGCGTCGGCAATGCACGCGCTGGGCACGAGTTTGCGCTGACCGAAGGTGAAAGGCCGGATCGGGTCGGTATTTGCGTGGATCATGGAAGCCCTCGATGTTCAGAACCAGATGCGCCGTGCGATGCCGCGCATCCGATCTAACAACTGGACTGGGGCGAAACCTACCGCCGTGTAAGTATAATCCCGTAAAAAACATGTATATTATTAACATTGAAGGGTTGAGAAAAATCGATGTAGATTTCGCTAAATATTTATCAAACAGGCCTGCCTAGCCGTCCATTTTAACACTTACGTTTGCGGCGCAAATGTTCCCCACACCAGCATCGCGGCCGCCAAATCCTCGATGGCGTTGCCGACCGATTTGAACAGCGTGATCTCCGAAGGCGTATCGCGGCCCGAAGCTGTGCCGCGGCACAGTTCGAACAGGTCGCCCTGAATGTCCTGTTCGCGGATGATACCGCGCGCCAGCGGGTCCGACAGATCGCCGGCCTCGCGTAGCGCGGCGCGGGCATCGACATAGAGCCGCGCCCGGGTCACGGCCGTATCATCCGCTTCCCGCATATGCGGCCGGAAGCCTCCGACCAGATCGAGATGCGCGCCGTCCTTCAGCCATGCGCCCTGCACCAAGGGAGCCGTCGCCAGGGTCGCGCAGGACACGATATCGGCTTCACGCACGGCTTCTTCGAGGTCCTTCGTCACCGTAAGTTCGAAGCCGTCGCCGGCCAGCATCTTGGCGACCTCTTCGGCGCGCGCGAACGTCCGGTTCCACAACGTCACCTGCCGGATCGGCCGCACACTGGCATGCGCGCGGACAAGATGCGGCGCCAGCGCGCCCGCGCCGATCATCACCAGATGCGAGGCGTCGGCCCGCGCCAGGAAGCTTGTGGCCAACGCGGAAGCGGCCGCCGTGCGCCACGCGGTCAGCACGCGGCCGTCCATCACGGCGAGCGGCGCGCCGGTGTCGCCCGACATCAACTGATAGCTGCCGTACAGCGACGGCAGACCGCTGGTCACATTGTCCGGAAACACGGTGACGGCCTTGCAGCCGAGAAAGCGTTCCCCGGGACCGTTGGTCCAGGCCGGCATCAACAGCAGCGTCGCATCAGTGCCGGGCTGTGGAATTGTGTGGTGATGCCGCACCGGTACGGTGATGTCGGCCTGAAAGGCGTCGCGCAACGCCGCGATCAGTGCCGTGTAGGTCAGCGCGCGGGCAATGTCCTCGGCGCCGACGATCCGCACGGTGGATCTCCCAATCGGCTAAGCCGCCGGTGGCCGCAGGCGCAAAGACGGCGGCGCCGCTCGCGCATGGGTTATCGGTACAGCACTTGACGGCTCGGCCTCCGCCAAGCGGCGGCGCAAGGCGACGTTCTCGGCATGCAGATCGCGCACATCGGAATCCAACCGGCGCGCCGCGCGGCGCCATTTGCTTTGCCGCATCCAGGACGCCATGCCGCCGATCACCACGCCCAGGATCACCAGCACGAAGATCAATATGAACAGCGGCATCTTGACCGCGAAGGCCGGACTGGCGGCGTCAAACGGATCGAACGATACCGTGACGATCTCGCGGTTCGCCAGCGCGAACGCCAGGATGACCAGCGTGAGCGGGATCAGAATCGCGGCGGTGATGAACTTGCGGATCATGCGGGTTCAATCGTGCAAAAGCGTTTTCAAGTGAAGTGGAATCCGCTTCACGCTAAGAAAACGCGTCTGTCTAAACACTTAGAGCGCGCTGTGGTTCCGTCTTCCCGCTCATGCGTGGAGACGGAAAGCCGTTCAGGCTTCCGCTTCCGAGCGATTGAGCCGCTCGCGCATTTCCTTGCCGGTCTTGAAGAACGGCACTGACTTCTGGTCGACCGAAACATGGGCGCCGGTGCGCGGGTTGCGGCCGGTGCGCGCCGGGCGGTTCTTGACCGAGAAGGCGCCGAAACCGCGCAGCTCGACCCGATCGCCGCGCGCCAGCGCCGAGACGATCTCGCCCAGGATGGCGTTGATGATGTTCTCGACGTCGCGCTGATAAAGATGAGGATTGTGAGTCGAAATACGCTGCACAAGTTCGGATTTTATCATCTTCGTTGCCACCCGTTCCGATCCTTCGACCGGGCCCAGAGCCCGATCTTGCCCGTATTCGTCACAAACCGATTAGCCACATCGTACCGAGGTAAGATAGTCGCATTTCCTGCGGCGAACGGAGCCCCCTCGTCGGGAAATGCTCTATTGCGAGGCCGGAGGGTGCCAAAGCGCCAGTAGACCGTCAAGATTAAGCCGCTCGATGGCCTGCACGGTGCCCCAGCTGTCCAGCCGGCGCGCCACAGCCGTCAGGCCGGCGGCGTCCAGCGCTGCCACCATGGCGACGTGGAGGAACGGAAACTCGCTGAAACGCGGGTCCAGCTTATAGTCGCGCACCGGCGTTTTCGCGTCGATCTTCTTTTCGCGTTCCAGATACGCCAGCGCGGTGCGCTCGTCGCCGATCTCGTCGATCAACCGCAGCGGCAGGCTCTGGCGCCCGGTGAATACGCGGCCGTCGGCCACCTGACCGAGCAGCGTTTCGTCCATCTTGCGGCGGTCGCGCACCAAGTCCCGGAACCAGGCATAGGAGTCGTTGACCAGCGCCGCGAGCGCGGCCCGGGCTTCCGGGCTGGTCGGCTCGAAGCCGTTCGGCGCCGCCTTGAGGGGCGACGATTTAACTTCCTCGACCTTGACGCCGAGCGTCTTGAGCAGATCGCCGACATTCGGGAACTGGATCAGTACGCCGATCGAACCGACCAGCGACGAGCTTTGCGCGACGATATGATCGGATGCCATCGCGGCGATATAGCCGCCGGACGCCGCGAGACCGTCGACCACCACGACCAGCGGCTTCTGTTCCTTCAGCCGCACCAGCGATTGATAAAGCTGCTCGGAACCCGCCGTGGTGCCGCCGGGGCTGTCGATGTGAACGACCACCGCCTTGGCGTTCGATTTGCCGAGACGCTCCAGCGCCTCGACGCGATCGGTGTTGTTGCGGATCAGCCCGGTGATGGTGACGCGGGCGATGTAGTCGGTCGCGAAGCCGTCGCCTTTGCGCGACATCATGCCGACCGATGCGATGATCGCCACAACGGCCACCGCGACGGCGACGACGCGCCAGAAGCTCAGTTTGCGCCGCATCCGGCGGCGATCGACGATGGTGTCGGCATCGAGCGACATCGGGCCTCTCCTAAAGCGTTTTCAAGTGAAAACGCGTCTGCTTAGACACTTAGAGCGCTTCCGGACGCAAAACCGGTATCCACTTTTGCTGGAAGCGCTCTACCTGAATCGAGGCAGGACACTGCCGCCGACCGCGGTTGCGGTCAATGGCGAGGCCGGCCCCGGCTTCAATTTGGCCGGAACCTGCCCGGCCGCATGGCTACTGAAAAGCAAACGCCTGCGAAAAGAAAAGGCCCCGGGAACGCCCCCGGGGCCTTTTGTCGTCTTTAGAAGGGCAACGCAACCGCGCAACCCACCAAACGAGGCTCAGTCATCCGCGCACGGCGGACGACGAAGCCGTTCGGCTTACTCCTTGGTCTCGGTGGTGGCGCGCTGCTTGAGCGCGGTGCCGAGAATGTCGCCGAGCGTGGCTCCGGAGTCGGAAGAGCCGTACTGGGCGATCGCTTCCTTCTCTTCGGCCATTTCCAGCGCCTTGATCGACACCGCGACCTTGTGGGTGCGGCGGTCGAACTGGGTGACGCGGGCATCGACCTTCTGGCCGACCGAGAAGCGCTCGGGGCGCTGATCGGCACGCTCGCGGGCGATTTCCGCCCGCTTGATGAAGGCGGTGAATTCGGTGCCGATGATGTTCACATCGAGACCGCCTTCCTTCATCTCGGTGACTTCGCAGGTCACTACCGAGCCCTTCTTGATGTCGCCAGGCGCGCCCGGCTCGGCCGTCCCCGCGAAGGGATCACCCGAGAGCTGCTTGATGCCGAGCGAGATGCGCTCCTTCTCGACGTCGACGTCGAGAACCTGCGCCTTCACCCGGTCGCCCTTCTTGTATTCCTCGATGACCTGCTCGCCCGGACGCTTCCAGTCCAGATCCGACAGATGCACCATGCCGTCGACGTCGCCGTCGAGACCCAGGAACAGACCGAATTCGGTCTTATTCTTGACCTCGCCCTCGACCTCGGTGCCGGACGGATACTTCTCGATGAACACTTCCCACGGATTGCGCATGGTCTGCTTGAGACCGAGCGAAATGCGGCGCTTGACCGGATCGACTTCGAGAACCTGCACTTCGACTTCCTGCGAGGTCGAAACGATCTTGCCGGGGTGCACGTTCTTTTTGGTCCACGACATTTC
>JAQGJU010000044.1 GCA_028290465.1 Xanthobacteraceae bacterium | reverse complement strand
TGATAGATTTGCGCGAGGCCGAAGCGGTCGGCGCGATGCACGATCAGCGTATTGGCGGTCGGAATGTCGAGGCCGGACTCGACGATGGTGGTCGACAGCAGCACGTCGAACTTGCCGTCATAGAACGCCGACATGATGTCCTCAAGCACCGCCGGCGGCATCTGGCCGTGCGCGACCGCGACCTTCACCTCGGGGACGTGCTTGTCGAGGAAATCCTTGGCGCCGGCCAAGTCCTCGATGCGCGGGCAGACATAGAACGACTGGCCGCCGCGATAGCGCTCGCGCAGCAGCGCTTCGCGCACCACCAGCGGATCGAATGGCGCCACGAAGGTACGCACCGCCAGCCGGTCCACCGGCGGCGACGCGATGATCGAGAGATCGCGCACGCCGGTCAGCGCGAGCTGCAGTGTGCGCGGAATGGGGGTCGCGGTGAGCGTCAACACATGGACTTCGGCGCGCAGGTTCTTCAGCCGCTCCTTATGGGCGACGCCGAAATGCTGCTCCTCGTCGACGATGACGAGGCCGAGATCCTTGAACTTGATCGCCTTGCCGAGCAGCGCGTGGGTACCGATCACGATATCGATCTGGCCGTCGGCGATGCCCTGCTTGACCCGCGTCATCTCGGTCGCAGAGACAAGGCGCGACGCCTGCCCGACATTGATCGGAAAGCCGCGGAACCGTTCGGTGAAATTCTTGGTGTGCTGGCGCGCCAGCAGCGTGGTCGGCACCACAACCGCCACCTGCTTGCCGCTCATCGCGCTGATGAACGCGGCCCGCAGCGCCACTTCGGTTTTGCCGAAGCCGACGTCGCCGCATATCAGGCGATCCATCGGCTTGCCGGCGGCCAGATCGTCGATGGTGGCTTCGATGGCGCTAAGCTGGTCCTCGGTTTCCTCATACGGAAAGCCGGCGCAGAATTCGTCATAGGCGCCCTGCGGCACCTCCAGCTTCTCGGCTTCGCGCAATTGCCGCTCGGCCGCGATCTTGATCAGTTCGCCGGCCATCTCCAGGATGCGGCGCTTCATTTTGGCTTTGCGGGTCTGCCATGACGCGCTGCCGAGCCGGTCGAGATCGGCGCCGGCCTCGTCGGAGCCGTAGCGCGACAACAGTTCGATGTTCTCGACCGGCAGGAACAGCTTGTCGCCGCCGGCGTAATGCAGTTCGAGGCAGTCGTGCGGCGCGCCCGACACTTCGATGGCCTGCAGGCCGATAAAGCGGCCGATACCGTGATCGACATGCACGACGAGGTCGCCGGCCGACAGGCTGGTGATCTCGGCGATGAAATTGCTGGCGCGCTTCGACGCCTTGCGCGGCCGGACCAGACGGTCGCCGAGAATGTCCTGTTCGCCGATCACCGCGATGGCGTCGGTTTCGAACCCGGCTTCCAGGCCGAGTACCGCGAGGCCGACCTGATGCAGCGGCAGCGCCTCGGCCTGCGCCCACGACGCGACCGGCGTCAGGTTGGACAGCTTATGGTCGGCCAGCACATGGCTCATGCGCTCGCGCGCGCCATCACTCCACAGCGCGATCACGACCTTCTTGCGCGCCTGTTGCAGCTTATGGACGTGCTCGGTCACCACCTCGAATACATTGCCGTTGGGATCGGTGCGGGCCGGCGCGAAATCGTAACCCCGGCGCATGCCGAGATCGATCACCTGGCCGGCGCTGGTCGGCACCTCGAACGGCGTCATCCGGGCCAGCGCCCGCGCGCCAAGGCGTTCGGTCCATTCGGTGTCGGTAAGATAGAGTTGGTCGGGCGGCAGCGGCTTATAGGGTGCCGAGGTGCCGTGCTCTTCGAGCGCTTGCTTCCGGGCGTCGTAATAATCCGCGATCTGCGCAAAGCGCTCGCGCGCCACATCGTCGGCCTGCGGCTCCAGCACGATCGGGCTGCCCGGCAGATAATCCAGCAGCGTATCCATGTGGTCATGGAACAGCGGCAGCCAGTGCTCCATGCCGGGATAACGCCGGCCTTCGCTGACCGATTGATAAAGCTGGTCGTCCGGTCCGGCGGCGCCGAACTTGGTCACATAGCCGAGCCGGAAGCGCCGGATCGTTTCAGTGATCAGTTGGAATTCGGCGACCGGCACCAGATCGAGCCCGTGCAACTGGTCCGTCGTGCGCTGGGTCTCGGGATCGAAGCTGCGAATCGATTCCAACTGGTCGCCGAAGAAGTCGAAGCGCACGGGCTCAGGCTGGGCCGGCGCGAACAGATCGACGATGCCGCCGCGCACCGCATAGTCGCCGGGCTCGCGCACCGTCGCGCTGCGTTGGAAACCGTTCAACTCAAGCCACTTCGTAATGCCGTCCAGCGCCAGGATCTGGCCCGGCGCGGCAGAGAGCGCCTGCTGGCCGATCAGATCCCGCGCCGGCACGCGCTGCAGGATGGCATTCACCGTGGTGAGCAGCACCGCCGGCCGCTCACGGCCCTTGACGCGGGCCAGACGCGACAGCGCGGTCATCCGCTGCGCGACGACACCGGCGTGCGGCGAGACGCGGTCATAGGGCTGGCAGTCCCAGGCCGGGAAATCGATGATATCGAGGTCGGGCGCGAAAAAGCCGAGCGCGCGCGCCAGCGCGGCCGAGCGCTGGCCGTCGCGGCACACCACGACGAGGCTGGTGGCCGGCGCGTCCTTGCGGGCCGCGACCGCGCGGGCGAGATCGGCGACGACCAGGCCTTCGGCTCCGTCGGCGACATTGGAGAGCGTCAGCGCGCGGCCGGGAATCAGCAATTCGGCGGGAGAGCGCGCCATTAACGCGGTCCCTCGAGATGAAAATCGCGCATCCGGCCGAACAGCGCAGTGTCGAATTCCGCTGGCACTGACGTCTTGCCCATCACCCAGTCGTAAATCTCATGATCCGGCACATCGATCAGGCGTTCGAAGTCGGCAAGTTCCGAATCGGTGAACGCGGCCACCCCGGCATCGACGAAACGGCCCATCACCAGGTCCATTTCCTGGAACCCACGGTGCCAGGCGCGATAGCGCAGCCGCCGGCGGCGCTCGTCCAGCCCCTCGCCCGTCATCGTGGTTTCGGCCATGCGGTCTCCAAACGCCAATAGCCCGGGTGTGGCCGGGCGTGGGTTCTATAGCCGGGCAATGCCGGAATGTCAGCGGGTGCGAGGGAGCAACCGCCCCGCAATCGCGCATGGCTGAGATTCGATCGGCCTCATGGAGAGGAGCGCTCCGCAGGAGCGCGTCTCGAACCATCTCAAGTCGGCTATAGCC
>JAQGJU010000116.1 GCA_028290465.1 Xanthobacteraceae bacterium | reverse complement strand
GTCACTCTAAAGATCTAACGCGTCACTCTAAAGATCTAGAGCGCGTCCGGACGCAAAACCGGTGTCCACTTTTGCTGGACGCGCTCTAGGCGGCCCGTTTGGCCCGCACGTCCTCATAGCCGGCGATCACGGCGGCGCGGTCGGCCGCCGAGAAATCCACCAGCGGCGGCTTGACCCGGGCGATCGCCGGATCGCCATGGATATGGGCGAGCAGCGCCTTGACGCCCGACACCAGCGCCTTGCCATCGAACAGCTTGCGGATGGTCACCGCCTGGTCTTGCGCGGCGGCATCGCCCTGGCTCCAGGCGCGTTGCGCGAGATCCGCATTGAGGTTGGTGGTCGCCGAAATGCAGCCGGCGAAGATGCCGGTGCGGGCCTCGATCAGGCAGGCCTCGGTGGACGGGAACACGTCGAAGTCTTCGATCGTGGCGGCCTCGCGCGCATACGGCATGTCGCCAGAGGAATCCTTCATGCCGGCGATGCGGGTGCCGTGAAGTTCGCGCAGCCGGCGGATCAGCTTGACGCTCCACGGCAGGCCGGACTGTGCCGGGAAATGATAGAGATAGAGCGGCACCGGACCAGCCGAAGTCGCCTGCACGATCTCGCCGATATAGGCGACGAGGCCGTCGTCCGGCACGCCTTTATAATAGAACGGCGGCAGCACCAGAGCGCCCGCGAAGCCAAGGGCAGCGGCGTGCCGGGTCAACTCGACCGCGTCGGCGATCGCCGCGGCGCCGGTGCCGACCATCAGCCGCTGCATCGGCAGGCCGGCCTCTTTATAGGCGCTCATCACCGCCTTGCGCTGCGCCACCGAGAACGAGGTCGCCTCGCCGGTGGTGCCGAGCACGTTCAGGCCGTCGCAGCCATTGTCGAGCAGATGGCGCGCCAGCTTGGTGACGCGGCCGAGATCGGGCTCGCCCTTGGCGTCGATCGGGGTCGAGATCGCGGCGATGACGCCGCGCAGAGTTCGTTCAGTCACGTGGGTTCTCCTTGTTATTCTGTTGGTTCTTGGATGGGTCAGCCGCTGACGTTGAAGGCCGCCAGCGCCGCCATATTGACGAGTTCGGAATCGTTGGCCGACAGCGACACGATTTGCACCGGCCTGTCGAGCCCGACCAGGATCGGCCCGATTACGGTGGCGCCGCCGAGTTCCTGCATCATCTTGGTCGAGATCGATGCCGAGTGGAACGCCGGCATGATCAGGACATTGGCCGGGCCGGACAGCCGGCAGAACGGATAGGCCGCCATCAGGTCGGCATTGAGCGCGACGTCGGCCGCCATCTCGCCGTCATACTCGAAATCGACGCGGCGCTTGTCGAGGATGCGCACTGCCTCCTGCACCCGGGCCGCGCGTTCGCCTGGCGGATGGCCGAAATTCGAAAACGCCAGCAGCGCGAGGCGCGGCTCATAGCCGAGCCGGCGCGCAACGCCGGCCGCCTCGATGGCGATATCGGCGATGTCCTGCGCCTCCGGCATCTCGGTGACGGCGGTGTCGGCGACCAGCACGTTGCGGCTGCGCGTCAACACTATCGATACCCCGATCACCCGGTGGCCGGGTTTCGGATCGATGCAGCGCTGGATGTCTTCCAGCGCCACCGAGAAGTTGCGGGTGACGCCGGTGATCATCGCATCGGCGTCGCCGAGCGCCACCATGCAGGCGGCGAAATGATTGCGGTCCTGATTGACCAGGCGTTGCACGTCGCGCTGCAGGAAACCCTTGCGCTGCAAGCGTTCGTACAAATGCGCTGCGTAAACGGCATTGCGCTTCGACAGCCGCGCATTGATGATCTGGATGCCGGTGCCGAGTTCGATGCCGAGATTCTTGGCGCTGGCTTGCACGCGGTCCTCGCGTCCGACCAGCAGCGCGGTGCCGAGGCCCTGCTGCACGAAGCTGGCGGCGGCGCGGATCACCTGATCCTCCTCGCCCTCGGCGAACACGACACGGCGCGGATGCCGGCGCAGCCGCTCGAACACCCGCGCCAGCACGCCGGCGACCGGATCCAGCCGCGAGCGCAGTTGCGCGCGGTAAGCGTCCATGTCGACGATCGGCCGGCGGGCGACGCCGGTATCCATCGCAGCCTGCGCGATGGCGGGCGGAATCGCCGAGATCAGCCGCGGGTCGAACGGCACCGGAATGATGTAGTCCGGGCCGTATTTCGGCCGCGCCCCGTAGGCGGCGGCGACTTCGTCGGGCACGTCCTCGCGGGCCAGAGCGGCGAGCGCCCGCGCCGCCGCGATCTTCATTTCCATGTTGATGGTGGTGGCGCGCACGTCGAGCGCGCCGCGGAAGATGTACGGAAAGCCGAGCACGTTGTTGACTTGGTTCGGATAGTCCGAGCGGCCGGTCGCCATGATGGCGTCGTCGCGCACTTCGGCGACCTCTTCGGCGGTGATTTCCGGGTCCGGATTGGCCATCGCGAAAATGATCGGCTTGGCGGCCATCGACTTGACCATGTCCTTGGTCACCGCGCCCTTGGCGGACAGGCCGAAGAACACGTCGGCACCTTTCAGGGCTTGCTCCAAGGTGCGGGCATCGGTCTTGGTCGCATGCGCCGACTTCCACTGGTTCATGCCTTCGGTGCGGCCCTGATAGACTACGCCCTTGGTGTCGCACAGGATCAGGTTGTCGGGCGTGAAGCCGATCGCCTTGAGCAGTTCAAGACAGGCGATGCCGGCGGCGCCGGCGCCGTTGCACACCAGCTTGGTGGTTTTGACGTCGCGTCCGGTCAGGTCGAGCGCGTTGATCAGGCCGGCCGCCGCGATGATGGCGGTGCCGTGCTGGTCGTCGTGAAATACCGGGATGTCGAGCAGTTCGCGCAGGCGCTGCTCGATCACGAAGCATTCCGGCGCCTTGATGTCCTCGAGATTGATGCCGCCCCAGCTCTTGCCGAGATACCGGATGGAATTGACGAACTCGTCCGGGTCCTCGGTCGAGACTTCGAGGTCGATGGAATCGATGTCGGCGAAGCGCTTGAACAGTACCGCCTTGCCCTCCATCACCGGCTTGGCGGCCAGCGCGCCGCGATTGCCGAGTCCCAGAATGGCCGTGCCGTTGGTGATGACGGCGACGAAATTACCTTTGGTCGTGTAGTCGTAGGCGCGGCTCTCATCCTCGGCGATGGCCAGCACCGGAATCGCGACACCCGGCGAATAGGCCAACGACAAGTCGCGCTGCGTCGCCATCGGCTTGGTGGCGACCACTTCGAGCTTGCCGGGCCGTCCCTGGCTGTGAAACAGCAGGGCTTCCTGATCGGTAAAGGTCGGCCGCTTGCCGCGCCCACTGTCTTTATTGGACATATTCTCTCCCTAAAGCATTGGTCCCGGCACGCCGGGCCGGGACGTTAGCGGAAGCCATGGCCTTAGCTCAAGGGAGGCGACGCAATTCGGATATGCCGTAAAGCCTAGGGCGACAATTTGCCGACACGTTTGGATTGAACCTTGTCGCGGCGCGGGGTAAGCGGAGTCGCTGCGCCCGTTCCACGCGCCCCCGGACCCCGGCACCCCATGATCCGTTTCCTGTTCCGCCTTCTCGGCCTGATGCTGATCGCGCTGGCCTTCATTCTGTTCGTCTATGACGGCACCCGTTCGATCGCCGGCAACAAGATCTTCATCACCCAGGTCGGCGATGTGTGGTCGAACGTGCATCAGAACAGCCTGCTGCTGTTGCAGCCGGCCATCGAACGGCATGTCGCCGTCTGGTTGTGGGATCCGGTGGCCCTGACGGTGCTGACGGCACCGTCCTGGCTGGTGTTGGCGATGATCGGCGCGCTGCTGATCCTGCTCGGGCGCAAGAAGAAGCCGCTGATCGGCTACGCGCGGGATTGATACCGGGCGGACCGGATTCACACCTTACGGCTTGCTGGCCGCTTCGGCGCCGGCCTTGGCGACCTGGGTATTGTAGGCCGAGAGCACGCCCGACACGCCGATCGCGCCGGCAATCTTGCCGTCGATCACGATCGGCAGGCCGCCTTCCAGCGCGGTAACGCCCTGCAGGCCGACCAGTCGCAATCCGGCGCCGCCGGCCGCGATCGCGTCTTCCAGATCCTTGCTGGCGCGCTTGTAGGCGAGCGCGGTGCGGGCCTTGCCTTCGGACGACGAGATCGCCGAGATCTGCGTGTCGTCGAATTTGTGCAGCATCACCATGTTGCCGCCGCTGTCGATGATCGCGATCACGACCGGCCATTTGTTCTTGATCGCCTCGGCCTCGGCGGCGGCCATCGCCTTCTTGGCGGCTTCGTATGGGATCACCGTCCCGTAGGGCAGCGTGGCGGTCGATTGCGTGGCGGCAGGCGCGGTAGCGGGCGCGGCGGTAGGTGCGGTGGCCTGCGCGGCGGCCGGATCGGCCAGCAACAGCAGACACAACGCCAACGGGGTGAACTTGAGCATGGAGCCTCCGGAACGGTCGCGCCGGCTCAGGGCGCCGGAGAATCGCGAAGCAGGGTGAGGCCGGCACAATAAGCCGCCAGGGGACGCGATCAAGGGGCGCCATATGAAGACTTCCTGCCCGGTTTCTTGGCCGAGATGTGATCGGCCGATGACGTGCGCCGGCGCCGCCCTGCACCTATATTAGGGACACTGGCAATTTCATGTTTCTAGTGCGGTTTTGGATTTGAAATTCCTCTGCGAGCCCGCCGCAAAATAGGAGGAACTTCATATCCACCGCACCAGCAGGAGGCGATCCCATGTTCAATTTCAAGAAGAAGCTCGACCTGCCGTCGGCCGCCGACGCGCTGCCGGGTCGGGCGAGCGAGATCCCGACCGCCAAGAGCCATTTCGTCAACGGCAAGGCGCTCAAGGGCCCGTATCCGGCGGGCTTCGAGACCGCGATTTTCGGCTTCGGCTGTTTCTGGGGCGCGGAACGCAAATTCTGGCAGCTTGGCGACGGCGTGCATGTGACGGCGGTCGGCTATATCGGCGGCCCTACGCCGAACCCGACCTATGAAGAAGTGTGCAGCGGTCGCACCGGCCACAACGAAGTGGTGCTGGTGGTCTACGATCCGAGCAAGACCTCGTACGAGGCACTGCTCAAGACCTTCTGGGAAGCCCATGACCCGACCCAGGGCATGCGCCAGGGCAACGACATCGGCACGCAATACCGGTCCGGAATCTATGTGACGTCGCCGGCCCAGCGAGTAGCCGCCGAGGCCTCGAAAACGGCCTATGAGAAGGCGATCCGCGTCAGGAATTATGGGCCGATCACCACCGAGATCGTCGACGCGCCGCCGTTCTATTTCGCCGAGGACTATCACCAGCAGTATCTGGCCAAGAACCCGGCGGGCTATTGCGGATTAGGTGGCACCGGCGTGAGCTGCCAGATCGGTACCCAGGTCGCGGCCGAGTAGGCGGCACCTTAAACGGCGCCAGATCGGACGACGTATAGCCGCGCGGTTTTCGGATTTTCCGGAGACCGCGCGGCTTTTTCCGTCATTTCCGTCGTCTTAGCGCTTGAACCCGGCTAAGTTGCGCACCGACGAACAGTAAGCGTTGGCTGACTGGGGAGAAGTCCATGCGCCGTCTTCTGCTGATCGGGTCGGCCTTGGTGGCGATCTGCTGCGGCTGGGCGATGCCCGCGACCGCCGGCGATAAAGAGCAGTGCATCTACACATTTTTGCCGGAAACGGCGGCCCGGCAGGAATTGATCAAGGCCTGCACCCGGCTGATCGAATCCAAGAAATTTCGCGGCGAAGATCTGGCTCAAATATACGCCGCGCGCGGCTTTTCGCTTTCTGCAGACGGACAGTACGATCGCGCCATCGCGGATGCCGATGAGATCATCAACACCATCCTGCCGCAGCGGCCTCAGGCCAAGATCACCAGTGAGAATCTGCATTCAGCCTACTACATCCGTGGCCAATCGTATTTGTATAAGGGCGATTACGATCGCGCGATCGCCGACCAGACGGTCGTCCTTCAAATTCGCTCGACAGCCAGCGCCTTTCAAGGTCGCGGCAATGCCTATTACGAAAAGGGTGACTTTGACCGCGCGATAGACGATTTTTCTGCCGTCATTCGCGAAGATGCCAAACATGTTCTGGCCCACTCTTATCGGGCCAGGGCCTTCGAGAAAAAGGGCGAATGGGCCAAGGCGCTGGCGGATGCCCGCAGGGCCATCGAAATGGAGCCCAACGTCTTTAGTGGAATGAACGAGCAACTCATCAAGCGCGTCGAGCCGAAACTTGCTGCCGCCGGAACGAGAGTGCCGGCGACACCGGCCCCTGTCGTTGTCGCGCCGCCCGCGCCGAAGCCTGTGATCGCGGCGATACCGTCGCCCGCGCGGCCGGTCGTCGCGGCGCCGACACCATCGCCTGAGCAGTCGGCCGCGTCGCGCGAAGTCCGCGTCGCGCTGGTGATTGGCAATGGCAAGTATCAAAGCGCGGCCACGCTGCCAAATCCATCGAACGACGCGGCCGACGTCGCAGCCGCGTTGCGCAAGCTCGGTTTCGATGTGGTCGAGGGCCGCGATCTCGACAAGCGCGGCATGGAAGACAAGGTGCGCGAATTCGGCCGCAAGCTCGACCGGGCGAATCTGGCGCTGTTTTTCTATGCAGGACATGGCCTGCAGGTCGGCGGCAAGAATTATCTGGTGCCGATCGACGCCAAGCTGGAGCGCGCGGGCGATCTTTCCTTCGATACCATCGACGTCGCTCAAGTGCTCGCCCAGATGGAAGCCGAGCCGCGCGTGAATCTGATCTTTCTCGATGCCTGCCGGGACAATCCGCTGGCCCGCACGCTGGCGCGTTCGCTCGGTACGCGCTCGGCCTCGGTCGGGCAGGGGCTGGCGACCATTCAAAGCGCGATCGGCACACTGATCGCCTATGCGACGCAACCCGATAACGTTGCGCTCGATGGCGAAGGCCGCAACAGCCCGTTCACGGCCGCGCTGCTCAAGCATGTGGCGACACAGGGCCTGGAAATCGGCTCTGTGATGCGGCGGGTCCGCGCCGATGTGATCCAGGCGACGCGCAGCAAACAAGTGCCGTGGGATCATTCCTCGCTCGTCGGCGATGTGGTGCTGGCGCGCTAACGCGTTGCCTACGCGTAATCTTTTGCGAAAACGGGTTCGGTGAGGGTTTGTTAACCATACGCGGCGTTAATCGGGTCGGCATTCTCTCTCGAACCGGCCCGAGTACCCTGCATGCGGGCGTCCCGCCTCCTGATCCTGATTCTCGTTTTGCTGAGCGCGGTCGGCTGTCAGCACCGGACTGCGCCGGTCGCTGTGGTGACGTCCGGTGGCGAACTCGATGCCATGGTCTATGGCGCGCCGGCCGGCACGATGGCCACCGGCTTTGCCAAAGGCCGCGTGCAGCCGATCGTGGTCGAGGCCTCGGCGCGCTACACGCTCGATTCCGGCGACAAGCTTCGCATCGTGGTGTTCGGTCAGGACGGCCTGACCAATTCCTACGCGGTCGACGCCGCCGGCCGGATCACCATGCCGCTGATCGGCGCCGTCAATGCGCGCGGCCTGACGCCGGCCGAATTGTCCGGCGCAATTGCCGGCCGCCTGAAGCAGGGCTTCATCCGCGAGCCGCACGTCGCCGCCGAGATCGAAGTGTATCGGCCGTTCTTCATTCTCGGCGAAGTCACGACGCCGGGCCAATATCCATACGTTGCCAATATGACGGCCGAGACCGCGATCGCGATTGCCGGCGGCTTCACGCCGCGCGCCAGCCGCGGCAGCGTCAATGTCACCCGCCATGCCGGAGGCCAGACGGTCCGCACCGCGATGCCGCTCAATGCGCCGCTGCGTCCGGGCGATACCGTGATGGTCGACGAGCGCTGGTTTTAGCGCTCGCTAAGGTCGCTTAGGCGACCGCAAGTTACGCGCGAACGCGCCTAGCCCTTCATGTGCTTGCCGAGAAACTCCAGCGCGCGCTGCCAGGCCAGCTTGGCGCTGGTCTCGTGATAAGCGCCGCGTTCGTCGCAATGGAAGCCGTGGCCGGCGTCCGGATACACATAGACTTCGACGTCCGGCCGCTTCTGCTTGATGATCTCGACATCGCTGAGCGGAATGCCGGCATCCTTCTCGCCAAAGTGCAGCTGCACCGGGCATTTCGGCGTCTCATCGGCATTCTTGGCGATGGCGCCGCCGTAAAACCCGACCGCCGCCTTCAGGCCGCCGAGCCGCGTCGCCGACAGGAAGGCGATGGAGCCGCCCAGACAAAAGCCGACGATGCCGACCGGTCCGGCCGATTGCAGCTCGTCGATCGCCGCCTTTGTGTCGCGCAGCATCGCGTCGAAGTCGGGCGTCGCGATAAACTTGCGGGCGTTGGTGACTTCGTCCGGCGTGTAGCCGGATTCGAAATTCGGCTGCTGCCGGTCGAACAGCGCCGGCGCCACCGCTGCGTAACCGGCAGCCGCGAGACGGTCGCAGACCGAACGGATGTGACTGTTGACGCCGAAAATCTCCTGGATCACCACGACGCCGCCCTTCGGCGTTTCGGCCGGATCGGCCCGATAGGCGCCGAGTTGGAACTTATCGGATGCGGTCAGCGTGATGTGCTTACCCAAGGAGGCCTCCTGCGCGCGGTATGGATTGAATGCGGCCACCGCTGGAGGCGGTGGTGGCGCAACTCAAATCCAACCGGCGACTGTCTGTCAATCGCGAGGGCATGATCCCGAAAAGTGGGAACCGGTTTTCGGAAAAGATCATGCCCCAACAAAAAGCTCGGCTCGGATCCGATTCAACTGAATCGGATCCGAGCCGAGCGCGACTGACGGACGTGGCCTAGACGATCAGCGCGCGGCGCGGGTCGAGATGATGAAGTCGGTGTATTTGCCGGTTTCGTCGCTCATCCGGTTGTCCGAGATCATCAGCGACGAGCCGGGCACCAGCATGCTGGCGATGCGGTCGACGGTCTCCTGCGGGATATCGATGCGCTCGAGCGCTTCCTTGGCGCCCGGCACCGGGTTCGCGTCCGGCACCTTGGTTGCGATCTCGTCGGCCTGACCGCGCTTCTTGCTCTTGCGTTCCGGCGCGCGCTCGACGCGGCGCGGCGTCTCGCTGTGCATTGAGATCGCGTTCCAGCGCATCGCGGCGCCGCCGTCCTGCAATTCCAGCGCGGTGAACACATGCGTGCCCATCGGCTTGTCGGCATCGCGGATCGTGACGGCGGTTTCGAACAGCGGCTCGAAGCCCTTGCGCACATAAAGCTTGCCGGTCTTGCGGCTGATGAACACCGACACCGGAACCACTGGCGCGGCCTTGACGGCCTGCTGCACCGGCTTGGCCGCGTCCTGCGGCTTGTCCTGCGCCTTGTCCTGGGTCTTGGCGCCGGTACGGGCCGGATCGTCCGACTTCGCGGGCTCAGCAGCCTTCGCGGCCTCAACCGGCTTGGCAGCCTCGGTGGAGGCCGTCGTCTCGACAGGCTTCGCAGCTTCGGCGGGCTGCGCGACGTCAACCTTGGTCTCGGCCGGCTTCACCTCGGTGGATTCGACGGCGACGGCTGGCGTCGAGGCCGGGGCGCTGTCGTCGGCCTTGACGGAAATTACGGCCTTCGCCGGTTCGGTCTTCGTGGCTTCGATGACGGCCGCCGGCTTGGGTGCGTCGCTGGCCTTATTGGCCATGCCGACTTCGGCGGTCTTCACTTCCGTGCGCGTCAGCGCCGCGGCCGGCGCGTCGAGCAGCTTGACGGTTTCGACCGGCTTCGGATTGAACAGGCGCGGATGGCTGATCTCGTAGGGCTCCGGCGCGTCGCGCGCGACGATGACGCGGGCGCCGAGCTTGGTGTAGCGCCATAGCTTCTGCGCAAAGGCGTCCGGCAGGCGGATGCAGCCATGCGACGCCGGATAGCCGGGCAGCACGCCGGTGTGCATGGCGACGCCCGACCAGGTGATGCGCTGCATGTAGGGCATTGGCGCGTCGTTGTAGAGATTGGAGCGGTGGTAGCGATCTTTCTGGATGACACTGAAGACGCCGGTCGGCGTCGGCCGGCTCGCCGTGCCGGACGAGACCGGGCTTTCGGCGAACAAGACACCATTGCCGTAAAGCGAGAGGCGCTGGCGATCGAGCGACACCACGATGGTCAGCGGGCCTTGCGGCACCGGCTCTTGCTTTTCGTTTTTCGCAGCGTCACGCTTCATCTTGCGCTTGCCGGCCGCATTGGCGGCATCGGCTGAAAAACCGAGCAAAGTTGTACTCAGCAGCAGCGCCAACAGCGCGCGCCAACCATTCCCAGTGTCCGTCATTCCAGCCCCCGCGGTCGTAAACCGACCGTCCTTCCGAACGAACGTCCCGAGCCCGGCGGGACGAAGCATGAATCACGCCACTGATACGGCAGTATCACGGGGTATCAAGCTGACATCCACGTGACTCGAGCACTCGTGCACCGCTTAGTAGCGCGGTGTTGTATTTCGGTTCGACGCGATCGGGGTTTTAGCCGGGATGTTCTAACCGGACGGTTTATCGGCGGGCCTCGCGCGCGGAATGGCGCGCCGTACACTTAATGCTTGGTGTCGCAAACGATCTCGCGTGCACGGCGAGTTAACCAGGATCTAGATCCCAAACTCTTCCGCCATGAGTTCGAACGAGCGCGCACGGGCAGCTTGGTCGTACACCATGGTGGTGATCATTATTTCATCAGCCTTGGTGGCCGCGATCAATGGTTCGAGCTTGGCCCGCACCGTCTTCGGCGTGCCGACGAACAGCTTGGCCCGGTTGGCGGCGGCGCGGGCGCGGTCGACCGGCGCGTATTCGTAGGCCGCGGCTTCTTCGGGGCTGGCCAGCGGCAGATACTCGCCCTTGGCGCGGCGGATGATATTGAGATCTGGCGTCGACGCCAGCCGTTCGGCTTCTTCTTCGGTGTCGGCCGCCACCACGGCGACGCCGAGAATTGCATAGGGCGTGTCGCGCCACTGCGATGGCTTGAAGTGATTCCGATACGTCGTCATCGCGAGCGCCGCATCGAAGCTGGCGAAGTGATGCGCGAATGCAAAGCCCGCTCCGACCTGCGCGGATAGCTGCGCGCTATAATCGCTGGAGCCGAGCAGCCAGACCGGCGGCAGCGCGACGTCGTTCGGCATCACCTGGATGCTGTGGAACGGATGGTCCTTCGGGAAGCCACGCGTCTCCAACAGCAGCAGTTCGTGGAAGCGGTCGAGAAAGTCATCGTCTTCGGAGACGCCCTGGCGCCGCCGCAACGCATAGGAGGTGACCTGGTCGGTGCCCGGCGCGCGGCCGAGGCCGAGATCGATCCGGCCGGGAAACAGCGCCTCCAGCGTCTTGAAGCGTTCGGCAACGACCAGCGGCGAATGATTCGGCAGCATCACGCCGCCCGATCCGACGCGGATGCGCGGTGTCGCGGCGGCGATCTGGCCGATCATGATGTCGGGCGCGGCGCTGGCGATGCTGGCCAGGTTGTGATGTTCGGCGAGCCAGTAGCGCGTGTAGCCGAGCCGGTCGGCCAGCCGGGCGAGTTCGATGCTGTTGCGCAGCGCCGCCGAGGGCGGCGTTCCGGTGGTCACCGGCGAGAGATCGAGAACCGAAAGTGGCGGCATCGGGCTTCCTTGAGCAAAAACGCACTACCGCTCAAGTGTCGTTCGCGCGGCCGGATGCAAGGGGCGCTCCAGACAAGAGGCTCAGCGATCGGGCTGAGCCCTGGCCTGATTGTCAGTTGGTGGTGGCCGGACCGAACAGCGCGGCGAACGGGTTCACGGCGGTCTGCGCGCTCGGCTTCGCGGCGACCGGTGCCGGTTTGGCGGGGCGCACGATCCGGCGTTTCGGTCGCTTGATCTGCGCGCGCCGCTTCACCGCCGGCTTGGCGATCGGTTCGGTCCGGCTGGTATCGACAAAGGCCGGCCGCTCAGCCGCGGGCGCCGCCGGCGGCGCGACCGCGATCCGGTGACCCGGCTGGGCCGGCGCGTCGGACGCGACCTGCGGATCCTTGGCCGGCACCGGCGCCGGCTCGATGGCGGCTACGATGATGGGCGGGTCGACTTTGGTCGCAGCAGCAGCCGAAGGCGATGCCGGACGCTCGGGTGGCGGCGCGGCGGCAACAGGCGCCTCGGTCGTCGTTGGCACAGGCGCGGGCGCAGCTACCGGCACCGGTGCGGCCGCTGCCGTATCGTTGGCGATCGCTGTATCGGCAGGCTTCGCCGCATCGATAGACTTCGTTGGATCGGCCGAGGTCGTCGGATCGCTCGCGGCGTTTGCGCTTGCAACGAATTCGATACGGGCCGGACGGCTGCGATCGGTCGGCGGCAGTTGCACCGATGCGTTGATCATCATGGCCTGCGGACCGAAGCGCGCCTCGAAGCTTTGCGAGTCGTCGGTCATCCAGCTCGCGACGAGCGGTCGCGAGCCGGGCGGGTGCAGCACCATCGGCACTTCAAGACGGCGCGTCGAAACCAGCGCGCTGCTGGCGATCACCAGGATCACCAGCGTCGACAGCACGGCCGCGAGCATGAACCGCAGGCTCGGAAACATTGAGCGACCTCGGAATCCACAAAGCGCGCCCAACCGGAGCGCGCCTACTACCAACGCGTTCAAGCGAAACGGGATCGGTTCGCGTGAATCAAAACGCGGTTACACGTCAGGAGGACAATCGGGGAGCCGCAATAAGGGAGAAATGGCGCCCGGCCGGACAGGGCGCTCGGGACATACATCGCCACGAACGCCGACCTGCGATCCGCCGCTCGGTACGCTCGACGAGGTCAGGAACTTTACTAGCTGAGTCGGACGGGAACTGTGAAGAGAATTACCGCCGGTGCACCAATCGTTCGACGAGACAGAGCGTTTTCAAGCGAAGTGGAAACCGGTTCGCGTGAAGAAAACGCGTCAATGTAATATGTTAGAGCGCGTCCGGACGCAAAACCGGTGTCCGCTTTTGCTGGACGCGCTCTAATCGTTCAACACGGTCGCGGGCGGGCGGCCCGGCAGCACCACGACACGCGTGCCGACCTGAACGCGCCGATACAGATCCTCGATGTCCTCGTTGACCAGACGGATGCAGCCGGACGAGACATATTTGCCGATGGTCTTCGGATCGCTGGTGCCGTGGATGCGGTACAGCGTCTGGCCGAGATACAGCGCGCGCGCGCCGAGCGGATTGCCGGGGCCGCCGGCCATCATGCGCGGCAGGTCGGGCTGGCGCTCCAGCATTTCTTTCGGCGGGTACCAGTCCGGCCATTCCTTCATCCGGCTGACGCGCTCGGCGCCGGTCCAGGTGAAGCCTTCGCGGCCGACGCCGATGCCGTAGCGCATAGCTTGGCCGTCGCCGAGCACCAGATAGAGATACGTGTGCGCGGTATCGACGATGAGCGTGCCGGCCGGCTCCTTGGTGCGGAACGGCACCAATTGGCGGCGCAGCCGCGGGTCCATGTCCGCCGCGTTGCCATCGTCCGGCTCGTCCTGCGGCAAGGCGGCGACGCCGGGCCGTTGTTGCGGCGCCATCCGCTGATAGGGTGCCGTCTGCTGATCCGGCGCGATCGAGGTCGGCGCGCCGAACGGACGCACGTCACCCTGCGGCCGGTCCATCGGTTCGCCATCCGGCGGCGGCACAAAATAGGGACGGCGGGCCACACCATAGAGCGGCGCCGGCGCCGGCCGTTCGTATAGCGGCTCCAGCGGCTGGGCTTCATAGACCGGCGGCTGTCCCGGCGCGCGCCGATACGGCGCGGGGGCCGGATAGGCATCGCGCGGATCGGCCAGAACCTCGTCGTCGTCGGGCGCCTCACGATAGACGCCAGGACCGGCCGGATAACGCGGATTGTACTGCGCCGCCGCGGGACCGACGGCCATAAGCCCGGCAACGAATGTGGCGGCGAAAGCAGCAAGAACCGTCGTGACGCGCAAGACCGTCTCCAATCCGAACAAACCTGTAGTCCGCTATGTGGCGTTGAGATAGGGCGGCATGAAGGCGGGCGGGCCGAAAAACTGCCTCACAAGCGCGCGATATGATCTTTTGGGCTAGCGCGGCGCCATGAGGCCGGCGCGCTGCGCCGGAACCGCCACGAAGGCGTCGGCCTGCACCACCATGTTGCCGACCAGACTGGCGACCGACAGCCGAAACGGCGCCAGCACGCGAGTGCCGGGGATCGGCGCCAGCCACAGCTCGATCTCGCGGCCCTCCGCCAGATACTTGACCAGCAGGCTGCCGATGCGGTGGCCGGCGATCGCCCGCAGGGTCATCGCACAGACCGCGACCGGTCCGGCATAGCCCCTGTCGGCTTTGACCTTATCGATGCGCTTGAACGACAGGCCGAGGTCGTAGCGCCGGCGCCCGTCGAAAATCCGCAACACGCGCGGGCAGGCTTCTCTCGAGATCACATCGCCGGTGCCGCCGACCGGGACCAGCAGGGCGCTGATCGGATCGATGACGCCGTGCTTGTGCGCCTCGGTCACCGGCACGCGATCCTGCAGGACCGGCTCGGTCTCGGCCTCGATGGCGGTGACGTTGCCGTCTTCGAGCGACATCCTGAACTTGGCGCGCTCGTCGTCCTGGGTCAGATCGGACGTGAAGCTGCTCGGCACCAGCCGGCCGTCCTTGACGGCGCCGCGCACCGCGACGTTGCCCTCGCCGCGGATCAGCGCGGCCAATACGCCGCTGGCGCGCCCGCGCGCGGCGGCACTGTATTGCGAGGCGCCGATCTCGGCGGTCCAGGTTGCCTCGCCGATCGAAATGCCGGCCATGCTGATGGTGTAGTGCGCCTCGAACCGGCCATCGGCGCGCGCCGGCGCGAGATCGGACAACAGGGCAGCGGCCGCGATCGCGGCAAGTGTGGCGCGGTATGCCAAAGGCCGGACAGACATCGGGCTCCCTGATCCCTCGTTGGCGCGCGCCTCTGCCTGTCGAGGCGAATCGATGGTCGGGTCAATACTACCAGCAGAACGGGTGGTTTCGGCGCCGGTTGTATCCGGTTCCAGGCCTTAGGCCTATAACTCCTCGATAGCGTCGACCTTGCTACCATAGAACGCCAAATAGCTGCCGACCGGCACCACGAGCGGAAACGGCTGCTCATAGGTCCACACCGCGTTGTCGGCGGTGCGGTCGCCGACCACGATGCTGTAATACGACGCGTCGCCCTTGAACGGACAATGCGTGGTGTGGTCGGTGCGCTTGAGTAGGTTCATGTCGGTGTCGGCGCGCGGAATGTAGAACACCGGCGGATAGGACTCTTCCAGGAGGGTCAGCGCAGCCGTCGTATCGGCGATCACCTTTCCGGCGAACGTCACCCGCACCCGCTTCGGATGCGGCGCGATCTCGATGCGGCGGTCGGTACGTGGTTGGGTCATGAGATGGCTCCCGCGGCGATGTTGTCGTGGCGGTCATCTGCGACAACAATGTCAAAGAGGGGATATGTGAGAATTCTCCTGGGAAAGGACAAGGCGCGAGGCGCCTGATCAAAAATGTAAAGCAACGCCGCTTCCTAATCATGACGGCCGGGAGCCTAACCATGAAGATGGTTCGGCGCTTGGATTGCTGCCAGGTGCCCTAAGATTTACGCAGCCGCCTCGGTCAATACCGGGGCGGCTTTTTCGTAAACCCCGACATGCCTAAACGGTCAGCAGCCGTCCAAATTGCGGAAGCTTGTCGGGCAAGCCGGTCAAACGCATGCAATCCCAAAAAGAAGCCTGAATTGCACTAATGACCGGGATGCCAATATCTGTTTCAAGAGCGCTGATCATTCCGACGGTGCGAAGATTGGTGCAACTTATGTACATTGCCTCCGCGCCATTTAGTTCAGCCTCGCGGGCGAACTTGTAAACCCGCTCCAACGGCACGTTGCCGATATCGACGCTGTCATTCAGGCCCATATTGCGGATACTCGTTATCTCGTATCCGTTGCTTTTCAGGAACGCTGCGCCTTGTTCGGCAACCTCATCAATATATGGGGTGACCATGGCCAACCGCTTCACATTGAATGCCGCAAGTCCGCGCAAGACACCGCTCATGGATGTAGATACGGGTATCCCGTTGCTGTAGGCGCTCATCCTTTCTTCGAGAGAGGAATTGTAGCCGCTGGATCCACTCAAAAAGGACGCGCTGCTTCCACCGAACATAATTATATCAAGTGGCGCGGTTGCGAGCAGTGATGTGCATTCCTCGAGCGGTCCAACCTCCATCATTTCGTTGAGGCCCTTAACCGTGGTCTTTGGCAATCGGATTCTCGTCTGATGAATCGTCACCCCTTTGGGGGCCATCGCTTGATATTCCGCATCCTGCACAGTGCTGGACGCCATATAAATAAGGCCGAACCGGCGCCGCCAACCCCAGAAGTCTTCCATTCCAAGTCCCCAGTCTGTTGATCGGAAGCTCCCGGCCGCTTCGCGTTTGCGCGGCGATATAGAGCTATCTCCTGAGAGTTAGCCATCAGAAGTTGGCATTTATTTTGCCTATCCACAGCATGGCCTGGCGTCTCTCGCCTTGCCTACAAATTGGTCAATTGGAATGTGAGGCTCTTGTGTCCGCCGCAATCACACGACGAAGATTTTTAGCGGGAGCATCCGCAACGCTGTTCGCTCCGGCGGTAATTGCGAACGCGTCAGATCGGGACGTTATTCGGTTTGTCGTACCGTTCGCGGCTGGCGGAAGCGTTGACATTCTTGGGCGGCTGCTCGGTCGCTATCTCACTGAACAGATCGGGCAACAAGTCGTAGTTGAGAACCGTTCAGGTGCGGGCGGCAATCTGGCTTTCAATTCAGTCGCTCAGTCAGAGCCAAATGGCCTTACATATTTGCTCGCCAGTGAAACGTTCATCGTCAACCCAAGTTTTATGCAGACTGTGCCATATGATCCGGTCAAAGATTTTAAACCGGTCATGCTCATCGCAAGTCTTTCGCAGCTTCTAATCGTAAATCCATCGGGTGCTCGGGACTTTGCAGGCTTTATCGATCTCGCGAAAAGCCGTTCAGAGGGTCTCGATGTAGCGACCCAAGGAAACGGATCGCCCGGACACTTCGCAACTGCGCTCATGGCCCAACAAGGACTGAAATTGGTGTCCGTACCCCATCGCGGGGGCGGGCCAGCAGTCCAATCTGTAATTTCAGGGCACATTCCGGCTGGGATAACAACACTTCCAGCGTCAATAGGGCTGGTAAAAGAGGGGATGGTGCGTCCGATTGCTGTTTCCACGAAAAGTCGATCCAGTTTTCTTCCGCACATCCCCGCAATGAACGAACTCGTTCCAGGCGCGGTTGTGGATGGATGGCAAGCCATGTTTGCCCCCGCAGAGACGCCCGCGGATCAGGTGGAGCGCATGAATCGGGCGTTGGCCGCCGTCATGAAGCTGCCTGAGGTTCAAGAGGCGTTGTTAAGAAACTGTTTTGAACCAATCGGCGGCGCGCCGGAAGAACTCGCCAAGGTGGTGAGGTCTGATCTGGAGGCTTGGCGTAAGATTGTCGAAAAAACGAATATTCGCGCGGGGTAATACAGACCGAGATTTGGGGGTTCGAGACAGGCCGAAGGGGTTTCGCCTGTGCATCAGAGGGCAGAATCAAAAAGATGCGCAGATGATAGTTGCAACGAAACGCAACGTTGAAGCCCCGCTCAACGAGCGGCAGCGATAAGTTGCGTGATTCTGTGTGGGCAGTTTAAAGAGTCGATGCGTTTCTTGCGGGGGGATGAGCGTGGGTTGCTTACCCATAGCTTACCCGTACCACGCTCCGGCTACCGTGATTTGGCACAAACCATTGATATTGTTGTCCCAGATGGCGTTCTATCTGCCTGCATCCTCAGTAAGGCCGGGACAAACAGTCACTATGTCGGTGTCGGCGCGCGGAAGGTAAAATATCGGCGGGGAAGACTCTTCTTGCGGCCGTAGCGCGTCGGTCGTGTCGGCCCACCATCTGGCCGGCGAAGATCACCCGCACCCGCCCGGATCCGACACCATCCTGACGCTGCGGCCGTGCGGGCGGGGGGCATTCTCGGTTTCCTAGTGCCACAGCGTAGCAAATTCGGCGCGAGAACGCTCGGGGCCGGGTCGTCCAACGCCTGTTAATCATTGCCTGGCTAGGATCGCGGGCAGGGTTCGGCACCGGCGCCGACCTGACGCCGCTGCGAGAAACGAATGTCCCATGCCGCCTGTTGCGAGCCGCGCTCGGCCGCGGACTTTAAAAGAATATACGATCAGGCCTTGCAGGTCGCAAAGGTGGGCGCCTGGGAATGCAGGCTCGACACCGAGGAACTGATCTGGACCGATGCGGTCTATGATCTGTTCGAACTGCCGCGCGGCTCGACCCTGGTCCGGTCGTCGACCGTCGATCAGTATTATGACGACTCGCGGGCGCAGATGCAGCGCCTGCGTTCCGACATCATCCGCAATGGCGGCCGCTTCACGCTCGACGCCCGCATCCGGACCAACAGCAATGCCAGCCGCTGGATGCGCTTGACCGCGGAGGCCGTGCACGAACATGGCCGGCCGTCGCGCATTTTCGGCGCCAAGCAGGATATCACCCACGAAAAGGAACTGTGGGATCAGTTGCGGCGGTTCGCCGAGCAGGATTCGTTGACCGGGCTGGCCAACCGCCGCGTCTTCGAGGCCCGATGCGGCGATCTGGCGAACGCCGCCGCCGACGACGGTTCGGTCGCGGCGCTGGCGCTGATCGACCTCGACGGTTTCAAGCAGATCAACGACCGGTTCGGCCATTCCGCCGGCGATGAATGCCTGCGGCAGATCGCCGAGCGGTTGCGCTTGGCATTCGACGACGCGGTGGTGATCGCCCGGATGGGCGGCGACGAATTCGCGGTGCTGATGCGGGCGCCGCTAGGCTGCGCGCAACTGGCGCACACGCTGGAGCGCGCCCGCCGCGTGCTGGGTCGCCCCGTGCTATGGCGCGACGCGCCCGTCGCCATCGGCGCGTCGATCGGCGTCACCCTGCTGAAGCGGCCGTGCTTCCAGGGGACGCCGCAACTGTTCGCCGAGGCGGATTCCGCGCTGTACCTTGCTAAGGCCTCCGGCCGGAACGTGGTGCAGGTGTTCGGCGGCGAAATCGCCGACCGGAGGCGGCAACGGCCGCGACCTCTGGCCCGGCCGCCGCGCTAACTCTACAGAAAGACGCGTTTTCTTCACATGAAGTGGATTCCGCTTCACGTGAAAACGCGCTAGGCGGCGCGCATAGGGCCGTCCTTGCGAACGGCCTGCGCCTAGGCGGAGCGGCCAAGCCGTCACGCCGGTAATTCCTCGATGGCGTCGACCTTGCTGCCATAGAACGCCAATAGCTGCCGACCGGCACCGCGAGCGGAAACGGCTGCTCATAGGTCCACACCGCGTTGTCGGCGGTGCGCTCGCCGGCCACGAATGCCGCCTTGGCCGATTGACGGCGCCGGGCGCAAGCGCGGCGGACTGACTTCCTTGGCGCAACCGTTTGATGTACGCTTCGCGGATCGGTTGTGCGCTCAAGGGGGAGATGGGCGGATGGCAGGCACACTTTTCTTCGTCCACGGCACGGGCGTGCGCGACGAAGGCTTCCAGAAGACTCTCGCGCTGATCGGCGAGGGCGCTCGACGTAATGGTCTTGCGGTTGACGATGTGCGCGGAACGTCTTGGGGCACCCGGCTGGGGGTAAAGCTGGACCGGCTCGCGGACGCGCTGCCGATCGGCGTCTCGACCAGAAGCCTCAGCGACGAACCTTCGCCGGAAGAGATCGCCGCCGCGACCTGGATGGAGCTTCTCGACGATCCCTATTTCGAGCTTCGCGTCGCGGCCACGGGCGTCCCCAAATTCGCCACCACGGCGACCGCGGGACTGCCCAGCCAGGATTCGCCCGCGGTTGAGGCCAGGGCCCGCCTGGACCGTCTCAAGGGCGATCTGCCCGACCTCGCCGGGACCGGCCTCCAGCCAGCCGAACTCGTCGCCGCCATCGAGGCGCTCAAGGCATGGGAATTGTTCAGCCGGGCGGCCGACGCGTTCGGCGACGGCCAGGACCCGGAATTGTACGAAGCGATGGCGCGTTCGCTGGTCGCCGCCGTCTTGTTTGCCCATCGTTCGGACCCGCCGGGCGCCGCGCCGGCGCTCGCCTACGAGGCGCAACGGCGCGATGCGCTGGTGACGGCGCTCGCGGACAGGCTGACCGGTACCCCCACGCGAAGCATCAGCAGCTGGCTTACGTCCAAAGTCGTCGATTGGGCGAAGCCGCGCGCGACCAAGTATCTGCGCGATCGCCGCATCGGGCTCACCGGCGACAGTATGCCGGCGATCGGCGATGTCCTGCTCTACCAGCGTCGCGGCGGCGACATCCTGCAGCGCATTGCCGAAGAACTGGCGCTATGTCCAAAGCCGGTGCTCGCGATTGGGCACAGTCTTGGCGGCATCATGCTGGTCGACCTGCTGTCGCGGCAGCCGGCCTTGCCAATCGACTTGTTGGTGACGGTCGGCTCGCAATCGCCCTTGTTGTATCTCCTCGACGCGCTGGAAGGCTTGCGCCCGAACAATCCAGGCCCCGCGCTCCAGCCGTTCACGCCATGGCTCAACATCTACGATCCCAATGACGTCCTGTCGTTCTGTGCCGAGCGCGTATTTGCCGGCCGGTCCGGGATCCATGACAGGGAGGTGCGCTCGGAGGTGCCGTTTCCGGAATCCCACAGCGCCTATTGGCGCCAGGATAGCCTGTACGAGATCATCAAGACCTTCTGGAAACCGTAACGCGGAGGATCGTCGGTATGGAGGATGCGGCGCGGACCTGGGCTCTCGTCGTCGCCATCGACCAGTACGACGATGCCCGGATCAAAAAGCTGACCGGTTCGATCGGCGACGCGGTCGCGGCCATCAACTGGCTGCGCGACCTCGGCGTTCCGGCCGCCAACATCCTGGTCAATGCTTCACCTGTCGGTGACGCGAGGTTCAGCACCCTCGGCGTCGTGCCGAAGGACGCGAGCGAAAAATCCATCTGGTCGTCGATCAAGCGCATCGCCACCGTCGGCAACGGCGATCGGCTGTTCGTATTTCTGTCCGGGCACGGCATCTACGACGCCGACAATCGCCGCCGGGTGTTCCTGACCCAGGAGTACGCCGTGGATGACAACTTCGCGGCCAATCTGGACATCGAAGCCTATATCGATTTTTTCCTCAGCCTGAGTTTCCAGCGCCAGTTCCTGTTCTTCGACGGCTGCCTGAACTACGCGATGGATCCGAGTCTGCGCAGCCTGATCGTTCCCGGCAGGCCCAGGCTGGAAGGCTTCACGCCGAAACCCGACAACGGCCTGATCGCCTGCTATGCGGCCGCCCAGGCCCAGAGGGCGACCGAACTCAATGGTCGGGGCGCCATGATGGGCCAACTTCTGAAAGATCTGGATCTGGCGCAGTTGAAAACGCTGGCGGTGCACGATCGCCGGCAGAACTGCATCATCTACGACTGGCGCGACGGGTCGCGCCGTCTCAATTTGACGGCGCTGTTCACCGACATCGTGAAGCTGAAGATCGAAGCCGCCGTTGCCGCCGCCGGCGCGCGGCAAACGCCCGGGATCAAACCCTACGGGGCGGCGGAGTCGCGGTTTCTGCCGTTCCTCGAACTCGCGCCTGAGCCGACCGTGCAGGTGACCATCGACGTGCGGCCGGACGAGGCCAGGCCGGCGGTGGAGCGTATCAACCTGCACCTCACGCTGCCGTCGCGCGATCGCGACCTGCCGGTCATCCCGCATCCGCTGTCGCTGCCCGACGTCTGTCATGTGCCAAAGAACGCCCGGGTCACCCTCTATTGCATACCGACGCCGGAGTGGGAGGTGGAGGAGGCGCCGCCGGATTTCTCCGCCGACGCCGCGAGCCACGCCGCGATCTTCAAGCTGCGGCGTCATTCCTCGCCGCCGTCTCCTAACGACCTGATTGTCCTTTCCAAGTTCAACGTCAAAATCGGTCCGCCGCTCACTTCCGAAACCTATCTTCAGCGCGAGGACTACGATGATTTCGCCCAAACCATCGGCCCGCCGGCCGGGATGAAGCACAACGAAGACGGGCCGGATTTCGATATTGTCGAGGGAAACTATGAGGCGGCCCGGACAACCGCGATCGATTGGGCGCGTAAGATTCGCACCACCAAGAATGTCGATGTCGTGATCGCGCCTCCCCGCCGCACCAAGGAGCAGAGTCGTCCCAACCTTCAATTGAAGTTCGAGCCGGGCTGGGCCCGCGGTGTCGCCGGGTTCCTCCGCGAAGCGCCGCTCATCGCCATCGGGCGGCCGGGTACGACCGACCGCGGCTCGTTGTGGAACCAGCCCGGCGACTACTCCGCCGCGGCGCTGGAAGACCTGCAGGCGGTGCATGTGGAGCCGGGGATCAACCGCGTCCGGATCGATCTGCCGTGGGGCAGTTGGACCGAATTCGTCGACGTCCCGGCGGCGGGCCGCGCCGTGATCACTATGCCGGAGAGCGTCGGACTGCCGCCGTTGCGCAATGAATTCTCAGGTGTGTTGAAACCCAGCGCGATCTACGTCAAGGGCAGCATCGGCGGCCTATCGGTGGCGGACCGTCACGTCGAGCCGAGTTGGTCCGACGGTCCGTGGACCATGTTCGAGACCTTGTCCGCCGAAGCCGCTTTCAGTCCCACCATCGTCACCATCGCGCCCGGCGCCGGAGAGGCGGTCGTCGATGCCTACCAAATCAACTTCCTGCTCCCACCCACCCGATCGCTCCCCTTGAGTCTGCTCGTCGACCTCGCGGGGCCATCGCCGAGGGTCGAGCCATGCGACTTTTCTCCACGGCCTGAATGGGACCTGATCATTTCCACCGGACGGCTCGACGCCATCTCGCCGCAGCGCCTGCACACGCTGTGCGACGCCGAGTGGCCGGCCGGCGAAAGCTGGTTCTTGCAACTGGGCCTGGCCTATGCGGCCTGTGCCGCCGGCGCCTGGTCGGATTTGTGGGATGCGGTCCGGCATCTGCGGGACGAGGGGGTCGCGGTCGTCGACGTCGATCTGCTCGACCACGCGTGCCAACTGCATTTGTTGAAAGATCACGACCGCGATCTCGAGAGGCGTGCCGTGGATCGGCTCAACTCCGGCGAGATTCCCGCCTTGCGCTGGGGGTTTCCGCTGGCGCGCCAGCTCACCGGCGACGAGGATGGGCTGCTGGGCAAGATCGAGGCGACGCTGTCCGATGCTTCGGTATTTTCGGTTTGGGTTTCGGCGGTCGCGAGCACTGAATCTTCAGAGCCGCAGCGTGCGGTGCCGCGGGATGCCGAGGAAGTTTACGCCCAATGAAGATGGTGGCGGCTTCGGTTCGATCGAAGGTCAGTTACGCGTCGTTCGCTCGAATGCGACGCTTGCGAACGGAGGGACCGGCCGTCCCGCCGCCTCCGGATCGTGCGCAAAGCTGCGCCGGCAGAGTCCCTTCATGCGCTCGATGGCCGCCAAGGCGAAGGCCAGGCTGGGCTGGTCCATCAACTGTCCATCACGGACCTTGTCGGCCACACCGCCGATCACGATCTGCGGGCCGGAAACGATAACGGCCTGCACGGACAGCAGAGTCTCGTTGAGCTGCGACTGCGCACGGACCCCACCGGTGAACGCGGGCGACGACGAGATGATGAGGGTCGGCTTGCCGATGAGAACGGACTGCCCATGGGGCCGCGAGGCCCAATCGAGTGCATTCTTGAGCAGGCCGGGCATGCCATGATTGTATTCCGGCGTGGAAATCACGATGCCGTCGCTCGCGGCGATCACCCGGCGGAATGCCTGGACCGATTCAGGCGCGGCCAGCCCGTCCTCGTCTTCATTGTAGAGCGGCAGGCGCGGCTCCCAGATGTCGAGCGCCGCGTCGGTGCCGAGGACGGCCTCAAGTCCGTACAGGACGGCCGTCGAATAGGAGCCCTGGCGCAGGCTGCCTGTCAGTCCGAAAAGCCGCACACGTCTGATGATGTCGTTCATTTGCTTCTTGCCTGCATGGGGAAGCGATCGCTCGAATCCGTTCGGCCAGCGGCGTCTGTGACCTGAAAGGACGGGTCACGGGACATCGAAGATGCGGGCCGCTTCAGCGGCGGGGCCATGAAGGCGGGCGAGACCGGCTCCTTGATGCACCGGGCGAGAATGGCATCGATGTCACGCTTGCTCTCCTCGTCGATCCGCCAGCCATCGATGTCGCCGATCGGGTCGAGTTGATCGGGGCGGCGCGCGCCCCAGAGCGCGATGGTCGGCCCCTGGTCAAGCACCCACCGCACGGCGAGCGCGAGCACGGATTTACCGAAGCGCTGCCGCGCCAGGGTCGCGAGTTCGTCCACCGCGGCGAGATAATGCGGGAACCGATCGCTCTGGAATTTCGGATCGACCTTTCGAAGGTCGTCGCCGTCGAAGGTCGTCGAGGTGGTCATCCTGCCGGACAGCAGCCCGCGGCAAAGCGCGCCATAGCTCAGGACCGTGAGATTGGTTTTCTTGGAATAGGGAAGCACGTCGGCTTCCATCTCCCGCTCGAACAGGTTGTAAGGCGGCTGAACGGCGTCGAGCTTGGCAACGGCGCGGAAAGCCTCCATCTGCGCCGGCGAGAAATTGCTGACGCCGATCGCCCGGATCTTGCCGGCCAGACGCATCTTCTCGAGCGCGTGGGCGGTTTCCTCGAATGGCGTCTCGAGATCCGGCCAGTGAACCTGATAGAGGTCGATGGTATCGGTGCCGAGGCGCCGCAGCGAATCCTCGATCTCCTGGCTGAGGCGCGCAAGCCCGGAAGCGCGATAGACTTGGCCGTCCTTCCAGGCCAGGCCGACCTTGGTGGCGATCTGCACCTTGTGGCGCAGCCCCCCTGCGAGCGCCTTTCCGACAATCTCCTCGGAGTTTCCGAAGCCGTAGACCGGCGCTGTGTCGATGAGCGTCACACCGCGTTCGACCGCCGCGCGGATCGTTGCGATGGCCTGCTGTTCGTCGGCGCCACCCCACATCCATCCGCCGATCGCCCATGTGCCGAGGCCGACGCGCGACGTCTTCAGTCCGGACGTACCGATTTCGATCTGTTCCAACGTGAAATCCTCCAAGATAAGTTCAAGAATCCTGACGGGCGCCGCTCAGGCTGAATGCCCAGCGAAGGCAGCGCCCCGTTGCGGCCCGTCACCGGATCGGGAAGCCGGAGCCCAATGGCGTCCGCACACCTGGGTTTGTGCAGTGCAACATAATGTGAGTTGATTGATCTTTTAAATGGAATATACAGATCATATTAATCTGTAAGGTAACTCAATCGTGGGCGAGGGCTTTCGCTATGGAACTGAGGCAGTTGCGTCATTTCGTGGCGGTCGCCGAAGAGCAGCACTTCACCCGGGCCGCTGACCGCATCCACATTGTGCAATCGGCCCTATCGAGTTCGATCCGCGCTCTTGAGGAGGAGCTCGATGCCAAGCTCTTCGTACGAACCACGCGTCAGGTTCGTCTCACCGCGGCCGGAAAAGTCTTTCTCGAAAAGGCAAGGATTGCGCTGGATGCCGTCCGCGCGGCCCGTGAGGCCGTTACCGCGGTCGCTTCTCTAAAGCGAGGAAGCCTGGGCATCGGCACGGTGCAGAGCCTGCCGGCCTTTCTCGACCTGCCGGCGCTGCTCGCGCTTTTTCATTCTCGGCATCCTGGCATCGAGGTTCGGCTCTGCCAGGGAAGCTCATCCTATCTGATCGAGAAAGTGCGGGGCGGTCAGCTCGACCTTGCCATATTGCCACTTTGCGATCCGCCGGGAGATATCGCGACAAAGATGATCGCCTGCGAAGCGCTCGTGCTGATCTGCGCTCCAGGCCACGCTCTTTCGGGTCGCGCCGATCTCACGCTCGCTGCGATCGCCGATGAGCCATTCGTGGACTTCGAGCCGGCATGGGGTACGCGCCATCTCGTCGATCGCGGTTTCGCCGAGGCTGGCGTCGAGCGACGCACTGCTTTTGAGGTGAGCGATCTCGATACGCTGCTGGATCTGGTAGCCCATGGCCTGGGTGTTGCGCTCGTTCCCGAGGCTGTTGCCGAGGCGCGCCGGTCCTCGCTGGGCGTCAGCCGGCTGGCGGAGCCGGAGATATGCTGGGAGCTTGTGGTGGCCCACGCCGTACAGGGAAAGGCTCAGAACAACGTGTTGGACGATGCCCCCAAGGCGTTTCTGGATTTGTTGATGGCGCAGGCCGAGTGGGCGAACGATGCAGATGAAATTTCATCGACGGCTGCCTGAGGTTCCGAGGCGCGTTTTGCAGGTTCACGGACCTCCAACCGGGACTGAATGCGGCAGACGCGCCCGTTCAGCCTAGGCCTACTTTCGAGGGATCCGTCGCCTGAAGGAGGTCGAGAAAGCAACCTGAGACTGCAGCCACTGGCCAGCGAGGTTCCGCTTTGTGATTATGTTCGGACATCCAAGGGATGTTCGCAGCTTTATTCCGAATGGCGGAAATTTGGCGCACCCGACACGATTCGAACGTGTGACCTTTGCCTTCGGAGGGCAACGCTCTATCCAGCTGAGCTACGGGTGCGAACGGCCTTTCCATAGCTGAACCGGAGGGCAGCGGCAACGGCCCTGCCCTAAGCAATTCCAATACGCTTTGCGCGACGCCATGGCCCTTGGCCGTCAGACCGGTTCGGGCTTCTCCGGCAAAAGACAACAAAACACAGGGCAAAGGGGGAAAGCATGAATTTACCGCACCTGTCATCGCGTACCATCGCAGTGTCGGTCGCGACGCTGGCATTTGCGGCCGTGGCCTGGCCGGCGCCGGCATCGGCACAGGAATGGCCAGCGCGGCCGGTCAAGATCGTGGTGCCGAACGGTCCGGGCGGCGGCACCGACATCGTGTCGCGCATTCTGGCGCAGGAGCTGTCGACCACGCTCGGCCAGTCCTTTGTGGTCGAGAACAAGCCGGGCGCCGGCACCACCATCGGGGCCGATTCCGTCGCCAAGACCGATCCCGACGGCTACACAATGCTGATGATGAGCAACGCCCACGCGGTGTCGGGCGCGGGTCATCCGAAGCTGCGCTACGAGCCGGTGAAGGACTTCCGCATGGTGTCCATGGTCGGCACCACGCCATTGGTGCTGGTCATCGCGCCGGGATCACCGCGCGGAGCTCCACTCCTGAAGAGCTGGAAAAACACCTCACTTCGGAAATCGCCAAGTGGAAAGGCCTGATCCAGGCCGCCAGGCTGAAGCTCGAGTGAGCCAGAGCGTACATATCGTCGTCATCGCCGGGCTTGTCCCGGCGATCTCGATAAGGGTGGCAGTGCGTTGCTAATCGAGATGCGCGGGTCTTGACCCGCGCATGACGTAGAGTGTGGTTCGACGTTTCGGGAAACGCTCTAACGGACCCGATTATATAACGCTAACGGACCCGATTATATAACGTCCCGATCTCGGCATCGTCCTTGACCGGAAACAACCGTGCCTTGGCCGAATTCATCCGCGTGCAATAAGACGGCGGCCCGCGAGACGCACCATCGCCCTCGGCCGTCGGATCGTCCGCGTCGAGGGTCAGGGTCGCGCCGTCCAGCGCCAGCTTCGGAAACGCCACCCCGGTCTTGAAGGTGCCGCCCGCGAGCGTGCCGTCGGCTTCGAACTCGCAATGCGATTTGGTGTCGCCGGTGCGCCAGATGCCGCCGGACGCATGCAAGGTGCCGTCGCTCTTGCCCTCGGCCGGAGCCACGGTCAGCATCGCGTTATGGGCGACCCAGCGCCCAACAAGGCCTTCGCGGTCTTGGTCGAGATTCTCCAGCATCGCGATCCGCTCATTCTGGCGCGTCTCGAGTTCGCCGCGCGCATCGTCGGTGTGGTGAACGTAAGACGCACGCTTGTCCCAGGCCGGCAGGAAATAGGCATCAAACGCATCGGCATTGGACAGCACCCAGGCGCGCTGATCGGCGCTCAAGTGCCCGGCGGTCTCGGGCTTGAGCTCTTCGAGCGCTTCCTTATAGGTCCGGGCGAGTTCGACGTCGTGCTCGGCCAAGTCAGGATCGGCGCAGATTTCCTCGGCATCGGAGCGGCGCGCGGTGTCGCAGCGGAACGACGGCGACACGGTGCGGGCCGCGACCTCCTCGGGCTTCGCATTCGCGGTCGAGGCGCCGCGGATGCCGGCGAAATAGCTGCCGGTCAGCGAACTGGGCCCGTTGCAGAAGCCGTCTTCATCGTTGACCTCCATCACCACCCGCAGCGTATTGCCCTGCAGCCGCAGGCGCAGCCGCGGCGAATTGTCCTCGGCGTCGCCGTCCTTATCCTCGGCCTCGGCCGTCACGTCGTCGTCGTCATCGTCGTCTTCGGCCAAGCCGCTCTTGCTGGTCGAGGGTTCGCCCTCGTACCAGCCCTCTTCCGGCTTCACGATCGCGGTCAGGCCACAGACATGGCCCTTCTCGTCCTCGGCGTAAGTGACCTGCGACACGATGCGGACCCGCAGCGCGTCACCCCGACCCTTGGTGATCTGCACCAGGCCATGGACGTTGCCCCATTCGCCGACAAGGCTGGTCGGCGCGGCGCCGACACGCAGCCGGCCAAGCCGTGCGAGCCGACCCTGCAATGCATCGAACACATGCTTGCGCTCGGTCGTGTTGGTGTCGTCGAAGGCCTCGATGCCCTGCGCGCCGACAATGTCCTTGAACCAGCGCTGGTCGCGCCGCAGCAGCATCGCGGTCAGCGGGTCGGCCGCCTTGAGCAGCTTTTGCAGGCTGGCGTCGACCGCCTTGTCCAGGCGTACCAGTTCGGCATCCGCGCAGACCGCCTTGTAGACTTCGCGCTGCGCCCCGGTGCACGGAAACAGTTCGGCCTTCGCGGGCGAGCCTGCGCACAGCAGCGGCACGATGAGCGCGGCGTAAAGCGCCTTCATGGATCGTTTCCTCGGGCCGGACCGCCCATCGAGACTGTGCAATATAAAAGTAATAGAGCAGTTCCGGGTTCAACTTACCGGACAGCTTTAAGTCGCTTTTTTGTCGGACTGCTCTGCCCTATCTTTTGGGCGCGAGCTCGGACCTATGCGCGCCGTGCGCGCCTCCCTCTGCTACCGCCATGCCGGCGCGGTTGCGGAAAACCGCCGATTGCTCTTTAAATCGGGTCCGAACGCGCGGCGGCATGGCGCCCACCGCACATCGCTTGCCGCCCATCGCCAAGGACACGCCGTCATGACCCAGCCCGCCGCCAAGCGTGAAGCTACCTCGTCGCCGAAGTCCTTGAAGGATGCAGATTTCGTCTGGGAAGACCCGCTCGATCTCGAAGGCTCGCTGACCGAGGAAGAGCGCATGGTGCGCGACACCGCGCACGGCTATGCGCAGGACAAGTTGAAGCCGCGCGTGGTCAAGGCATATCGCGAAGAGCACGTCGACCGCGACCTGCTGCCCGAAATGGGCGCGCTCGGCCTGCTCGGCGCGACTATTCCGGAAGAGTACGGCGGGGCCGGGCTCGGCTATGTCAGCTACGGCCTGATCGCGCGGGCGATCGAGTATGTCGATTCCGGCTATCGCTCGGCGCTGTCGGTGCAGTCCTCGCTGGTGATGCACCCGATCTACGCTTATGGCAGCGAAGCGCAGCGCCATAAATATCTGCCCAAGCTGGCCCGCGGTGAGACCGTCGGCTGCTTCGGCCTGACCGAACCCGATGCCGGCTCCGACCCCGGCTCGATGGTCACCAAGGCCGAGAAGGTCGACGGCGGCTACAAGCTGAACGGCGCCAAGATGTGGATTTCCAACGCGCCGATCGCCGATCTCGCGGTGGTTTGGGCCAAGCTCGACGGCAAGATCCGCGGCTTCATCGTGGAGCGCGGCACCAAGGGCTTCTCGACCCCGAAGATCGAAGGCAAGCTGTCGCTGCGCACCTCGGTGACGGGCGAAATCGTGCTGGAGGACTGCGTGGTGCCGGAAGAAAACATGCTGCCGAACGTGCAGGGCCTCGCCGGTCCGTTCGGCTGCCTGAACATGGCGCGCTACGGCATCGTCTGGGGCGCGATGGGCGCCGCCGAATTCTGCTGGCACGCGTCGCGGCAATATGTGCTCGACCGCAAGCAGTTCAACCGTCCGCTCGCCGCCAACCAGCTCGTGCAGAAGAAGCTCGCCGACATGCAAACCGAGATCACGCTCGGCCTGCACGGTGCGCTAAGCCTCGGCCGGCTGATCGAGTCCGGCAAGGCGGCACCGCCGGCGATTTCGCTGATGAAGCGCAACAATTGCGGCAAGGCGCTCGACATCGCCCGGGTCGCGCGCGACATGCATGGCGGCAACGGCATCTCGGAGGAATTCCACGTGATGCGGGTGATGGCCAATCTCGAGACGGTCAACACTTATGAGGGCACGCACGACATCCATGCGCTGATCCTCGGCCGCGCGCAGACCGGCATCCAGGCGTTTTTCTAAGGCGATGTGATCTAAGCGCATCGTGTGCGTCACCTCTCCCCACCGAACTCGGGCTTGCCCGAGTTCGGCATGTTAACTGGCCGAAGTCGGATATATCCGACTTCGCTGGGGGGGGGTGAAGAGCCGCCGGTGCCGAATGAATTGAAGCGGCGCCCGCGACATTCCCGCACTGCATCATAACCGCGCAATTGCGCGATCAGTCCGCCGCATATTAATGCAGCGCTGCGGATTGACGCTGCGCGCGCCATCGCACCAAATACCGCACAATAAGATTGCGCTGCGGATGCAAGCGCACGTAACGTCCAAGGACAATGACCCCTTACTCCTGCGCAAGGACGTTGTTATGCTGGCTCGCCGTCTCGCCTGTTCGGTTGCCGTTATCGCGGCGCTCGCCGCAACCGCTCCTGCATTTGCACAGACCCCTTCGGGACAGACTTGGCCGGACAGGCCGGTCACGATGGTGGTGCCGTTCGCGGCCGGCAGCGCCTCCGACACGGTCGGACGGCTGCTGACCGCGCGGCTGACGGAAATTCTCGGCCAGTCGGTGATCGTTGAAAATATCGGCGGCGCCGGCGGCACCATCGGCACCGGCCGCGCCGCTAAAGCCGCGCCCGACGGCTATCAGTTCACCTTCGGCGGCGTCGACACCTTTGCCATGAGCAAGGCGCTGTACAAGAAGCTGCCCTATGATCCGGTCGCCGATTTCACGCCGGTGGTGATGGTCGCCGAGCAGCCGATCATCCTCCTGGCGCGCAAGGAGCTGGCCGCGAAGGATTTCAAGGAATTCCTCGCCTACGCGAAAGCAAATCCCGGCAAGCTGCAATATGGCTCGGCCGGTGTCGGCTCGGGCTCGCATCTGGCCTGTGCGCAGTTGCTCGCCGCGGCGGGTCTTGACGCCCTCCACGTGCCCTATCGGGGTTCGGCGCCGGCGATGCAGGACGTGATCGCTGGCCGCATCGATTTCATCTGTGCGCTCGGCGCTGCCGCCATTCCGCAGATCGAAAGCGACACCATCCGGCCGCTTGCCATCCTGTCCAAGGAACGCTCGCCGCTGCTGCCCAGTCTCGCCACCGCCAGCGAACAGGGCCTGACGGATTTCGACGCGCCGTTCTGGGGGGCTTTCTTCGTGCCGAAAGGCACGCCGGACGCCGTCGTCAAGAAGCTGCAGGCCGCTTCCGTCGAGATGATGAACACGCCCGGCATGGCCGACAAGCTGAAGAAGGTCGGCGCCACCTTCGTGACCGCCGACCGCCGTTCGTCGGACTATCTCAAGAAGCTTCTCGACAGTGAGATCAACAAATGGGCGACCCTGATCAAGGCCAGCGGCGTGACGCTGGATTGATGCAGACGGTTCTGAAGTTTGATGCGTCATGGCCGGGCTTGTCCCGGCCATCCACGTCTTGCTCGCTGCGAGGGCATTAAGACGTGGATGCCCGGCACAAGGCCGGGCATGACGAACTTAGGCGAAGTGCCGATTTTACGGTCCGCATTTGCGGCTCGGCTCTGAGCTCCTGATAGCGATCCAATCAATCAGCCGTTCGGCCCTTCGCCCGGAATAGTGCCCGGCGGCAGCGTGTAACAATAATCCGCAATCGCGCCGGGCGTGGTCCACCACACCCGGTCGCGCTTGGCATGCTGCACGCAATGCGTCAGCGCCTTGCGCAAGGCCGGCAGGCGGAACGGCTGCCCCATCATGAAGGGATGCAGCGAAATCGTCATCACCAGCGGCTGCGCGGTGCACTGCTCGACCATCTCGTCGAAACCGTTGACGATCATGTCGGCGAAATCGTTCGCGGTGCCTTCGCGATGAATGAGAACCGCTGAATCGTTCAACTCGGCCGGATACGGCACCGACAGGATCGGCCCCGAGCGCGTCCGCAGCCAGAACGGCTGATCGTCGGCCGGCCAATCCAGCACATAGGTATAGCCCGCCTCCTTCAGCAGATCGGGCGTGATATTGCTCTCCGACGCCGCCGGTCCCATCCAGCCTTTCGGTGCGCGGCCTTCGCGCCGCGTGATTTCCTGCGTCACATCGTCGATCAGGCGCTTTTCGTCGAGCTCCCACAGGTCGCCCTGCCGCTCCGCATTGGTGCGGCCGTGGCCGATCACCTCGTCGCCGCGGGCGCGGATCTTGTCGGTGATCTGCGGATAATGCTCGTAGAGCATCGAATTGATGTTGTGCGACGCCGGCAGCTTCAACTGTTCGAACATGTCGAAAAAGCGCCAGATGCCGACCCGATTGCCGTAGTCGCGCCAGGAATAGTTGCGCTGCTGCTGCGGCTCGCCCTTCTTGGCCGGATCCCAGCCGGTGCCCTTGCGATAGGCGTAGACCTCGATGTTCGTGGTCAGGCAGAACGCCAGCCGTTTGCCGTCCGGCCAGGAATAATCCTTGCGCTCGCCGATCGGCGAGTAGTCGTAACGGTTGTGTTTGGGCAGCGTCAGCATCGCAGGTCTCCGTCTCAAGGTCATGGCGCCGCGCGCGGCCTCCGGCGCGATGGCTGAACAAGGCAGGTCCAAGTCGGCGTCGTCAAGTCGAACCTGTTCACGACCCGCCATGCTGTACCTCGCGCGCCGGGCGGCCTATAACCGCCCTCCTTTCTCCAGCCGTTGTTCCGAATGGACCTCCTCACTTCGCTGATGCTGTTCGCCGCCGGGCTGGCGGGCGGCACGTTGTCGTCGCTGGTCGGCGGCGCCGCCGTGGTGACGTTTCCGGCGATGCTGGCCTCCGGATTGACGCCGGTCGTCGCGGTCGCATCCGGCCTCGCGGCGCTGACGCCGGGGAATTTCCTCGCCGCGCTGTACGACCGCGGGCAGTTGCCGCCGCTCAATCGCGCCTTTGTCGGCCTGGTGGCGGCGTCGCTCCTGGGGGCGCTCGGCGGTGCGGTGCTGCTGATGGCGACGCCGACGCGGGTGTTCGAAGTCTTGGTGCCGCTGCTGCTCGGCTTTGCGACCTTGCTGTTCGCGCTCTCCGGAAAAATCTCGGGTTGGCTGCGGGCCCGTGCCGAGGCGGCCGGCCGGGCGCACCGGCCGTTTTCAGGCACCAATTTTTTCGCGCTGCTGCCGGTCTCGGTCTATGGCGGCTATTTCGGTGCTGGCGTGGGTGTGCTGATCCTGGCGGTGCTGTCGCTCGGCGGCACCGGCGATTATCGCGCCACCAATGTGACCAAGAACCTGATCACCAGTCTGAACTGTCTGACGGCGGTGCTGCTGTTTGTCTCGCGCGGCGCGGTAAGCTGGCCGCCGACGCTGATGATGATGGCGGGCGCCGTCATTGGGGCGATGATCGGTGCCCGGCTGGCCCAGATCGCGCCGCGCGCGGTGATGCGCGTCGTCGTGGTCGCGGTCGGCGCGCTGCTCACCGCGATCTATGCGTGGCGTTATTGGTTTTAGTTCATGTCTCGCGCGAGTTCGCGCAGCCGCGCCACCATCGGGCTTGACGGATCGGTCAGCGGATCGATCGCCGTGAAGTGGTTGGCGCCGGGGATTTCCTCATAGCGCGTGCGGGTGCCGCCCCTCCCCCAGGTATCGACCATGGTTCGGCTCTGCCGCAGGAATTCGCTCAGTTCGGCGCCGCCCACCACCGCGTCCAGCACGCGGCCGGCGGGCGCCGGCCAGTACAGCGGCGAGATCGTTCGTGCGGTTTCTTCGGTAAGTTTATAATCGGCATTCATCGAGTTATGAACGAACGGCGTCAGGTCGAACACACCGGAGATCGCATAGGCGGCCGGCACTAGGTCGGCCGGCAGTTCGCTGTCGAGCGCCTGCCAGTCGGTCGCCAAAAGGCACGCCGCGAGATGACCGCCGGCGGAGTGGCCGTAGGCGAGGATAGGCCGGCGACAGCGCTTCCACAGTGCGATGCCGGCTTGGCGCATCTGGTCGATGATGGCGGCGAGTGTCACCTGCGGGCTTAGATCGTAGCCGGCGACCGCGACCGTGACGCCATGCGCGACCAGTCCACGCGCGCATTGGCTGTACATCGACGGATCCGTGGCGCGCCAATAGCCACCATGGATGAACATCGCGAGCGGGCCATTCGGCGAAGGCGCGAAGATGTCCATCATCTGCCGTGGCGACGGACCGTACGAGACGCCGAGCGCGGCTTGGCCTTTCGCCGCGGCTTCCTCGCGAAACGCGACGGCCTCGCGCGCATAGCGCGCGAAGATCTGCGGGTGCTCGGGCACGTGCGCGCGATTGTCGTAGCCGGCCTCGTAGTCGACCATCATGAAGGGCTCCAGTATGGGTTACCCACACTGGAGCAGGCGCGCGAGGCTGACAAGACGCGAGACATACAGCCAGCGTTCGCGCGTGTCGGTTGGCGGAAAGGCGACCGCCGGATTTACTTTGCGATCTGCGCCCGCAGGGTCTTCTCGACCACCAGGTCGAACGAGTCGGCTGTCTTGTTCGGCTCCTTGGCGCGGGCCTCGATCACGAACCGATCGCGCTTCTTTACCAACGTGCCGAGCGTGTCGTTGAGCGCCTTGCGTTCGCTCGCCTGCTGGCCGAGATAGGCGCTGCGCTGTTCGGGCGCGAGCTTGCGCACCGCTTCGGGCAGTTCCTCCTCTTTGATCGCATCAAGCTTGGCGCGGCCGGCCGACACATCGGCGACGAGATCGCCGTCGCCGGTGACGGCTTCGCCGGACCCGCCGGCGCTCGTCGCCCGCTTGTTGAGATAGCTCGCCTGTTCGGATGCGGCGGGTCTCGGCGCCGCCGCCATTTGGCGGACCTTGCTCTCGGTGCGCTGCTGCTGGACCGGCGAGCCATACGGCACGATGGTGCGGTTGATGCGGCCCTGTAGCTCGATGATGTCCTGATCGTACGGCGTCTCGATGATCACGACCTTGCCGCCGTCCTGCGGGATCGGGATGTATTCGCCTCGGCCCATCTGGGCGATATCGCGCCACACGCGTTCGGTGTCGCGGGCGCCGCCGGCCTGCACCGCGTTGATGCGGATGTTCTTGTGGCGGGCCTGCTGTACGACCACCGGATATTTGGTGTCCTGCGCATAGTCCATGTGCGGCGGCGCGTCGCCGACCAGAAACAGGATGCGGGTCACGTCCGGCCCTTCACTCCAGCGCAGCTTGGTGACGGCGACCGAGAGCGCCTCATTGACGCTTTCCGGCCAGTCGCCGCCGCCACGCGCTTTCAGTTCCAGCAAGTTAGCATAGAGATCCTGGATGTCGGTGGTCAGGTGATAGGTCTTGGTCACGTAGTCGTCGCCGATATCCCGATAGGCGACCAGCCCCATGCGGATTTCGGCATCGGGACTGCATTCGACGATCGCGGTCGCGATCGACCAGATTTTGCGTTTGGCGCCTTCGATCAGCGGCCCCATCGAGCCGGTGGTGTCGAGCACGAAGCCGACCTCGACGATCGGCTTGGCGTCCGCGCTCGCGAACGGCACGAACAGTGAAACCAGCAGAAACGAAAAGATAGAAGCGCGTGCTTTCGATTGAATCATGATCTTCCCCTCCCGGAAGAGCCTCCCAGCACGTCCAAGGTTCCCGGAATTCAAGACGCCCGCAGGCCCGAATTGGGGCGGACTTTCGGTACTTTCACGGCTAATTTCGAGGATTTTTCGCCTTTGAACCGATCGGCTGTTCAGCGCGACCAAGTGTGTTATGACGCGCGCCGGCCGCGGGGACAGACCCCGATCTTGCCTTGTGACCGGCAGCCCAAATCCCCATTGGATGAGGACTAACGATGCGACGAATTGCTGCGGTGTTGTTGGCGTGCGCGGGTGTGCTGGCGAGCGTGCTGGCGAATATGACAGTGGTTTTCGCGGCCGACCGGGTCGCGCTGGTGATCGGTAACGGCGCCTATATGTCGGCCACCAAGCTGGCCAATCCGGCCAACGATGCCGCCGACATCGCCAAGGTGCTGCGCGACATCGGCTTCGATGTGGTCGAAGGCGTCGATGTCGACCGCCGCACGATGGAAGTCAAAGTCCGCGAGTTCTCGCGCAAACTGTCCGACGCCAAGGTGGCGCTGTTTTTCTATGCCGGACACGGCATGCAGGTCGCCGGCAAGAATTATCTGGTGCCGGTCGACGCCAAGCTGGAGCAGGCGGGAGATCTCGCGCTCGACACCGTCGATGTGCACGTCGTGCTGCAGCAGATGGAATCGCAGAAGCGCATCAATCTGGTGTTCCTCGATGCCTGCCGCGATAATCCGCTGGCGCGCAGTCTTGCCAAATCGTTCGGCTCCAGCCGGTCCGGCGCGGTCGGGCAGGGCCTCGCGTCGATCCAGAGCGCGATCGGCACCATGATCGCGTTCGCGACGCAGCCCGACAACGTCGCGCTCGACGGCAGCGGCCGCAACAGTCCGTTCACCACCGCGCTGCTCAAGCATATCCGCACGCCGGGCCTCGACATTTCGGTGATGATGCGCCGCGTGCGCACCGACGTGCTGGCCGCGACCGGCGAACGCCAAGTGCCGTGGGATCATTCGTCGCTGACCGACGCCGTGACTTTGGTGCCGGGCGATGTCGCATCGGCCGTCGCGACACCTATCGTTGCTTCTCCGGCACCCGCTGCCGCTCCTGCCGCCGTCGTGGCGGCCGTAGCACCGCCGGCAGCGGCACCTGTTGCGACGCCACGTGTGGTGCAGCCCGCCGCCGTTTCGCCCGCGCCGGTCGACAGCGGGCAGACTCCGCCGACTGTCGCCTACACGATTCCCAATGCGACGCCGGCCACGGTCGCGACGCACAAAATCTACATTAACGAACTGGCGATGGCGGCGGACGGCAAGATGCTGGCCGTCGGCGACCGCGACGCCATCGTGCTGCGTGAACTCAATGGCAAAGAGATCCGCCGCCTTGTCGGGCATGACAATGCCATGAGCATTGCGTTCTCGCCGGACGGCCGGCATCTCGCCTCCGGCGGCGGTGACCGATTGATCCGCATATGGGACGTGTCGACCGGGCAGGTCATCGAGACCTTCGACGGCCACCGCAGCGAAGTCGCGGCGCTGGCGTTCTCGCCGGATGGCCAGCAACTCGCCAGCGCGGGTGGCGGCGACCTGAAGATTTGGGACTGGCAGGGCGGCAAGACCCTTGTCACGCATGACGTCAGGGGTCAGCTATTCCAGTCGGTTGTCTGGTCGCCGGACGGCAAGCAGGTCGTGACGGGCGACAACAGCTACAAAGTGACGATTTGGGACGCGAAATCGCTTCAGGTGGTGAAGAACTTCGAGGGCCATCGCGCGCTGATCCGCGCGGTGGCGTTCACCAAGGATGGCAGGAAGCTGGCGACCGGCGCCTATGACAAGCTGGTCAAGCTGTGGGATGTGCAGACCGGTCAGGTGCTGCGGACTTTCGGCGCGCATAGCGATGCGATCGAGACCCTAGCGTTCTCGCCTGATGGCCGCATATTGGCGACGGCAGGCCGCGACAAAGTCATCCGGTTGTGGAATGTGGAAGCGGGCCGCCCCGGACCGATTCTCGAGGCGCACACCGACCGCGTGAGAGGCCTTGCGTTTACGCCGGACGGCAAGTCGCTGGCCTCGGTCAGCTCGGACCGGACGGTGATCCTATGGTCGTTCGAGGAAGCCGGCATGGCGGCGAAATGAGAGCGCTCGTATGAAAGTCGACGGCAAGCCGACGCGCACCATCTGGTTGGAGGCCGACGGCCTGACGGTCGTGGTGATCGATCAGACGGCGCTGCCGCATCGTTTCGCGACGGTGCAACTGGCGACGTTGGACGAGGCCGCGCGGGCGATCCGGTCGATGATCATTCGCGGCGCGCCGCTGATCGGTGCGACCGCGGCCTATGGCATGGCGCTGGCGATGCGCGACGATGCGTCCGACGAGGCCCTTGAGCGCGCCTATGCGGTGTTGCTGGAGACGCGGCCGACCGCGATCAATCTGAAATGGGCGCTGGACGAAATGCTGGCGGCGCTGCGCAACCGGCCGCGCGCCGAGCGCCTCGCCGCCGCCTATGCACGCGCCGCCGAAATTGCCGACGAGGATGTCGAGATCAATGCGGCGATCGGCCGCCACGGTCTCGCGCTGATCGACAAGATCGCCGCCACTAAGAAGCCCGGCGAGCGGGTCAATGTGCTGACCCACTGCAATGCCGGTTGGCTGGCCACGGTCGATTGGGGAACCGCGACGGCTCCCATTTATATGGCCCACGACAAGGGCGTGAACATTCATGTGTTCGCCGACGAGACCCGGCCGCGCAATCAGGGCGCCTCGCTGACCGCGTGGGAACTCGGCCAGCATGGCGTGCCGCATACGGTGATCCCGGATAACACCGGCGGTCATCTGATGCAGCACGGTATGGTGGATCTGGTGATCGTCGGCACCGACCGGGTGACGGCGAATGGCGACGTTTGCAACAAGATCGGCACTTATTTGAAGGCGCTGGCCGCCAAGGATAACGGTGTGCCGTTCTATGTGGCGCTGCCGTCGCCGACCATCGACTTCACGCTGTCCGATGGCCTTGCTGAAATTCCGATCGAGCAACGCGCCGCCGAGGAAGTTGCGACCATGACCGGGCTCACGGCTGACGGCCGGATCGAGACGGTCCGGGTGGTCCCCAAAGGCAGCGCGGTCGCCAATTACGGCTTCGACGTCACGCCGGCCCGCCTTGTCACCGGTCTGATCACCGAGCGCGGCATCGTCGCGCCGACCCGTGCCGATCTTGCGGCGGCGTTCCCCGAGCGATCGAACGTTGCGGCGAACCCGCGCGCCGCGGAGTAAACCGCATGGCCGGCGCCGATCCGCTCGCCGCATTGCTGCCCAGCGATGGGCGCCAGTCGCCGACCGCGCTGGCGGTGGCGCGCGGCACCGCGCGGCTGCTGCATGCCCATGGATTTTCGGTAGTGAGCGAATTGCCGCTGGCGTCCGGACGGCGCGCCGATCTGGTCGCGCTCGGCCGCGACGGCGACATCTGGATCGTGGAGATCAAATCGTCGGTGGCGGATTTCCGCGCCGACCATAAATGGGCCGACTATCGCCGGCACTGCGACCGGCTGTTCTTCGCGACGACGCTGGACGTGCCGTGCGATATTTTTCCGCCCGATACCGGCCTGATCGTGGCCGACGCGTTCGGAGCCTCGTTTGTCTGCGAAGCGCCGGAGCATCGGCTGCACGCCGCGACCCGCAAGAGCATGACGCTGGCGTTTGGGCGCTGCGCCGCGCTGCGGCTGCAATCCCTGGCCGATCCGACGGGGCCGTTCGGCCAGGAATTCTAAATTTAGTTGGCCAGACGATCGTCGGCGACGTTGATCTGCTGCGCCGGCACTAAGCCTTGCAGCAATTGGGCGATATAATTCTGCACGACATATTCGGTGGTGCCGCCATTGCCCCACACCTGGACCTTCGGAATCAGCCGGCCCTTACGGCCACTCCAACTCACGTGATAATCCGATACGAGACCGAACTTCTTGGTCACTTCCAATCGCTCGAAAATCGCCGCTTGTGTCTGGCCGAACATGATGCCGTCTCCAATGTTCCGCGCCGATAACGCCGTGGAGCGGACTTGGTTGCACTGCAACGAGACTGAATTTACCGCGTCGACTGCTGAATTTTTCAGCAATCGACTGGTCGGCTCAAAAATAGCGCATCGGCGCAGAGGTGGACGTAACCAGGTAAAATAAGATGTCGCTTATTTCGGCGCGCGCTTCGCCAGGATCCGCTGCAAAGTGCGGCGATGCATGTTGAGCCGGCGCGCGGTCTCCGAAACGTTGCGGCCGCACAGTTCGTAGATGCGCTGGATATGCTCCCAGCGCACGCGGTCGGCCGACATCGGATTTTCCGGTGGCTCCGGCTTGCGGCTTTCATGCTGCAACAGCGCCGCCACCACATCATCCGCATCGGCCGGCTTCGCCAGATAGTCGACGGCGCCGAGCTTCACGGCATTCACGGCGGTCGCGATGTTGCCGTAGCCGGTCAGCACGATGCCGCGCGCGTCCGGACGGCGGCGCTTCAGCGCCGAAATCACGTCCAGGCCGTTGCCGTCGGTCAGCCGCATGTCGACCACCGCATAGGCGGGTGGCGCCTGCTCAACCAGTTGCAAACCTTCGGCGACCGTCTCGGCGACCGCCACCACGAAGCCGCGCGCTTCCATGGCCCGGGCCAGCCGCAGCACGAACGACTTGTCGTCCTCGACGATCAGTAATGTGCGCTCGGGCGAGGGCGCGATCGCTACGGTGTCGGCGGTCACATTGAGTTCCATTATCGGCTCCAAAAGCACATCATCGCTGCTCGCGCAGGTTCCTAGCATATTCGCGGCGGGCACGGCTTTGACGTCAATCATATATGTGTTGAAGCGTTAGCGTTTTCCAGCGTCTGTTCGAAATCGGCGCGGTTCCAGCTCACTTTAACCAGGGCTCCATGTCCGGGAGCCGTCTGGTTGCGAAAGGTGAGGGTTGCGCCCGAGCGTTCCAGCAGGGTCTTGGCGATGAAGAAGCCGAGGCCAAGGCCATGTCCGGCCTCGCCGTCGGCGTCGCGATGTTGCGCGCGGTTACTGACATAGGGTTCGCCGATGCGGCCCATGATTTCGGCCGCGAAACCGGGGCCATCGTCGCCGATGCTGACGGAAACCTGCTCGGCGTCCCAATACGCGACTACTTCCACCCGCTCATCGGCGAAATCGACAGCGTTTTCGAGCAGATTGCCGAGGCCATACAGAATCGCCGGATTGCGGGCGCCGACCGGCTCATTGGAACGCTCCGAAGGCCACACCATGTCGATCTCGACGCCGAAACTGCGATGCGGTGTGGCGACTTCCTCGATCAGTGCCGACAGCTTCATCTGGTCGAACGGGGCGCCGCCGGCCGACAGCTCGGTCAGTTTGGACAATATGTCGCGGCAGCGTTGCGCCTGCTCGCGCAGCAGCTTCACGTCCTCGAAATGCGGCGAAGTGGGCGGAATCGCGCGCTCAAGTTCCTTGGCCACCACCGCGATCGTGGCCAATGGCGTGCCGAGTTCATGGGCGGCGGCGGCCGCGAGGCCGTCGAGCTGCGACAGGTGCTGTTCGCGCGCCAGCACCAGTTCGGTGGCGGCCAGCGCGTCGGCCAGTTGCCGCGACTCTTCGCTGATCTGCCACGTGTAGACACCGATGAAGCCGATCGCGAGCAGCAGCGAAAGCCACACGCCCATGATGTAGAGCGGCGGCAATAGCAGCGGCTCATCGCTTTCCCAGGGCAATTGAAAATGCGCGAACACCAGCACGGTGGCACACGTGATCGCGAAGCCGCCGAGCAGCAGCGTCATGTGCCGTGGCAGCGCGACCGCGGCCAGCAGCACTGGCGCAAGCAGCAGAAACGCGAACGGGTTCTGCAGCCCGCCGGTCAGGAACAGCAGCGCGGCGAGTTCGCCGATGTCGAAAGCCAGCACCCAGGCGGCGCGGTTCGGTTCAAGCCGTTGCGTTGTCCGGAAGCGGACCCGCAGGGCGATATTGAGCCAGGCCGACACCGCGACGATGGCCAAGCACCACCACTCCGGCAGATCGAAATCCAGCCCGTAGTCGACGACCAGCACCACGATGGTCTGGCCGGCGATCGAGGCCCAGCGTAGCCGCACCAGCGTGTCGAGACGCATATTGCGTGGCGCGTGTTGTGGTCGGTCGAAGGTGGGGAGGGAAGACATGGGGCACTCTAACCATTACGAAGGCTCGCTCAAGGCGTTCACGTTTGCACAAGGCTTCGGCTGAGGCCTTGCACCGTTGCCCGCGCGGCTGCACATGTGCGGCATGCCGTCAGCGACCACCGAAGCCGCCGCCGAAACCGCCATCGAACCCGCCATAGCGGTCGAAAATCTGGTCAAGGCCTACAAGACGGCGACCGCGGTCGACGGGATCACTTTCAGCCTGCCGCGCGGCTCGGTCACCGGCCTCCTCGGCGGCAACGGCGCCGGCAAGACCACCACCATCGCGATGATCATGGGCCTGGTGACGCCGAGTTCCGGCCGGGTGCGCGTGCTGGGCGCGCAGATGCCGCGCCAGCGCTATCGCGTGCTGCACCGGATGAATTTCGAGAGCCCCTATGTCGACATGCCGATGCGGCTGACGGTGCGGCAGAACCTGACCGTGTTCGGGCGGCTCTATGCGGTGGAGAATCTGTCAGTTCAAATTGACCGGCTCGCCGCCGATCTGGAACTGACCGATCTACTGGATCGTCCGGCCGGCAAGCTGTCGTCCGGTCAGAAGACGCGGGTCGGGCTCGCCAAGGCGCTGATCAACGATCCGGAAGTGCTGCTGCTGGATGAGCCGACCGCGTCGCTCGATCCGGACACCGCCGATTGGGTGCGTGGCCGTCTCGAGACCTATCGCAAGTCGCGTGGCGCGACGATCCTGCTGGCATCGCACAACATGAACGAGGTCGAGCGGCTGTGCGACCGCGTCATCATCATGAAACGCGGCCGCATCGAGGACGACGATACGCCGGCCGATCTGCTGACGCGCTACGGCCGGGCCAATCTGGAAGACGTGTTTCTCGATGTGGCGCGCGGCCGCAACGGCGCGCGTGAGGGCGACGCGCGCGAGGCCGCACCATGAACGAGGCCGTCAACGAGAGTACCGCGTTCTCGCCGCGCCGCGTCGGCGCCATGGTGCTGCGCTATTGGTATCTGCTGCGCTCGTCCTGGCCGCGCCTGCTGGAAATGATCTACTGGCCGGCGGTGCAGATGCTGACCTGGGGATTTCTGCAGGCCTATGTGGCCGAGAATGCCGGCTTCTTCGCCCGCACCGGCGCGATCTTTATCGGCGCGGTGCTGCTGTGGGACATCCTGTTTCGCGGCCAGCTCGGCTTCTCGGTCTCGTTCCTGGAGGAGATGTGGGCCCGCAACCTCGGCAACATCATGATGAGCCCGCTGCGGCCGGTCGAGTTCATCAGCGCGCTGATCATCATGAGCCTGGTGCGGCTCGCGGTCGGCATGGTGCCGGTAAGCCTGCTGGCGCTCGCCTTCTTCGGCTTCAATCTCTATGGGCTCGGCTTCGCGCTGGTGGCGTTCTTCATCAATCTGATGCTGACCGCCTGGGCGGTCGGGATCTTCGTGTCCGGGCTGGTGCTGCGCAACGGTCTTGGCGCCGAGAACCTGGCCTGGACCATCATGTTCATCTTCTTGCCGCTGTGCTGCGTGTACTACCCGGTCGCAGTCCTGCCGGTCTGGCTGCAGCCGATTGCGTGGGCGCTGCCGCCTACCTATGTATTCGAAGGAATGCGGGCGCTGATGATCGACCACGTCTTCCGGCTCGATCTGATGTTGCAGGCGCTGGCGCTCAATGTCGTGCTGTTCGGCGCAGGTGTCGCAGCCTTCCTGATGTTGCTGGAAAGCGCGCGGCGCAATGGCGCGCTCATGCAGACGGGCGAGTAGGTGCCTTTTGGATGCAGACGGAATAGGGCCGTCAAATAGGTACCCCTTGGCGTCGGTAGTGGTACCGAGCCCAAATCCCTCACAATTTGTGCGGGTATAAGTCGTTGGAAACCCCGAAGGGCTAAGTTGACGGGTCGGCAGAATGCCGACAGGGTGCTGCGCTGCAGCAAACAGGGTCATAACCCATGCCGATCGGCGAATTCGGCAGCGCTCCCGCGCTGCCCGGTGAAGGCGGCCCGCTCCTGGCGACGCCGTTGTACTGGTACTACGAGATGAGTCACGCGGCACTCAATCCGGTGCGCGCGCTCGCCGATGCGACGCGGCTGTTCTACCGCAATCCGGCCAATCCATTCGCTCACACCACGTTCGGCAAATCCATCGCGGCGGCTTCCGAGGTGTTCGAGCGCGCCACGCGCCGCTACGCCAAGCCCGAATGGGGGATCACCACCACCACGGTCGGTGGCGAGAAGGTGCCGGTGCACATCACGACGGTGTGGGAGCGGCCGTTCTGCCGGCTGTTGCATTTCGAGCGGGCGTTCGAACGCGTGCCGCGCCGTCCGCAGCCGCGCGTGCTGATCGTGGCGCCGATGTCCGGTCACTATGCGACGCTGCTGCGCGGCACCGTCGAAGCCTTTTTGCCGAACCACGACGTCTTCATCACCGATTGGGAAGACGCCCGCATGGTGCCGACCGCGGCCGGCCCGTTCGATCTCGACGACTACATCGACTACGTGATCTCGATGCTGCACTTCCTCGGCGGCGAAACCCATGTGATCGCCGTCTGTCAGCCGGCGGTGCCGGTATTGGCCGCCGTCGCCCGGATGGAAGCCGAGGACGATCCTTACGCGCCGAATTCGATGACCCTGATGGGCGGCCCGATCGATACCACGCAGCATCCAACCGCCGTCAACCGGCTGGCACAGGAGCGCGGCACCGAATGGTTCCGCTCGCATGTCGTCACCAAGGTGCCGTTTCCGCATCCGGGCGTGATGCGCGACGTCTATCCGGGTTTCCTGCAGTTGCACGGCTTCGTCAGCATGAACCTGGAGCGCCATATCGAGGCGCACAAGAACCTGTTCACCCATCTGGTGAAGGGCGACGGCGATTCCGCGCAGAAACACCGCGAATTCTACGACGAATATCTCGCCGTGATGGATCTGGCGGCCGAGTACTACCTGCAAACCGTCGATACGGTGTTCGTGCGCCAGGCGCTGCCGAAGGGCGAGATGATGCATCGCGGCCGCAAGGTCGATCCTTCGAGCATCCGCCGCACCGCGTTGCTGACGGTCGAAGGCGAGCACGACGACATTTCGGGCGTCGGTCAGACCGCGGCGGCGCATCGGCTTTGCGTCAACATTCCGGATGAACGTCGCGCGCATTACCTGCAGCCCGGCGTCGGACACTACGGCGTGTTCAACGGTTCTCGATTCCGCGCCGAGATTCAGCCGCGCATCGCCGACTTCATGCTGTCGAACAATCGCGTGCTGAATAAAACGTGGCGCAATGGTTTCAGCACACCGGCAGAAACCGTTACCCCGAGCGATGATGAGAAGAAGGCAAACGGTCACGCGAAGGCGCCGTAATCGGGCCCCTGCAGGGCGCCGAAATAGAGGTGCATTATAGTACCTCTGTGCTCATTAAGCCTTGTGCCAGTTGGGTTTTTTGATTTCGGACAGCGTCGCTGTTTTTCGAATCGAGGCTAAGGGCTTGGCCCGGCGCCCGTTTCGGACGCGTGCCACAATCGTAAATGAGCTGACCTTGCGGCCGTCCTGGCTGGCGGGTTGCAACGCATGTTTTGAATATGAATTCACTGTTTTAAGACCCAAGGGCTCGTATTGGAACTGGCCCGCCGGCCCTTCCCCTAGTGCAGCGCGGAATTCGTCTTAAGGGGGGCTGCGCAGGGCATCGGATATGGCACTATTCGGGCGGGGGCTTCAGCGGGTGATCAGTTCCATGTCATTGCGTGCACTGCTTTATCGCCGTCCGACCGAGCCGCAAGCGGTGCAGGTCGTGTTCGACAAAGCGATCTATCTCGTGCGCGTGCGGCGTCATCGCCAAGCGCGCCGTTACACGCTGCGCATCCATGCGGCGACGCGTGAAGTGGTGCTGACGATGCCGCCGCGCGGCAGTTTGAAGGAAGCGCACGAGTTCGCGCAGCAGCATGGCGGTTGGATCGCCGCGCGTCTCGGTCGTTTGCCCGAGGCCGCGCCGTTCGCGTCCGGCGGCAAAGTTCCGCTGCGCGGTCTGCCGCATCGCATTGTGCATCGTCGTGGTACGCGCGGAACCGTGTGGACGGAAACCGATGCTTACGGCGAGCGTCTGCTCTGCGTTGCCGGCGAGGCGCCGCATATCGACCGCCGCGTCGCCGACTTTCTGAAGAAGGAAGCACATCGGACGCTGGAAGCGGCCAGCCAGCGCTACGCCGAAAAGCTCGGCGTCACCATCAAGCGGGTTTCGGTGCGTGACCAGTCCAGCCGTTGGGGGTCGTGCTCGACCACCGGCGTATTGTCGTATTCCTGGCGGCTGATCCTGGCGCCGACCTTCGTGCTGGAATATCTGGCCGCGCACGAAGTGGCGCATCTGGTCGAAATGAACCACTCGACGCGGTTCTGGCGGCTGGTCGACAAGCTCTGTCCGAATGTGGAACGGGCGAAGGTGTGGCTCGACGTCCACGGCACGGATCTCCATCGCTACGGCCTGCCGACCAAATCGGCGCTGCCGCCGACCGAACGCCGTGACCGGCGCGCCGGCACCGGCTATTAAGCCCGATCGATCGGCTTAGGGCCTGCGCCGATCGCTTCGGCCACCACGATTGGGTGCTGGCGGATCGTTTCCGAGCCTTTGAACGTTCCGCATGTTGCGTCCCGACACGCTTGCCCTGACGATCCTGTTGGCGACGCTGACCGCGCTCGGCCCGCTGTCCACCGACATGTATCTGCCGTCGCTGCCGGCGATCACGCGCGTGTTCGGCGCATCGACGGCCGAGGTCCAACTCACCCTTTCGATCTATCTGTTCGCCTTCGCGATCGGACAGATCGTGTATGGGCCGCTGTCCGACCGCCATGGCCGCAAGCCGGTCCTGCTCTGGGCCTTGGCGCTGTTTGTCCTGGCGAGTCTCGCCTGCGCGCTGGCGCCGTCCATCGAACTGCTGATCGCGGCGCGCTTCGTGCAGGCCTGCGGCGGCGCGGGCGCGATCGTGCTGGCGCGCGCGGTGGTGCGCGACCTGTATTCCGGCGTGCGCGCCGGCCGCGAACTGTCGCTGATGAGCGCCATCATGGGCATTGCGCCGGTGTCGGCCCCGTTAATCGGAGGCGTGTTGGAAACCGCGTTTGGTTGGCAGTCGAGCTTCTTCACGCTGACCGGCTGCGGCTTGTTTGCCTTCGGCATGATCTGGCTGCTGTTGCCGGAAACGCTCGCCCTTCGCGCGCCGGAGCCGGTGTCGGTCCGTGGATCGCTGCGCACTTTCGGTATGTTGCTCAGACATCGCGCCTTCACGGCCAATCTCGGTCTGGTGATGCTCAGCTTTGCGGGCGTTTTCGCCTGGATCTCGGCGGCGTCCTTCGTGTTGCAGGACATTTATGGTTTGAACCCGATGCGGTTCGGCATCGCGTTCGCGGTCACCGGCGGGGGGTATGCCAGCGGGACGCTGTTGGCGACGCGGTTGCTGCCGCGTCTCGGACTTGACCGCACAATGGGCGTTGGCGCCACCGCAATGGCATTCAGCGGCGTTGCGATGACGTTTAATCTCGCCATTGGCCTAAGCCATCCGGCCGCGCTGGTGGTGCCGATGGCGGTCAATACCTGTGGCCTTGGGCTGCTGATGCCGCAGGCCGTCGCGGGCGCGCTCAATCCGTTTCCAGACCGGGCCGGCGCCGCATCGTCGCTGATCGGATTCATCCAGCAGACGTTTGCCGCAGCGGTCGGCGCCGCTATCGGCTTCAGCCTCGGCAGCAGCGCCTGGCCGATGGCCGCGACCATCGCGGTGCTGGGCCTGCTAACGTTGACGCTATGGGTGATGTCGCGGCGGGTGCGGACGACTTAAGAGTTAACGTCCGAACAATTTTTCCAGCAGCCAGTTGTCCAGCCCGCTGGGCTTCTGCGATTGGGCGCGCGAGTTGTTCGCAACCGGCTGCGGCGGCGCCATCACATCGTCGAACGTCCGCGCTCCGGCGACCGGCCCGCCGATCGAGCCCGGCAAGCCGACGACCGGCACGCCGCGATGCGCGGTCTTCATGAACCGGCTCCAGATCTCGACCGGCAGCCCGCCGCCGGTGGTCTTATGCGTTGGCGAGTTGTCATCATTGCCGAGCCAGACGCCGGTAACGAGCGCCGACGTGTAGCCGACGAACCAGGCGTCGCGGAAATCCTGGCTGGTGCCGGTCTTGCCGGCGGCCTGCCAGCCCGGCAGTTGCGCCTTCTGGGCGGTGCCGGTCAGCAGCGTCTCGGTCATCATCTGGTTCATCATCGACACGTAACGCGGCTCGATGATGCGGCCGAGGTTCTGCGGCGCGCGCGCATACAGCGTCTTGCCATCGGCGCCGCGAATGCGCTCGACGACGTGCGGTTCGGCCGCGAGGCCGCCGTTGGCAAACGCCGCATAGGCCGACACCAGTTCGATGACCGAGACTTCGGAGGTGCCGAGCCCGAGCGACGCGTTGGCTTCGAGTTTAGACGCGATGCCGAGCCGATAGGCAGTGCGGGCGACGGCGGTGGGGCCGAACTCCATGGTCAGGCGCACGGCGACGGTGTTGAGCGACAGCGCCAGCGCCTGGGTCAGGCTGATCGGGCCGTAATATTCCTTGCCGTAGTTTTCCGGTTTCCAGCCTTTGACGTCGATCGGCTTGTCTTCGCGCCGGCTGTCCGGTGTCAGCCCGCGCTCCAGCGCGGTCAGATAGACGAACGGCTTAAACGCCGAGCCGGGCTGACGCTTGGCCGTGACCGCGCGGTTGAACTGGCTGTCGGCGTAATTGCGCCCGCCCACCATGGCCCGCACCGCGCCGGCCGGCGTCATCGCGATCATCGCGCCCTGGCCGACGGCGAACTTGCTGCCTTTCGAATCGAGTTCCTCGATCAACGCCTTCTCGGCGGCGGCCTGCAGTGTCGGATCGATCGACGTGGTGACAACCAGGTCCTGGTCGACATGGCCGACCAGATCGTTGAGCACGTCCATGATCCAGTCGGCGACGTAGCCGACCGAACCGGCGCCCGCGGCCTTGACGACCTTCGCGGGCTGGATGAGCGCGGCCTTGGCCTGCGCGTCCGGCACCAGCTTCTGTTCGGCCATCGCGGCGACCACGAGCTGGGCGCGCTGCTCGGCACCGACCGGGTTGCGGTTCGGCGCGAGCCGCGACGGCGATTTCACCAGACCCGCCAGCATCGCGCTTTCGGCCAGCGTCAGGTTCTTGGCCGGCTTGCCGAAATAGCGCTGCGCCGCGGCCTCGACCCCATACGCGCCGGACCCGAAATAGACCCGGTTGAGATACATTTCGAGGATCTGGTCTTTGCTGAACTTGTGCTCGATCCACAGGGCCAGCATGGCCTCTTGGAGCTTGCGCTTGAGCGTGCGGTCCTGCGTCAGGAACAGGTTCTTGGCGAGTTGCTGGGTCAGCGTCGAGCCGCCTTGCGAGACGCCGCGCCGCGCGATATTGGCCGTCACCGCGCGCAGGATGCCGAGCGGATCAATGCCGTAATGCGAGCGGAAGCGCCGATCCTCGATGGCAATGAAGGCCTTTGGCAGATGCGCCGGCAGTTCCTTGAGCGGAATCGCGGCGCCGCCCATGTCGCCGCGCGTCGCCAGCATCTGGCCGTCGATGCCGACGATCTGGATCGACGGCGGACGCTTCGGTATTTCCAGCGATTGAATGGGCGGCAGATGGACACCCACCCAGATCACCGCGCCGATCATCGCGATGGCGGCCCACAGCGCCAGCACCAGCGCCCAATAGACCAGACGGCCGAGACGCGTGCCGGCCTTGCGGCCGCCGCTGTTTTTACCGCTGCTCGATTTTTTCTTGCGCGGAGCCGGTGCGCTGTCACCGTCGTCATCGTCGCGCGCGGCACGGGCACGTTTTGCGGTGCCGCGCGCCCGCGTGCGGGAGTCCGGCGCCGGCCGGTCCTGCGGACGTGCACGCAGATCCGGGATCGCCGACGTGATGTCGAACACTGGCTCGCGGCGCGCTTTCGACTTTCGCCGTCCAGCCATGTCCCGTCCCGTGGTCCCGTGCTTTGGGTCCGCTCGGTCGCCCCAACCGAATTCGCGCGGCCGGATGCTCCAAGCCGCCGGGCGACGCTACCGGGCGCGATTTAAGGGGCGGTTAAGTCTGCCGGCCGTTGCGTCTACGGGTTGGGCGAACGGGTCGCATGGGCGGGGAACCGAAGTCTCGTCATAGTTCCCGCGGGGGGCGGATGCACCGATTCACCAAAGGCGCGGATCAACCGCCCTTTGCAACGTCCGAGGGAAATCTATGCGCAAGAGTGCTCTTCTGATTGCCGCCGCCACGTTGGCGGTCTGCCTGCCGGGTCTGGCTTCGGCGGCTCCCGCCGCGCCGGCGGATCCGAATGCCAACAGCAAGAAGTTCATGGGCGCCTGGATTAGCCAGATCCTGGTGCCTGGGCAGTCGCTCACCAAGCCGGCCGCCGCCGAGCCGGCCAAGAAGGTCGGCAAAAAGTCCGGCAAGAAGAAGATGGCCAAGGCGAAGGGCGGCAAGAAAAAGTCCTGACGCGGAATCATCTTCTAGAGTCATCGCCGGGTGGCGTCGTTCGCGGCCCGGCGATGATCAAACAGCGGCGGCGCTCTTGGCCTGCCGCGGAACCGGTTCGTCGCGCTCGAACAGCTTCATCAGTGCGCGCTTCACGGCCGCCTGCCGGGTCGGGGCCGAGATCTTCGCCCCCATCAGGTCGGTCACGTAGAACACGTCGACCACGCGCTCGCCAAACGTCGCGACATGCGCGGACGTGATATTCAGGTTGAGCTTGGACAGCGTCGCGGTCAGCGCATACAGGAGGCCGGGGCGATCGAGCCCGGTCACCTCGACCACCGTATAGCGGTGCGACCATTGATTGTTGATGGTCACGGTCGGCTCGACCACGAACGCCTTGAGCCGGCCCTTAGTCGCGGCGCGCTTGGCGACGACTTCCGGCAACTGCATTTCGCCGGCCAGCGCCTTCTCGATGGCACCGGTGATCCGGGCGGCGCGGCGGGTCTCGTCCTGATCCTGTTCGAACTCCCGCGACACCGAGATGGTATCGAGCGCCAGCCCGTCTGTCGTCGTGAAGATCTGCGCATCGACGATGTTGGCGCCGGTGACCGCGCAGGCGCCGGCGATGATCGACAGCAGCCACGGATGATCGGGCGCCAGCACGGTCAATTCGGTGACGCCGCGCTCGGGATCGAAGCTGGTCGCGGTAGCGAGCGCCGTTCCGGTCGCCTCGACGTCGCGCAGGAAGCGCGCATGGGCGATCTTGTGCTTCAGGTCGACCTTGAGCCAATAGGCCGGATAGTGTCGCGCCACATAAGCGTCAAGCTGCGCGGGCGGCCAATCGGCCATCTGCGCCTTGAACTCGGCCTGCGCCATCGCGACGCGTTGCGCGCGATTGACCTCCGAGAAGCCGCCGGTCAGCACCGGCTCGGTCTCGTAGTACAGCGTGCGCAGCAACTGCGCCTTCCAGCCGTTCCAGACGCCCGGGCCGACGGCCCGGATATCGGCGGTGGTCAGGATGGTCAGCAGCTTCAGGCGGTCGAGCGACTGCACGACGGCGGCGAAATCCTCGATCGTCTTGCGGTCCGACAGGTCGCGCGATTGCGCGACCGACGACATCACCAGATGCTGCTCGATCAGCCAGGCGACGGTTTCGGTATCGGCATTGGACAGGCCGAAGCGCGGGCACAGGCGTCGCGCCACCCGGGCGCCGGCGATCGAATGGTCTTCGATGCGGCCCTTGGCGATATCGTGCAGGAACAGCGCGACGAACAGCAGCGTGCGCTGCGCCGGCTGTAATTTACTCATCAACTCGCCGGATAGCGCGAATTCCGGGTTCTTGCCGCGCTCGATCTCGGCCAGCACACCGATGCAGCGCAGCAGATGCTCGTCCACCGTATAGTGGTGGTACATGTTGAACTGCATCATCGCCACGATGCGGCCGAACGCCGGCACAAAAGCGCCGAGCAGCCCGGCTTCGTTCATCCGCCGCAGCACCGTTTCGGCGTCGTGCGAGGTCAGGATTTCGAGGAACAGCCGGTTCGCGGTTGCATCCTGCTGGACTTCCGAGTCCACCAGCTTCAGCGACTTGGTCACCGCCCGCATCGCATCCGGATGCAGCAGCAGATTGTGCGTCTGCGCCAGCCGGAAAATCCGGATCAGATTGACCGGGTCGCGCTTGAACACGCGGGGATCGATCACCGTGATGCGGTGGTTGTCGATGATGAAATCGTCGGTCTCGGTCAGCTTGCGCCGTTCGCGGGTGCGCAGCTTGGCCATCATCCGGCCGAGCATCGGCACCGGCTTCACCAGCCGATCCTCCAGTCCGGCGCACAGAATTGCTGTCAGGTCGCCGACATGTTTGGCGGTCAGGAAGTAGTGCTTCATGAACCGCTCGACATCTTGCATGCCGGGATGTTCGGTATAGCCGAGCCGCAGCGCGATCTCGCGCTGCAGGTCGAACGACAATCGTTCTTCGGCGCGTCCGGTGACGAAGTGCAAATGGCAGCGCACGGTCCACAGGAAGCCCGAGCAGCGGCGGAACAGCTTCAGCTCGTCGCGGTCGAACACGCCCTGGTCGGCGAGTTCATCGAGATCGCGGACCCGGTAGACATAACGCGCGATCCAGAACAGCGTTTGCAGATCGCGCTGGCCGCCCTTGCCGTCCTTGACGTTGGGCTCGACCAGATAGCGCGACTGGCCGACGCGGCGGTGGCGCTCCTCGCGCTCCGCGAGCTTGGCGGCGACGAATTCGACCGCGCTGCCCTGCACGACTTCCTTGTCGAAGCGCGCCGTCAACTCGTCGAACAGCTTGCGGTCGCCGAGCAGAAAGCGCGACTCCAGAATGCCGGTCCGGATGGTGATGTCGGCCTTGGCCTGGCGGATGCAATCGGAGACCGTGCGCGTCGCATGGCCGACCTTCAGGCCCATGTCCCACAGGCAATACAGGATCGCCTCGGCGACCGACTCGCCCCACGCGGTCTGCTTGTAGGGCAGTAGAAACAGCAGATCGATGTCGGAGCCGGGCGCCAGCAGACCGCGGCCATAGCCGCCGGTGGCGACGATCGCCATGTGCTCGGTGTCGGACCTGGTCTCCGAAGGGTAGAGCGTCTTGCCGGCAAACTCGAACAGGACGCGGATGATCTCGTCCTGCATGAAGCACAGCCGCTCGGCGCAACGCCGGCCCTGGCCGTCCTTCAGCAGAAGCTGTTCGGCCTTCTTGCGTCCTTCCTGCAGCGCCGCCTTGAGATGCTGGGCGACGGCGGTGCGCAAATCGCGTTCCCGGCCGCTGTATTGCGTGGCCAGTTGGTCGAGTTCGCTCGCGATGCCTTGCACATCGAGCAGCTCGGTGGAACCGCGCGGTGAATGATCGACGCTGGGCATGAAGGCTTCCAATACGATGCATTCGGATAGCGGACGGCAACAGACCTGTCACCTAATCGCCGCCGGCGAGGAAGCAACTCCACAAAAGCTGGGATAATTAAGATATTTTACTTTTTATCGCCCAATGAAGAAATTATCTTCTTCTTGACCCCTTAATTTGCCAGTCTTATAGAATAATCATAGCGCCGATTTGAGCGGACAGCTTGCGGGCGCGTAACAAATGCAGCTAAAGCACCGGGGCTCGCCCCGTCGCCAGCTGACGGCGGGCCACTTTCCCGCCTCCGAGAACCGGCCTGGACGCGCGGGAGCGCGGACGCGGCTTTTGCGTATGGAGGTCCTGATGACCGCTTTCTTCTCCCGACGTTCGATTTTCGCATCTGCCCTGATGGTCGGCCTGCTGCCGAGCGCGACGCTGTTCGCGGCCGACAATCCGAAGGAAATCCGTCTCGATTGGGCGACCTACAATCCGGTGTCGCTGGTTCTGAAGGAAAAGGGCCTGCTGGAAAAGGAATTCGCTAAGGACGGCATCACCATTCGCTGGGTGCAGACGCTCGGCTCCAACAAGGCGCTGGAATTCCTCAACGCCAGCTCGATCGATTTCGGCTCGACGGCCGGCTCGGCGGCGCTGGTCGCCAAGATCAACGGCAATCCGATCAAGTCGATCTACGTTTTCTCGCGGCCGGAATGGACCGCGCTGGTGGTCGGCAAGGACAGCAAGATCGCCAAGATCGCCGACCTGAAAGGCAAGCGCGTCGCCGTGACCCGCGGCACCGATCCGCACATCTTCCTGGTGCGCGCGCTGCAGTCGGTCGGCCTGACCGAGAAGGACATCACCCCGGTGCTGCTGCAGCATCCGGACGGCAAGACCGCGCTCATTCGCGGCGATGTCGATGCCTGGGCCGGCCTCGATCCGATGATGGCGCAGGCCGAAGTCGAAGACAGCGCCAAGCTGTTCTTCCGCAACAAGGAAGCCAATACCTGGGGCATCCTCAATGTGCGTGAAGAGTTTTTGAAGGACCACCCGGCGATCGTGCGCCGCGTGCTGAACGTCTACGAGGAAGCGCGCAAGTACTCGCTCGCCAACTATGACGACCTGAAAAAGAGCTTCATCACCGCCACCAAGCTGCCGGACGCGGTGGTCGACAAGCAGCTCAAGGAACGCACCGAACTGACGCATAGCCGGATCGGCGCGCCGCAGCGCGAGTCGATCCTCGCGGCGGGCCTCGCTTTGCAGCAGGCCGGCGTGGTCAAGGCCGATGTCGACGTCAAGAAGACCGTCGACGACCTGATCGACGACAAGTACCTCGCCGTCACCAACTAAGACGCGACGACGGACCGACCGACGCGCCGAATGGCGTTCAGCATCCAAGTATGAGGCCAGGATCGGTCGCCCCGATCCTGGCCTTTTTTCGAGAACGATTTAGTCATCGGTTGCGTTCAGAGCGCGTCCAGCAAAAGTGGATACCGGTTTTGCGTCCGGACGCGCTCTAAATATTTAAAAAGACGCGTTTTCTTGACGTGAAGTGGATTCCACTTCACTTGAAAACGCTATGATGGGCAGGTTATGTCTTTTGGGCCGATGACGATTACCGCTGGACCCACCACTGAGCCCGCCAAGGTAGAACAGACCGTCCAGAAGCCGGGACTGTCGCGTTTCGCGCGGCCGGCGCTCGGCCTGATCCTGCCGGTCGGGCTCGCGGTGCTGTGGGAACTGGCGGTGCGGGCCGGCCTGTCGAACGGCCGCCTGGTGCCGCCGCCATCGGTGATCTTCAACACGTTCGCCGAACTCGCCAAAACGGGCGAATTGCAGCGCCACGCCGCCGTCACCCTGTGGCGGGTCGGGGCCGGCTTCGGGATCGGGGTCGGGTTCGGCACAATCCTCGGCGCGATCACCGGCTATTCCGGTCTGTCGCATCGGCTGATCGATCCGACCCTGCAGGCGCTGCGCGCCATTCCGTCGATCGCCTGGGTGCCGCTGTTCATTCTGTGGCTCGGCATTTTCGAGGCCTCGAAGGTGACGCTGATCGCGGTCGGCGTGTTCTTCCCGGTCTATCTCGGCGTGATGGGCGCGGTGACGTCGGTCGATCGCAAGATCGTCGAAGTCGGCCGCGTGTTCCGCCTGTCCGGCCCGGCCATGATCCGGCGCATTCTGCTGCCGGCCGTGATGCCGGCTTATGTGCTGGCGTTGCGCTCGGGCCTCGGCCTCGGCTGGATGTTCGTGGTCGCGGCCGAATTCATGGGCGCCTCGGAAGGTCTCGGCTACCTGCTGATCGACGGCCAGCAACTTGGCAAGCCGGCCCAGATCGTGGCCGCCATCGTGGCCTTCGCGGTGATCGGCAAGCTGACCGACTGGATGATCGCGGCGGCCGCCACACCCTTCCTGCGCTGGGAAGATTCGTTCGCAAGGCGCTAATTCGCGCGGCGCTAAACATTGAGCATGATCTTGTCCGAAAACCGGTCCCCACTTTTCGGGATCATGCTCTGAGAGAGTTCTGATGCTGGTTCTGGATCGCGTCGGCAAAACCTACCCGAACGGCGTGCGGGCGCTGGACGGCATTTCGCTGGAAGTCGGTCCCGGTGAAATCCTCGCCATCGTCGGCGGCTCCGGCTGCGGCAAGTCGACCATGCTGCGGGCGATCTCGGGCCTCGATACGCCGAGCCAGGGCGTGGTGATGCTGGACGGCATGCCTGTCCTCGGCCCGCACCCGAAAATCGGCATCATCTTTCAGGAGCCGCGCCTGCTGCCGTGGCTCACGGTGGCCGGCAATGTCGGCTTCGGCATCGACGACCGGCCGAAGGCCGAGCGCGAAGACCGCGTCGCGACCGCGCTGGCGCGCGTCGGCCTGACCGACAAGGCGGATGTCTGGCCGCGCGAATTGTCCGGCGGGCAGGCGCAGCGCGTCGCCATCGCGCGGGCGCTGGTGCCGCGTCCCGAAGTGCTGCTGCTCGACGAACCGTTCTCGGCGCTCGATGCGTTCACCCGCGCCGATCTGCAAGACCATCTGCTGGATCTGTGGGCGGACTCCAAGCCGACCCTGCTGCTGGTCACGCACGACGTCGAAGAGGCGATCGTGCTGGCCGATCGTGTGATGGTGATGCGCCCGCATCCCGGCCGGGTCTATGACGAAATCGCGGACGACCTGCCGCGTCCGCGCGACCGGCAATCGGCCGCCTTCGATTTCGTCAAGCGCCGGGTGATGGCGGCGCTCGACCGCTCGCTCGACCGCGCCGTGATCACGGCTGAAGGCGAGACCAAGAACAGCGCCGGCGCGGCCCTGTGGTGGTGAGGGCTGCGGTCTGACATTCGACCGTAAATCCCCTGGACACGCTGAACTCCGTCTGCGGATACTGGACTCCGGCCAACGACAATAGCCCGGGGGAAACATGCGCAGCTTCCAGGTCTGCCAATGCGGCGCGCCGTTGCAACTCGCCGAACAGCCGACGCCGAAGCCGACCGGCACCGAAGTCGTGCTCAAGGTATTGGCCGCCGGCGTGTGCCATAGCGATCTGCATTTCTGGGACGGCTTCTACGATCTCGGCGGCGGCAAGAAGCTGATGCTGGCGGATCGCGGTGTGAAGCTGCCGCTGACCATGGGCCATGAGAACGTCGGAGAGGTCGTCGCGGTCGGCCCGCGTGCCCGTGGCGTCAAGATCGGCGACAAGCGGCTGGTCTATCCGTGGATCGGCTGCGGCACCTGCGCGGTCTGCAAGCGCGGCGACGAACAGCTCTGCACTTCGCCGCGTTTTCTCGGAGTGTTCCGCGATGGCGGCTATGCCGACCATCTGCTGGTGCCGCATCCGCGCTATCTGGTCGACTACGGCAAATTAGAAGCCGCGCAGGCCGCGCCGCTGGCATGCTCGGGCCTCACGGCCTATGGGGCGCTGAAAAAGCTTGGCGCGCTGATCAGGCGCGAGCCCGTGGTGGTGATCGGCGCTGGCGGTCTCGGGCTGATCTGCATCACCATTCTCAAGGCGATGAAAGGCAAGGGCGCCATCGTGGTCGAGCTCGATCCCGACAAGCGCGCCGCCGCCAAGAAGGCCGGGGCGCTGGCGGTGATCGATCCGCGCGCGAGCGATGCCGTTCAACAGATTCAGAAAGCCGCGAACGGCCCGGTATGGGCGGCGATCGATTTCGTCGGTGCGTCGGACACAGCGCGGCTTGGTGTCGATGTTCTGACCAAGGGCGGCACGTTAATCGTGGTCGGGCTGTTCGGCGGCGACCTCACGTTGTCGCTGCCGCTGGTGCCGATGCGGGCGCTGACGTTGCAGGGCTCCTACACCGGCAGTCTTGCGGAGCTGCGTGAATTGCTGGCGTTGCTGCGCCGGATCACGCTGCCCTTCGTGCCGACCGGCACGCGCCCGCTCGACGGCGCCAATGCGGCGCTCGCCGATCTCAAGGCCGGCAAGGTGATCGGCCGGCTGGTGCTGACACCGGCCGGCTAAACATTTTCCGGCGACGTGGGGTGCTGCTTACGCGGCCCGCACCGTATCAAGGAAGCGGCCGACCTCAAGCTTGAGGCGACTGCCCTCATTGGCCAGCGACTTGGCCGACGACAGCACCTGAGTCGAAGCCGAACCGGTTTCGGCCGCGCCACGATCGACATCGCCGAGATTGTCGGCAAGCTGCGTGGTGCCCTGGGCGGCCTGCTGTACGTTGCGGGCGATCTCCTGCGTGGCCGCGCCCTGTTCCTCGACCGCCGACGCGATCAGCGAGGCGATTTCCGAAATCCGGCCGATGGTGCCGCCGATTTCCTTGATCGCCGTCACCGAGTCATGCGCGGCGTCCTGCATGCTGCTGATCTGCGCGCTGATCTCGTCGGTGGCTTTCGCGGTCTGCGAGGCCAGCGCCTTGACTTCGCTGGCCACGACGGCGAAGCCGCGACCGGCTTCGCCGGCGCGCGCGGCTTCGATGGTGGCATTGAGGGCCAGCAGGTTGGTCTGCTCGGCCACGGCGGTGATCAGTTTGACCACGTCGCCGATCCGCTGCGCGGCGGTCGACAGTTCGTTCATGCGCTGATCGGTGCGCGCCGCCTGTTGCACCGCTTCGGTGGCGATGCGGCTGGATTCCTGCACCTGACGGGCGATTTCGTTGACCGAGGAAGACAGTTCCTCGGTGGCACTCGCGACCGTCTGGACATTCTGTGAAGCGTCGTTCGAGGCCCGCGACGCGGTCGCGGTCAGGCGCTGGGTGGTTTCGGCGGTGCGCGTCAGCGTGACGGCGGTCGCCTCAAGCTCGGTGGTCGACGACGACACCGTGTCGATGATATTGCCGACGGTGCCCTCGAATTTGGCCGCCAGCGCGTTCATGTCCGCCTTGCGCTGCGTTGCATTGCGAATTTCGGTTTCCTTGGCGGCGGTTTCCAGGTCGCGGCGCTCGATCAAGCCTTGCTTGAAGATCTGGACCGCGTCCGCGATGGCGCCGATCTCGGTCTTCTCGCCACGGTTCGGAATCTCGACCGACAGGTTGCCGGCCGCGAGTTCGCCCATCGGCTTGGTGACGGTCGCGATGCCGTTCGAAATGCTGCGGATGTTGAAGAACGCGAGCAGGATCATCAGCAGCGTGGAGCCCGCCATGCCGCCGATCGCCAAGTTGATCGCGCTGGCATAGGCGATATCGGACACCATGTTTGCGTCATCGGCGGCCTTCACGTTGAGTTCGATCAATTTGCTGAGATCTTCGCTAGCCTTCAGGTAGAACGGCCGCGCCTTTTGCGAGTTGTACGTTCGCGCTTCTTCATCCTTTTTGGCCTTGGACATCTCAAAGACTTTTTGGAATTCGACGGTGAAGGCTGCCCAGTCCCGACCAAAAGTCTCATACAGCGCCCGCTCGGCCGGGTCGCCGATCAGCTTTTCGTACTTGCCGCGCGCTTCGGCGAGCTGTCCTTTATACTTCTCGATATTGGTCTCGATGCCCTGCCTCGCCTTCTCGTCGTCGTTTGCGAGAATGTGGGCGATCAACCCGGATTGGATCGCCCCGGCGGCGTCGCTTATTGCGCCGGCCCAGCGCACGCTCGGCAGGCGCTTGTCCGACAGTTCGTCGATGATCGGGTTCAGTGAGCGCAGGCCTTGAATGCCCACAAGACCGAGGGCGATGACGCAAACAATGACCAGGGCGAATGCGCCCATCAATTTGGTGCGAATCGATAATGAGCGAAGCATGGGGGAAAACCTCGGTTAATCGGCCGCACCAACATCGTTCAGACAGCTTAAATTGGACTTAAGTGATGTTACATTGCGTCTTGTAATCACCCACTCGAATACTACTTTCTCCACAGAAGGGCTAAGCAACAATACCTAGCTTTGTGACCGGCCTGCGTCGGGTTGACCGGCCGCAGGTTTCCGGCGAGTTTCCCGGCCGGGCCAAGGGCGCCGTGGTGCGGGTCCCGCCATTTCATCGGAGAATAAACATGGACGCTGCCGAACTGCGTGCGATGCAGGCGCCGATCAAGGAGCGCTACAAGGACGATGCCAAGGCGGCGTTCATCACCCTGAAGGCCAAGGGCACGCTCGACGACCAGAGCATCGCTTGCAAGGTCGAGACCGGACGCGCGCTCGCGGTGGCCGGGCTGCACCCGGCGACCGGCGGCTCCGGCATGGAGTTGTGCTCAGGCGACATGCTGCTGGAGGCGCTGGTCGCCTGCGCCGGCGTGACCCTGAAGGCGGTCGCGACCGCGATCGACATTCCGCTCAAATCCGGCACCGTTTCGGCCGAAGGCGACCTGGATTTTCGCGGCACGCTCGGCGTCGCCAAGGATGCCCCGGTTGGCTTCGCGCAGATCCGCCTGCGTTTCGACGTCGACACCGACGCGCCGCAGGACAAGCTCGACCAGTTGCTGAAGCTGACCGAGCGCTATTGCGTGGTCTATCAGACCATCAAGAGCGGACCTCCGGTCGAGGTCAGCATGAAGCGGGCGTAAGCGCCTTTATTTCCTGAGTAGGCTGGAACGGCTGGGCTTTCGGGTCCGGCCGTTGACGTTTTTTAACCCCTGAAGGCCTACAAACGCCGAGTGCGCGGCCGAAGCCGGGCATACCCGATCGACCCCGCATAGGCGCCCGCGATGTCTCCCGACCTGCTGTTCTGGCTGGCGCTCGTCGTCAAGATGGCGGTCACCGCCGGATTTGTCATCGCGGCCACCATGGCGGCGCAGCGGGTGGGGCCGTTGCCGGGCGCGCTGATCGCCACTTTGCCGATCGCGGCGGCGCCGGCTTACATGTTCCTGGCCATGGACCACGACTCGGCGTTCATCGCGCAGAGCGCGCTGGCCAGTCTGGCCATCAATCCGGTGACGGCGACCTTCGCGCTGATCTATGCGGTGCTCGGCCAGCGCCAGTCGCTGTTCTTGAGCCTGCCGGCGGCGCTGATCTTCTGGGTGATCCTGGCGATCGTGGTCGATTCCATTCACTGGAATCTGATCGGCGCCGTGGCCTTTAACGTGATCGTATTTCCGCTTTGCCTGATCGTGGCCCAGCAGTACCGCCATGCCCCGATGGGTCCGGTGCGTTTCCGCTGGCGGGACATTTTGGCGCGCGGCCTGATGGTCGCGCTGCTGGTCGCGGCCGTGGTGGCGCTCAGCTTCAAGATCGGCGCGTTCGCGTCCGGCATGTTCGCCGTGTTCCCGATCGTGTTGTCGAGCATCATCTTCATCTTGCACCGGCGGGTCGGCGGGCCGGCGACCGCCGCCGTGCTGGCCAATGCGATCACCGGCCTGATCGGGCTCGGCGTGGCGTTCGCGGTGCTGCATGTCGCGGCGGTGCCGCTCGGATCGGCGCTGGCGATGACCATCGCACTGGCCATCTCGATCTTCTGGGGCCTCGCGGTCTATGCGATGCGGCGAGTCGGCGCGCCGGTTTAACTCTTTTTCGTCGCCAGACCTTTGAGCCTGTAGAGCGCTTCGAGCGCTTCGCGCGGCGTCAGCTCATCGGGCGACAGCGCGCCGAGCGCCGCGGCGATTTTCTCGGCGGCCGGATCCGTTGCCGGCGCCGGCGTGGCGCGTGCGAGCGCGGAGAACAGCGGCAAGTCGTCGATCAGGCGGTGCTTGGGCGAACTGCGGTCCTGCGCTTCCAGTCCGGCCAGCACCAACTTGGCGCGCTCGATCACCGCATGCGGCAGGCCGGCCAGCTTCGCGACCTGGATGCCGTAGGAGCGGTCGGCGGCGCCCGGAATGACCTCGTGCAGGAACACGACTTCGCCCTGCCATTCCTTGACCCGCACCGTCGCATTGAACAGCCGCGGCAGCTTGGCCGACAGCGCGGTCAGTTCGTGGAAATGCGTCGCGAACAGCGTGCGGCAGCGGTTGACGTCATGCAGGTGTTCGATCGCCGCCCAGGCAATCGACAAGCCGTCGAAGGTCGCGGTGCCGCGGCCGATTTCATCCAGGATGACCAACGCCCGCGCGCCGGCCTGATTCAGGATCGCGGCGGTCTCGACCATCTCGACCATGAAGGTCGAGCGGCCGCGCGCCAGATCGTCGGCGGCGCCGACCCGTGAGAACAGCCGGTCGACGATGCCGATGCAAGCGCGCTTGGCCGGCACGAAGCTGCCCATCTGGGCCAGCACCGCGATCAACGCGTTCTGGCGCAGGAAAGTCGATTTACCGGCCATGTTCGGACCGGTGATCAGCCAGACCCGGCCGGAATCCGGCGGTCGTTTCGCATCCACAGGCGGTGACAGATCGCAATCATTGGCCACGAATGGCCCGCCGGTCTGCAGCATCTGCTCGACCACGGGATGCCGGCCGCCTTCGATCGCGAAAGTCAGCGAGTCCTCGATCTCCGGCCGGATATAATCCTGTTCGACGGCGAGCGCAGCCAATGCCGACGCCACGTCGAGCACAGCCAACGCTTCGGCGGCGGCCTTCAGCGCGGCGCCGGCGGCCGTCACTTCGGCGGACAGCCGCTCGAAGATCTCCAGCTCTAACCCGAGCCCGCGATCCGCCGCATTGGCGATCTTGGCTTCCAGTGCGCCCAACTCGGTGGTGGTGAAGCGCACCTGTCCGGCCAGCGTCTGGCGGTGAATGAACGACGCATTGAGCGGCGGCGCGAACAATTTGTCGCCGTGCTGCGCCGTGACTTCGACAAAATAGCCCAGCACGTTGTTGTGCCGGATCTTCAGACCCTTCACGCCAGTGTCGTCGGCATAGCGGGCCTGCAGCGAGGCCACCACCTTGCGCGATTCATCGCGCAGCGAACGCGCCTCATCCAGCGTTGCGTCATAGCCCGCGTGCACGAATCCGCCGTCGCGCTTGAGCAGCGGCAATTCGTCGGCGAGCGCCGACGCCAGCATATTGCCAAGCGCTGGGTCGGGCCGGCGCAGGCCGGCCGCGGCCTCGATGAGTTCGTCGGGCATGTCCGGCAGCGCGGCCAGCACCGAGGCGAGTTCGGCGGCCGCCGCCATACCGTCGCGGATCGCCGCGAGATCGCGCGGGCCGGCACGGCCGACCACGATCCGCGACAGCGACCGCGCGATATCAGGCGCGCGGCGCAGCCGTTCGCGGATCTGGCCGCGCAGACCGGGGTCCGCCGTCAGGGCCTGCACGGCATCGAGCCGCCGCACGATGGCGCCGACATCGGTCAGCGGCGCGGCGAGGCGTTGCAGCAACAACCGCGCGCCGGCCGACGTCACGGTGCGGTCGATGGCGGCGATCAGCGTGCCGCGCCGCTCGCCCGACATCGAACGGATCAGTTCGAGATTGGTGCGCGTCGCCTGGTCGATCGCCATGGTGGCGCCCTGCTGCTCGCGCAGCGGCGGCGACAGCGGCGGGCGTTTGCCGAGTTGGGTGCGCTCGACATAGGACACGCACGCGGCGGCGGCGGTCAGCTCGAGCCGAGACAGCGTACCGAACGCGGCTGTCGTCGCGACCGCGAAAAAATCACACAGCCGCCGCTCGGCCGAGGCGCCGTCGAACGCATCGCGGGTCAGCGGCGTCACGGCCGGCAGAGTGCGCCAGAACGGCATCAGGTCGGGATCGGAATACAGCGTGTCCGACACCAGGATCTCGCCCGGCTCCAGCCGGGCGATCTCGGCCTGGAGACTGGAGGATTCGCACTCGGCGATACGGAATTCGCCGGTCGAGATGTCGATCCACGCCAGCGCGAAGCGGCTGGTGTCGGCTTCGGCCGAGGCGCGCGCCCGCGCGATGGCGAGCAGATAGTTGTTGCGCCGGGCGTCGAGCAAGGTGTCTTCGGTGAGCGTGCCCGGCGTCACTAGGCGGATGACGTCGCGCCGCACCACGCTCTTTGCGCCGCGCTTCTTCGCCTCGGCGGGATCTTCCAGCTGCTCGCAAACCGCATCGCGGTGGCCGAGTGCAATCAGGCGATGGAGATATTCATCCGAG
>JAQGJU010000103.1 GCA_028290465.1 Xanthobacteraceae bacterium | reverse complement strand
CGAAAACCGGTTCCCACTTTTCGGGATCATGCTCTGATGCCGGCACTGAGCCATACAAACCGACAATGGGCGCGCTGGTTCCAATGATCCGGACAGGTGACCGCGCGATCCGCGCATGCGTGGCGCTATTTGAACTTCACGGTCATCACGGTGGAAGTCTGGCAGCTCGGACACTCGTAAGTGCGGCAATCGTGATCCGGCTGGTCCGAAGGCTGGATACGGGCCAGCCACATCGCGGTGTTGCAACGTTCGCATGTCGGCCGTTCGACGGATTGGCCGCGCAACGTGTCGGGTTCGAATAACCGCATGCCTGTGCCCCCTTGGTATCCCGTGGAGACGACGCTAAGCGATCATCGCTCGTGGTGCCGTGTATAAAGACACCACGCGAAATTATTTTATGTCGCACATTTTTTTTGTGTCTTTTCACACAGACTTCACAAAAATCGCTCCCGGAATCTTGAGCGAACCTAGAGAGGTCCGCTGCGTTACTTCGGTATGGGCGACGACATCACCGAGGAATTTGAAGTGAAAGCAAAGCGTATCGGAATCGCGGCCATTGCCGCACTGACTCTCATCGGCTCGACGGCCGCGATGTCGTCGAGCGCGGACGCGCGTCCCTATAACCGGCATCATGGCGGGTGGCATCGTGGCGGCGTCGGCCTCGCGGTCGGCGCCGGTCTGCTGGGCGGCTTGGCAGTCGCTGGTGCTTATCCGTATGCGAGCGGACGGTGCTGGGTCGAACGGCGTCCCGTCTATGACGCCTACGGCTATCGACACTGGCGCCGCGTGCAGATCTGCAACTGATCGAACGGGGGCGAATCTCGGCCTCAACATGAAGAAGCCCCGGCGGTTGCCGGGGCTTTTTTTATATCTCATAGGCTTGGGAAGGCCGACCGGAACCTGAGGGCGGTGCTTGCCAGACGGCGGTGTTTTGACCATGTTGCGGTCAGGCGCCCGTAGCTCAGCTGGATAGAGCATCAGACTTCGAATCTGAGGGTCGGACGTTCGAATCGTTCCGGGCGCGCCAGCTATAATATATTGATAAGATTGAATTTTCGGGCGACCGGATTGGCCCGTGGTCGGGCGGAGCCTGGCTCCGCCCACCGCCATCGAGCTGCGAACCGCGTTGCCTGGGCATCGCGATCCGCCGCGCGCAGAACCGGCTACTTCTTGGTCTTCCGCTTGGCGCCGGACTTCTTCTTCGGGGCGCTCTTCTTCTTGGTCTTCTTGGCCGACGACTTTTTGGCGGCCTTCTTTTTCGTCGCGGTCTTGGTCTTGCTCGCGGCCTTCTTTTTCGCGGCCTTCTTCACGGTCTTCTTGGCACTCTTTTTCTTGGTGCTTTTCTTGGCAGTCTTCTTGGCCGGGCTCGCTTTCGCGGCGGCTTTCTTGGCGGCCTTCTTGGCCTTCTTGGCCTTCTTCCTGGCCGGTCCCGCGCCCGCGAACGAAACCGCGGCATCCGAAACCGCTCGCTCGGCAGCCGGCCGCGAGGTCTCGACCTTGTCGGCCCCCTGGCTCAGCGCTTTCGAGACGTGATCCAGCATCACGCCGGCGGCGGCGACCGCGGCGGCGCCGAGCGCTTCCCCGGCCACGGTCTTCATACCTTCGGCGCCCGCCTTCGCGGCTTCGACCACCGTATTTTTCGCGTCCGTTACCATGCTGTCTTTAGCCATGCTGCTCCCCTGTGAGTCGCGGCCTGTGAAAGGCCAATGATGATATACCGATTTGAAACATTCGTACCGTCGGAACGACGAGATCACCGAGCCCGCGCACGGCGAGGCCGATGTGAATAAGCGCTGCGGTTACCTAATTATGTTGCAGCTTTGGCCCCCTTCCGTGCCTCGGCCGGCAGGCTGGCAGGCGCCAGCGGCGCGATCGCCGGACCGTTCAGCACCGTGCCGTCCGGCGCGAAATGCGAGCCATGGCACGGGCAATCCCAGCACTGCTCGGTCGAATTCCAGTGCACATGGCAGCCGAGATGGGTGCACACCGCCGAATTCAGATGCAGCTTGCCGTCCATATCGCGGCAGGCCGCGACTTTCTGCATGCCATTGCGGACGATGCCGCCTTGGCCGGGCTGGAGCTCATCGACCGAGTCCAACTCGCCCGGCATCAGGTATTCGGCGAAATTCGTGATCGCCGTCACGTTTTCGCGGACATAGTTGACGATGCCGGTCGGCGTCTTGCGCGACGGCTCGTACACGTCCTGCCACGGGCTTGAGCCGTTGAGGATCAGGTCCTTGAGCAGGATGCCGGCCAGCGCGCCATGCGTCATGCCCTGGCCGGAATCGCCGGTCGAGATGAACATGGTGTCGCGGCCCGGATCGCGGCCGATGAAGCCGCAATAGTCGATGGTGTCGAGCACCTGTCCGGACCAGCGATGCACCTCGTTGCCGAGTTCCGGAACCAACTGCCGAATCCACGCCTCGATGGCCTCGAAGCGCACGTCGCCGTCATCGGCCTCGCCGGATTTGTGGTCGGCGCCGCCGACGATCAGGTAATCGGTCGCGCCGGGGCCGGGATTGAGCCGGACATAGTGATACGGGTCGGCCATGTCCCAATAGAGCGCATCGGGCAGGGTGCCGCGCGGGATCGTGAACGCCATCGCATAGGTGCGGTACGGCGCCATCTTGCTGTGGATCTCGACCCAGTCATTGATTGGCGAATTGGTCGCGAACACCGCCCGGTCGGCAGTCACGCTGGCGCCGCTGGCGGTGACGACGCGGATGCGGCCTTCCGGCTCCGCGATCTCGGTCACCGCGCTGTGGGCGAAAATCTTGCCGCCCTTGTCGACAATGATCCTGACCAGCGCATCGAGATATTTCGTCGGATGGAACGTGGCCTGGTCCGGGTAGCGCAGGCACGGCGCGCTTTCGAAGCCTCTCATCGGTACGCCCTTGGCGCGTTCGACTTTGGCGCCGGCCTTCCGGCCGGCGTCGTACTCGGTGTCGGCCTGATCCTTGGCGGCGTTGCGCTCCATGCCGAGCGCCGGAAAGAGGTAGGCGTCGAGCCGGCGGAAGTTGCACGCGATGTCGTGCTGCGCGACGATCTCCTCGATCCGGGCGACGGCGGCCTCCTGGCTCTGCTGGAACAGCTTCGCGGTCTCTTCACCGCGTAGCTTGATCAGCGAACTCAGGCCGTCGTCGCACACCGGCGCGAGGTGCGCCGTGGTCCGCGACGTGATCCCGCCCGCAATCGGGCCACGATCGACCACGATCACGTGCTGGCCGGCGCTCGCCAACTCATAGGCGACCGACAGCCCGGCAATGCCCGAGCCGACGATCAGCGTGTCGCAGGTGAGATTGCCGGTCAGGCGCGGCGCGTCCGGCAGCACGTCGGTGCGCATCCATAGCGATTGGGTGCGCTCGGCGCTGGCGTTCCGGTCCGCTTTCCAGCTGTCGGTCATCGCGCGCCCCGCCTCCCGCCAGCCGCTCAACCGGCCGCCTTCAGGTTCACCTTGGACCCGGCGATGCCGCTCAGCTTCTTGTCGGCGGCCTTTTCCTCGTTGAGGGTCGTGGTCAGCAACCGCGCGACGGCCTCGTGGCCAAGCTCTTCGGCCCAGGCCACCAGCGTGCCGTAGCGGGTGATTTCATAATGCTCGACGGCCTGCGCGGCCGCGATCAGGGCGGCGTCCAGCACCTTCTTCTGGCCGACCTCGCCGGCGATCTCGTTGGCTTCCTTGATGATGCCGTCGATGGCCGGGCAGGTGGTGCCCTTGGGCTTCTGGCCGAGCAGTTCGAACGCCTGTTCGAGGCGCGACACGTGTTTCTCGGTCTCGGCCATATGGCTCTTGAAGGCCGCCGTCAGCTCGCGGTTGGTCGCCTTTTCGATCATGTCGGGCAGCGCCTTGAGGATCTGCTTTTCGGCGTAATAGATGTCCTGCAACACGTGCAGGAACAGGTCGTCCATCGTCTGGATGTCTTTGCTGAACAGTCCCATGGCAACTCCTCCCTGAAAACCGGGTGAACTCGCCAATCCAACGCTACCCCGGTGGAACAAGTTCCACGGACGGACGCGGAAAATTCGGCTGGGTGCCGCTACGGCGAAACGGCCGCCTCGCGCGGCAAGGCACGCGGTTCATTCGCCGGCGCTTTGAATTTGTCGCAGACCTGGGTGCTCAGGCAGTCGTCGCATTGGGGCGATCGACCGACGCGGCGCATCTCGCGAAACCGCGACGGCAGATCGGCGATGTCGTCCGCCGTTTGCAGCATGCGCACATCGACGCCGTAATCGGCCGTGGTGAAGCTGCACGGCGACCCGATCCCGTTTTCGTCGACGAACAGGAAGCTCTCGCCCGGTCCGCAATCCGCGACCGGATTGGCCCGGTCGAGCGCGCTGGCCCGAATCCGCGACAGGTAGCCGTCGCCGCCGACCAATACGACGCCCCGGGTAGACAGTTCGCCGCGCAACACCGGTAGAGAAGCCTCCAGGCGGTCGACATCGACAGGAGTCAGCCGGTGCGCCGGATAAAATTCCGGCCGGTCGCGGCCGCCGAGTTGATTGAAGGTGATCTCTTTGATGCCCCAGCCGGCCAGTTCGGCGCACAGCGCCGGAAATTCATCGACGTTCTGCCGCATCAGCACGATGTTGGCGCGGAGCTTCAGCCGTGATCCGGCCATGCGGGCTTCGCTGGCCAGGAGCGGAATCCAGCTGCGCAGCTTGGCGAAGCCGCCGGCCCAGCCGCGCAGCGAATCGTGCAGGGACGAAAATCCGTCCACGCTGATGGTGAGTTCGCGATAGGCGTCGCGGATGTGCCGGCGCAGCCGCGCGTTTCCGAGCGCGGTGCCGTTCGTGGTCGCGCTGACTGCCAGGTCGAGTGCGCGCACCGATAGTGTCAGATCCTGCAACGGCTTCCATGATAGCGGCTCGCCGCCGAGCCAGCTGAGCATCACGCGATCCTTCGTGCGCGCCTGATAGGCGGCAAGCGCGTGTGCAAAGCGTAGTATGTCGGACGGATCAGCAGCGCTTCGCCCGAATGTCAGCCGCTTGTCGAAGGCGCAGAACGGACAGCATAGGTTGCAGCTATCGACCACGCGCCAGACGACGATCATCCCGGCCTCGTCATGTTGATGGCGGCTCCTTCAGCGTGGCTCCAGCAGCAGCCGGTCCGAGTCGTCCTTCAGCGTATAGCCGGACAGCTGGCGCTGGCGCATTTCGCGCAGCAGGTAGCCGAGCTTGAACGCGGCGTCTCCATACGAAATGCCGTCCGGCCGGATGTTGGAAATGCAGTTGCGGTCGGCGTCGGTCGTTTGCGGGCCGGGCGCGAATGTCAGATACGCACCCATGCTGTCCGGCGCCGACAGGCCGGGCCGTTCGCCGATCAGCACGGCGACGATGGTGGCGTTGAGCGCCGCCGCGATAGCATCGCCGATCGCAACGCGGCCGTGACGCACCACGGTGAGCGGCGCGACGCGCCAGCCGTCTTCGATCAAAAGCGGGACGGTGAGCGCCAGCACCGGTGCGGCATGGGCCTGGACGGCGGGCGCCGACAGTCCGTCGGTCACCACGAAGGCGATGTCGTAGGCGCCACGATATGGCGCGAGTGTTGCCTCGGCATCGGGTGCCAGCGCGCGGCCGAGATCGGGCCGCGCCAGATAGTCGGCGCGGCGCGTGACCGCGCTGGCCACGGTGACGACCGGTATTCCAAGCTCCAGCGCTTCGAGATCGTGCAGCGCCTTGGTCTGATCGAGCGGCGTATGCACGGCATCGCGAGCCCGCGCATGGGCGAGGCGAAAGTCGAGCAAGGGCTTGGTCGCCAGCGAGGCGCCGCTGCGCGCGAGGCCGATGCGCGCCGCCGTGTGGGCGCGTAGCCTCACCCAAGGATCGTCGGAAGGCTCAAGCGGGGCGGGCGTGTCGCTCATCGGTGCGTTGTCGTTCATGGGTCAGGCCGGCAGCAATGCGCGAAATTGTTGCGGCAGCGCCTGCGGCCGCACGCGGCTCGCCGCGTCGGTCAATCCCTGGCGCGACAGCCACGCCTCAAATTCCGGCGCCGGCCGGCGTTGCATCAGTTCGCGCATCGCCAGTGTGTCGTGGAACGATGTGCTCTGATAGCCGAGCATGATGTCGTCGGCACCCGGCACGCCCATCACGAAATTGACGCCGGCTGCGACGAGCAGGGTCAGCAGCGCGTCCATGTCGTCCTGGTCGGCCTCGGCGTGATTGGTATAGCAGACGTCGCAACCCATCGGCACGCCCATCAGCTTGCCGCAGAAATGATCCTCCAATCCGGCCCGGATGATCTGCTTGCCGTCATAGAGATATTCCGGCCCGATAAAGCCGACGACAGTATTGACGAGAAGCGGTTTGAACGCGCGGGCGACCCCATAGGTGCGCGCCTCCAAGGTCTGCTGATCGACACCGTGATGCGCGCCGGCCGACAGCGCGCTGCCCTGGCCGGTCTCGAAATACATCACATTGTCGCCGATAGTTTCGTCGTCGAAGGTCTTGCCGCGCTTGAGCGTCAGCGCCGCGTCGCGCGCCTCCTTGAGCAGTGCAAGGTCAATGCCGAAGGCGCGGTTGGCGGCTTCGGTGCCGGCGATCGACTGGAACACCAGATCGACCGGCGAGCCGCGCTTGATCAGTTCGAGCGTGGTCGTGACATGGGCCAGCACACAGCTCTGCGTCGGGATGTCGAGCTTCTGCCTTATGTCGTCCAGCATCGACAGTAGCGTATGCGCGCGCTCCGGCGAATCCGTCGCCGGATTAATGCCGATCACCGCATCGCCGGAGCCGAGCAGCAGCCCGTCGAGAATGCTGGCCGCGATGCCGCGCGCGTCGTCGGTCGGATGGTTCGGCTGCAGCCTGGCCGACAGCCGGCCGGGGAGGCCGATCGTATTGCGAAAGCGCGTCACCACATGGCACTTGGCGGCGATCACCATCAGGTCCTGCGCGCGGCACAGTTTGCTCACCGCCGCCGCCATTTCCGGCGTGACGCCGGGCGCCAGCGCGGTCAATGCCTCCGGGGTTGCTTGATCCGACAGCAGCCAGTCGCGAAAACCGCCGACGGTGAGATGCGCGACCGGGCCGAATGCGCGGATGTCGTGGCTGTCGACGATCATCCGGGTCACCTCGTCGGTTTCGTGCGGCACCACTAAGTCGTTCAGGAATGTTTTGAGCGGCAGGTCGGCGAGCGCGAATTGCGCGGCGACGCGTTCGACCGCGCTTGTCGCAGCGATTCCGGCCAGCACATCGCCGCTGCGCGCCGGCGAGGCCTTCGCCAGCAAGGTTTTGAGATCGTCGAAGACATGCCGCTCGTGGCCGACGGTCGCGCGGTACATTGGTTAATTCCTGACGGCCGGGACGCGATGCCGCGGCCGACTCTGCCTATATTAGCATAGCGCCGAATTGCAGCCTTTGGCTGGTACGTGCTAGATTTTCTGGCAATAACCTAAATGCGCGCTCGAGCGCCGACATAATCATACAGGGGAAACGTTATGGGCATTATGCGTGCGTTGCTGCGCTGCGTCTTTCTCGCCGCGTTCATGGCCGGCATCTCTATCGGCAGCACTTCGACCAGCCAGGCCGCGCCGCCGGCCCCGACCGCGCTGACGCCCGAACTGATCGCGGCCGCCAAACAGGAAGGCAAGCTGGTCTTCTATACCGGCATCGACCTCAAGGTCGCCGAGAGCCTCGCCAAGCGGTTCGAGGCGCAGTACGGCATCAAGGTACAGGTCGAGCGCACCGGCAGCGAGCGCGTGTTCCAGCGCATCCAGCAGGAGCGGTCCAGCAAGATTTACGCTGTCGACGTGCTGGACGGTTCGGATCAGGCGTTGTTCATCACCTGGAAGCGCGAGGGCATCCTGGAGCCGTATGTGCCGGAGGACGTCGCCAAATGGCCGGCGGAGGTGCGCGACCCGGACGGCATGTATGTGGCGACGCGCTACACGCTGATGCCGATCGGCTACAACACCAATCTCGTGAAGCCCGAGGACGCGCCGAAAAGTTTTGCCGATCTGCTCGATCCGAAATGGAGCGGCAAGATCGTCAAGGCACATCCGGGCTATAGCGGCGGCATCGTCACCTCGACGTTCCAGACCGCGCGGGTGCTCGGCTGGGAGTATTTCCAAAAGCTCGGCAAACAGAAGGTGATGCAGATCCAGTCGTCGACCGAGCCGCCCAAGAAGCTGGCGCTGGGCGAGCGGGCGGTCGCGGCCGATGGGCTTGAATACATGCACCTGACCTTGCAGGACGGCGGCGCCCCGATTGCCATCGTGTATCCGACTGAGGGCACGCCGGTCATTCCGGGCTGCAGTGCCATCGCCAAGAACGCGCCGCATCCGAACGCGGCGAAACTGTTCATGAGCTTCATGGCTTCGCGCGACACGCAGCAGTTCCTCGCCGATGCCGCCGGCCTGCGCTCGTATCATCCAGACGTGACGCTGAAAGCCGGCCGTGTGCCGCTGTCGCAGATCAAGACGATGGCGCCCGACGCCGAGGCGCAGGAAAAAGCCACGGAAGACATCAAGCAGAAGTACACGGCGGCGTTCGGGATTTAGGCCCTTCTTATCCCTCCCTGAAAGGGGAGGGTCGGCGAGCAAAGCGAGCCGGGGTGGGGTCTTTGTCCAGCCTAACCCCCACCCTGTGACCGGCCACCCTCCCCCGCAAGCGGGGGGAGGGATAAGATGAGCCTGCCGATCAATCTCGCCCTATATTATTCCGCCGGCGGCGGCAGCAGGGCCGGCTCGCGCTTGCGGCCGGTGATCGCCTCGCCGATCCACGCGGTATGGGCTTTCGTGAAGTCGGCGATGCTCTCCATGTAGAGATACAACACCGGCGTGATGTACAGCGTCAGGATCTGCGACACCAGCAGCCCGCCGACGACGGTGACGCCGAGCGGCTGGCGCAGCTCGGCGCTGGCGCCCAACCCGACCGCGATCGGCAGCGTGCCGACCAGCGCCGCCAGCGTCGTCATCATGATCGGCCGGAAGCGCACAACCGCCGCGTAACGGATGGCCTCCTCCGGCGACACGCCTTCGCGCTGCCGCGTGAGTGCCACGTCGATCATCATGATCGCGTTCTTTTTCACGATGCCGATCAGCATGAGCAGCCCGATCACGGCGATCACGCTGAGATCCATGCCGAACAGTTTCAGCGCCAGCAGCGCGCCGACCACGGCGGACGGCAGGCCGGTGAGAATGGTGAATGGGTGGATGAAGCTCTCATACAGCATGCCGAGCACGATATAGATGATCACCACGGCGGCCAGCAGCAGGATGCCCTGATTGGCCAGCGAATCCTGGAACGTCTTCGCGGTGCCCGAATAGGTTGACGTGATGGTCTCGGGCACCTGCAGTTCGGCCTTGAGCTGTTCGATGCGCTGCGTGGCGTCGCCGAGCGCGATGCCGTCCGGCAGGTTGAACGAGATCGTCACCGCCGGCAGTTGGCCGAGCTGGTTGATCGACAGCGCGCCCGGCGTGCGCTCGATCCGCGCAAAAGAACCGATCGGCACCAGTTTGCCGTCGGTGGTGCGGACCCGCACGTCCGGCAGCCGGCCGACATTCCAGTCGATCGACGGATCGTATTCCATGATGACCGAGTAGCTGTCGCCGGTCGCATAGATGGTCGAGACCTGCCGGGTGCCGAAGCCCGAATACAGCGTCGAGCGCAACTGGTCGGCCGTGATGCCGAGCGCGCGCGCCTTGTCCTTGTCGACCGCAATCGTCACCTCGGTGGAATTGATGTTGAGGTCGCTGTTGACGTCCGTGAAGGTCGGGTCGCGGCTCATCGCGTCGGCCATCTTCTGCGACCATGAATTCAGCAGCGGGCGGTCGATGCTCTGCATCACGAACTGATAGGCCGCCCGGCTTGAGCGTCCGCCGATCTGCAGATTCTGCACCGGCACCACGAAAGACCGGATACCTGCGATCTTCGACAGATCGCGCCGCAGATCGTTGAGTACCGTGGCCAGCACCGCGCGCTCGCTGCGTGGCTTCAGTTCGACGAATAGCCGGCCGGAATTCAGGCCCGAGCCTGTGCCAACGACGGACGCCACATTGGCGATATGCGGCGACTTTCTCAGCGTCGCAACGACCTGCTGCTGCAGTTCGATCATGGCTTCAAAGGAAACGTCGGTGCGGGCCTCGGTCGAGACGTTCAACTGTCCGATGTCTTCCTGCGGGAAGAAGCCCTTCGGCGTCGAAATCACCAACCAGACGGTGCCGGCGACGGTGAGCGCGAATACGATGAGCATCAGCGGCTTGCGGCGCAGCGTGAAGTCGAGGCCGCGTTCGTACAGCCGCAGGGTCGCCGCGAAGCCGCGTTCGAACACCGCGTGCCAGCCTTTGACTTGCTCATTCTTGTCCGGCGGGCTCAGCAGCTTGGCGGCCAGCATCGGCGTCAGCGTCAACGACACGAAGGCCGAAGCCGCGATGGCGGTCGTGACCACGACGGCGAATTCATGGAACACCCGGCCGACCACGCCGCCCATCAGCAGCACCGGAATGAACACCGCCACCAGCGACACCGTGATCGAGATGATCGTGAAGCCGATCTCGCGGCTGCCCTTCAGTGCCGCCTCGTAGGCGCCGAGGCCTTCCTCTTCCATGTGGCGGTAGATGTTTTCCAGCATCACGATGGCGTCGTCGACCACGAGGCCGACCGCCAGCGTCAGGCCAAGGAGCGAGATGTTGTTGATGCTGAAGCCGAACAGATACATCGCGCCCAGCGTGGCGATCAGTGAGATCGGCACCGCCAGCGCCGGGATGATCGTCGCCGTGACGCGGCGCAGGAACACGAAGATCACCAGGATCACCAGCACGACGATCAATGCCAGTGTGAGCTGCACGTCATGCACGGCGTCGCGCACCGAGACCGAGCGGTCGTTGAGCACATGTAGCTGCGCCCCCGGCGGCAATTGATTGCTGAAGGTCGGCAGCATCGCCTTGACGCGGTCCACCACGTCGACGGTGTTGGCCTCGGGCTGGCGTTGCACGGCCAGGATGATGCTGCGTGTCGAGTTGTACCAGCTTGCGGTCTGGTCGTTTTCCACAGAGTCAATGACGTTCGACACGTCGCCGAGCCGCACCGGCCGGTTATTGCGCACCGCGACGATGATGTCGCGGAACTCCGACGCGTCGCTCATCGTGGTGCGGGCTTGCAGCGTCACCTGCTGGGCCTTGTTGGCCAGGGTGCCGACCGGCGTATTGGCATTGGCGGCCGATACGGCGGTTTGGATTTCGTCGATGCCGATGCCGCGCGATGCCAGCGCGTCCGGTTTTACTTGCACGCGAACGGCATATTTCTGGCTGCCGAACACCGAAAGCTGCGCGACGCCATCGATGGTCGACAGCGCAGGAGAGATCACCTGTTGGGCGAACGCGTCGAGCTTCGGCAGCGGCGCGGTATCGCTGGTGATCACCAGGATCAGCACCGGCGCGTCGGCCGGGTTCACCTTGCGGTAGCTTGGCGGATCGACCATCTCGGCCGGCAGCGAGCGCTGCACGCGGGCGATGGCCGACTGCACGTCGGCGGCGGCGGCATCGATGTCGCGGCCGAGCACGAACTGGATGCTGATCGAGGTCGAGCCCTGCGAGCTCGACGCACTGATGGTGTCGATGCCCGAAATGGTGGTGAATTGCTTGATGAGCGGCGTCGCGACCGCGTTCGCCATGGTGTCCGGCGCGGCACCCGGAAGCGAGGCGCTGACGCTGATCACCGGAAAGTCGGTGCGCGGCAGCGCCGCGACCGGCAGGAACGTATACGCATAGAGCCCGCCGAAGATCAGCGCCGCCGACATCAGCGTGGTGGCGACCGGATGGCGGATGCAGAATTCGGAAATGTTCATGAGGTGCCCCGGTGCCGTGCTATTGCGCCTGCGGCGCATCGCGCGGCGGGAGGGCGGCTTCGCGCGGTCCGGATTCCTTCGGTGCACCTTCCTTTGGCGCCTGCGACGAACGCTCACGATTGCTGTCGGTGACGCGGGCGCCGTCGGCGAGCCGCACCTGGCCCTCGACCACGACGCGTTCGCCCGATGTCACGCCGGACGTAATGGCGGTGCGGTCGCCGTCATTGGAAGCCGTCGTCACCGGGCGCATCTCGACGGTCTGGTCAGGCTTGGCCACGAACACATAGGCGCCCTTCTGGCCGGTCTGGATTGCGACGGTCGGCACCGTCACGGTGTCGGGCAGCACGTTGAGGTCGACTTCGACGTCGACATATTGGCCGGGCCACAGGCCAAGATCGGTATTGGTGAAGCCGGCCTTGGCCAGGATGGTTCCGGACGTCGCATCGACGCTGCTGTCGATGAAGTTCAACTGGCCGGTGGCGCGCGGCGTGGTCTCGCCGGAATGGTACACGCGCACGGCGGCCTTCGCCGGACGGTCGGCGGCGGCGCGCAGATCGGCGAGGTCGCGCTCCGGCAGGGTGAACGAGACGCGGATCGGCGTGATCTGGGTGATGGTGACGAGGCCGGCGGTGGCGCTGGCGCTGACCAGATTGCCGGCCGTGACGCTGACCGCGCCCGTGCGGCCGCTGATCGGCGCGCTGATCTTGGTATAGCTGAGCTTGGCGCGGTCGAGTTCGAGCGCCGCCTGGTCGGCCGACAGCGTGGCCATCGCCGCCTTGTGGTCGGCATCGGCCTGATCGAGTGTCTGCCGGCTGGCGACATTGCGCGTGGCCAGTTCTTGCGTGCGCTTCAGGTCGGCTTCGGCGCGGGCCGCGGCGGCCTTGTCCTTTTCGATGGTGGCGAGATCGCGCGCGACAATGGCCTGCACCTCGCGGTCGTCGAGCGTGAACAGCAGGTCGCCCTGCTTCACCATCTGGCCGTCGGTGAATTGCTGGGTCAGCACCTGGCTGTCGAGCCGCGCCCGCAGCGTGACGACGGCGGCGGACTCCACAACGCCGATGGTTCGACGGCGGACCGGGAAGGCGGCAGTCGTGACCGGCGCTGTGACGACCGAGACGGCCGGCCCGCGCGCGGCCGAATTGCGGCTGCCCTGCGCGTTGGGGCCGTTCGCACGGGCGGCGCTGCGGGATGCCGGGGTTTCGGATTTGGGCGAGGTCGAGGCGAACGCATAATAATAGAGGGCGAGGCTGCCGCCCAAAGCCACCAACGCGACGCTGATCAATCGCTTTTTCATTTCGGTCCGTTCTATGCCGCTCTGCTAGCTCTGTTTGAGCATGATCCCGAAAACCTGTTCCCACCCCCGGATCAAGTCCGAGGGCATATTTTTGGGATCATGCTCGTGCGGCTCTCGTCATAAGTAAGCATCCTTATGATTGGTGTCGTCGAATTGGGGCTGCGCCGTGGCTGACGTCAGTGTGCGGAGATGCCGTATGGTCTGCCGTAACGGCCGTTTACCAATCGGTAAGGCGCCGGTAGTGCCGTAAAGCCAAGCAAAAGGACAATTCGCGCGGTGCCGCCGGGTTCCGGCAGGCCCACGGTCCAATAGACGCACCGGACATGAAATTTTCGTCACCTTCGCGTGGAGCCGCTCCGGCGACCCCGTTTACGTTCCGACTGGGGCCGGCGCCTCGAGGAACTGCCGGGTCGCATACCACATCAGATGGCGGTTATTGGCGTAGCCTGGACTGTGCGCCGTGTTGGGCAGGATCGCGAACTGGCGGTCGCCGTTCGGAAGCTGCCGGTAGAAGTCGAACAGGTCCTCGACCGTCGCGATACCGTCATGATCGCCGCGGATCATCATCACCGGACACTGCACCTTGGCAGGGTCGACCAGCGGCAGGTTGGCGGTCATGTCCAGATAGGTTCCGGTCGGAATCTGGTCACCGAACTTCAACTCCTCGTCCGCCAGGGCTTCGGCGACCGCCGGATCGTAGCTCGATGCAAGACTGTCGCGGGTGAAGATCGACCGGATCATCGCCCGGTCGCGGGTGCGCCGATTGTGCGTACGATAGAACTCGACGCGCTCGGCGCGTTGCTTCAGGGTCGGAGAGTCGGTGCCCTTGTAGGTGAAAGCGACCAGCACCAGCCGGTCCGCCCGCTGCGGCTGCGCCTGCGCAAAGGCGGCAGCCCGGATCGCGCCGGACGACGTGCCGTAGAAATGAAATTTGCTGCGCCCGGTCTCACGGGCCACCACCTCCATGGCGGCCGTCAGATCGACGACGCCGCTGGCGATATCCGAATTGTTGTCCGAACTGCCGGAGCGTCCATAACCGTCATGGTCCATTGTCCAGACGTCGTAGCCGTACCGCGCGAACACGTTCATCAGCGAATATTCGCCCTTGCCGGGCACGCTGAGGTCGAAGCTGGTGCGCGACGAATTCGAGGAGCCATGCACCAGAAACAGCACCGGACGGGGCGCGTCGGTGCCCGGCGCGCCGAGGCGCTTGCGCCATAGATTGAGCTTCACGTCGCCCTTGGGGCCGGGTTTGGTGGCCCAATATTCGGCGCTCCAGACTTCGCCCGTGTTGGAAGCCGCATCGGCCGTGGCGGCCTGCGCCGCGCCGCCGGTCAGCCAACTGGCGGTAAGCCCAATGCCGGCGCCAATTCCAGCACCCGTCAGCAGCGTGCGCCGTTGAATGGCGCGGTCCAACCACTTCATGCTCGCCTCCCTGCGTGCCCGCTCCTGTCCTGCGGTCCGCCGGGCGGTCTTATTGCCGTGGCCGGTCGGGATGGATCATGGCGGGCTTGCGCCACATATAGCAGATCACCGGACCGACTGGCAGGGACTTGCTGCAGGGACTTGCGGGTAGGGACTACGGGCCGGGCTCTGCGAGCCGAGGCCCGGCCGGACGCCGGGCCGCTCGACCGCGGCGACCTGCGGGCTATTACGGACGAAGGGGCGGTGACGCGTCAGCCGGAGGGCGCCTCGAACCCATTTACGCGCCGGTTATTGCCATGTGCTTTGTTTAGGTGTGTCAGACTTGGTGGAATGGGCGGCATGGTTGGGCGCGCTCCCTCGCGCCGGTGCGGGAGTTCTGCTAGAGCGTCTATCTAATAGAGCGAGGCGACGGGATGAAGGCGCACCGGGCGATGACGCGGGCGGCAAAGTCTTCTGAAGACTGCGCGATCTGGGGTTGTGGATGTTGAGTGCGCTGCGTGCGGCGATGCAATTCGCCGACAAAAAGATCGGCTGGAACCGGATCGGCGTCGTCGTCAGCCTCGCCATCATCGCGGGCGCGATCGATATCCTGTGGCACACGCTACGCGGCATCGATTTGGCCGAGGTGGTCACCGCTGTAAAAGCGACCGAAGCGCACGATGTGGTGCTGGCCGCGATTTTCGTCGCCGCCGGCTATTTCACGCTGACCTTCTATGACCTGTTCGCGCTGCGCACCATCGGCCGCAACGAAGTCCGGTACCGGGTCGCGGCGCTCGCCGCCTTCACGTCGTATTCGATCGGCCACAATCTCGGCGCCAGCGTATTCACGGGCGGTGCGGTGCGCTACCGCATCTACTCGCATTACGGATTGTCGGCGGTCGAAGTCGCGAAGATCTGCTTCCTGGCCGGCCTGACGTTCTGGCTCGGCAACGCCACCGTGCTCGGCCTTGGCATCGCCTATGCGCCGGAGGCCGCCAGCGCCATCGACAAACTGCCGCCGTGGGTCAACCAACTGATTGCCGGCGCCGTCCTGACCGCGCTCGCCAGTTACGTGGCCTGGGTCTGGATCGCGCCACGCACCATCGGCCGCAGCGACTGGGTGGTGACGTTGCCGGACGGCAAGCTGACGCTGCTGCAGATCGTCATCGGCATCATCGATCTGAGCTTCTGCGCGCTCGCCATGTATGTGCTGGTGCCGGACCAGCCCTATATCGGCTTCGTCACGCTGGCCGTGATCTTCGTCACCGCGACATTGCTCGGCTTCGCCAGCCATTCGCCGGGCGGGCTCGGCGTGTTCGACGCCGCGATGCTGGTGGCGCTGTGGCAATACGACAAGGAAGACCTGCTGGCCGGCCTGCTGCTGTTCCGGCTGCTGTATTACATCGTGCCTTTCGCGCTCTCGCTGGTGCTGCTCGGCGGCCGTGAGTTGCTGCTCAGCCTATCGGCCTCGCGCGCCGCGATCGCGGCCGTCACAACGCCGACCGACCTGGCGCCGCCGCCGGCGGAGCTGGCGGAACCCGACCCGACGCGGAAGTTGCCGTGACCGCCAGGATCGGACCTGCCAGCCGCGTCCTGATCGTAGTCGGGATCGTGCTGATCGGTTTGGTGCTATTGTCCAAATTATCGATGGCCGTGGCGCTGGGTGCCTTCGCCGTGATGCTGGTCGCCGGCCTGTTGGCCGGGCGTCCGGTGCCGTTCGTCGCCAGTCCGGCGACGGACGTGGTGGCGTCCGCTTTGGCGGTACCCGGCATATCGCCTATAGATCCGGTGATCGCCGCGCTGCCGGACGCCGTGATCCTGCTCGACCGCGACAGCCGCGTCGTGGCGTTCAATCCGCCGGCCCGCGCGATCGCGCCGGCTTTGGCGCGCGGCACCGCGTTGGCGCTGGCGCTGCGCGTGCCCGAGATCGTCGCCGCGGTGCGCGAGGTCGAAGCAACTGGGGAGGCGCGGCGCATTGAGTATTCCGAGCGGGTGCCGATCGACCGCTGGTTCGCCGTGCATGTCGCGCCGGTCGCGCCGCGTTTCAAGCTGCTGGCGTTCCAGGACCTGACGCCGTTGCGCCGGGTCGAGGAAATGCGCGCCGACTTCGTCGCCAATGCCAGTCATGAACTGCGCACGCCGCTGGCGGCGCTGTCCGGCTTCATCGACACGCTGCTCGGCCCGGCGCGCGAGGATGTTGCCGCGCGTGAGCGCTTTCTCGGCATTATGAAGGGCCAGGCGGAAAGGATGGCCCGGCTGATCGGCGACCTGCTGTCGCTGTCGCGGGTCGAACTCAACGAGCATCTGCCCCCCGATACGCCGCTCGATCTGGTGCCGATCGTGCGGCAGGTCGCCGACGGTTTGCAGACGCTGGCGCGTGACCGCGAGGTCGAAATCCACATCGCACTGCCGGATGAGCCGTTCATCGTCGCCGGCGACCGGGACGAACTGACCCGGGCCTATGAGAACCTGATTGAGAACGCGCTGAAATACGGCGCCTCCGGCAAGAAGATCGAGATCAGCTTCAACCGCGCGCCGGGCGTCGCCGGCCCCGAAGCCGTGGTGCGGGTGCGCGATTTCGGGCCTGGCATTCCGGCCGAGCATCTACCGCGCCTGACCGAGCGTTTTTACCGCATCGATGTCGGCCATAGCCGCGCCGAAGGCGGCACCGGATTGGGCCTTGCGCTGGTCAAGCACATCCTGATCCGGCACCGCGGCCGCCTGCTGATCGAGAGCACGCAAGGCCAGGGCGCGACCTTCACGACCCGGCTGCCATTAACAGGGTCGGCCACCTGAATTTAATAAAGTCATTTAATATCAACGGCTTGCGCTGTCATCCAACCGTCATGGAAGTTTCATAAAAGGGTGACGGGCGGCCCGTAACGGTGCGCTCAGCCACGACGGATCGGCAATCCAGCCCCCCGCCGGTGGCCCGTTACAAGGTGCGTCACACGAAACGCGATCGTCTCCACGGTGCTGGCAGCCAGCGGGCGCACATCCTTCCGGATATGCGCGGCCTTGGTTCAACCGGCGCAGCGGTCGCCAACAGGAGATATCCGTGAAACTCACGATCATGCTCGCCGCTGTCGGCCTGCTCGCCGCCACCGCGGCCATCCCGGCTTCCGCCGCCGACATTTCCGGCGCCGGTGCGACGTTCCCCTATCCGATCTATGCGAAGTGGGCCGACACCTACAAGAAAGAGACCGGCGTCGGCATGAACTACCAGTCGATTGGTTCCGGCGGCGGTATCAAGCAGATCACTGCCAAGACCGTGACCTTCGGCGCCTCCGACATGCCGCTGAAGAAGGAAGAGCTCGAAAAGGGCGGCCTGGTCCAGTTCCCGATGGTGATGGGCGGCGTCGTGCCGGTCATCAATCTGGACGGCATCAAGTCGAACGATCTCACGCTCGACGGCCAGACCTTCGCCAAGATCTTCCTCGGCGAAATCAAGTCCTGGGACGACGCGGCGATCGCGAAACTGAACCCGTCCGCCAAGCTGCCGAAGCAGGCCATCGTCGTCGTGCATCGTTCGGACGGATCGGGCACCACCTTCCTGTTCACCGACTATCTCTCCAAGGTCAGCGCGGACTGGAAGACCAAGGTCGGCGCCAACACTGCGGTCGAGTGGCCGGGCGGCATCGGCGCCAAGGGCAATGAAGGCGTCGCCAACAACGTCGCCAACACCAAGGGCGCGATCGGCTATGTCGAATACGCCTACGCCAAGCAGAACAAGCTGACCTCGACCAAGCTGGTCAACAAGGACGGCAAAGCCGTCGCGCCGACCGCCGAAGCCTTTATGGCGGCCGCGGCCGATGCCGACTGGGCCGGCACCCCGGGCTTTGGCGTGCTGCTGACCGACCAGCCGGGCGCCGGTGCCTGGCCGCTGGCCGGGGCGACGTTCATCCTGATCCACAAGCAGCCGGTGGACGCCGCGGTCACGGCCGAGGCCCTCAAGTTCTTCGCTTGGGCCTATGCCAAGGGCGACAAGTCGGCCGAAGAGCTGGACTACGTGCCGATGCCCGACAAGGTCGTGAACGCGATCCAGAAGGTCTGGGCGACAGAGATCAAGGACGCCAGCGGCAAGCCGCTGTTCTCGGCGACCAACTAAGACGAACGGCTGAGGAAAGGGCGCCGGACCGACGTCCTTTCCTCCGCTTCTTACCCGAGACGACTTGTGCCGCGGCCAAGGGGCCGCTTGAGTCGGCGCTCCACCGAGTCGCAAGCATTGCGAATTACAAGGATTGGAGAGCCGTCGATGCCGTCCGCCAGGAGGCGACCCGTGAGCGACTTCGCGTTATCGGGAACCGGAGTGAGAGCGGCGGAAACGCCCTCGCGTGCCAAGGTTCTCGCCAGACTGCACCTCGGCGACAAAGCATTTCGACATATCACCCGCGGTGCCGCCATTCTGGTGCTGGTGATCCTCGGCGGGGTGATCGTTTCCCTGATCATGGGCTCGCTGCCGGCTTTGCGCGCCTTCGGCTTCGATTTTGTCACCACCCAGAGCTGGAACCCGGTCACCGAGAAATTCGGTGCGCTGGCGCCGATCTACGGCACCGTCGTCACCTCGCTCATCGCTATGCTGATCGCGGTCCCGGTCGGCCTGATGGTGGCGTTCTTTCTGACCGAATTGTGCCCGCAATGGCTGCGGCGCCCGGTCGGCATCGCGATCGAACTCCTGGCCGGCATTCCGAGTATCATCTACGGCATCTGGGGCCTGTTCGTGTTCGTGCCGTTCCTGCAGCAACACGTCCAGCCGTATTTGATCGACATATTCGCGCCGTTTCCAATCCTGTCCAGCCTGTTCGCGGGCCCGCCCTACGGCATCGGCATGCTGACCGCCGGACTGATCCTGGCCATCATGGTGCTGCCGTTCATCACCTCGATTTCGCGCGATGTGTTCGAGGCGGTGCCGCCGGTGCTCAAAGAGGCCGCTTACGGGGTCGGTTGCACCACCTGGGAAGTGTTTCGTAACGTCGTGCTGCCCTACACCCGGGTCGGCGTGATCGGCGGCATCATGCTTGGGCTCGGTCGCGCGCTCGGCGAAACCATGGCGGTCACCTTCGTGATCGGCAACGCGCACAAGATTTCAGCGTCGATCCTGGCGCCCGGCACCACGATCTCGGCGACCATCGCCAACGAGTTCACCGAGGCGGTCGGCGATCTCTATACGTCCTCGCTGATCGCGCTCGGCCTGATCCTGTTCGTCATCACCTTTGTCGTCCTCGCCATCGCGCGCCTGCTGCTGGCCCGCATCGAGCGAAAGATCGGTTAGCGCCATGTCTTACGCTTCGAAGCCCCACACCATGAACGCAAGTCTCTATAATGCGCGCCGCCGCAAGAACGCCGTCACCAAATTTCTGGCGGTCGCGGCGACTTTGTTCGGCCTCGGCTGGCTGGTGCTGATCCTCGGCGAGCTGCTGTGGCGGGGCGTCGGCGGGCTGTCGCCCTCGGTATTCACCGAGATGACGCCGCCGCCGGGTGCCGCCGGCGGATTGCTCAATCCAATTGTCGGCAGTCTCATCCTGACAACGCTGGCGGTGGTGATCGGCACACCCATTGGAATCCTGGCCGGCACTTATCTCGCCGAATACGGCCGGCACGAGAAGATCTCCAGCGTCGTGCGCTTCATCAACGACATCCTGCTGATCGCGCCCTCTATCGTGATCGGCCTGTTTGTCTATGAGATCATGGTCGCCCCGATGGGCCACTTCTCGGGTTGGGCGGGCGCCATCGCGCTGGCTGTGATCGTGATCCCGGTCGTGGTGCGGACCACCGAGGACATGCTGACGCTGGTGCCCGACGCGCTACGCGAGGCAGCGGCCTCGATCGGCCTGCCGCGCGCCTACATGATCACGCGGATCGCCTACCGGGCGGCCCGCGCCGGCATCCTTACCGGCATCCTGCTGGCGGTCGCCCGGATCAGCGGCGAGACCGCACCGCTGCTGTTCACCGCGCTCAACAACCAGTTCTGGAGCGTCAATCTGAACGGCCAGGTCGCCAGTCTGCCGGTCGTTATCTTCCAGTTCGCGCTCTCGCCTTATGCCGAATGGCAAAAGCTCGCCTGGACCGGCGCCCTGATCATCACTCTCACAGTGCTCACGCTGAGCATTATCGCGCGTACGCTCGCATCAACGGGAAAGCAGTCATGAGTGTTGCATCCGTACCGGCTACTTCCGCTCCGACCAGCGGCCCGAGCATGACGACGCCGACCGCCACCCACGCGGCCAGCCGCATCGCCGACCTAACGCCGAAAGTCTCGGTCAAGAACCTGAACTTCTTCTACGGCGACAGCCGGGCGCTGAAGGATGTCAGCGTTGAACTGTACGCCAACAAGGCAACCGCCTTCATCGGTCCGTCGGGCTGCGGCAAGTCGACATTGCTGCGCGTGCTGAACCGGATGTACGATCTGTATCCGAACCAGCGGGCCGTCGGCGACGTGATGCTCGATCGCGAAAACATCCTGGCGCCCGGCAACGACCTCAATCTGCTGCGCGCCCGCATCGGCATGGTGTTCCAGAAGCCGACGCCGTTCCCGATGTCGATCTACGAGAATATCGCCTTTGGCATCCGGCTGTACGAAAAGCTGCCGCGCGCCGAACTCGACGCCCGGGTTGAGACGGCGCTGCGCCGTGCCGCGCTGTGGGACGAAGTCAAGGACAAGCTGAATGCCAACGGCCTTAGCCTGTCGGGCGGCCAGCAGCAGCGCCTGTGTATCGCCCGCACCGTGTCGGTGAAGCCCGAGGTAATCCTGTTCGACGAGCCGTGCTCGGCGCTCGACCCGATCTCGACCGCGAAGATCGAAGAACTGATCGACGAGTTGAAAGAGGATTATACGATCGTCATCGTCACCCACAACATGCAGCAGGCCGCGCGCGTGTCCGACTTCACGGCCTTCATGTATCTCGGCGAGTTGATCGAATTCGGCTCGACCAGCGACATGTTCACCACGCCGCGCGACCAGCGCACCCAGGACTACATCACCGGCCGGTTCGGCTGACGCGGATCTAGCGGCGACGAGGATTAAGGCCATGATGAACGAACATACCGCGAAAGCGTTCGACGCCGACCTGCAGGAACTGGCGCGCAGCGTCGCCGAAATGGGCGGCCTTGCCGAGAAGCAGGTCGCCGACGCCGTCACCTCGCTGGCCAAGCGCGACGGCAAGCTGGCGCAGGCCGTGATGGCGGCCGACCCGGCGATCGACACGCTGCAGCGCGAGATCGAGGAAAAGGCGATCCTGACCATCGCCCGCCGCCAGCCGATGGCGGTCGATCTGCGCGAGATCGTCGGTGCGCTGCGTGTCGCCAACGATCTGGAGCGGATCGGCGACCTGGCCAAGAACATCGCTAAGCGCGTGGTCGCGCTCGGCACGGATTTGCAGCCGCACAAGGTGATCCGCGGCGTCGAACACATGGCCGACCTGGTGCTCAACCAGCTCAAGGACGTGCTGGACGCCTACGCGCGGCGCGACCTCGCCAAGGCGCTGGACGTCTGGCGCGGCGACGAGGAGATCGACGCCGTCAACAACTCGCTGTTCCGCGAACTCCTGACCTACATGATGGAAGATCCGCGCAACATCACGTTCTGCACGCATCTTTTGTTCTGCGCCAAGAACATCGAGCGCATGGGCGATCATGCCACCAACGTGGCCGAGACGGTGTACTACATCGTCGAGGGCCGTGCGTTGGTGGACGAACGGCCGAAGGGTGACAACACCAGCTTTGCCACGCTGCTGTCGCCCTAAAAGTTATTGAAGGACGGGTTCAAAGATGAACGCACGCATTCTGGTCGTCGAGGACGAAGCTCCGCTCACCGAACTGCTGCGCTACAATCTCGCGGCCGAAGGCTACGAAGTCGAAACCGCGGCGCGCGGCGACGATGCCGACACCATGCTGAAGGAAGCTACGCCCGATCTGGTGGTGCTGGACTGGATGCTGCCCGGCCTGTCGGGTATCGAACTGTGCCGCCGGCTGCGCGCCCGTCCCGAAACCCGGTCGCTGCCGATCATCATGCTGACGGCGCGCGGCGAGGAGAGCGAGCGAGTACGGGGTCTTGCGACCGGCGCCGACGACTACATCGTCAAGCCGTTTTCGGTGCCCGAACTGCTCGCGCGCATTCGCGCGCTGCTGCGCCGCGCCAATCCGGAACGGCTGGCCAGCGTGCTGGCGGTCGGCGACATTGAGCTGGACCGTGAAAAAAAGCGTGTATCCCGCGCCGGCCATCCGGTCGAACTCGGCCCCACCGAATATCGGTTGCTCGAATTCCTGATGGAGCGGCCGGGCCGGGTGTTCACGCGCGAGCAACTATTGGACGGCGTCTGGGGCAGCGACATCTATATCGACGAGCGCACTGTGGACGTCCATGTCGGCCGGATGCGCAAGTCGCTCAATCGCGGCTACACCAACGACCCGATCCGCACCGTGCGCGGCGCCGGCTATGCGCTGGATGACCGGTACGGCAAGGCGGACTAAGCAGCGCCAACCCGGCATGTTGGGCTGACAAAAAAGCGCCCGCTTCGATCGAAGCGGGCGCTTTTTTTGTTACCGGCTTGGAGCCTACTCAGCTTCGGAACGGCACCTTCGGGCGCCGCCGGTCGTTGACCGGCTGATAGGCAACACGGGAGTGGAAGCTGCAATACGGCGCCGTGCTGACGGTATGGCCGCCGCAGAAGAAGAACTCATTGCTGCTCGGATCGCCGATCGGCCAGCGGCAGGTATCCTCGGTCAGTTCGAGGATGGTGCGGCGCTGCCCCATCGGGATCACGTTCTCGACCGGCGCGACTTCCAGTTCCGGCTCATAGTCGAACTGCTGGGCCAGGGCGGTGTTCCCGCGCATCGCCGGGCGTGCCACCCGCATCATGTGCTGGACCGGGCGCGGCTTGCGCTGCCGCGGCGCCGCCGAGGACGGGCTCTTGGCCCGGCCCGACAGGCCGAGGCGGTGCACCTTGCCGATCACGGCATTGCGGGTGATACCGCCGAGTTCGGCCGCGATCTGGCTCGCGGACAACCCGTCCGACCATAATTTCTTCAGAAGCTCGACCCGTTCGTCGGTCCACGTCATGTAAAAATCTTCCTGGTTCGGCAACGCCGGACAGCCGAGGGTGTTCCGGACGGAATCCACCACGCTGTCCGGGGGCCGTGTGACCACCCGACGCCTACGCTCTACGAATTGACTATTGCCTGGCCGCCGCACGATATGTCGTATCCGACAACCCAAACGCTACAATATGGCCGGAGTCAGGCGCAAGAGTCGGAGTGCGTGCTTCCACATGTTAGTGCTGTGCAGAACTACGATTCTGGGACTCGACACTGCACCCACATACCCTGACGCACACTGACACTGCGTCCGGCGCCGAGTTGACAGGTGGGGGCTCACCAATAGAATGTGCGCTTCGTGCCGCCTGAAGAGGCGGCACATTTCATTTCAACACGTCTTTCGCGTGACGAGATCTATCCGTGACCTCGCATCTTCTTCCGACCTATGCCCGCGTCGACCTCGCTTTTGAGCGGGGTGAGGGCGTGTGGCTGATTGCCACCGATGGCGAGCGCTACCTCGACTTCACGTCGGGAGTCGCCGTCAACGCGCTCGGCCATGCCCATCCGCGGCTGGTCGCGGCCATCACCGAGCAGGCGCAGAAACTCTGGCACGTCTCCAACCTGTACCGCATTCCCGAGGGCGAGCGGCTGGCGGCGCGATTGTGCGAATTGAGCTTCGCCGACACGGTGTTCTTCTGCAATTCCGGCGCCGAGGCCATGGAAGGCGCGATCAAGATGGCGCGCAAGTTCCACGCCGCCAACGGTCAGCCGGATCGCTTCCGCATTATCACCTTCGAGGGCGCGTTTCACGGCCGCACGCTGGCCACCTTGGCGGCGGGCGGTAACAAGAAATATCTGGAAGGCTTCGGCCCGCCGGTTGAAGGCTTCGACCAATTGCCGTTCGGCGACATCGAACTGGTCAAGAAGGCCATCGGGCCGCAGACTGCCGCGATCCTGATCGAACCGGTCCAGGGCGAGGGCGGCGTGCGCGTGGTGCCGCCGTCGTTCCTGCGGGCGCTGCGCGAAGTGTGCGACGCGCATGGGCTGCTTTTGGTATTCGACGAGATTCAGACCGGCATGGGCCGCACCGGCGAGTTGTTCGCCTATCAGCGCGCCGGCGTCGCGCCTGACATCATGGCGATCGCCAAGGCGCTGGGCAGCGGCTTTCCGGTCGGCGCATTCCTGGGCGCCACCGAAGCCGCCAAGGGCATGGTGCCGGGCACGCACGGCTCGACTTTCGGCGGCAATCCGCTCGCCATGAGCGTCGGCAATGCCGTGCTCGACGTGATGACGGAGCCGGGCTTCTTCACGGACGTGCAGCGCAAGGCCATCGGGTTGCGCCAGCGGCTCGCCGAGGTGGTCGATCGCTATCCGGATATCGTGTCGGAAGTGCGCGGCGAGGGACTGCTGGCCGGACTGAAGGCCGTGGTGCCGAGCGGCGAACTGGTCGACGCATTGCGGGCCGAGAAGATGATCACCGTGGCGGCGGGCGATAATGTCGTGCGGCTGTTGCCGCCGCTGATCATTTCGGAAGACGAGATCGCCGAGGGTGTTGCCCGCATCGACCGCGCCTGCGCGCGGCTGCGCCGGAGCCGGGCGGAGCAGAAAGCCGCTCAGCCGGGAGCGGCCGGATGAGTACGGTTCGGCATTTTCTCGACCTGATCGACATCCCTCGGGAACAGTTGCGCGCGATCCTGAAGTCCAGCCACGCCATGAAGGCGGCGCGGGCCAAGGCGAAAGGTCGCGGCGACGCGCCGTTCCCCGGCAAGACGCTGGCGATGATCTTCGACAAGCCCTCGACCCGTACGCGCGTGTCGTTCGACGTCGCGATGCGGCAACTCGGCGGCGAGGCCATCATGCTGACCGGCCAGGAAATGCAGCTCGGGCGCGGCGAAACCATCGCCGACACCGCCCGGGTGCTGTCGCGCTTTGTTGATGCCATCATGATCCGCATCCTCGACCACGAGGATCTGGCGGAACTGGCCCGCTACGCCGAGGTGCCGGTGATCAACGGCCTGACGCGGCGCTCGCATCCCTGCCAGGTGATGGCCGACGTGATGACCTTCGAGGAGCATCGCGGGCCGATCAAGGGTCGTACCGTGGCCTGGACGGGCGACACCAATAATGTGCTGGTCTCCTGGATGCACGCCGCCGAGCGCTTCGAATTCCGGCTGCGGGTCGCGACCCCGGCCCAGCTCGCACCGAAAAAGTGGCTGACCGACTGGGCCAAGGCTTCGGGCGCCGCGATCGAGATCGGCCGCGATCCCGTCAAGGCGGTGGCCGGCGCCGACTGCGTCGTCACCGACACCTGGGTGTCGATGGGCGACAAGAATGCCGCGCAGCGCCGCACGCTGCTCAAGCGCTATCAGGTCAATGCCAAGCTGATGGCGCACGCCAAGCCTGACGCGCTGTTCATGCATTGCCTGCCGGCGCATCGCGGCGAGGAGGTCACCGACGGGGTGATCGACGGCCCGCAATCGGTGGTGTTCGACGAGGCCGAGAACCGTCTGCACGCCCAGAAGGGTATTCTGGCCTGGTGCCTGCAGGGCTGACCCGCCGCCAGCGCCGAGAAATTGCGAGTAAAATCAACGGCCTCGCGCTTGGCGCCTCGCGTCCTATATAGGCACGTTATGAACACACAGACTTCCATCCCGACGCGGGCGCCGGCCGAGGCGCCGATCGATGATATCATCCTGCCGTTTGAAGTGGCCGCGCTCGATCTGCGCGGCCGCGTGGTCCGGCTCGGCCCGGTGGTCGACACCATTCTGGCCGGCCACGACTATCCGACGCCGGTCGCCAAGCTGGTCGGCGAGGCCATCGTGCTGGCCGGCCTGCTGGGCTCGGCGCTCAAATTCGAAGGGCGCTTTATTCTGCAGACCCAGACCGACGGGCCGGTGCAGATGCTGGTGGTCGATTATCGCACGCCGGGCGGCGTGCGCGCCTATGCGCGGTTCGACGCCGAACGGGTGGCGGCCGCGGTCGCGGCCGGAAATGCCGGTCCGGGCGCGCTGCTCGGCAAGGGGCATCTGGCGATGACCGTCGACCAGGGCAACGAGATGAGCCGCTATCAGGGCCTGGTCGCGCTGGACGGCGGCACGCTGGAAGACGCCGCGCATGAATACTTCACGCGCTCCGAACAGATTCCGACGCGGGTGCGTCTCGCGGTCGCGGAGGAGTTTCGCGCGGCCGAAGGTGGCGCGCGCCATCACTGGCGGGCCGGCGGCGTGCTGCTGCAATTCCTGCCGAAGGCGCCGGAGCGGGCGCGCCAAGCCGATCTCGATCCGGGCGATGCCCCGGAAGGCGCGCCGGCGCATACGGTGGCGGAGGACGATGCCTGGGTCGAAGGCCGGTCGCTGATCGCGACCGTAGAGGATCTCGAACTGGTCGATCCGGAGCTGTCCAGCGAACGGCTGCTGTACCGGCTGTTTCACGAGCCCGGCGTGCGGGTGTTCGAGGCGGTGCCGGTCGAGCCGAAATGCTCCTGCTCGCGCGACAGCGTCGAGACCATGCTTAAGAACTTTTCGCAGGACGACCGCGACCACATGGTCGAGGACGGCCAGATCAAGGTGACGTGCGAGTTCTGCAGCACCAGCTACGTATTCGCGCCCGGCGAGGTCGAAGCCGCGTCCGGCTAACTGCGGCTTGAGTGCCGGTCGCGGCGTATGACCGGTTTCTGACAGAGCAGATTTCCCGTTGCGGGAACCCATGGCGTGGCTCGGCGTTGTCGAGCCGCGGCGGGCGTTGTCGGCATTTTCGCGCCGTCCGCCGCCGCACCTCACCGGGCACGCAACGAGAAGGGCATCGCCATGGGCCTCTTTAGCAAAGACATCAAGACGATGGGCGACCTGCTGCTGCATGGTCTGAAGGACATCTATTACGCGGAGCATCAGATCGCTTCGTCGCTGCCGGCCATGATCGACAAGGCCACCAATCGCGACCTGACCAAGGGCCTGCAGGATCATCTGATCGAAACCCGCAAGCAGATCGAACGGCTGGATCAGGTGTTCAAGAAGCTCGGCCATGAACCGCGCGGCGTCGATTGCCCGGCGATCGATGGGCTGATCAAGGAAGCCAACGAACTGGCAGCCGAGGTCGAGGACAAAGAAGTGCTCGACGTCGCCATCGTCGGCTCGGCGCAGGCCATCGAGCATTACGAGATCGCACGTTACGGCACGCTGATCGCATGGGCGGAAGAGCTCGGCCACGATGACATCGTGCGCTTCCTGACCACCAACCTGAACGAAGAGAAGGCCGCCAATACCAAACTCAATACGGTGGCGATGCGCAAAGGCGTCAACCGCAAGGCCGCGAGTTGAGCGAATTCATCTCGCGGAACTTTTTCAACACCGTCGAAAATTCAGGGGCATCTCATGAGCATTCTGTGGACCATCGTTATCGGCTTTCTGGCCGGCGTCATCGCCAAGTTCATTACGCCGGGGTCGAACGAGCCATCAGGCTTCATCCTGACGACCATTCTGGGAATCGTCGGGGCGTTCGTGGCGACGTGGCTCGGGCAGGCGCTCGGCTGGTATCAGGCCGGGCAGGGCGCGGGCCTGATCGGCGCGGTGGTCGGCGCGATCATCGTGCTGGTCATCTGGGGCATGATCGCCGGCCGGCGCCAGACCGCGCTGTAGATTCCAGCGGGCGCGGCGCGCGCCTACTTGAATGCTGGGAGCGGGCTTACCGCATCTGGCCGGTCGTGGACTCGCGTTGCGCGACCGAGCCGGCGTCCTTGCGGTGGGCCAGCGCCAGCGTTGTCAGCAGGCGCTCGATCTCGGCGATCTTGCCGTCGATCTGTTCACTCGCCTGGCATAGCGCCAAGCCGGCCGCCATTTCGTCGCCCATGTGGTCGCCCTGTGTGGTCGCCCTGTGTCTCGGTCGATCCTGCCCCTACGGGGCAACTGAATCGTCACGCGAATCTTGATCGGGAATCCTCAAGCCATCGTTAAAGCCGTGACCCGGCGCCTATCCGTAGAACATCGGACCGGCGGCTAGGATTAGGCGGCCCTTACGGTGTCCAGGAATTTGTCGACCTCGAGCTTGAGGTGGTTGCTTTCCTTCGACAGCGACTGCGCCGAGGACAGCACCTGGCTGGAAGCCGAACCGGTAGCGCTGGCGCCGCGATTGACCTCGATGATGTTCTCGGCGACCTGTGCGGTGCCCTTGGCGGCCTGGCCGACGTTGCGGGCGATTTCGCCGGTCGCGGCGCCCTGCTGCTCGACCGTCGTGGCGATGGTCGCGGCAATATCCGAAATACGGCCGATGGTGCTGCCGATCTCCTTGATGGCCGCGACCGACTCCTGCGTCGCTGCCTGCATGCCGGCGATCTGGGTGCCGATCTCTTCGGTGGCCTTGGCGGTCTGCGAGGCGAGGGCCTTCACTTCGGAAGCCACCACCGCAAAGCCACGGCCGGCTTCGCCGGCGCGGGCGGCTTCGATGGTGGCATTGAGGGCCAGCAGGTTGGTCTGTTCGGCAATCGCGGTGATCAGCTTGACGACGTCGCCGATGCGGCCAGCGGCCCGCGACAGTTCGTTGATCCGCGCGTCGGTCTTGACCGCCTGCTGCACGGCTTCGCCGGCGATCTTACTCGACTCGGCCGCTTGACGGCTGATCTCGTTGACCGAGGCGGTCATCTCCTCGGCCGCGCTGGCCACCGATTCGACATTGGAGGACGCTTCTTCGGAGGCGGCCGCCACCATGCCGGAGAGCTGTTGGGTGCTTTCCGCGGTCCGGGTCAGGGTATTGGCGGAAGCCTCCAGTTCAGTCGAGGCGGACGACACGGCATCGATGATGCCGCCGACCGCCGTCTGGAACGAGTTGGCAAGTTGGTGCATGTCGGCTTTGCGCTGCACGGCGGCCTGCGTCTCGATGGCCTTCTGCTCGGCTTCCATCTTCTCGATGCGGAGCAGGTTCTCCTTGAAGGTCTTGGCCGCGCGGGCGTTGTCGCCGACTTCGTCGCCGCGCTCGGCGTACGGCACGTCGACCGCCTTGTTGCCGTTGGCCAGTTCGACCAGCACTTCGCCGATACGCCGGATCGGACGGGCGATATTGATGACCGAAAATATCGCAGACCCCACCATCACGATGAAGACGGCAAAGCCGATGCCAAGAGCGATGTTGCCGGCTCGGGCCATGCTGCCCTCGACCTCGTTGCTGCTGGCGCGGACCTGCTGCTCTGCCGCGGCGGTAATGTCCTGGATCAGTTTCGTGGTTTCCTGCAGGACCGGCCGAACGCGATCGCGGAACACGCTGAGTTTGGTATTCTCGGTCTTGAGCGTGTCGTCGATGGAGATGGCCATGGCGGTGCCGGTGGCCTGCAGTTTATCGATGGCCTCGTCGAGGGTTTTGTCGCTGCCGGTGCGTGACTTGGCCTGCTTCAGGGCGGCCGCCGCTTTGTCATTCAGAATCTTGAGACGCTGAAGGCTGCCTTCATCGTGCGTTACCAGATAGCGCCATGACAGCGTGCGCGACGTCGCCGCCGCGAGATGCGCCTCGCGCAAATCGGCCTCGATCCCGGCGCGATTGGCCGACGCCGCGAGCGCCGGCGACTTGGTCAGACCATCGGCCTGTTTTTCCCAGTCGGCGGTGATCGGCGTGCGTTGGTTGATGAGGGCGAAGACCCGCTTCTGGGCAACCGCGACCCCATTGGCCTCGGTCACATAATTGCCGAGCATTGTATCGAGTTTTTGAAGCCGGTCGCGATCCTCGGCCCGCGTCGCCTTCTTGGCGACGTCCTGGGAGAATTTCCGCGCGTCGGCGGTCCGCGCCTTGACGTTGTCGAATGCCTTGTCGACCTGGGCTTCGTCATCCGACAGCAGCACGTCGCGAAGCGCGATCTGCGCGCGGTATAGAATGGTTTCGGCTTTGCTGGCGGTCGCGAAAATGTCCTGCTGGACGGCGGCCGACGACACCGCGTTCTCAACGGCCTTGCCGCTGAGATGCGAGTTGAGGACCATGCCGGCGATGAGCAGAACGCCTAGACCCGCCGTGATGGCGAGCTTGCTGCCAATGCGAAGCGTAACCATGTGCAATTCCTTGAATGAAAAGTTCGGACGGTGCGTTCGGTCAGGCGGCGCGTACCGTATTGAGGAATTTGTCGACCTCGAGCTTGAGGTGGTTGCTTTCCTTCGACAGCGACTGCGCCGAGGACAGCACCTGGCTGGAAGCCGAACCGGTAGCGCTGGCGCCGCGATTGACCTCGGTGATGTTCTCGGCGACCTGCGCGGTGCCCTTGGCGGCTTGGCCGACGTTGCGAGCGATTTCGCCGGTTGCGGCGCCCTGCTGTTCGACAGTGGCCGCGATGGTCGAGGCGATCTCCGAGATGCGGCCGATGGTGCTGCCGATCTCCTTGATGGCCGCGACCGACTCCTGCGTCGCTGCCTGCATGCCGGCGATCTGGGTGCCGATCTCTTCCGTAGCCTTGGCGGTCTGCGAGGCGAGAGCCTTCACTTCGGAAGCCACCACCGCAAAGCCGCGGCCGGCTTCGCCGGCGCGGGCGGCTTCGATCGTGGCATTGAGGGCCAGCAGGTTGGTCTGTTCGGCGATCGCCGTGATCAGCTTGACCACATCGCCGATGCGGCCGGCGGCCTGCGACAGTTCGTTGATGCGCGCGTCGGTCTTCTCGGCCTGCTTCACGGCCTCACCGGCGATGCGGCTGGAATCCTGGACCTGCCGGCTGATCTCGTTGACCGAGGCGGTCATCTCCTCGGCCGCGCTGGCCACCGATTCGACATTGGAGGACGCTTCTTCCGAGGCGGCCGCCACCATGCCGGAGAGCTGCTGGGTGCTTTCCGCGGTCTGGGTCAGGGTGTTGGCGGCGGCTTCCAGTTGGGTCGAAGCGGAAGACACCGCATCGACGATGCCGCCGACCGCGGCCTGGAACGAGTCGGCGAGTTGGTGCATGTCGGCTTTGCGCTGCAGGGCGTTCTGCGCCTCGATGGCCTTCTGCTCGGCTTCCATCTTCTCGATGCGGACCAGGTTTTCCTTGAAGGTCTTGGCGGCGCGCGCCGCGTCGCCGACCTCGTCGCCGCGCTCGGCGTAAGGCACGTCGACCGCCTTGTTGCCGCCCGCGAGTTCGAGCAGCACCTCGCCGATGCGGCGGATCGGCCGGGCAATGGTCAGGGCCGCGAACACCGCCGAGCCGATCAGCATCAGCACGACCAGCACACCGCTGACCATGTTGAACATCACGGACGCCGCGTCCTGCGCGTCGGCTTCGTCACGGATCTCGGCGGCGCGCTTCTCCACCGCCTGCTTCACATTGCCGAGCAGACCGTCGATTTCGAGCCGCAGCGGATCGGCGCGATCCTTCATGATCGCGGCCTGCTTGGCCGTAATGCCGGACAGTTTGCCGATGGTGGCGCGGTAGCGCGGCACAAAGCCGGTCAGTTGCTCGAGCGTGGCCTGCAGCGTGGCATCGCCGGCCAGCGTTTGCGCGGCCTTGATCGAATTCGTGGTCGCCACCAATTGCGGCTCGATGCGGGTGACCTGAGCGGGATCGCGGACGCTCAGAAACGACCAGAACAGCAGCCGCGCCTGGCGGAAACTGGATTCGGCCTTGTCGATGGTGCGGACGATGTCGTCGTTCTTCGCTTCCTTGGCCAGCGCCGGCAGGGCCATGAACTCGGCCAGCTTGTCGCTCCACTCGCGGCCCTGGGCGCTCTGCCCCTGCATGTCGGTGATGAAGATTTTCTGTTCAGCCGCCACTTCGAGCAGGGATGCGACATATTGATCGAACAGGCCCTTGGTCTTGGTCAGCATGTCGCGGATGGCGGGGACGTCGGCTTTGGCGAGCGCGGCGTCGAGCGCCTGCTGGCCTTCCTTGGCGAAGGCATTCATGCGCTGTACGGCGCTGTCGACCTCATCGGCCTTGGAGGCCGCGCGGCTGTCGCGGTTCATGATGACGATGCGCCGCGCGGCGACATCGGCGCTCATGATGGATTTCTGCAACTCCTGGCTGGCGGTGATCCGCGCGTCGTTGCCCTTGTTGACCTGGTTGACGCGAATCTGGTTGGCGATCATTGCGGCGACCAGCAAGACGCCGACGCTGGCCGAGATCGCCAGCTTGGCGCCGATCCGGAGCTTCAAATTCAACATGGTAAGGGATTCCTTGCACTGAACCGTGAAACCGACATTCGGTCACAGTGGTGAAGGAGCGGTGAAAGAAGGCAGGAAATAGGGATTTTACTTAGATAATTCCCGGCCGGGTTGAATTGTTCAGATAGTGAAAATTCATCTGCGCATGTCCGGCGACGGCCGATGTCTGGGCGACGGCCGAAAAAAATGGCTGTATCGGCGAAGACGGCCGGTCGCTTGGCTCTCCGGGTGGGATCGGATCGCCAAGCGGCCGGTTCGGGTGCGCGCCGCAGGTACTCCCCTTACGCGGCGCGTACCGTATTCAAGAACTTGTCGACCTCGGTCTTGAGGTGATGGCTCTCCTTTGACAGCGATTGCGCCGAGGCCAGCACCTGCGTCGAAGCCGAACCGGTTTCGCTGGCGCCGCGATTCACCTTGGTGATGCTTTCGGCGACCTCTGCCGTGCCGCGCGCGGCCTGCTGCACATTGCGGGCGATTTCGCCGGTCGCTGCGCCCTGCTGCTCGACGGTCGCCGCGATGGTCGTAGCGATCTCGGAGATGCGCCGGATAGTGCCGCCGATCTCCTGGATGGCGGCGACGGAGTCTTGCGTGGCGGTCTGCATGCCGGCGATCTGGGTGCCGATCTCTTCCGTTGCTTTGGCGGTTTGCGAGGCCAATGCTTTGACCTCGGACGCGACCACGGCGAAGCCGCGACCGGCCTCGCCGGCCCGGGCCGCTTCGATGGTGGCGTTGAGGGCCAGGAGGTTGGTCTGTTCGGCAATCGCTGTGATCAGCTTGACCACGTCGCCGATGCGGCCGGCGGCCTTTGACAACTCGTTAATGCGCGCGTCGGTTTTGACGGCCTGTTGGACGGCTTCGCCGGCGATCTTGCTCGACTCGCTGACCTGCCGGCTGATTTCATTCACGGAACCGGTCATTTCCTCGGTTGCACTGGCCACCGACTCGACATTGGCCGAGGCTTCCTCGGATGCGGCCGCGACTGTGCCGGAAAGTTGCTGGGTATTTTCCGCCGTATGGGTCAGCGTGCCGGCCGCCGCTTCAAGCTGGGCCGAAGCCGACGATACGGTATCGACAATATTGCCGACCGCCGACTGGAAGGCATCGGCGAGCTTGATCATTTCGGCCTTGCGCGCGGCAACTGTCCGAACCTCTGTTTCTTTTTGTTGGGTCTCAAGTTGGATGCGCTCGATCGCGTTCTGCTTGAAGACATCGACCGCCTGGGCCATGGCGCCGACCTCATCACCCCGCCCGAGGCCCGGCAGGACCATGTCGACATTGCCGCCGGCCAGTTCGTGCATTGCGGATGACAAGGTGGACAGCGGTCGAGTGACACGGATGACGACGGTCGCCATGCACCCAATCACAAACAATATTCCAAGGCACAGCAGCGTGCCGGCCAAAGCTAAATCCTTAAACGCCTCGTCGTGGACGGCGAGGGAGGAGGCCTCGCTGGCCTTGCCGGCCGCATACATCACATCCAGCAGCGAGCCGAGTTGCGGGGTCGTGGTGTCGACCCACTGCGTCGGGGTCATCGGATATTTGCCGCCGGCCGCGCTGATCTTCTTCATTTCATCGGCGAGACCCTGAAAATCCTTGAAATACTGCTGCATCGCGTTCTGTATCGCGGCCTTGATGGCCGGATCGGTGGCCGGATCGGCGGTCAGGTTCAGCAGTTGATCCCACAGCACGGAGACGCGCGCTCGCACGGAGCCGGCCGTCATCAGGCCGTCCGCCGGAATGGCCGCGCCGGACGCGATTGCGGAAGCGACGACGGAGCGTTCGGAGCCGGCGATATCGCGCAGGCGCCATCCGATCTCCTTGATCGAGGCCAGGCGGGCCAGGATCGGATCGCTCTTGGCGGTGCTGTACAGCGCCGCGAACCACACTTTCTGCGCGGCATTTACCGAGTCGGTGATGACCGGGATGAAGGTCTTGCGCAGGTTTTCGTCGCGCTGGGCGCGCGGCATTTTCAGCGCCTGATCGGCGGACTTGCGATAGTCATCAGCTTTTTGCAGGGCCGAGGTCAGCTCCGGGAGCAGTGCGGCCTTATTGGGGAAGTCGCGCTGCCGTAGCACCGCTAGGCCGGCATCGAAATTCTCGCTGACCGCTTTGCGGCGCTTTTGAATTTCAGCCAGCGTCGCCGCATCGGCCGGCGCTTCGCCCTGCAGACCGTTATTGGTGGCGAGCCGTTCCATCAGGACTTCGAACAGTCCCGCAATGAATCGATTAGCGCCACGATCGAATTCGTACTGGGTCTGCGAGCCGGTATATTTTGCCCAGGAGTCCTTTGCCTCCCAGCCGAGGCCGGCCGTCATGAACAGGCCGAGCGTACCGAACGCGACAGTCAAGATGAGCTTGATGGTCAGAAAGGAGCGAACGGGCTTCTGGATGGGAGCAAGATGAGACATGGGTGCGTCCTCACGTAGGTTGTGACAACCACCGTGGACGCGATTCCTAACAATTCGGTATCTAGGTATTAATTAGGGAACGCAAATTGTATGTAGTGTTCCGTGCAAACAACCTCTAGAAGCGTGTTTATTTCACGCGCAGGTTGAAAATATAAACATATCTAGAGCGCAACCGAATATATACATCCTCAGATTGCATAAAGGGTGGGCGGTTGTGACGCAGGCTATTCACTATCGTTTCGGGTTCCGCCGATCTGCTTCAACTTGGCGAACACCGCTTCAACGTTGAGTTCGCCGCCCTGCTTTTTCTGATCGGCCTCGGATTCCGCCTCAAGACGCGCCGCGGTGGTTTCGGAGGCCGGCAGCAGGGTCGCACCGGTATTGCCCGAGGTCGCGGGCTTCTCCTTTGCGGCCTTGTGAACCTCGATGTCGAGGTCGATCTGCGAGCACAGGCCGAGCGTCACCGGATCCATCGGCGACAGGTTCGCGGCGTTCCAATGGGTGCGCTCGCGGATGCCTTGGATGGTCGTCTTGGTGGTGCCGACCAGCCGCATGATCTGGCTGTCCTTGAGTTCCGGGTGGTTGCGGACCAGCCACAGGATGGCGTTCGGCCGGTCCTGGCGGCGTGACACCGGGGTATAGCGCGGGCCCTTTTTCAGCTTGGTATTGGGTGCCCGGAGCGAATTGTCGGCCAGCGTGAGACGGCGGCTCGGGTCGGCCTCGGCCTTGTCGATGTCCTCGCGGGTCAACTGACTGGCCTGGATCGGATCGGCGCCCTTGATGCCCTGCGCGGCGTCGCCGTCGGCGATCGCTTTCACCTCCAGCGGGTGCAATTTGCAGAAATCGGCGATCTGGTCGAACGAGAGCGCGGTGTTCTCTACCAGCCAGACGGCGGTCGCCTTGGGCATCAACGGGGCGTCGGTCACGGCAAAAACTCCTTGTTCTCCGCCCGCCCTTCCGGACGGGGTTCCAAGCCATCGGCGATGACAGGGGTTGGGGCGAATATAGGCAGCCACCCCACCTGAGCGCAACCGCAGACACGCCCACGCTTGACAGAAAACACCCGCCGGCCCATGTCGGAATGGAGTCTGGAACAGGGCCCGGAATGGGTCTTGCTGCTCGATTTCCTGGGAAACCGATGAATTCCGCCCCCACCACCGTGTCCGGCAAGCCGCCTTTGAAGGTGCTGCTGTGCTCTCCGCGCGGCTTTTGCGCCGGGGTGGTGCGGGCGATCGACTCGGTCGAGCGGGCGCTGGCCCTGTATGGGCCCCCCGTTTATGTCCGCCATGAGATCGTCCACAACCGTTATGTGGTCGAGAGCCTGCGGGCCAAGGGCGCGATCTTCGTCGAGGAACTGGGCGAAATCCCAGAAACCGACGCCCCGGTGATTTTCTCGGCCCATGGGGTCGCCAAATCGGTGCCCAGCGAAGCCGCGCGGCGCAACCTGTTCGCGCTCGACGCCACCTGTCCGCTGGTCACCAAGGTGCATCGCGAGGCCGAAATCCATTTTCGCCGCGGCCGCGAGATCGTGCTGATCGGCCATGCCGGCCATCCCGAGGTCGCCGGCACCATGGGCCAACTGCCGGCCGGCGCGGTGACGCTGATCGAAACCCTGGCCGATGCGTCCGCCTTCACGCCGAAGGATGCCGGGCAACTCGCCTACGTGACCCAGACCACGTTGTCTGTCGACGACACCGCGTCGATCGTCGAGCTGTTGCGGGCGCGGTTTCCGACGATCGTCGGGCCGCACAAGGAAGACATCTGCTACGCCACGACGAACCGCCAGGAGGCCGTCAAGCAGGTCGCGCCGCTGGTCGACGCGATGATCGTGGTCGGGGCGCCGAATTCGTCGAACTCGCAGCGGCTGCGCGAGGTGGCCGAACGCGCCGGTTGTGGCCATGCCGCATTGGTGCAGCGCGCCGCCGATATCGACTGGGACAAGTTCGGCGCCATCGCGTCGCTCGGCATCACGGCCGGCGCTTCGGCGCCCGAAGTGCTGGTCGAGGAGATCATCGACGCCTTCGCGGCGCGCTACACGGTGATGGTCGATACCGTGTCGGCCGCCGAGGAGGGTGTGTTCTTTCCGCTGCCGCGTCCGCTGCGCGAGAACGAGGCGGCGGAGTAGACTTCATGGCGGTCTATACCGACGTCGCGGCGGAAGACCTGTCGGCCTTTCTGGCCGCCTATGAGATCGGCGAATTGCTGTCCTACAAGGGCATCGCCGAGGGCGTCGAGAATTCCAATTTCCTGATGCACACCAGCCGCGGCTATTTCATCCTGACGCTGTATGAAAAGCGCGTCGCGGCCGGCGACCTGCCGTTCTTCATCGGCCTGATGGAGCACCTTGCCAAAAACGGCCTGACCTGCCCGCAGCCGGTGAAGAACCGCGCCGGCGAAGCGCTCGGCAAACTCGCTGGCCGGCCGGCCGCGATCGTCACGTTTCTCGACGGCATGTGGATACGCAAGCCGAGCGCCCAGCACGGGGCTGCGTTGGGCGAGGCGCTGGCACGGCTGCATCTCGCCGGCGCGGATTTCCCGATGCGGCGCCCGAACGCGCTGTCGGTCGAAGGCTGGCGGCCGCTATTCGAAGCCGCGCAGGGCCGCGCCGACCGTTTGCAGCCGGGCCTGTGCGACACCATCGCGACCGAACTTGCGCATCTCGAACAGCACTGGCCGCGCGACCTGCCGCAGGGCGTGATCCACGCCGATCTGTTTCCCGATAACGTGTTCTTTCTCGGCGACCGGCTGTCCGGCCTGATCGATTTCTATTTCGCCTGCACCGATACGCTGGCCTATGACGTTGCGATCTGTCTCAACGCGTGGTGCTTCGAGCCGGACCATTCCTACAACGTCACCAAGGGCCGCGCGCTGCTGCAGGCCTATGGTCGCGCGCGGGAGCTATCGAGTGCGGAGCGCGCTGTGCTGCCGCTGCTGGCACGCGGCGCGGCGTTGCGCTTTCTGCTGACGCGTCTCGTCGACTGGCTCGACGTGCCGCCCGGCGCATTGGTCAAGCCGAAAGACCCGATCGAATATTTCCGCAAGCTGCGGTTTCACCAGGCGGTCGGCACTGTGCGCGACTACGGCCTCGATTAAAGGATTATCGTGAACACGGTCACCATCCACACTGACGGCGCCTGTTCGGGCAATCCCGGTCCCGGCGGCTGGGGCGCGATCCTGGAGGGCGGCGACAAGGTGCGTGAGCTCAGCGGCGCCGAAGGTCACACCACCAATAACCGCATGGAAATGATGGCCGCAATCGCGGCGCTGGAAGCGCTGAAGCGTCCCTGCACGGTCGATCTGCACACCGACAGCCAATACTTGAAAGACGGCATCACCAAGTGGATCAATAACTGGAAGCGCAACGGCTGGCGCACCGCCGACAAGAAGCCGGTGAAGAATATCGACCTATGGCAGCGGCTCGACACCGCGCTGGCGCAGCATGAGTTGCGCTGGCATTGGGTGAAAGGTCACGCCGGCCACGATCTGAACGAGCGCGCCGATCAACTGGCCCGCGAGGCGATTGCGCAATGGCGCGCGGCACAGGGCGGCGGACAACGGTAGAGCCCATCAGAAAAGCAAGAGCCGTCACCGGTCGGCTGACCGGAGACGGCTCTCTCTACGCAAACAGTTCGTCGATCAGATCTGTTTCAGCAGGCTGTCCGCGCTGGAGGCTTCGGCCTTGCTGGGCACGTCCTCGACATTGAGCACCTTCACGACGCCGTCCTCGACCAGCATCGCGTAGCGCTTCGAGCGCAGGCCGAGGCCATTGCCCGAAGCGTCGATGGTCAGATCCAGCGCCTTGGCGAAATCGCCATTGCCGTCGGCCAGGAACTCGATCTTGCCTTCGGCGCCGCTCGCGCCCTTCCAGGCGTTCATCACGAACTGGTCGTTGACGGCCGTGACCACGATGGCGTCGACACCCTTGGCCTTGAAGGCGTCGGCGTTGGTCAGGAAGCCCGGCAGATGGTTCTTGTGGCAGGTCGGCGTGAACGCGCCCGGCACAGCGAACAGCACGACCTTCTTGCCCTTGAACACTTCATCTGTGGTGAGCGGCTTCGGGCCGTCCGCGGTGATCACACGGAACGTCGAAGCGGGCAGGCGATCGCCGACCTTGATAGCCATGATGTAGACCTTTCGTTTCCTCGGGGATGGTGCCGTGGTTTGAGACCATCGGCGGCTGCCGGCTGTACCGGCGGCAATTGCGAAATCGATCCGGCAAACTACCTTAATCAAGCGGCGCCGTCACCTCGATCGCGGACGTGCCGGCGACGGCGGTCAGTTTGAGCGCAACGCCCTCCTGTTTGGCGCCGGGCGGCACGCCGTCGATCTCGAACGTAAAGCGCTGCAGGCCGGCGGGCGCGCCCGGTACCGGCGCCGGCACTGGCAGCGCCCAGTCGGGCGTCGGGCCTTCGGCGAACAGGTCGAGGCTTGGCGGCGTAACACCCGGCGGCGCCGCGACATCGACCACGACGCGCGCGCGCGGCGTGCCGGGCTCGCGCCGCACCGAGCGGACAGCCAGTGGCCCGCCAGCGCCCAGCACGGCCGGCTTGGGCACCAGCGCTTCGGCGGCGGCGAGTCGGGCGTCATGCGGGCTCGGTATGCCGGGAAGGGAAAGTTCGGCCTTGCCGCTGGCCGGCACGCACAGCTTTTCGCAAATCGCGTAATCGAGCTTGAGCCGCAGCACCGCCGGCTTTGCCGGATCGCGCGGCGTCACGCGCAGCGGCAACACGAGTTCGTGCTCATAGCCGATCGAGGTCGAGCCGCCGGCCAAGAGGCGCCGCGGCGCTGGCCACCGCACCTGCACGTCTTTCACATTGTCCGAAGTCGAAAAGTCGAACTGCGGCGGCACGCCGGCATCCCCGGGATAGCGCCAATAGGTGTGCCAGCCGGGATCGAGCCGGATTTCGAGGCCGGCGCGGCGCACGCCGTCCGGCGTCTTTGAGCCGGCGATCAGCCGCGCTCCGGCATGCAGATCCTGGTCCCAGGCCGAGGCGTCTTGAGCCAAGGCATTCTCTGCCGCAATGGCGCCGGAAACCGTCAGCAAGGCGAGGCCGGCGGCGGCCAGCAAGGCGAAGCGGTTCGGGTGACCGGGAACGGGCTTCATATTCGGTCGTTTACGGAATGGGGGAGGGCGAGGCTACTGAATTGATTGTGACAGGGGATCTGGACGCTTGAGGAGCTTCCGACGTCGATAAATTGACATATATCGCGGCTCCAATCGGTCTTCTACCGCCGGGGGCGGCGTCCGTTTCCAAACCGACTACGATCGGATAATCTTGAGCGATGCGACTGCCCCGCAAGAAACAGGACCCCGCCGGCAAACGCGGCTATCTCGACGGCCAGATGCTGATCGCGATGCCGGCAATGCACGATGAGCGGTTTGCGCGGTCGGTGATCTATGTGTGCGCGCACTCGTCCGAAGGCGCGATGGGCATCATCGTCAATCATCCGGCCGCCAACATCAATTTTCCCGACCTGCTGGTGCAGCTCGAAGTGATCCCAGCCGTCGAGGCGATCGAACTGCCGCCGAGCGCCGGCACCGTGAAGGTGCTCAAGGGGGGGCCGGTCGATACCGGGCGCGGCTTCGTGCTGCACTCGGCTGATTTCTTCATCGAGAATTCGACACTGCCGATCGACGAAGGGGTCTGCCTGACCGCCACGCTGGACATTCTTAAGGCGATCGCCAAGGGAGACGGTCCGGCCAGCGCCGTGCTGGCGCTGGGCTATGCGGGCTGGGCGCCTGGCCAGTTGGAAACCGAGATCCAGGACAATGGCTGGCTGCATTGCTCGGCGGATTCCGAACTGATCTTCGGGACCGACAATGGCGGCAAATACGAGAAGGCGCTGAAGAAGATCGGCGTCGGCATCGGCATGCTGTCCAGCGAAGCCGGGCACGCCTGATCGGGATTTCGGGTCACTTACGGTGCGACCCAATTTGCCACGACGGCGGATTAGAGACGCCGGCGGCGATCCACCCGTGTGAGCATCATTCCGCTTCGGGTCGTCGACCTCGAACTGTCAAACCGCGAGGTCAAACCGCGAGGCCGTCCGCGCCGATGGACGAGATCGTCCGGCTTCCGGCATAGACCTCGAAAACCTCATCAGTACCTTGGCTTCCGCTCTCGCAGGCAATCAGTAGGTGTTTGCACTTAGGCAAAATCCAGTCGTAGTGAACAAAAAGTGACGCCGCGTTTACGGCCGAACCCTAGAAGAGATGGCGCTTTATCGATTTTCAGCAGGTGTGTGTATGATGATGAGTCGGCTGTCGATCAACATTCTTCTGAAAGCCGCCTTCACTCTGCTGGCTGCAGCCGTCGTAGCCTCACTGGCTTCTGGCGCCTGGGACTCGTGGACACGCTGGAAGGTGGCGAGTCGGAATTTTGAAGTGGTCGAGGCTTCGGCGCACATATTCACGGCGCTGCATAACCTGCGTTTCGATCGCTCGCGTTCTCTCCGCGCATTGAACGCAGAGAAGCCGGCCACGTCCTTGGATCAGTTGATGGCTCAGGCGCGCGCAACGGAATTGCCGGCATTGAAATCGGCGGCGACCGCCCTGAAGGCTGTTGAGTTTCCTGAACGGCAAAGCATGGTTGTCGAACTTGGTCAGAAGACCATCCGGCTAGCCGCATTGCACGACGAATCCGCCGCCGCGATCCTGCGTCCGAAGGTCGAACGCCGGCCAGCACTCATCCAGGAACTGAACGGCGAACTCAGCACGCTCATCGACCTGCTCGAGAAACTGTCGGAACGGCTTAACGATCAGGTGAAGCTCAGCGACGCCTTCGTCGATCAGATGTTGCAGATCAAGCATCTTGGCTGGACCGCGCGTAATGCGGCTGGCGAAGCTTCGACCGTGGTAACGAACGCACTCAGCGGTCAGCAGCCGGTTTCGCTCGATGGAATGCTCAAATATACGACCGAGATGGGCGCCTTGCAGACGGCGTGGGCCGCCCTTGCTAGCTTTTCCTCGGGGCTGTCCTTGCCGGCCCGGTTCGCCGAGGCGGTTCAAAAGGCCGAGAAGGGATTTCTTTCGCGCGAGGCCGCCGACTTGCGCATGAATACGCTGAAGGCATTGAGCGCCGGCCAGCCGCCCGGCATCGCCTTGGAGCAATATTCTGCCGCAAGCGGACCCAATCTTTCCGGCGTGCTCGCTGTCGCGGAGGTCGCGCTCGATGTCGCCAAGGAACATGCAGAGCGTCAGCGATCCGCCACGATGGAGAAGCTCGTCCTACTGCTTGGCCTGCTCGTCCTGGCCGTGGCCCTGGCGCTAGGGTCGCTGCTGTTGATCTCGTGGCGAGTGACCCGGCCGCTGCTGCTGATACAGGTGGCCATGAAGCGGCTGGCGGGCGGAGACCTGACGACCGAAGTGACATTCGCCGATCGACGCGACGAGATCGGCGCGCTGGCCAGCACCATGCAGGTCTTCAAGACCAACATGATCGAGTCGGAGCGACTGCGCGCCGAGCAGACCGAGGTCGACGCCCGCTCGATCGCCGGGCGCAAGGCCGAGATGCTCACGCTCGCCGACGGTTTCGAGGCAGCGGTCGGCGAGATCGTCAGAACCGTATCCTCCGCCTCTACCGAGTTGGAGGCCTCGGCCGCGACTCTGACGAACACCGCCGAAACCACCCAGAAGCTTTCGACCGACGCGGCCGCCGCTTCGGAGGAGGCTTCCTCCAACGTGCAATCGGTCGCCTCGGCGACGGAGGAACTGTCTTCGTCGGTCGACGAGATCAGCCGCCAGGTGCGGGAATCGAGCAGGATCGCCAACGAAGCCGTGCATCAGGCGGCGAAGACCGATGCCCGCATCGCCGAGCTCTCGCTGGCGGCGAGCCGTATCGGCGACGTTGTCAAGCTGATCACGGCTATCGCCGAGCAGACCAACCTGCTCGCCCTCAATGCCACCATCGAGGCGGCACGCGCGGGCGAAGCTGGCCGCGGTTTCGCGGTGGTCGCGGCGGAGGTCAAATCGCTCGCCAACCAGACCGCCAAGGCCACCGAGGAGATCGGCACGCAGATCACCGGCATGCAGCTGGCCACCGCGGAATCGGTGTCGGCCATCAAGGAGATCGGCAGTACGATCGGACGTATCTCGGATATCGCCGGCTCCACCGCCGCCGCAGTGGAACAACAGGGCGCTGCGACCCAGGAAATTTCCCGCAATGTGCAGCGGGCGGCGGAAGGCACCATTCAGGTTGCCGCCAACATCACCAATGTAAGCAACGGCGCCGCCAAGACCGGCGCGGCTTCGAGTCAAGTCCTGGTTTCCGCGCAGTCACTCTCCGCCGAAGGCAGCAAGTTAAAGAGAGAAGTCGACCGCTTTCTTTCCACCGTACGGGCGGCGTAGCGCAGTCGGATTGCCCGCCGTCGTTTTTGCAGGCTCCGAACTACACCCTCATGGTGAGGAACGTCGCGTCAGCAACGCGTCTCGAACCATGAGGCCGAAGTTGGCCACTCAACGCAAATCCGCCCCATCCTTCGAGACGCGCCCGTAAAGGGCGCTCCTCAGGATGAGGCGGATAGGCTCAGCAGTTGGGGCGATGAAGCGTCAGTCGCCCTTTATTTCCGCGCATTCGCGAACGGATAGATCATGTTGCCGGTCTTGAAGCTGTCCGGCCACACGATGACTTGACGTTTGCTGTCACGGAACTGTTCGACATTGCTCGGCTGGACATCCTGGAACTGGGTGAACACGGTGCGCGGCTGCGCCCAGTCGCCGTTGTCGTTGTAGGCAATCTCGCCGACCACGGTGTTGAACTTGTTGGCGTGGGCATAGGCGGCGAGCTTCTCATGATCGAGGCTCTTGGTCGCGGTCACGGCTTGCGCCAAAATCTGACCGGCCGCGTAGCCGAACGGCACGAAGCCGTGGCCGAGCGGGTCGATTTTCAATTCGGCGGCTTTGGCTTGGTAGCGCTCGAGCAGCGAATGCGTGCCTTCGAAGGTGAAAGACGGCGCCGGCACGAAGCTTTCCATGATGACAAGGCCGTTCATCAGCGGGCCGAGCTGCACCTTGATGGGCGTCACCAGCAGCCCGATCATCGCGCCGCCGAACATCTTCGGCGTGAAGCCGATTTCCTGCGCGGCCCGGATGATGCCGACCGTATCGGGCGGATAGGCCGCGATGAACACCACGTCGGCATTGGCGGCCTGCAGCGCCCGCACCACCGGCGTAAAGTCGGTCGTGGTCGGCGGATAGGTCTTGTCGTAGGTGATGTTGAAGCCGTTCGCCTTGGCGTTTTCTTTGGCGCCGTCGGCCGCGGTTTTGGCGAATTCGGCGTCCGCCGCCAACATGGCGACGGTCAGCGGCTTCGGCTGTTGGGCTGCGGCGATTTCGAAGAAGCCCTTGGAGAACGCCTTCACGCCTTCCGGGCCGACCGGCACCATCGAGAAATACTTGTTGTATTTGAAGTGCCGGTTGACGCCGATCGCCAGCA
>JAQGJU010000047.1 GCA_028290465.1 Xanthobacteraceae bacterium | reverse complement strand
TGCAGTCCTCGACCGTCGCGTCGTTCGGCATGTTGATGGTCTTGGAGATCGCGCCCGAAATAAACGGCTGCGCCGCCGCCATCATGCGGATGTGGCTCTCGACCGACAGATATCGCTTGCCGGTGCGGCCGCACGGATTGGCGCAGTCGAACACGCTGTAATGCTCGGACTTCAGGTGCGGGGCACCCTCGACCGTCATCGCGCCGCAGACATGGATGTTGGCGGCGTCGATCTCGCGGCGGGTAAAGCCGATCGCGGCCAGCAGGTCGAAGTTCGGCTCGTTGAGCTTATCGGCCTCGATGCCGAGCACATTGCGGCAGAACTCCTCGCCCAGCGTCCACTTGTTGAACGCGAACTTGATGTCGAACGCGGTCGGCAGCGCCTGTTCGATCTTGGCGATGGCCTCGTCGGTGAAGCCCTTGGCCTTCAGCGTCGTGTGGTTGACGCCCGGCGCCTGGCCGAGATTGCCATGGCCGACGGCGTAGGCCTCGATCTCGGCGATGTCGCTTTCGCTGTAGCCGAGGACGCGCAGCGCCTCCGGCACGGCGCGGTTGATGATCTTCCAGTAGCCGCCGCCGGCGAGCTTCTTGAACTTCACCAGCGCGAAGTCCGGCTCGATGCCGGTGGTGTCGCAATCCATCACCAGACCGATGGTGCCGGTCGGCGCGATCACGGAGGCCTGCGCGTTGCGATAGCCGTGCTGTTCGCCCAGTTCCAGCGCGCGATCCCACGCGCTCTTGGCGTGGGATACGAGGCCGGGGAAGTTCGCCGACAGCGCGTCGCACGCCTTGTGGTCGAGCGGGACGGGGGCCGACGAGACCTTCTCATAGGCCATGCGCTCGCCATGCGCGGCGCGGCGATGGTTGCGCATCACCCGCAGCATGTGCTCGCGGTTCTTCTTGAAGCCCGGGAAGGTGCCGAGCATCGCGGCCATTTCGGCCGAAGTCGCGTAGCTGACGCCGGTCATCACGGCCGTGAGCGCGCCGCACAGCGCGCGGCCGGCGTCGCTATCGTACGAGATGCCGGACGACATCAGCAGGCCGCCGATATTGGCGTAGCCGAGGCCGAGGGTGCGGTACTCGTACGAAAGCTGCGCGATCTGCTTGCTTGGAAACTGCGCCATCAGCACCGAGATTTCGAGCACCACGGTCCACAGCCGCACGCCGTGCTCATAGCCCAGCATGTCGAACTGGCGGGTCTTCGGATCGCGGAACGTCAGCAGGTTCAGCGAAGCGAGGTTGCACGCCGTGTCGTCCAGGAACATGTATTCCGAGCACGGATTGCTGGCGCGGATCGCGCCCGACGCCGGGCAGGTGTGCCAGTCGTTCACCGTGGTGTGGTACTGCAAGCCTGGATCGGCGCAGGCCCAGGCGGCGTGGCCGATCTTTTCCCACAGGTCGCGCGCCTTCAGCGTCTCGGAAATCTTGCCCGGCTTGGTGCGCCAGGTCAGATCCCAGTTCGCGTCGGCTTCGACGGCTTTAAGGAATTCGTCGGTGACGCGCACCGAATTGTTCGAGTTTTGGCCGGACACGGTGAGATACGCTTCGGAATCCCAATCGGTGTCGTAGATCGGGAAGTTGATGTCGGTGTAGCCCTGCTTGGCGAACTGGATGACGCGCTTGATCAGGTTGTCGGCGACGTGGCTCTTGCGGGCCGCCTTGATCTCGCGGCGCAGCACCGGGTTCTTTTCCGGATCGAAGCAATCGTCGCCGGAGCCTTCGCAATTCACGCAGGCCTTGAGCACGGCTTTCAAGTGCTTCTGGTTCAGGCGCGAACCGGTCACGAGGGCCGCGACCTTCTGCTCCTCGATGACCTTCCAGTCGATGTACTTTTCGATGTCCGGGTGATCGACATCGACCACCACCATCTTGGCGGCGCGACGCGTGGTGCCGCCCGACTTGATGGCGCCGGCGGCACGGTCGCCGATCTTGAGGAAGCTCATCAGGCCGGACGACTTGCCGCCGCCCGACAGGCGCTCGCCTTCGCCGCGCAGATTGGAGAAGTTGGAGCCGGTGCCGGAGCCGTATTTGAACAGGCGGGCCTCGCGCACCCACAAATCCATAATGCCGCCTTCGTTCACCAGGTCATCGGAGATGCCCTGTATGAAGCAGGCGTGCGGCTGCGGATGCTCGTAGGACGATTTCGATTTGGTGAGCTTGCCGCTCTGATAGTCGACGTAATAGTGGCCCTGGCTCGGGCCGTCGATGCCGTAGGCCCAATGCAGGCCGGTGTTGAACCATTGCGGCGAATTCGGCGCGCACATCTGCGCCGCCAGCATGTAGCGCAGCTCGTCGAAGAATGCGGAGGCGTCGGCGTCGCTGTCGAAATAGCCGCCCTTCCAGCCCCAATAGGTCCAGGTGCCGGCCAGGCGATCGAATACCTGCTTGGACGAGACTTCGCCGATGAAGCGCTGTTTCTCGGGCAGATCCGCGAGGGCGGTTTCATCGGGGGCGCCGCGCCACAGGAAGGACGGCACGGTCTCTTCCTCGACCTTCTTGATGCGGGCCGGCACGCCGGCCTTGCGGAAATACTTCTGCGCCAGCACGTCGGCGGCGACCTGCGACCAGAACGCGGGCACCTCGACGTTCTCCGCCTTGAACACCGTCGAGCCATCCGGGTTGCGGATCTCGCTGGTGGTCAGGCGGAATTCGAGGTCCGCGTAGGGGGACTGGCCGTCTTTGGTGAAGCGCCGTTCGATCCGCATCTTATGCCCCTATGTAGTGGTTCGGCGGCCGTTTCGCAGTGGCTGCGAGTATAGCGCCGACACCTTTTCTGTCGCGCGGACCGTTCGGCCCGCGCTTATGCCGGTTGTCTCCGGCCACTCCGTCAACGCGCCCTATATTGCTGCCCCGGGACGTTCGGCCCCGGATCTTTTGGGTATTCGGGGACCGGCCTCCGGCCCCTGGAACGCGTACGCCCGTATTCACTCCGCGCGGACACGCATGCCGCGCCCGGCGCCAACATGGCGATCGGAGCGGCCCTTGCGAGACCCGTTCAGGGGGTGCCCGGCGGGACGAAGAACCACTCGCGCCGGACAAGGGGGAAGCTACGTCCGTGCCCGGCACACGTCAAGAAATAGTATGAAAGTTTGAATCAAACGCTAAATGTGGTGGGGGTATGTGTACAGCGGGGAAAGAATCGACCGGCCGCACGCAAGTGTCGGATATCCGTGGAGGATTCGGAAGGGACAAATGCCCCCGTCACCCGCTACCTCCGCGTTGTTACCGTTGCGCGACGTCTTAATTGGTATTTAAATACCGAAATTAGGGCCGATCTGGTGCGCATATTAAGCAGTGAACCGGACGCTCGATGTCGTCATTTGCAGTCGCGGTTCGGGTTCCGCCACTGGTCCATGTTACCGAAATGTCATGTTATGCCGATGGCACAGCGTCTCCCGCGCTTCGAATCGAAGCGCGGCTCCGAGTCGGCATCGCGAGGCTCGCGAATCGTCATGACGGGCGGATGAGAGGCTGGGGATAACGGGGACGAAGTGAGGCGAGGCAACCGGAACCGGGCTGGCGCGTTGACGACGCAGATTTCCGCGCGGAGGCTCCGATGTCCTTGAACGATGCCCAGCCGATGTCGCAGCGCTGCACCGGCCTGCTCGGGGCCGCTGTGGTCGACCTGTGGGGCGACCTGCCGCACGATGTGCAGCAGGCGCTGTTCGAGCAGGCGCTGCGCCAGGACGGCGGCGAGGGCGCCGAGGGACCGCCGATGCGCGAAGAACTCGCCAAATTCCTGCACGACCATCACGCGCGCACGCTGCAGCAAACCGCCGTCGCCTGACGGCGGCGTTGCCCCGCTTGCGACGTCCGATTGAACCCGGGCAACTTCGAGTGCAACATACTCCCTAGGGCCTATGGTCGTGATGCACGGCGCTAAGGCCGTCGGAGGGCGGGGCTGTGGGATATTGGGGCGGTTCGTTAGCTAAACTCGCCGTGGCGGTCGTGATCGGCGTGGCGTGCGGGTCGGCGCCGGCCTTCGCGGAACGGCGGGTCGCGCTGGTGATCGGCAACGGCGCCTATGTCAACGCGCCGCAACTGCCCAATCCTAAAAACGATGCCGAGGATGTGGCGGCCGCGCTCAAGCGCAGCGGTTTCGACACCATTGTCGGCTTCGACCTGGACAAGGCCGGCATGGAGGATGCCACCATCCGGTTTTCCCGCGCGGCGCGCGACGCCGACATCGCGATCTTCTATTACAGCGGCCATGCCATGCAGTTCGCCGGCGTCAATTACCTGATGCCGGTCGATGCCCGGCTGACCGACGAATCCGATCTGCGCCGCATGGCGCGGGTCGACGACATCGTGGCCGACGTGCAGCAGGCCAAGAATTTGCGCATCATGGTGTTGGACTCGTGTCGCGACAATCCGCTGGCCGAGCAGCTCAAGCGTTCGATCGGGAGCACCCGCTCGGGCGGCGCCACACGAGGCATGGCCAAAATCGACTCACCGCAGGGCATGATCGTCGCCTATTCGACGCAGGCCGGTCGTACGGCCGAGGATGGCCAGGGCCGCAACAGTCCCTATACGGGGGCGTTCCTCAAGCATATCGAGGCGCAGGAGGAGATCGGCACGGTGTTTCGCCGCGTCAGCTCCGACGTCTATGAGGGAACGAAGCGCGCGCAATTGCCGGAATTGTCGCTGTCGCTGATCGGCGAATTTTATCTGCGCGGCCGGCCCACGTTCGCCGCTCCTGCGCCGTTGAGCACGACGGAGCCAAAACCATCGGAGATGCCTGCCGCTGAGGTGCCGACAAAACAGGCGCGGCTTTCCGAGCCCGCCGATCCGTTGCACCGCGATCTCGTCACCGATTGCGATCGATTGGCGGCCAGTCCCTACGATCCAAAGCGCGCCAATGGCGTCGCCGGAATCCAGCCCAAGAAGATCGACATCGTATCGGCGAGGACCGCCTGCAATGACGCCATGCGCCAGTACCCGGAAGTCTCCCGCTTCATCTTCCAGGCCGGGCGCGTCGCCACCGCTCAGCAGGACTATGCAACGGCGCTGAGTCATTACCGGAAGGCCATCGCGATGGGCAATATCCCGTCCGTGACGAGCCTCGGCCTCGCCTACGATGCAGGCCTCGGCGTTGCCCAGGACCAAAGGGAAGGCCGCCGTTGGTACGAAAAAGCCGCAGCGCTGGGCGATGCAGAGGCGATGCTTTTTCTTGCAAACATGGCCGAACATGGACAGGGGACTTCCAAAGATTTAGCCGAAGCGCGCCGCTGGTATGAAAAAGCCGCCGACGCCGGCTCCACAGACGCACAGGCGTCGCTGAAAAGGTTATCGAAGCGCCGCTAGAGCGTTTTCAAGCGAAGTGGAATTCACTTCGCGTGAAGAAAACGCGTCTTTCTAGACATTTAGAGCGCGTACGCAGGTAAGTTTACGCGACCTGCGCAGGCTAGATCGCTTTCCGCAAAACCGGTATTCACTTTTGCTGGACGCGCTCTAGCAGCTAATGTTTCTAGTGTGATTTGGATTTGAAGTTCGCTTACGAGCCCGCCGCGATAACAGGTCGAACTTCAAATCCACCACACTAGAGCGTGAGAGGCGCCGATTGGCACCGTCACGCTCCAGCTGCGACAGCTCCAGCTGTGTGACTTGCTCTCAACTACTGCGTTCCAGCCAGATCGAGCTTGCGCACCAGCGAACCCCATTTCTCACGCTCGTCGGCCAGATACTTTTCCGTATCCTTGATCGACGGCGGATTGATCGGCAGCAGGCCGATATTGGTCGCCTTCTGCTGCATGTCGGGCGCCGACATGATGCGCGTCATCTCGGCGTGCAGCTTGTCGACGATCTCCTTGGGTGTCGCAGCCGGCGCGTACAGCATGTGCCACGACACCGCCTCGAAGTCCGGCGTTTTGGCGGATTCGGCGAAGGTCGGCACGTCCGGCACCGAGTCCAGCTTGGTCAGCGACGACACGGCCAAGGCGCGCAGTTTGCCCTCGCGGATCAGCGGCAGCGAGGCGCCCGCTTCCGCAAAGCCGAGCGCGACGTGGCCGGCCGCGATGTCCTGGATCGACTGCGGCGTCGCCCGGTACGGCACGTGCGTCATGTTCAGGCCGAAGCGGTTCTTCATGTATTCGATCGACAGATGCTGGGCGACGCCGGCACCGGGCGACGAGAAGGTCATCGGCACCGTGCTGGCCTTGGCGTAGGCGATCAGCTCCGGCACCGTGTTGATCGGCAGCGCCGGGTTCACCACCAGGATGAACGGCGACTTCACGTAGAACGAGATCGGGACGAAGTCCTTGACCGGGTCGTAGTTGATCTTCTTGTACAGCACCGGATTGATCGCCATCGCCGAACTGGTCGACACCAGCAGCGTGTAGCCGTCGGCCGGCGCGTTCGCCACATTGGCGGCCGCCAGCATCAAGGCGGCGCCCGGCTTGTTCTCCACGATCACCGGCTGGCCGAATGTTTTCGACAGTTGATCGGCATAGAGCCGCACCAGCGCGTCCATGCCGGAGCCGGCGGCGAGCGGCACCACGATGGTGATCGGCCGCGTCGGATAGGCTGGGGTTTGGGCCTGCGCCTGGTTCGGCGCCAGCGCCAAAAGGCCGAGCAGCGTAAGGGTCCGCAGCGTTCCGGCGCCACGTGTCAACGACCACGACATTGTTGTCCTCCCTGTTCGTCCGCCGGTTTTTGCTTGTTGAGGGGCCGGCCAATACCGGCGGCCCTACGAGGCGGGATTCGGGGCGCAAGATGCGCGTTCTTGGCGTTGCCGACAAGATGCTCCGGCCGGTTCGGCCGGATGCGACACTGCGAAAGTCGAGATGGTTACGCGATGGTCAGTTCGTGGCGACCGTCCGCGCGGCGCCGTTGCGATCTGGCAGGCCGTGCCCGTTGGCCTGGGCGGTCTCGGACAGGATCACTTCTTCGCGGTGGCGTGGCAGTGCGCCCGGATGTTCACGCTGCAGATAGTCGACCAGCTTCTCGCGGATCTCGCAGCGCAGGTCGAACGCCGCCGACGAGGTCGCGGCGCTGGCCAGCACGCGCAGTTCGACGGTCGCGTCCTTGCAGTCGGTGACTTGCAAATTGACCACCTGGCCGTCCCAGAATTTCGAGGCGCGGACGATCTCCTCGGCCTTGGCGCGCACCTCGGACACCGGCACCGAATAATCGACATAGAAAAACGCCGTGCCGATGATCTGCGCCGAGGCCCGCGTCCAGTTCTGGAACGGCTTCTCGATGAAGTAGGTGAGGGGCACGATCATGCGGCGCAGATCCCAGATCCGCACCACCACATAGGTCGAATTGATTTCCTCGACGCGGCCCCATTCGTTCTCGACGATCACCACGTCGTCGAGCCGGATCGGCTGCGTCACCGCGAGCTGCACACCGGCGATCAGGTTGGACAGCAGTGGCCGCGCCGCGAGACCGACCGCGAGACCGGCAACACCGGCCGATGCGAACAGGCTGACGCCGTATTGCCGGATCGACTCGAAGGTCATCATGGCGGCGGCCAGCGTCACCACGACGATCAGCGTATCGGTCGCGCGATACAGGATACGGACCTGCGTGACATGCTTGCGGGCCAGCAGATTGTCTTCGGTGTCGAGCTGGAAACGGCCGAGATAGATGCGGCTGGCAATGTCGATCGCCACATGGGCGATCCAACCGAGCAGCACCACGAAGGCGACCAGCAGCATTTGCGTCAGCGCGGTCTTCAGCGAACTGGATAGTGGCGCGGCCTGTAACGCCGCGCTGAGCGCGAACACGATCACTGCCAGCCGCGATGGACCTCTGGTGTCTTCGATCAGCCGGCTGAGGAAGGGATGATGGCGTCCGAGGGTGCGGCGCAAGGCACCTAATGCCAGGCGATGGATCAGCAGCGCGAGGCATACTGCGGCGGCGACAACCGCCACCGCGGCAAGCCAGTCCGGCGCCCAGGAGAATGCTTCGCGCACCATTTGAAGGAAACCATCGACGGTCAGATTCGATCCAAAGGATTGAAGATCTCGCAGATTGCAGCTCCGAGCTTTGTTAGGGGGCCGGGCGCCCGCTCACGCCTTCGCGGACAGCGCCGTTCGGGGTCAATCGCAGTGCAGCAAAAATGTTCCGCGTAAAATCGGGAACCGATGCCCAGGTCGGTGGCCTGATCTGGACATCCCGGCGGCCGGATGGCATGAACGAATCCGCTCTTTCGCGCTGCACGCGCTCGAATAGAGCGCGTCCAGCAAAAGTGGCTTCCGGTTTTGCGCCTGGACGCGCTCTAAGCTTAAACAGACGCGTTTTCACTTGAAAACGCTTTGGCGGTCCCAATGAAGACGTTTCTGCTGAAGTTTTTTACCTGGTGGAACGGCCAGACCTTTGGCACCCAACTCTGGACCTGGCGGTTCGGCGAGGTGGTCGGTGAGGACGAGGGCGGCAACCGCTATTATCGCACCATAGGCGGCAAGATCGATCTGAGCCTCGGCTTCGAGCGGCGCTGGGTGATCTATAACGGGCTCGCCGAGCCGTCGCGGGTGCCGCCGTCCTGGCACGGCTGGCTGCATCACACCGTGGACGTGCCGCCGACCCAGGAAAACTACAAGCCGCGGCCGTGGCAGAAGCCGCACCGGGCGAATCTCACCGGTACGCCGGGCGCGCACCGGCCGACCGGTTCGACCCTGGCGCAGGGCCGCCGCCCGAAGGCGACCGGCGACTACAAACCCTGGGCTCCGGGTCGCTGAGAGGCGAATAGCGAGTGGCAAATAGCGAATAGTGTATGGCGAATGGGGCAGGCTCTATTCGCTATTCGGCACTCACCACTCGCTCTACCGCCCTTTCCCCGCCGTATTCAGCGTGTTAACCGGGCGCAGCGGCAAAGAATAAGGTTGCGCGCCGCCTGATGGACGGAAAAGCCGCGCGATGACCTCACGTTCGATCCGCATCGCCTTGCTCGCGACTGCCGCGCTGACGCTGATCGCGTTGCCGGCGTCGGCGCAGTTTGGCTCGATCTTCGGTAATCAGCCGCCGCCGCGGCCGCCGGGCAGCGTTGGGCCGGACGGTCCGCCGGGCCGGCAGATCGAACAGATCCCCGAGCCGGACGAAGCCGATATCCCGCAAAACCTGCCGCCGGTGCAGCCGCAGCGCCCGCCCGCGCGCCC
>JAQGJU010000025.1 GCA_028290465.1 Xanthobacteraceae bacterium | reverse complement strand
GTCGGCGGCCACGATGCCGATGAACAGGGCGGCGATCCACTCGATCGAATCGATGAAGCGGTCCATGGATTTGCTGAGCATGGTCACGTCTTCGGAAGGCGGCCGGTCGGCCTGCTGCGTGGACGGTTTAACTTCAGAGCGTGTGGATTCTACAGCTCGGACAAAACGACGGCGGTGGGACCCCCACCGCCGCCGATGGATCAGCGCAGCGACCTTACTTCACGGCCGCGTTGAACTTGACGAGGCTCTCGTTCAATTCCTTCATCTGCGCGTCCGGATCGCCGCCGGCCTTCTTGACGCCGTCGGCCCAAGCCTTCTGCAGCGGCTCGGCGGCCTTGCGCCATTCGGCGGTCTGCGTGTCGGTCAGCGTATAGACCTCGTGCGCGGGATCGGCCTTCAGCTTGGCGATGCCGCCGTGCTCGAAGTCGGCCCACGGGGTCGCGACCTTCAGCGACCATTCATTGGTGCAATGGTCGTCGATCACCTTCTTCTGCGATGCCGACATCTGGTTGTATTTGTCCTTGCTGAACACGAACGCGAAGGTGGTCGCGTAGAGCGGCACTTCCATGTGGTATTTGGTCACTTTGTCGATGCCGAACAGCGGCACCGATCCCCACGGGAAGGTCACGGCATCGACGACGCCCTTCTCCAGAAGGTCGCGCACTTCGGGGGCGCTCGACTGCACGTTGTTGCCGTCGAGCTGCTTGACGAAGGTCGCCATGGTGGCGTGCGCCGGGCGGATCTTCATGCCCTTCACGTCGCCCGGCACCATGATTTTCTTGGTTTTGGAATGGAAGCTGCCGGGATCGTGCACGAAGGCGAGGCAGAACTTGACGTCCTTCATCTCCTTGTCGGCGTATTTGCGGTACCAGGCGTCCAGCGCCTGCGAACCCGTCTTGCCGTTGCCGATCAGGAACGGCAGTTCGCCGGCCGCGATGATCGGGAAGCGGCCCGGCTGATATCCCGGATTGATGTAGGTCAGGTCGGCGATGCCGTCGCGCGCCATGTCGTAGTGGTCGAACGCCTTGCCGAGCTGCTGCGCCGGATACACCTTGTACTTGATGGTGCCGTTCGAGGCCTTCTCGACCGACGCGCCCCAGTCCTCCAGCGCCTTCTGCAACGGGTGGGACGGCGGAACCCAGTGCGACAGCTTCAACTCGAAGGTCTTGTCCTGGGCAAACGCCGGCGCCGCGAAGCCGGCGCACAGCGCAAAACTTCCGAATAGAGCGCCGGCCATGGCGGCGGACACCGCAAATATTTTCTGAACGGGCAGCATTGGCTTTTTCCTCCCTCGTTGGGAACGTGTTTTGCTTTGCAACAAGTTGGTGCCCCAACTTTCCCCGGATTCAGACTCAAGCAAGCGCGGATGTAAAGTGATTAGTCACGTTTAAAACTAAATTTTTGACGAGAGCGTCCGAACGCAAGGTGTTACATCTCGGTCACGTCACTCCTCTTTGAAAAGACATTCCCTTGCCCCGCATCAAATTGACCCGACCCCGGCCTTCCCCCGCCGACGCCGGCCGCAACGGCACGACGGAGCCTGTCGATTTCGGTCCACTGTCGACGTGGGTCGGCTTTCATCTGCGCATGGCGCAGTCGGCTTCGTTTCAGGCCTTCGCCCGCGAGACGCACGACACCTATCTGCGGCCCGGCCGGTTCGCGACCCTGATGCTGATCGGCAAGAACCCCGGCATCAGCCAGACCGCGCTGAGCAAAGCCAACGGCCGCGACAAGTCGACGCTGACGCCGGTGCTGGCGGACCTGGAGAAGCGCGGCCTGATTCGAAGGAAGCGCACGACCGAGGACCGCCGGACCTATCGGTTGAGTCTGACGCCGGCTGGCGAAAAGATGCTGGTCGAGCTGACCAAATGCGCGACGCGGCACGACCGCAATCTCGACCGGCTGATCGGCCCCAAGGACCGCGAGCGGTTTCTCGCGATCCTGCGCAAGATCACGGCGGAGATCGGGTAGGGCGCGTTTTCTTTGGAAGCGGCTGGCTGTGACATTTCTCCGTCATCCTGAGGTGCCCGGCGTAGCCGGGCCTCGAAGGATGCACGCCCCAACGGTGCAACGCACCGGCCGTCTATCCTTCGAGGCTCGCTCCGCTCGCACCTCAGGATGACGGCATTACTCCAGAGCGCGCAGCTCTGCTCACCCCTGCAGCTTCGCAACCACCTCCGGCGGCACCGCCAGCGACTTGATCTTGTCGGGGTCCACCGGATCGCGGCCGACCCACACGCGGGTCTCGAAGCCTTCGACCGCCAGCGCGCCGTCCTTGGTCAGGCGATGGTGGATGTCGAAGCTCGAACGGCGCAATTCGCTGATCGTGCTTTCGACCACGACGTCGTCGCCGAACCGCGTCGGAATGGCGAATTTTGCCCTTGTGTCGACCATCGGATAGCCGACGAAATCGTAGTGCTTCAGGAATTGAAACTTGGTCATGCCGAGCGCGCGTTCGAACAGCGCGGTGGTCGACGCGTCGAAGATTTCGAAATAGCGCGGATAGAACACGATCCCGGCCGGATCGCAGTCGCCCCACACGATGCGGATGTCGCGCTTGTTGATCAGCATGCGGTCACGGTCCCCTGAAAACAATGCAAGTCGTCACCGCGCCGCCATACGTAGCGCGCCGTCGAGGCGGATCACCTCGCCATTGATATAGCGGTTCTCGACCAGATGGCGAACCAGATCGGCATATTGTTCGGGCTTGCCGAGCCGTTTCGGGAACGGCACCGAAGCGGCGAGGCTCTCCTGAACTTCTTGCGGCAGGCCCATCAGCATCGGTGTTGCGAAAATGCCGGGCGCGATGGCGTTGACCCGCACGCCGAACTGGGCGAACTCGCGCGCCGCCGGCAGGGTCAGCGCCACCACGCCGCCCTTCGAGGCCGAATAGGCGGCCTGGCCGACTTGGCCTTCGAAGGCGGCGACCGACGCGGTTGATATGATCACGCCGCGCTCGCCGTCGGTCAGCGGGTCGAGGGTCGACATCGCGGCGGCGGCGAGCCGCATCATGTTGAAACTGCCGATCAGGTTGACCTCGATCACCTTGGCGAAATCGGCGAGCGGCATCGGGCCGTCGCGGCCGACGATGCGCTTGGCGGGCGCAATGCCGGCGCAGTTCACCAGGATGCGGGCCGGTCCATGTTTTTGGCTCGCTTCATCAAGCGCCGCTTGGCCGCTGTCCGAGTTGGTGACGTCGCAGCGCACCGCAAGGCCGCCGATCGCTTCGGCCAGCTTCCGCGCGCTATCAATGTTGACGTCGGCGAGCGTGACCTTGGCGCCGGCCTTGGCCAGCATCTGCGCGGTGGCGGCGCCGAGCCCCGATGCGCCGCCGGTGACGAAAGCGGCTGTCCCTTGGATGTCCATTAGTGGCTCCCTGTAGCCGCAACGTTTTCAATCAGCAGCGCGATGCCCTGGCCGCCGCCGATGCAGGCCGACGCAATGCCGTAGCGGCCGCCGGAGCGCTGCAGTTCGCGCGCCAGCGTCACGGTCAGCCGCAAACCGGTGGCGCCGAGCGGATGGCCGATCGCGATGGCGCCGCCATTGACGTTGAGCTTGTCCTCGTCGAGGCCGAGTTCGCGGGCGCAGGCCATCACCTGTGCGCCGAATGCTTCGTTGATCTCGAACCGGTCGATGTCGGAGAGCTTCAAGCCGGCCTGCACCAGCACCGCGCGGATCGCCGGCACCGGACCGATGCCCATGATGTCCGGCGGCACGCCGACGGCGGCGCTGGCCAGTAGGCGCGCCAGCGGTGCCTTGCCGGATTTCTTCACGTAGTCCGATGACGCCACGAGAGCCGCCGCGGCGCCGTCGACGATGGCCGACGAATTGCCGCCGGTCTGCACGCCGCCGAACGCCGGACGGATCTTGCCGAGCGCTTCGACGGTGGAAGGCCGGATATGGCTGTCGGCGGAAAGCTCTTTGGCGTCGCCGCGCAGTTTCAGGCCGCGCGCGGTAAAACCGTCGCGCTCGAAGGGTTCGCTGGACACCGGGACGATCTCGCCCGCCAGAAAGCCGCTCTGCTGCGCGGCGACCGCGCGCGTGAAGCTCTTCGCCGCGAAGGCGTCGACCTCGGTCCGTGTGATCTGATAACGCCGCGCCAGATTCTCGGCGGTGTCGCCCATGTTCACATTGGCGGCCGGATCGAGCAGCGCCTCCCACAGGAAGTCCTTGAACTCGACCTGTCCCATGCGGAAGCCGCCGCGATGCGTATAGGCCGCGATCGGATTGCGGCTCATCGATTCGGCGCCGACGCACAGTGCAAGGTCGACCCGGCCAAGCGATACCGCGTCGGCGGCCTGACTCAGCACCTCGATGCCGGTGCCGCAGACCCGTTGCACGTGATGCGCCGGGGTCTCGACCGGAACGCCGGCATACAGCCCGACATGGCGCGGCAGCATGTAGGCGTCGAAGCTGGCCTGCGCCATCGAGCCGGTGATGACGGTGCCGACATCATCCGGCGAGGCGCCGGAGCGTTCGAACACCGCGCGCGCCACCTTGATGCCGAGATCAATCGGCGACACATTGGCGAGCGCGCCGTTGTAATCCGCAAACGGCGTGCGCACCCCGGCGACCAGGAAGGCGTCGGTGAAGCTCGCCGCGATTCCGGCTTTGGCGGCCATCGGGTTCTCTCCCTTAAGTTTATTCTTGGACCGTAATGACGCGCGGCCCGCAGGGCTTGGCGTACAACTCGTCGACCAACGCGGCGCGATGTTTGAGTACCATGCGCTGGTTGATCGAGCCTTTGTCGGTGGCTTCGCCGATATCCATCGATGGCGGTTCGGCGCACAGAATGAGCCGCGTGACCTTGGTCGATGAGCCGGTGCTGGCCTTGGCGAAGCCGGCGAGCTTCGCTGCGAATTCGCCGCGCACGCGCGGATCATCCAGCACCTGCGCGGCCGGTGCGGCGGCCGCAAGATCCGGCGCCAACCGCCGGCAGGCTTCGACATCGGGAAACACCAGCGCCGCGATATCGTCGCGGTCGGCGCCGGCGATCACCACGTCGCGCACCAGCGGCGCGAAGTGCTCGACGACGCGGGCGCGCAACGCGCCGACGCCGACCCAGGTGCCGGTCGCCAGCTTGAAATCCTCCGCAAGCCGCCCGTCGAACAGCAGGCCCTGGCCGGGATCGTTCGGATCGGCGAACTTGAAGGCGTCGCCGAGCTTGTAGAAGCCTTCCTCGTCGAACGCGGCGGCCGTCAGATTCGGCTCGCGCCAATATCCCGGCGTAATGTTCGGGCCGCGCACCCGCGCTTCAAGTTTGCCTTCGTTCGGCACCAATTTCAGGTCCATGCCGGCGGCCGGCAGGCCCATATTGGTGGCGTTCTCGGTCGCCCAGGTGCGGGCCAGCGCATAGGGCGCGGTCTCGGTCGAGCCGAAGCCGGTCAGGAACAGGATTTCCTCGCCGCAGGTGCGGTGCGCCATGTCCTTGTATGCGTCGAACACATGCTGGGCGATGCCGGCGCCGGCGAACCACAGCACTTTAATCCGGCTGAAGAAGTTTTCGCGCAACGCGACATCGTCGCGCAGATAAGGCAGCAGCGCTTCGTAGCCCTTCGGCACGTTGAAGTACCAGGTCGGCGCGATGTCGCGCAGATTGCGCACCGTGGCCTGGATCGCGCCGGGCATCGGCTTGCCCTCGTCGATGTAGAACGTGCCGCCATTGTACAGCACCAGCCCGACATCGTGATTGCCGCCAGCCGTGTGATGCCATGGCGCCCAGTCGACCGTGATCGGCGGCTCGTCCTGGAAATACGCCATCGCGCTGCATAACATTGCCTGGTTCGAGCACCACATGCGCTGGGTGTTGATCACGCCCTTGGGCATACCGGTCGAGCCCGACGTGAACAGGAATTTGGCGATGGTGTCCGGGCCGACCGCCGCATGGGCGGCATCCACTTCATCGGTGGGCGGCGTCTCGGCCAGATGCGCGAACAATGTCGCGGCGCGCGCCGACGGCAGATTGCCGGTCACCACGATCTCGACGCCGAGCGGGACTACCGTCCCGATGGCGCGGCCGAAGGCGTCGCCGTCGGCCGCGAAAACGAGGCCCGGCGTCAGCAGGTCGAACACATGGCGCAGCTTGCCGAAATCCTGCGACACCAGCGAATAGGCCGGCGAGATTGGCGCGTACGGAATGCCGACATAGATCGCGGCCAGACCGAGCAGCGCATGCTCGAGATCGTTGCCCGACAGAATCATGATCGGCCGGTCGGCCGACAGGTTGCGCTGCAACAGCGCCTGCCCGATGGCGCGCACGCTGGCCAGCGTTTCCGCATAGCTGATCCGCCGCCAGCCGCCGGACGCATCGCGCTGCGCCATGAAGGTGCGGTCGGGTGCGACGGCTGCCCAATGCAGCAGCCGGTCGGTCAGGCGTTCCGGGTAAGACGGCAGCGCATGCGGCGAACCGAGCAGGATGCTGCCGTCGTCGCGATGCTGGATCACATAGTCGCGTGGCCCGAGTCGTACCGGCCGCTGCGGCCGGCCGGTTGTCTCATAGGTGCGCTGGGGGACGGGACTCTGCATCGGATCAACCCGGGGTCACCTTCGGTCCGCGTTTTTCCAGGAACGCCTGGATGCGGGCTTTGGCTTCGACATCGTCCTGCGCAATGGATGCGATCAGGGACTCCATCAGGAGGCCGGCGGCCGGATCGGCCTCGGCGATCCTTGGCAAAACGTGGGTGACGGCGAAATTGGTCATCGGCGCATTGGTGGCGATGCGGTGGGCGAGTTCGATGCCCTTGGCCAGGCCTTCGCCCGGCTCGACCAGATAATGCGACAGGCCGATGGCCTGGCCTTCGGTCGAATCGTAGGCCCGGCCGGTCAGCATCATGTCCATCATCCGGGACACGCCGATCAGGCGCGGAATGCGCACCGAGCCGCCGCCGCCGACGAAAATGCCGCGGCTGCCTTCGGGCAATGCGTAATAGGCCGAGCGCTCCGCGACCCGGACATGGGTCGAGGCCGCGAGCTCCAGCCCGCCGCCGACGACCGCGCCATG
>JAQGJU010000008.1 GCA_028290465.1 Xanthobacteraceae bacterium | reverse complement strand
GTGCATCTGCCGGAAGGCACCGAGATGGTGATGCCGGGCGACAACATCGCCATGGAAGTGCACCTGATCGTGCCGATCGCCATGGAAGAAAAGCTGCGCTTCGCCATCCGTGAAGGCGGTCGTACCGTCGGCGCCGGCGTGGTCGCCAGCATCATCGAGTAGTTGACCTCCGCGACCGGTGGTCGCGGGCCGAGGCTAAAATGACGGCGGGAAGTGCCAGGCACTTTCCGCCGTTTTTCTATGAGGGAGGCCGGAAAAGTCCGGCCGCCGGCCGGGGCGGTGGTTTCGCTTGCATCGACGCCTAGGCCGGGGCTACAGAAGGCGGCCTTCGCCAAGGCGGTTCGCCAGGGCGTCTAGGAGTGTAGCTCAATTGGTAGAGCACCGGTCTCCAAAACCGGGGGTTGCAGGTTCGAGTCCTGCCACTCCTGCCAGCGGCAGGGTCCAGGGTCGATCTTGGGGCCGACGGCAGGCCGGGTTTGGGCCGGTAATGCGGCCCGTATCTCTTGACCTTTTCGGCCACCCGCAGTAATAGGCAGGCCTCGCTAGCGGCCCGGTAACGGACTTCCGCGGCGAATTTTTCCCAAAAACGGGTCCGTTCGTGGCCTCATCCGAAGGGTGGGGCGGCGCTACGGCATGTTCGGATGGTCGCAATGGCAAAGGCCGGCCCTTTCAAGTTCCTGCAGGAAGTGCGCACCGAGACCAACAAGGTCACGTGGCCGAGCCGCAAGGAAACCATGATCACCACCGCGATGGTGTTCGTCATGGTGGCGGTCGCCTCGATATTCTTTCTGCTGGCCGATCAGGTCATGCAGCGCGTCGTGACCTTCATCCTGACCATTTTCCGCTGACGCTCGGAACGCTCCCATGACCATACGCTGGTACATCGTCCACGCTTACTCGAACTTCGAAAAGAAGGTCGCGGAATCGATCCGCGAACAGGCCAAGCAGCGCGGCCTGACGCATCTGTTCGAAGAAGTCATGGTGCCGATCGAAAAGGTCACCGAGGTCCGGCGCGGGCGCAAGGTCGACGCCGAGCGCAAGTTCTTTCCCGGCTATGTGCTGGTCAAGATGGATCTGACCGACGAAGCCTACCATCTGATCAAGAACACCCCGAAGGTCACGGGCTTCCTCGGCGCCGACAACAAGCCGATGCCGATCTCGGAAGCCGAAGCCAAGCGCATCCTGCACCAAGTGCAGGAAGGCATCGAGCGGCCGAAGCCGTCGGTGTCGTTCGAAGTCGGCGAGCAGGTGCGCGTGTCCGACGGCCCGTTCGCGTCGTTCAACGGCGCGGTCGAGGAAGTCGACGAGGCGCGTTCGCGACTCAAGGTGGCGGTGTCGATCTTTGGCCGCGCTACCCCGGTCGAATTGGAATTCGGACAGGTGGAAAAGCTCTAACGGCTTATCTATCTGACGATGGGCGTGGGAGGTGAGGGCGGTCGCCAACCGTCTATATCCGCACCACGGACCTGAGAGAGCCGGCCTCCCGCCGGCGTCAACAGGAAGAGAAACATGGCAAAAAAAGTTACCGGTTACCTGAAATTGCAGGTTCCGGCCGGCAGCGCGAATCCGTCGCCGCCGATCGGTCCCGCACTCGGCCAGCGCGGCCTGAACATCATGGAGTTCTGTAAGGCGTTCAACGCCCAGACCCAGCAGATGGAAAAGGGCGCGCCGATCCCGGTCGTGATCACGGTCTATGCCGACCGTTCGTTCACGTTCGAGATGAAGACGCCGCCGATGTCGCACTTCCTCAAGAAGGCGGCCAACCTGACCAGCGGTTCGAAGCTCCCAGGCCGCGATAAGGCCGGCAAGGTTTCCAAGTCGCAGGTCAAGGAAATCGCCGAGAAGAAGATGAAAGACCTGAACTGCGACACGCTCGACGCGGCGATGCGCATGGTCGAAGGCTCCGCCCGCTCGATGGGCATCGAGGTCGGGGAGTAATCATCATGGCAATCGGAAAGCGCATCAAGAAGGCCCGCGAGGGCATCGACCGCGAGAAGCTCTACAGCCTCGATGAGGCCGTGAAGCTGCTCAAGGCCCGCATCACCGCCAAGTTCGACGAGACCATCGAAGTTGCGATGAATCTCGGCGTCGATCCGCGTCACGCCGACCAGATGGTCCGCGGCGTCGTGCTCCTGCCGAACGGCTCCGGCCGTACGTTGCGGGTCGCGGTGTTCGCCCGCGGCGCCAAGGCCGACGAGGCCCGGGCGGCCGGCGCCGACATCGTCGGAGCCGAGGATCTGGTCGAGCAGGTCACCAACGGCACGATCGATTTCGATCGCGTCATCGCCACCCCGGACATGATGCCGCTGGTCGGCCGTCTCGGTAAGGTGCTGGGCCCGCGCGGCCTGATGCCGAACCCGAAGGTCGGCACCGTGACCATGGACGTCACCACGGCGGTGAACGGCGCCAAGGGCGGTTCGGTGGAATTCCGCGTCGAGAAGGCCGGCATCGTGCAGGCCGGCATCGGCAAGGCGTCGTTCTCGGCCGAGAAGCTGGTCGAGAACATCCTGGCACTCGCGGACGCGGTGCAGAAGGCGAAGCCGCCGGGCGCCAAGGGCCACTTCATCAACCGCGTAGCGATCTCGTCGACCATGGGACCGGGCATCAAGATCGATACCGGCACCCTGTTCGCGAGCGGCACGGCCAACAGCGCAAGCTGATCGGTTCGATCTGGAAAGGTTGAAACGGCCGGCGCCTGCGCCGGCCGTTTTTTTATGTCCGAGTCGCCGCTCAGTTGAGCGGCGTCATCGGGCCCGACGCCGCCAGCGCTTTCGCGATCTTGCTCAACTTGTCGGGATTGCGGGTGATGTAGATCGCCGTGATGCGGCCGTCCTCGATCGACAGCGCGGTGGTTTGCAACACGCCGTCGCGCTCCCGGCTGATGTAGCCGGGCAGTCCGTCGATCCAGGTCCATTGAACGTGCACGGCCGGTTCGACTTTGAATTTCCGATACAGGCCCTCGAACAGCCGCAGCACCCGCTCCATTCCGAGAATCGGATTGAGGAAGGCCAGCACCTTGCCGCCGCCATCCGATTGCAGCACGACGGTTTCGGCCAACATACTGCGCAGTGTCTCAAGGTCGCCGCTGGACGTTGCCTTGAAAAACGCCTGGGCGATGCGGTCGCCTTCCTGGCGCTCCACCGGATAACGCGGACGGGCGTCCTTTACGTGCTTGCGCGCCCGCACGGCCAATTGGCGAACCGCCGCCGCGTCGCGATTGAGCGTCGCCGCGACTTCGTCCAATGAAACGCTGAACACGTCGTGCAGTAGAAAGGCCGCGCGTTCGAGCGGCGACAGCCGTTCCAGCGCGAGCATCAGGGTCAGGGTGAGTTCGTCCGGGCGCATGGTTTCCTCCTCCGGCTCGACCATCGGCTCGGGCAGCCAGCTTCCGACATAGGTCTCGCGCTGCGCCCGCGCCGACTTCATCGCGTCGAGGCAGAGATGCGTCACGGTCCGGTTCAGGAACGCCGCGGGCTCGCGCACCTCGTCCATGTCGACGCGCTGCCACCGGAGCCGCGCGTCCTGCACGATGTCCTCGGCCTCGGCCATCGAGCCGAGCATCCGATAGGCGAGGCGCAGCAACCGGGGTCGCTGCGCCTCGAACAAGGTGGTGGCTTCAGCTTGCGACACGGACCGCATCCACGGGGTGAGCCGCCCGGAAGCCGACCTGCAGCCGGTTCCAGGCATTGATGGAGCCGATCAGCAAGGTCAGATGGACCTGTTCTTTTTCGTTGAACGCGGCTTTGAAAATCTCGTAGTCGGCGTCCGGCGCCCCGGTCTCGGCCAGCCGCGTCAGGGATTCGGTCCAGGCCAGCGCCGCGCGTTCGCGATCGCTGTACAGCGGCGACTCGCGCCACGCGTTCAGCATGTAGAGGCGCATCTCGGTCTCGCCATGCTGCCGGGCGTCGGTCGCATGCATATGAATGCAGAACGCGCAGCCGTTGATCTGCGAAGCCCGCATTTTCACGAGTTCGAGCAGGCTGTGCTCGAGGCCGCTGCCTTTGATGCTGGCCTCCAGCGCCGTCATCGCCTTGATGGCTTCCGGGGCGAGCTTGTGAGCGTTGTTCAAACGTGGGGTCATCGTCGTCTCCATCCTACGCCATGTAGGTTCCCTCTCAAGACGAGGTGGCGCGGCCGGATGTGACATGCGGGCAAAAGAATTTTGCGGCAGGTGAATTTGGTCTTGGACGCTCAGCAGAACGGCCGGCGCGCATCGCTCGGCCTTTCTCAATATATTCAGCGTGTGTCCTGCGGCTCAGGCCGCGCCGTCGATCAGGCCGGCGAGCTGGTCGGGCAGATCCATCATCGCGTCATGGCCGCCGGCCATTTCGTGGGTTTCCAGGCCGCATCGGCCTTGAACTTGGCGAGGCTCGCGTCGAACGGCACACTCGGATAGGCCTTGGCCCGGATGAAGGTCTTTTTGGCGATCCGGCCCCGGGCGCGGGTGATCACAGCCTTGTGGGCGGCCCCTGGCGGTTTGGGCCGAGGCGCCTTATTTGATGCCGATCATACTGAGCCCGAATCGATGGCCAAGAAACCATGCGCGTGGTGCCCTGAAGCCATGTTCGGGCCTCATGTGGTTACCACTGGTATCAATTAGGTACCGGCTAAACCGGAAAATAGAAGGACCGCCTTGAAAGCGCCAGGAAGGGCTTGGCAAGGCGGGGGAAAACCCTTAGATGAACGTGACGGGCGTGCCGGCCCACTTGTCGGCGCGCCTTGACGCGTCCCTCGAAATTCAGGTGGTTAGGAACCCATTCCTTTTAGACATCCCAGTGGGATTTATCTGAAAGGGATGGCGGGCGGATGACCGTTTTTCAAGGAATGCGGGCAACCCGGCGGTGCCGGGCTGTCGAACGTCCTGTCCGAGACTGCGGGTGCCGGCTTGGCCGGCTTAATTCCTCCCGATCCGGCTTGAAATCCTCGTGATTTCAAAGTCGGGCCGGGACTTCGGCAAGAGGGCGTGTCCCGGTCGGACATGCGGGGCCAGCATAGATGGGTGAGAACTGTTGGACCGTCTGGAAGTTCCGGCGCGGTCCGTGATGGGTTCGAACCTCGGATATCCGGGGCGGCAGGTGCCGCAAACCGGGGGCAGGGCACAACGCGCGTCGTCCGGCCCTTGTTGCGTTGACGAGAGGCGGGGCGGCTGGTGCAACCCGGCGGTTTCCGCAGAAGAATGCGGCCCGCCAACCGGAAAGAGCACTGAACGTGGAACGAGCGGAAAAAAAAGAGCTCGTCGCAACGCTCAATGAGGTCTTCAAGGCCACGAGCGTTGTCGTCGTCGCTCACTATTCCGGCCTCACCGTCGCCAAGATGCAGATTCTGCGCAAGCAGATGAAGCTCGCGGGCGGCGAAGTGAAGGTCGCGAAAAACCGTCTCGCCAAGATCGCTCTCGAAGGCACGGACGTCGCTGCCATCGCGCCCCTGATGAAGGGGCCGACCGTGATCGCCTATTCCAACGATCCGGTAGCGGCGCCCAAGGTCGCCGTCGAATTCGCCAAGGCCAACGAGCAATTCGTGATCCTGGGCGGCTCGATGGGCAAGACCGCGCTGAACCCCGATGGCGTGAAGGCGCTTGCCTCGCTGCCGTCGCTCGATGAACTGCGCGCGAAGATCGTCGGCCTGATTCAGGCTCCGGCGACCAAGATCGCCCGTGTCGTCGGCGCTCCCGCTGCGAAGCTGGCGCGTGTGGTGCAGGCCTATGCCGACAAGAGCGATGCCGCTTAAGGCAGACGTAACCCAAATAGTTCGAACCCCATAAGGACACTGACCCATGGCTAACCTGGAAAAGATCGTAGACGACCTGTCGAGCCTGACCGTGCTCGAAGCCGCCGAACTCGCGAAGCTTCTCGAAGAGAAGTGGGGCGTCTCGGCCGCCGCCGCTGTCGCAGTTGCGGGCCCGGCTTCCGCCGCCGCTGCCCCGGCCGAAGAGAAGACCGAGTTCACGGTGATGCTCACCTCCGCCGGCGACAAGAAGATCGAGGTCATCAAGGAAGTCCGCGCCGTGACTGGGCTCGGCCTGAAGGAGGCCAAGGATCTGGTCGAAGGCGCGCCGAAGGCCGTCAAGGAAGGCGTGAACAAGGAAGAAGCCGAAAAGATCAAGGCGACCCTCGAGAAGGTCGGCGCCAAGGTCGAGCTCAAGTAGGAGCGGCTTCTGGCCAACCCCGGCGCACTCCGCCGATTCAGGGTTTGGAACAAGTTTCAGGATGGCCGGGTTCGCTCGGCCGTCCTGCAAGCCAGAGTGGTCAGGCGTCGGTTTGGCCATCCAGGTTTGTGTTGATGAAGGTAATTTCGGGAGGTGCGCCCGGGATTGCCTGTTTCGCCATTGGGAAAGGTCTAAGTCGCCAAGTTTGCAACAAACTTGGCGGTTACGAGGCCTTCTCAATTCAAATGGCGGCGGTCTGTTTCGGTCGGAGTTCGTCGGGTTGCGAATTTTGACAGGCGGGCGGTCGCGGCGGGTAGAGCGCGTCCAGTAAAAGTGGACACCGGTTTTACGTCCGGACGCGTTCTAAATCGAAAAAAGGACGCGTTTTCTTACGCGAAGTGAAGTCACTTCGCTGAAAAGCGCTCTGGCGCCACGCGGTTCGGCTTCGACCCTGCCGGACGCGGAACGATACGGCAGCCGATCGCCTCAAGTGATGATTGAGGCGGATGGCTGCGGGTCTGCAGGTTCCGGTGAGCCGTCCCGGAACGTGAGACGAGTGGCAAAGCGAGAGGCCGAAATGGCGCAGACTTTTACCGGTCGCAAGCGTGTCAGAAAATTCTTCGGAAAAATCAAGGAAATCGCAGAGATGCCGAACCTCATTGAGGTTCAGAAGGCGTCCTACGATCAATTCCTGTTGGTCACGCCGCCTCCGGGCGGGCGACCGGATGAGGGCCTGCAGGCGGTCTTCAAATCGGTCTTCCCGATCTCCGATTTCTCCAATTCTTCGATGCTGGAATTCGTGCGCTACGAATTCGAGCCGCCGAAGTATGACGTCGACGAGTGCCGCCAGCGCGGCATGACGTTCGCGGCGCCCTTGAAGGTGACGCTGCGTCTCATCGTATTCGATATTGATGAAGAAACCGGCGCCCGTTCGGTCAAGGACATCAAGGAGCAGGACGTCTACATGGGCGATATTCCGCTCATGACGATGAACGGCACCTTTGTGGTCAACGGCACCGAGCGCGTCATCGTCTCGCAGATGCACCGTTCGCCGGGCGTGTTCTTTGATCACGACAAGGGCAAGACCCATTCGTCGGGCAAGCTGCTGTTCGCCGCCCGCATCATCCCGTATCGCGGTTCCTGGCTCGACATCGAGTTCGACGCCAAGGACATCGTGTTCGCGCGCATCGACCGGCGCCGGAAGATTCCGGTGACGTCGCTGCTGTTCGCGCTCGGCATGGACGGCGAAGAGATCCTCAACACGTTCTACAAGCAGGTCGTCTACAAGCGCACCAAGGACGGCTGGCGCGTTCCGTTCGATGCCAACCGCTTGAAGGGCTACAAGGCCGTCAACGATCTGGTCGACGCCGACACCGGCAAGGTGGTGGTCGAGGCCGGCAAGAAGCTGACCGTGCGTCAGGCCCGCCAGCTCGCCGAGAAGGGCCTCAAGGCCCTGCGCATGGCCGACGAGGAACTGATCAGCCACTACATCGCCGAGGACTTGGTCGACACCAAGACCGGTGAAATCCATGCCGAAGCCGGCGAGGAAATCACCGAGAAGAACCTCAAAGCGCTGTCTGAGGCCGGCTACAAGGAACTGCCGATTCTCGACATCGACCATGTCAATGTCGGCGCCTATATCCGCAACACGCTGGCGGTCGACAAGAACATGACGCGTGAAGACGCGCTGTTCGACATCTATCGCGTCATGCGTCCGGGTGAGCCGCCGACCGTCGACACCGCCGAGGCGATGTTCCGCTCGCTGTTCTTCGATTCCGAGCGCTACGACCTCTCGGCCGTCGGTCGCGTCAAGATGAACATGCGTCTCGACCTCAACGCCGAGGACACGATTCGCATCCTGCGCAAGGACGACATCAACGCCGTGGTCAGCACCCTGGTCGGGCTGCGCGACGGTAAGGGTGAGATCGACGACATCGATCATCTCGGCAATCGCCGGGTGCGGTCGGTCGGCGAGCTGATGGAAAATCAGTATCGCATCGGTCTGCTGCGCATGGAGCGCGCCATCAAGGAGCGCATGTCGTCGGTCGACATCGACACCGTGATGCCGCAGGACCTGATCAACGCCAAGCCGGCGGCTGCCGCGGTGCGCGAGTTCTTTGGCTCGTCGCAGCTCTCGCAGTTCATGGATCAGACCAATCCGCTGTCGGAAATCACCCACAAGCGCCGTCTCTCGGCGCTTGGCCCGGGCGGTCTGACCCGCGAGCGCGCCGGCTTCGAAGTGCGCGACGTGCATCCGACGCATTACGGCCGCATCTGCCCGATCGAGACGCCGGAAGGCCCGAATATCGGACTGATCAACTCGCTCGCGACCTTCGCGCGCGTGAACAAATACGGCTTCGTCGAAACCCCGTACCGCAAGGTCAAGGACAGCCGCGTCTCCGACGAGGTGGTGTATCTGTCGGCCATGGAAGAAGGTCGCTACTACGTCGCGCAGGCGAATGTGGCGATGGACGCCAAGGGCCGCCTGACCGAGGACCTGATCGTGTGCCGTCACTCCGGTGACGTGCTGATGATCACGCCCGACAAGGTCGACTTCATGGACGTGTCGCCGAAGCAGCTGGTTTCGGTCGCCGCGGCCTTGATCCCGTTCCTGGAAAACGACGACGCCAACCGCGCCCTGATGGGATCGAACATGCAGCGCCAGGCGGTGCCGCTGGTTCGCGCCGAGGCGCCGTTCGTCGGCACCGGCATGGAAGGCGTGGTCGCACGCGATTCGGGTGCGGCGATCGCCGCGCGCCGGACCGGCGTGATCGATCAGGTCGATGCCACGCGTATCGTCATCCGGGCGACCGAAGACAACGATCCGTCGAAGTCCGGCGTCGATATCTATCGCCTGATGAAGTTCCAGCGTTCCAACCAGAACACCTGCATCAACCAGCGTCCGCTGGTGAAGGTGGGCGATCAGGTTCGCAAGGGCGACATCATTGCCGACGGTCCTTAGACCGATCTCGGCGAGTTGGCGCTCGGCCGCAACGTGCTCGTCGCGTTCATGCCGTGGAATGGCTACAACTTCGAAGATTCGATCCTGCTCTCCGAGCGGATCGTGAAGGATGACGTGTTCACCTCGATCCACATCGAGGAGTTCGAGGTGATGGCCCGCGATACCAAGCTGGGTCCGGAAGAAATCACCCGCGACATCCCGAACGTCTCCGAAGAAGCGCTGAAGAACCTCGACGAAGCCGGTATCGTCTATATCGGCGCCGAGGTGCATGCCGGCGACATCCTGTGCGGCAAGATCACGCCGAAGGGTGAGAGCCCGATGACGCCGGAGGAAAAGCTCCTGCGCGCCATCTTCGGCGAAAAGGCCTCGGACGTGCGCGATACCTCGCTGCGGGTGCCGCCGGGCGTCACTGGCACGGTCGTCGAAGTGCGGGTGTTCAACCGGCACGGCGTCGAGAAGGACGAGCGCGCTCTCGCCATCGAGCGCGAGGAAATCGAACGCCTCGCCAAGGACCGTGACGACGAACAAGCGATCCTCGACCGCAACATCTACGGCCGCCTGGGCGAACTGCTCGACGGTCGCCAGGGCGTCGCCGGACCGAAGGGATTCAAGAAGGACTCCAAGATCACCCGCGCGGTGCTCGAAGAGTTCCCGCGTTCGCAATGGTGGCTGTTTGCCTCGCCGAACGACAAGCTCATGGCCGAAATCGAAGCCATGCGTAAGCAGTACGACGAGAGCAAGAAGCGGCTGGAGCAGCGGTTCCTCGACAAGGTCGAGAAGCTGCAGCGTGGCGACGAGTTGCCGCCCGGCGTGATGAAGATGGTCAAGGTCTTCGTCGCGGTGAAGCGCAAGATCCAGCCCGGCGACAAGATGGCCGGCCGTCACGGCAACAAGGGCGTGGTGTCGCGGATCGTGCCGATCGAGGACATGCCGTTCCTCGAAGACGGAACGCACGCCGACATCGTGCTCAATCCGCTCGGCGTGCCGAGCCGGATGAACGTCGGTCAGATTCTCGAGACCCATCTCGGTTGGGCGTGCGCGGGCCTCGGCTTGCGCATCGGCCACG
>JAQGJU010000140.1 GCA_028290465.1 Xanthobacteraceae bacterium | reverse complement strand
TTCGGCAGCGGCATCGGCGCGGTTCTACGCCAGCCGGCGACGGCCTATGTGCTGCTCGGCGCCGTCATCGCCTATCCCCTCGTCATGCTCGCGATCCACGGCCCGTCCGGCTCGATCAAATGGATCGACAATTACGGCATCCAGATCCTGATCTACATCATGCTGGGCTGGGGCCTGAACATCGTGGTCGGCCTCGCCGGCCTGCTCGATCTGGGCTATGTGGCGTTCTACGCGATCGGCGCCTATTCGTATGCGCTGCTGGCGGTGAATTTCGGCCTGTCGTTCTGGATCTGCCTGCCGCTCGCCGGAATTCTCGCCGCGTTCTGGGGCGTGCTGCTCGGCTTTCCGGTGCTGCGATTGCGCGGCGACTATCTGGCGATCGTCACGCTGGGCTTCGGCGAGATCATCCGCCTCGTGCTGCTGAACTGGCAGGACGTGACCGGCGGACCCAACGGCATCAACAGCATTCCGCGGCCGACCTTCTTCGGCCTGCCGTTCGACGAGGAGCCGGGAGGTTTCGCGGCGTTCTTCGGCCTGGAGTTCTCCAGCACCCACCGCATCGTGTTCCTGTATTATCTGATCCTGATCCTGGCGCTGATCACCAACGCGGTGACCATCCGGCTGCGCCGCCTGCCGATCGGACGCGCCTGGGAAGCGCTGCGCGAGGACGAGATTGCGTGTCGTTCGCTGGGCATCAACACCACCAACACCAAGCTGACGGCATTTGCGATCGGCGCGATGTTCGGCGGCTTCGCCGGCGCTTTCTATGCGACGCGGATGGGCGGCATCGCGCCGGAGAGCTTCACCTTCAGCGAGTCCGCGCTCATCCTGGCCATCGTGGTACTGGGCGGCATGGGCTCGCAACTCGGCGTCGTGATTTCGGCGACCGTGATGATGGCCGGCTTCGAACTGTTTCGCGAATTCCAGCAATACCGCATGCTGGTGTTCGGCTTCGCCATGGTGGCGATCATGATCTGGCGGCCGCGCGGCCTGATCTCTACACGGTCGCCGACGGTGTTTCTCAAGGAAAAGAAGACGGTCGCGGCCGATATCGTCGAGGAGGCCCGCCAATGACCGGGCCGGCTGATGCACTCTTGTCTGGTGCGATCCTGTCGGTCGAACATCTGACGATGCGGTTCGGCGGCCTGATCGCGATCGACGATCTGTCGTTCACCGCAAAGCGCGGCGACATCACGGCGTTGATCGGACCGAACGGTGCCGGCAAGACCACGGTGTTCAACTGCATTACCGGTTTCTACAAGCCGACTGTCGGCATGCTCCGCCTGACGCATCCGAACGGCACGGAATTCCTGCTTGAGCGGCTGTTCGATTTTCGCATCAACAAGCAGGCGCGCGTCGCCCGCACCTTCCAGAACATCCGTCTGTTTCCCGGCATGACGGCGCTGGAGAACCTGATGGTGGCGCAGCACAATCCGCTGATGCGCGCCTCCGGCTTTACGTTCCTCGGACTGGTCGGCTTCGCGTCGTTCACGGCCGCCGAGCGCGCCGGCATCGACCGGGCGCGCTACTGGCTCGATCGTATTGGTTTGATCGATCGCGCCGACGATCCGGCCGGCGAACTGCCCTATGGCGACCAGCGCCGCCTCGAAGTCGCGCGTGCGATGTGCACCGATCCGGTGCTGCTGTGCCTGGATGAACCGGCCGCCGGCCTCAATGCGCATGAGAGCGCCGAACTCAACGAACTGCTGCTGTTCATCCGCGCCGAACACAGCACCTCGATCCTGCTGATCGAGCACGACATGTCGGTGGTGATGGAAATCTCCGACCGGTTGGTCGTGCTGGATTACGGCGTCAAGATCGCCGAAGGCGAACCGAAGGCGGTGCGCGACAATCCCAAGGTGATAGCCGCGTACCTGGGCGTCGAGGACGACGAAGTCGAACAGGTCGAAGCGGAGGCCGGGTTATGAGCGCGGTCAACGCCGAGAGCACCGTACCCGCGGTCGATCCTGCCGTGCCGTTCCTGTCGGTGCGCGGCGTGAAAACCTATTACGGCCGTGTCATCGCCCTCAAGGGCATCGATCTCGATGTACACGAAGGCGAGATCGTCACCCTGATCGGCGCCAATGGCGCCGGCAAGTCGACGCTGATGATGACCATCTTCGGCAGCCCGCGACCGCGCGAGGGCCGCATCCTGTTCGAGGGCCGCGACATCACGGGTTTGCCGACGCATGAAATCGCCAAGCTGCGCATCGCGCAGGCGCCGGAAGGCCGGCGCATTTTCGGCCGCATGACGGTAATGGAAAATCTGCAGATGGGCGCCACCATCGCGCCGCCCTCGCATTTCGCCGACGATCTCGAACGCGTGTTTCATCTGTTTCCGCGCCTCAAGGAGCGCATCAACCAGCGCGGCGGCACGCTGTCGGGCGGCGAGCAGCAGATGCTGGCGATCGGCCGCGCCCTGATGAGCCGACCGCGCCTGTTGCTGCTCGACGAGCCATCGCTCGGTCTCGCGCCGTTGCTGGTCCGTCAGATATTCAGCGCGATCCGCGAGCTCAATGCGCGGGAAAAGCTCACCGTGTTTCTGGTCGAGCAGAATGCGTTCCATGCGCTGAAACTGGCGCATCGCGGCTATGTGATGATCAACGGCCGGATCACATTGTCCGGCACCGGGCGCGAATTGCTGCAACGGCCCGAGGTCCGGGCCGCCTATCTCGAAGGCGGACGGCAACAGACTTAGTAGCGAGAGCATGATCCCGAAAAGGCATGCCTTCGGACTTGATCCGTGGGTGGCCGCCGGTTTTCGGATAAGATCATGCTCCACGAAAACAAATAGATGCGGCGAAGCGTCGCGGAGCATGAGTCACGGGACAAATGGGCGAACTCTACGAGACCGAAACCATCTGGCAGATACTCTTTGTCACCGGAATTCTCGGCGGCGGCGCCGCGGTGCTGTCCGGCCGGGCGATCGCGCTGACCTGGCGGCCGTATTGGCATGTCGTCGTGTACATGCTGCTGCTCGGCGCCGCGGTGCGTTTCGTGCATTTCGCGCTATTCGAGGCCGATCTGCTGTCGCTGCCATCCTATGTCGTCGACACGCTGTATTTCGTCGCGCTCGGGTCGCTGTCGTTCCGCCTCACCCGCAGCGGTCAGATGGTGCGGCAATATCCCTGGCTGTATGAGCGGGCCGGCCCTCTGGCTTGGCGCGAACGCGCCGGTGCATGAGCAAAAAAACCACACAATGCGCTATCTCGGGTGGTGACATCCGGTGAAAACCGGACAAAATGACGTCCACAATATTCGCCGGTGCCGGCCATGCGGCCGGTCATGCATGCGACAGGAGCAGACTCATGAATAAGCTGCGGCTTTCCGGACTGGCGCTCTCGCTGAGCCTCGCGCTCGGCGCGTCGGCTTCGGCCCAGGACCTCACTGTCGGCGTCGCCGGCCCGATGACGGGCGGCGAAGCCTCGTTCGGGCGCCAGCTCAAGAACGGCGCCGAACAGGCGGTCGCGGATCTCAATGCCGCCGACGGCGTGCTCGGCAAGAAGCTCAAGCTCGAAATCGGTGACGACGCCTGCGATCCGAAGCAGGCACGCTCGGTCGGCGAGAAGTTCGCCGGCATGAAGGTGCCGTTCGTCGCCGGACATTATTGCTCGTCGTCGTCGATCCCGGCGTCCGAGGCCTATGCCGAAGGCAATGTGCTGCAGATCACCCCGGCCTCGACCAATCCAACCTTCACCGAGCGCAATCTGTGGAACACGTTCCGGGTATGCGGCCGCGACGATCAGCAGGGCGGCGTCGCCGGCGCGTATCTGGCGAAGACCTACAAGGGCAAGAACATCGCCGTGCTCCACGACAAGACCACCTACGGCAAGGTACTGGCCGACGAGACCAAGAAGGCGCAGAACAAGGCCGGCGTGAAGGAGAAGCTCTACGAAGCCTATAACAAGGGCGACAAGGACTTCACCGCGCTGGTGTCCAAGCTCAAGGTCAACCAGATCGACGTCGTCTATGTCGGTGGCTATCACCAGGAAGCCGGTCTGATCCTGCGCCAGATGCGCGACCAGGGCCTCAAGACCACGCTAATGGCCGGCGATGCGATGGCCGACAAGGAGTTCGCCTCGATCACCGGCGCCGCCGCCGACGGCGTGCTGTTCACCTTCGGACCCGACCCGCGCAAGAAGACGACCGCCGCCGCGATCGTGAAGAAGTTCAAGGACAAGAACGTCGATCCGGAAGGCTACACGCTGTACACCTACGCGGCGTTCCAGGTGTGGTCGCAGGCCGTCGCCAAGGCCGGCACGACCGATCCCAAGAAAGTCGCGACCGCGCTCAAGGCCGGCAAGTGGGACACGGTGCTCGGCCCGATCACCTTCGACAAGAAGGGCGACATCACGGTCGTCGATTACGTCGTGTACAAGTGGGACAAGACCGGCAACTACGCCGAGCTGAACGCCAAGCCGGGCTCCTGATCCCGCGCTGCGTCTGATCGCTAAAATAAGAGCCCGCTCCGGTCGCCGGGGCGGGCTTAGTTTTTAGTGTTGAACTTATCCGGCCTCATGGTGAGGAGGCAGGCGCAGCCTGCCGTCTCGAACCATGTGGGCCGCCCATCCTTCGAGACGAGCGCTTCGCGCTCTCCTCTGGATGAGGCGGGTTGGCGGCATCGCGCAACGACTTCGGCCGCTTAAAAAGCGATCCTACCCAATCCTCCCGAGCGCCGGGAACGCTTCCAGAATCCAGAAGCTCGCCGTGCTGACGAAACCGGTCAGGAACGCGATGCCGGTCAGTACCAGCAGGCCACCCATCACGCGTTCGACCATCGGCAGATAGGCGCGGAAGCGCGACAGGAACGCCGCGAACGGCTCGACCGCGAAGGCCGCGATCACGAACGGAATGCCAAGCCCGGCCGAATATACCGCCAGCAGCGACGCGCCCTTGGTCAAGGTCGCCTCGGATGCCGCGACCGCCAGGATCGCGGCCAGGATCGGCCCGATGCATGGCGTCCAGCCGAACGCGAAGGCAAAGCCCATCACATAGGCGCCCCACAGCCCGACCGGCTTGGCGACATCTATGCGCTTCTGCCGCATCAACAGGCCGATCTGAAACAGCCCGAGGAAATGCAGGCCCATCACGATGATGGCGATGCCGGCGACAATCGACAGCGCTTGCGAATAGGCCCGCAGCCACAGGCCGACCACGCTGGCGCTGGCGCCGAGCGCGACGAACACGGTGGCAAAGCCAGCGACGAACAGCAGCGACGCGATCACCGTCTCGCGCCTGACGCGCGGCTCGGGTTCGGCGTCGGCCAGCCGCTCCAGCGACGTGCCGGTCAGGTACACCAGATACGGTGGCACCAGCGGCAGCACGCACGGCGACAAGAAGCTGACAAGGCCCGCGACGAGCGCGGCCGGATACGTGACATCGACCATGGGAGCTAGATGCTTGCTTCTGCCTGCGGATGCAAGCCGGCCGGCCGGCATATCGCCCCGATGTGATTGACGGCTTCTGCGAAATCGTTTCCGCTCCGGCCATGAAAAATCTTCTCACCGATGTCGCCGGCCTGCGGGTCGGCCATGCCCAGGACGAAAAGCTCGCTTCCGGCGTAACCGTGGTCGTATTCGACGAGCCGGCGGTCGCGGCGATCGACGTGCGCGGCGGCGGACCGGGCACGCGCGAAACGGCGCTGCTCGACCCGGCCCAGACCGTGCAAGGCATCGACGCCATCGCGCTGTCGGGCGGCTCGGCGTTCGGGCTGGACACCGCATCCGGCGTGCAGGCCTATCTGGCCGAGCAAGGTCGCGGCTTCAAGGTGCGTGAAGCGCTTGTCCCGATCGTGCCGGCCGCGATCCTGTTCGACCTGCTGAACGGCGGCGACAAGGCGTGGGGCCGCTATCCGCCCTATCGCGAACTCGGCTATGCGGCGGCGTCAAGCGCGAGCCGTGACAACGGGACGCTCGGCAATGTCGGCGCCGGCCTCGGGGCCACGACGGTGAATGTAAAAGGCGGCCTCGGCACCGCCTCGGCGATCACCACCGAAGGCCATACGGTCAGCGCCCTGGCCGTGGTCAATGCCGCCGGCAGCGCCCTGATCGGCGACGGCCCGTGCTTCTGGGCCGCGCCGTTCGAACAGGACGGTGAATTCGGTGGGCGCGGCATGCCGGCGCCGATGCCGCCGGACGCACTGATCCCGAGGCTCAAGGGCGACGCGCGCCAGAACACCACGCTGGTCGTGGTGGCGACCGATGCGGTGCTGACCAAGGCGCAGGCCCATCGCCTCGCCGTGATGGCGCAGACCGGCCTCGCCCGCGCGCTCTATCCGGTGCACACGCCGCTGGACGGCGACGTGGTGTTCGCGGCCGCGACTGGCAAAAAGCCGCTGGGCGATCCGATGCGCGGCCTCGCCCAACTCGGCGCCATCGCCGGCAATGTGGTGGCCCGCGCGGTCGCGCGCGGCGTCTATCACGCGACCGCGCTGCCGTTTCCCGATGCGCTGCCGGACTGGCGTTCCAAGTTCCCCACAAGGTAACCAGCCCCCTCGCACGGTAATATCGTGCGGAATGATTGCGGCCCGGCGGCAACAGTCCGGCCCGGATTAACCAAGGTTGACAGTTCGTTAACGAATCAAGCTGACGATTTTGGCGCGATCGGATATCAACGAGCCCACGGAAATGCGCATCATGGCGCAACGGGAGGCTCTATATGCGAATTGCCCTGACGTGTACCCTTGCGGTGTCGGTGTCGCTCGCGGCCCTCGCCACGGCGCAAGCCCAGAAGGCTGCGGCCCCTGTGGCCATCCCGGCCGGCATCCCGGCCGCCGCGGTCCCGGCTCCGGCCGCCATGCCGGCGCCTGCCGCGAAGCCCGCCGCTGCACCGGCCCCTGCGGCAGCCGCCGCTCCGGCGCCCTCCGGACTTCCGCCGGCGCCCAAGGTCGCTGCGCCGGCCTGCGCCAATCCGAACGCGCTCGGCGTGTCCCGCACCGTCGAGATCGACACCACCGGTGCGCCCGGCTTCGGCTTCGAGCATTTCAAGCAATACGACTTCCTGAAGCCCAATGAAGTCGTGCTGACCTTCGATGATGGCCCGTGGCTCACCAATACGCCGGCCGTGCTCAAGGCGCTGAACGAAGAATGCGTCAAGGCAGTCTTCTTCATCATCGGCAAGCACGCCACTTATTATCCGGAAATCCTCAAACAGGTCGCGGCCGAAGGTCATACGGTCGGCTCGCACACCTGGTCGCATAAGGACCTGTCGAAGAAGTCGGTCGAGGAAGCCACCGAGGAAATCGAGAAGGGCATCAGCGCCATCAAGGTGTCGCTCGGCGACACGCCGGCGCCGTTCTTCCGCTTCCCGGCGCTGAAGCATCCGCCGGAAATGGTCGCGTATCTGGGCACGCGCAACATCGCGATGTTCTCCACCGACATGGACTCGTTCGACTTCAAGTTCCGCAAGCCGGAACAGATCGTGTCGACCGTCATGGCCAAGCTGAAGAAGCATGGCAAAGGCATCGTTCTGATGCACGACTTCCAGCACGGCACCGCGCAGGCGGTTCCGGAATTGCTGAAGCAGCTCAAGGCCGGCGGCTATAAGGTCGTGCACATGAAGGCGAAGGGTAAGCTCGCCAGCGTGCAAAAATACGACGACATGGTGCTCAAGGAACTGGGACCGGCGATGGCCAATGCCAAGCCGATCGATAGCGTGGTCCGCACCGTCGGCGAATAGCGCATCGGAAGCGACAGACGCTTCACCGCAAATGAACAACGCGCCGCCCGAGCCCTGCTCGTCGGCGCGTTTTTATTTGGGTGCGCGGCGCGCCGGCTTGCGCTTGACGCTGGAAGATTTCACGCCCGACGATTTGGCGCTCGAGGATTTGGCGACGGACACCTTGGCGCCTGACGATTTGGCGCGGGACGCTTTAGCACGCCGCGGCTTGCCGTCGCTGAACGCAATGCCGTCCGACACGATGCGGGGCGGCCCTTCGACCGTCACACCCCAGATGGAACGGATGTCGCGAACCTGGACTTGCGGAAAGATCAGCATCTTGGCGTGATGCGCTTCCCCGCCGATCGTTTCGAAGCTCGCGGCATTACTCGGACGCAGCGCGAACGGAATGATGATGCCCATATGGCCTCCGGGTGGCCGAGCCCTTTTCCGTGCCGGCCCCTGGAATCTTCAGTCACATTTTGTGGTTAATGCGAACTTAACAAACCTGTCAGCACTAATGCGTGCCGAACCGCTCCGCGCGATACGGCGCCGGATCGCAGAACGGCGCGGCGCCGGTCAGCATCTCGGCCAGCAACCGCCCGGTCGCCGGCCCGAGCGTCAACCCCCAATGGGCATGGCCGATGGTCAGCCACAACCCGGCCTGCCCGGGCGCGCGGCCGATCACCGGGCGGGAATCCGCAAAGCACGGCCGCGCCCCGAGCCACGGCGCCGGTTCGGTCGGCTGATCCAGCGGAAACAGTTCGCGCGCCGCCGGCATCAGCCGGTCGAACTGCACGGGTGTCGGCGCCGCGTCGCGGGCGGCGATTTCGAGACCGGTGGTCAGGCGGATGCCCTGCTCCATCGGCGCCAGGCAATAGCCGTTTTCCATATCGACGACCGTGCGCGACAGGCCGGCATTGCCGCGCGCGGAAAAATGGCGGTGGTAGCCGCGCTTGACCGCGAGTGGCAGCCTGATGTCGTAGGCGGCCAGAAAATCGCCGGCCCAGGGTCCGAGAGCCACCACAGCGTCGCCGGCATCGACCGGCCCCTCATCGGTATCGACCCGCCAGCGCGTGCCGGCGCGGTGCAACGAACGAACATCACCGTTCAACATGATGCCGCCGAGCGCCCTAAAGCGCGCCGCATAGGCGCGTGTCACCGCCAACGGATTGGTGACGCTCGCGGTCCCCTGCCAGTGAACGGCATGGCGGAACACCGGTGCCAGCGACGGCTCCAGCGCCCGCGTCGCGTCGGTGTCGAGCACCGCATGCGGAATGCCGAATTCGTCGGCGAGCCCGAGTTCGGGCTGCAGCGCGTCCAGCGCCCGATCATGTCGATACAGCCGCAGCCAGCCGTTCTTGCGCAGATAGCGAGTCGCGTCGGCTTCCGCCATCAGGGCTTCGTGCTCGGCGACGGCGCGGCCGAACAGCGGCCGCATCGCATGCGCGGTCTCGACCAGCCGCTCCGGCGTCGACGCGGCGCGGAACGCCAGCAGCCAGGGCGCGATCCGGGGCAGAAACGACAGGTGGTAGTTCGCCTCCGGCGCCTGCTTCAGCGCGATGCGCAGGATCGACGACCACGATGCCGGGAAGGCCGGCGGAAACACCGTGTCGCCCTCGATCACGCCGGCATTGCCATAGGAGGTCGCCTCGCCGGCGCCCTGCCGGTCGATCAGCGCGACCGACAACCCGCGCTTGACCAGATGCAGCGCCACTGAAGTGCCGACGATCCCGGCGCCAAGGACGATGGCATCGGTGCGGGCCATGATGTTTCTCCTGAGGCCCGGCCAGATGGGCGAGCCGGTTTGTTTCACGATATGTGGACCGCGGCAACGGAACGTGTAGGCATACGGCACGCGTTGGCCGCTATGCTGCCGCGCGCCCACCGCATTACCCGGAATTGTATGAACCTGCTTGCTCTCCCCTTGGCCATGCTGTCCTGGCTTGGGCGTCAGGGCACCCGCGCGGTGGCCGGTGCGATCCTCCTGGGCATGGTGCTGCCGCCGCTGGCCCCGCTATTCCGGCCGCTGTTTACCGGGTCATTGTTCGTGCTGCTGTGCCTGGCGTTTCTCCGAGTCGAGCCGGCCGCGTTGCGCGGGTATTTCGCACGGCCGATCTTGATGGTCGCGGTGGTCGTCTGGTTCATGCTGGCGGTGCCGCTGCTGGTCGGCTTCGCGCTGCCGGCGCTTGGTCTGGGACCACAGTTGCCCGCGCTGTTCCTGGCCCTGATGCTGCAGGCGATCGCACCGCCGCTGATGTCGTCGCCGACGCTGGCCGCCCTGATGGGGCTCGATGCCGCGCTGTCGCTGGCCACGTTGATCGCCTGCACGCTGCTGGCGCCGCTGACCGCGCCGCTGCTGACGTCATTGTTTATCGGCGCGGAAATGTCCGTCGCTCCGCTCGCACTCGGATTACGTTTGGTGACAATGCTGGCCGGCGCGGCGCTGGTCGCGGCCGCAATTCGCTATTGGGTCGGACGCGATGCGATCACGCGGCAGAACCCGTGCATCGACGGCCTCAGCGTCGTCGCGCTATTCGTCTTCGCGGTCCCCGTAATGGAGGGCGTGCTAGCCACGACCGTCACGGCGCCGCTGCGCATCGTCGGATTGATCGCACTTACCTTCGCCATCACTTTCGTGCTGATCGCACTTACCGCGCTGGTATTCTGGCCGCTTGGCCGGCGGGCCGCAATTACGCTCGGCCTCGCTTCGGGCAGCCGCAATATGGGCCTGATGCTGGCAGCGGCCGGCGCCGGCGCCCCCGAACTGGTATGGCTGTACATCGCCGTCGCGCAATTGCCGATCTATCTGTTGCCGTTATGGGTCAAGCCACTGGCACAGCGCTTTATCCACAGGGCAAGCGATTGATTCTACTGGAAATGCACCGTCACACAGCGGTCATGTCACTGTAACGCGGCCACGTTAGCCTCACAGCGCTGCCCGATACGCGGAAGCCAGACCCCCGCGTACAGTTGCGTCACTAGCGTAATCCTCGGTCCCAATTGGCCCCCGCCAAATTGGGACCGTTTTTTTTCCGATTAGGCCGTCGCCGCCATCGCGCTCGTCGTCAGGCTGGCCGTTGCGGCCGCATTGGCGGCTGTTAGCGCCTGAATCGCGGTGGTCGTCTGCGCGTTCACCGGCGGCTGACGATGCCGGCCATGCGCTGCTTTCTGCCCGGCCTTCATCTCGTTTTCGCTGACCTTGCCGTCACCATCGGTATCAAGCTTGTTCAGCAGCGCGTCGGCCAGGCTAGAAGCCTTCTCTTTGATTTTATCGCTTTGAGCGCCGGCAAAAGCCTGCTCCAGCTCGGCCTTGCTGACCTGCCCGTCGCCATCGGCGTCGAGTTGGCTGAACAACGACTTCGTGCCCGAACTCGTATCGCCCGACGCCGACGCGGATGCGGACTGCTGGCTCTGCATCTCGATGATGCTCGCCATCGTGCTGGGCGAGAACGTCGATGCGCTGCGGGCGCTGGTCGTCGGCGTGGAAGACTCCGTCGGCTTCGCGCTGTCGCTGGACGGCGCGAACAACGATCCCACGCCGGATTTGCTGCTATTGGCCGTCGTCGAAGACGAGCCGACCAGATTGCTCAGCGCGCTAAGCCCGCCGATCGCCGCCATGGCTCCAAATTGAATCATGCGTACTCCGTTCGTCGATGCGCGGCACACCGGCCGCAATTCCTTGGCACATCCTTCGCAAGGAGCGTGCCGAACGACACCCGTTGAAAACAAAGGATTTTTACGCCTGCACGCGCGGCCGGACGCGGCAGGATCTGCCGGCTTTCGGCGTTCTGGGCAGGTCTTGCCGATGCGTTGCGGGGAAGAGCGCGTCCAGCAAAAGTGGCTACCGGTTTTGCGTCCGGACGCGCTCTAAGTGTTTAAACAGACGCGTTTTCTTAATGTGAAGTGGATTCCCACTTCACTTGAAAACGCTCTGGCCGGCGTGTTACGCGGGGCGATATCCGATCTGATCGCCCGACTCATCGGGCGGACTGGAGGCCGTCTTGTCCCGACCGCTCGCCATCGCGCCCTCGATCCTGTCCGCCGACTTTGCCAAGCTCGGCGAGGAAGTCCGCGCCATCGACGCGGCCGGCGCCGACTGGATCCATGTCGACGTGATGGACGGTCATTTCGTCCCGAACATCACCATCGGGCCGGACGTCGTGAAGGCGCTACGCCCGCACAGCGCCAAGCCGTTCGACGTGCACCTGATGATCGCCCCGTGCGATCCGTATCTCGAAGCCTTCGCCAAAGCGGGCGCCGACATCATCACGGTGCATGCCGAAGCCGGGCCGCATCTTCATCGTTCGTTGCAGGCGATCCGGACGCTCGGCAAGAAGGTCGGCGTCACGCTCAATCCGGGCACGCATGCCAGCGCCATCGAGCCGGTGATCGATCTCGTCGATCTGATCCTGGTGATGTCGGTCAATCCGGGCTTCGGCGGCCAGGCCTTCATTCCGGGCGCGCTGGACAAGATCCGCGCGCTGCGCGCGCTCGCCGGCGGCCGGCCGATCGACATCGAAGTCGATGGCGGCGTCACGCCGGCCAATGCGGCCGAGATCGCGGCCGCCGGCGCCAATGCGATGGTGGCCGGTTCGGCTGTGTTCAAGGGCGGGCCTTCGGCCTACGCGACCAACATCGCGGCGATCCGCCATGCGGCGTCGCTGGCGCGCGGCGAAGCCGCGTGACGTTCGCCGCGGACTGAGCCGCGGCGAATTGTCGACGACCTAAGCCGCCCGCACCGTGTTGACGAACTTCTCGACCTCGGCGCGCAGCCGGCCACTGTCGCGGGCCAGCGACTGTGCCGAGCCCAGCACCTGCGACGACGCCGAACCGGTCTCGCTGGCGCCACGGCTGACGTCGGTGATGTTCGCCGCGACCTCGGCGGTGCCCATCGCGGCCTGCTGCACATTGCGGGAAATCTCCTGCGTCGCCGCGCCCTGCTGCTCCACCGCGATAGTGATGGCCGACGCAATGTCGGCAATGCGCCCGATGGTGCCGCCGATTTCCTTGATGGCCGACACCGATTCCTGCGTCGCCGTCTGCATGCTGGAAATCTGCGTGCCGATCTCGTCGGTCGCCTTGGCGGTCTGAGCCGCCAGCGCCTTGACTTCGCTCGCCACGACCGCAAAACCGCGACCGGCCTCGCCGGCGCGGGCGGCTTCGATGGTGGCATTGAGCGCCAGCAGGTTGGTCTGCTCGGCAATCGCGGTGATCAGCTTCACCACGTCGCCGATCCGGCTCGCGGCATGCGACAGATCGGTGATGCGCGCATCGGTCTTCTGCGCCTGCTGCACGGCTTCGGCTGCGATTTTGCTGGATACCTGAACTTGCCGGGCGATCTCGTCCACCGAGCCGGACATCTCTTCGGCCGCGCTGGCGACTGAACTGACGTTGGCGGAAGCTTCTTCGGACGCGGCCGCAACGACTCCCGAAAGCCGCTGCGTGGTCTCGGCCGTCTTGGTCAGTGTGCCGGCGGCGTGCTCCAACTCGGTCGAAGCGGTCGACACCGCGTCGACAATGCCGCCGACGGCGACCTTGAACTCATCGGCCAGCTTTTCCATCTCGGCCTTGCGCTGCACACCGGCGCGCAACTCGGTTTCCTTTTGCTCGGCCCGCAGGCGGTCCGCCTCGGTCATGCTGTCCTTGAAGGTCTGCATGGTGCTGCCGAGCGCGCCGATCTCGTCCTTGCGACCGGCGAACGACACCGTCGCCGACAGGTCGCCTCCGGCCAGCTTCAACATGCCTTCCTGGATGACATGCAAGGGCTGGGTGACACGACGCGACACCAGCAGCATCATGCCGGCGGCCAGCACCGCCGCGATCGTCAGCAAACCAAGCTGGACCCACAACGCCCGCATCGCTGCGGCGTGCTGCGCGACGGCGTGTTCCTCGGCAACGTCCAGCGCAACCTCGGCGACGCTCAGCAGCGCGCGCAGCCGCGCGACAGACATGGGCGCCCAGGCTTCGACCTTGATGCCGGCTGGTTCGCCTGCGGCCATCGCCTTCAAGGTCTTGTTCCGCAGATCGGTGTAGTCGGCGGCGAAGAATTCGTTCTTGGCTTTGGACATGGCGCCGGAGAACGTTGCCGGCAATTGCAAGCCGCCCGCGATGGTTTCCAGAATCGCCCAGGTGCTCTCGATCTTGGTGACGGCGACGGTATATTTGACGAAGGCGTCGGGCGGCAGCGGCAGTCCGGCGAGCCCATTGGACACCATGGTGGCGGCATCGCCGGCGGCGTCGCGCACCAGCCAAGCTAGATGCTTCAACTCCATCAGCCGATCGACGAAGGCGTCCTCGAGGTTCACCAGCCAGATCAGTTGAGTCGATATTTTTTCCACCATCTCAACCAGACCGGCGGTTTCCTTGGAATAGTCCGCCGCAAGGCCGGGCCGGCGCGCCGCCTTCGGCTGAAGCAGCGCCGTGGCGGATTCCGCCTGCAGCGCGGTCAGTTTCTTGATGGAATCGTCGAACGCGGACAGCACCGCCTGCCGGTCCGGGAACTCGATGGTCTCCAGCACCTTCAGGGCCGATTTCAGCGCCGCCATTTCGGCGTCCCGCGAACTCTTGACGGTGGCGTTCATCTCGGAAAATTGCCGGTCGGCGACATGATCGCGGGCCGAGAAAGTGCGGTCCAGGCGAAGATTATGCAGGGCCGCAAACAGATGGGTAGATGCCTCAGTGACCGTTTCAATCCGCTTGGCGCTCGCCACACGATTCCAGGATTGCCAGGCTCCCATTGTCAGCACGACCATGACGCCGAGAGCCAACGTGGCGATGACGGACTTGAGCAGCGCGTTGACCGTGACTCGATCGAGCATAGCAGACCTCTGATTGCCGATTTGCACCGGCGTTGTAGAGGCACACCGTTAAGTTACTCTGCAAAAGTCATGCATTTCGCGCATGGCGAAAGGCCGCTTACCTCTGACATCTTGGTGGATGGCGCGTAAAGATTTTGTACGCACAGCCCGTCGACATGGGTCGGCCGGGCGTGCCCAGCGCACCGGCGGCGTTCGCCGTCGGATCGAGCGTATAGGCTACACGAGATGACGGAGCCGGCTTAAGCCGCCCGGACCGTATTGACGAACTTCTCGACCTCGGCGCGCAGCCGGCCGCTGTCGCGGGCCAGTGACTGTGCCGAGCCCAGCACCTGCGATGACGCCGAACCGGTCTCGCTGGCGCCGCGGCTGACATCGGTGATGTTCGCCGCGACCTCAGCGGTGCCCATCGCGGCCTGCTGCACGTTGCTGGAAATCTCCTGCGTCGCCGCACCCTGCTGCTCCACCGCGACGGTGATGGCCGACGCGATGTCGGCGATCCGCCCGATGGTGCCGCCAATTTCCTTGATCGCAGCGACCGATTCATGGGTCGCGTTCTGCATGCTGGAAATCTGCGTGCCGATCTCGTCGGTCGCCTTCGCGGTCTGGGCCGCCAGCGCCTTGACTTCGCTGGCGACGACCGCGAAGCCGCGACCGGCCTCGCCGGCGCGGGCGGCTTCGATGGTCGCATTGAGGGCCAGCAGGTTGGTCTGTTCGGCAATCGCCGTGATCAACTTCACCACGTCGCCGATGCGGCTCGCCGCGTTGGACAGTTCGGTGATTCGGGCGTCGGTCTTCTGCGCCTGCTGCACGGCTTCGGCCGCGATCTTGCTCGACACCTGAACCTGCCGGGCGATCTCGTCCACCGAGCCGGACATCTCCTCGGCCGCGCTGGCGACCGAATTGACGTTGGCCGAGGCTTCTTCGGACGCCGCCGCCACCACACCGGACAATTGCTGCGTGGTCTCGGCGGTCTTGGTCAGCGTACCGGCGGCGCGTTCCAATTCGGTCGAAGCGGTCGACACCGCGTCGACGATATTGCCGACGGCGGACTGGAATTCGTCGGCCAGCCTTTCCATGTCGGTCTTGCGCTGCACGCCGGCGCGCAAATCGGTTTCTTTTTGTTCGCCCCGCAGGCGGTCCGCCTCGATCATGCTGTCCTTGAAGGTTTGCATCGATCCGGCGAGCGCGCCGATCTCGTCCTTGCGGTCGCCGAATGACACCTGCGCGGTCAGGTCGCCGCCGGCCAGCTTCAGCATCGCGTGCTGAATGACATTCAGCGGCCCGGTGACGCGGCGCGAGATCAGCACCATCAAGCCGATCGCCACCACCAGCGCCACGGCCAGCAGGCCGAGCTGCAATTTAAGACCGTTTGACGCGATCACGCGCTGGCGCACGGCATGATCCATCGCAGCTTCCAGCGCGGCGTCGGCGACGCCAAGCAACGCCTTGAGCTTGCCGACCGATCCAGGCGTCCACTGCGCCGGGGTCATCGGCGGCTTTTCACCATTGACCAGCGCGGTTATCAGCCGGAGGCGCAACGCCTTGAAGTCCGGCGCAAAGAATTCCTGGTTTGCCTTGACGACCGCGTCAGTAAACCTCGCCGGCAGCTTCAGGCCGGCAGCCTGACGTTCCAAGATAGCCCAGGTGCTGTCGATCTGCGTGGTGATGGCGGTGTATTTGAGCATCGCGTCGGGCGCGACCTTCCCCGAGCCGAGGCCATTGGATACGATGACCGAAGCATCGCCGCCGGAGAAGCGCACCAGCCAGGCCAGTTCCTTCAACTCCAGCAGTTGATCGACAAAGGCGTCTTCCAGCTTCACCAGCCGGGCGATGTCCGTCGATGCCTTCTCCAGCGTCTCGATCAGCACGGTGGTCTCGGCTTCGAATTCCTTGCTCAATGCCGGGCGGCGCTGCGCCTTGGGCTGGCTGACGGCCGCAGCGGATTCGACATGCAACACGCTCAGCTTCTTGATCGAAGCATCAAGCGCGGTCATGGCGGACTTTTGTCCGGCAAAATCGATGCGCTCCAGTGCACCGAGCGCGGCCTTGAGGGCCGGCACCTCGCCAGCGCGGGCTTCCTGCGCCTGACTGTTCAGGCTCGGCACGACTTGGTCGGTATTCAATTCGCGGGTGGTGAAAGTCCGGTCCAGGCGCAGATTATGCAGCGCCGTAAACATGTGCGCCGAGGCCTCGGTCACCGCGGTGATCCGATTGACCGTCTTCAGACGGCTCCAGGATTCGAATGCCCCGATCGTCAACACGACCATGACGGCCGCAACCAGCGCCGTGACGACTATCTTCAACAGCGCATTGACCGAAACGCGATTCAACATGGACCCTGTCCCCGATGTGCTTCCACGGCATGTTCTAGCGAAGCTTCATGAAGGCCGAGTAAGCAAAGTTCCCCTGACCACCACCTCGTAGGTAAAAAGGTGTCGGTTTCGGCCTTGCCGGGCATCGATATTTTCGGATGGGTATTTCAGGATCGCGCTCGGCTCTAGGCCGCGCGGACGGTGTTGACGAACTTCTCAACCTCGGCGCGCAGCCGCCCGCTGTCGCGGGCCAGCGACTGCGCCGAGCCCAGCACCTGCGATGACGCCGAACCAGTCTCGCTGGCGCCACGGCTCACGTCCGTGATGTTGGCCGCGACCTCGGCGGTACCCATCGCGGCCCGCTGTACGTTGCGGGAAATCTCCTGCGTCGCCGCGCCCTGCTGCTCCACCGCGACGGTGATGGCCGACGCGATGTCGGCGATCCGCCCGATGGTGCCGCCAATTTCCTTGATCGCAGCGACCGATTCATGGGTCGCGTTCTGCATGCTGGAAATCTGCGTACCGATCTCGTCGGTCGCCTTGGCGGTCTGGGCCGCCAGTGCCTTCACTTCCTGCGCGACGATGGCGAAGCCGCGACCGGCTTCGCCGGCGCGGGCGGCTTCGATGGTCGCGTTGAGCGCCAGCAGATTGGTCTGCTCGGCGATCGCCGTGATCAGCTTCACGACGTCCCCGATCCGGCTCGCCGCATGCGACAGATCGGTGATGCGCGCGTCCGTCTTCTGCGCCTGCTGCACGGCTTCGGCCGCGATCTTGCTGGACACCTGCACCTGCCGGGCGATCTCGTGCACCGAGCCGGACATCTCTTCGGCCGCGCTGGCGACCGAATTGACGTTGGCTGAAGCCTCTTCAGAGGCCGACGCAACCACGCCGGACAACTGCTGCGTGGTCTCGGCGGTCTTGGTCAGTGTGCCGGCGGCGCGCTCCAATTCGGTCGAAGCGGTCGACACCGCATCGACAATGCCTCCGACGGCGACTTTGAACTCATCGGCCAGCTTTTCCATGTCGGCCTTGCGCTGTACGACGGCATGCTGCTCGCTGTCGCGTTGCTCGGCGCGCAGCCGCCCCGTCTCGACCATGCTGTCCTTGAAGGTCTGCATCGCATTTGCGAGCACCCCGATTTCGTCCTTGCGGGCGCCAAACGACACCTGCGCGGTCAGATCGCCGCCTGCCAGCTTCAACATCGCGTGCTGAATGACATTCAGCGGCCCGGTGACGCGGCGCGACACCAGCACCATCAGGCCGATCGCCACGGCCAGGGCCGCCGCCAACAGGCCGAGTTGCAGCCACAGGCCGCGTTGCGCGATGGCACGCTGCGCGGCCGCGTGATCCTTGGCGACATCCAGCGCGATTTCGGCGACGCCGAGCACGGATGAGAGCTTTGCCACCGTCAGCGGCGTCCATTGCTCAGGGGTCATTTTCGGCTTCTCGCCCGCGATCAGCATCTTGAGTATGTCGGTGCGCAGTTGCGGGTAGTCGCCCGCGAAGAACTCCCGCTTCGTCTTGTCGACGGCCTCATTGAACGCGGTGGGCAAAACCAGGCCGGCAGCGACTTCCTCAAGGGCAGCCCAGGCGGTCTCGGTCTTGCTGACGAAGGCGGTATATTTTAGCAGCGGCTCCGGCGGCAGCGGCGCGCTCAGGCCGCTCGACACCAGCACCGAGGCATCGCCGGCGGCGTTGCGCACTACCCAGGCGAGTTGCTTCATTTCCATCATCTGATCGACGAAGGCGTCGGCGAGCTTGATCGAGCGGCTCAGTTGCGACGACAATTTGTCGAGCATGTCCAGGAGATCACCGGATTCCTTGTTGTATTCCTGGCCCAGGCCGGCGCGACGCTCTGCCTTCGGGCGTGCCGCCGCGGCGGCGGTTTCCGTATGCAGGGCGGTGAATTTCTTGATCGCATTGTCGAGACTGTCCACGGTTGCCTGCCGGCCGGCCAGATCGGCATCCTTCAACAAAGCGTGGGTGGCCTTCAGGCCGTCCATCACGGCGACCCGGTTTGCTAGGTGCGCGGCGCTGAGTGCGGCCGACGTTTTGTCGTCGGCCATCATGCGAACCGTCTGCACGCGGTCGGTGCGCAGATTATGCAGCGCCTTGAAGATATGGCTGGAAGCCGCCGCGACCCCCGTGATCCGGTTGATGGATTGCAGCCGGGTCCAGGAATCCAGCGCGCCCATCGACAGTACGACCATGACGGCCGCGACCAGGACCGCGATGACCGTTTTCAGCAGTGCATTGACCGACAATCGATTGAACATGCGGATCTCCAAAATCAAAAAGTGATCCGACACGTCCTATCCGGGCTTGGTAAAGGTCGCGTAAGCATGTTTTTCGCCAAACCGCCCATTTGGTAAGATGATGGGGCGATTTGGCGCCATGCGGCGCCGACGGCGGAGGTCCAGGTATTTGTACGGATCGTCTTTGATCCGCGACCTTCGACACGTCCACGGCACATTGGCGGTGAATACAACCGCTACTGCGTATGCCGTTCGATTGCCGCGCTTCGCTTGGTCTGGTATTCGCTCGGCCTCACGCCAGAGGTATTCCATGATCCCGCGCTATTCCCGCCCCGAAATGACCGCCATCTGGGAGCCGCAGAGCCGGTTTCGCATCTGGTTCGAGATCGAGGCGCACGCGGCCGACGCGATGGCCGAACTCGGCATGATCCCGAAGGAAGCCGCCAGGACCATCTGGGCGAAGGCCAAGGACGCCAAATTCGACGTCGACCGGATCGACGAGATCGAGCGCGTCACCAAGCACGACGTCATCGCGTTCCTGACGCATCTGTCGGAGATCGTCGGCCCGGAGGCGCGTTTCGTGCATTCCGGCATGACCTCGTCGGACGTGCTCGACACCTGCTTCAATGTGCAGTTGACGAAGGCCGCGGATATTCTGATCGCCGACCTCGACAAGCTGCTCGAAGCCCTCAAACGCCGCGCCTATGAGCACAAACTGACCCCGACCATCGGCCGTTCGCACGGCATCCATGCCGAGCCGGTGACGTTCGGGCTCAAGCTGGCGCAGGCCTATGCCGAGTTTTCCCGCGCCCGCGCCCGCGTGGTGACGGCCCGCGAGGAAGTCGCGACCTGCGCGATCTCCGGCGCGGTCGGCACCTTCGCGCAGGTCGATCCGCGCGTCGAAGCCCATGTGGCCAAAGCGATGGGTCTGAAGGTCGAGCCGATCTCCACCCAGGTCATTCCGCGCGACCGCCACGCGATGTATTTCGCCACCCTGGGCGTCGTCGCCGCCTCGGTCGAGCGACTGGCGACCGAAATCCGCCATCTGCAGCGCACCGAGGTACTTGAAGCCGAAGAGTTCTTTTCCGAGGGCCAGAAGGGCTCCTCGGCGATGCCACACAAACGCAATCCGGTGCTGACCGAGAACCTCACCGGTCTGTCTCGCATGGTGCGCGCCTTTGTGGTGCCCGCGATGGAGAACGTCGTGCTGTGGCACGAGCGCGACATCTCGCACTCCTCGGTCGAGCGCATGATCGGGCCTGATTCGACGGTGACGCTCGACTTCGCACTCAACCGGCTCGCCGGCGTCGTCGACAAGCTGCTGATCTATCCGGAGAACATGCTGAAGAATCTCGACCGCCTTGGCGGCCTGGTGCATTCGCAGCGGGTGCTGATCGCGCTGACGCAAAAAGGCGTCGCCCGTGAGGATGCGTATCGCTTGGTCCAGCGCAACGCGATGCGGGTGTGGCGCGGCGAAGGCGACTTTCTTGTGTTCCTGAAGGCCGACGCCGAAGTGCGCGCCGTGTTGAGCGATGCCGAGATCGAAGAGAATTTTGACCTCGGCTATCACTTCAAGCACGTCGATACGATCTTCGCCCGGGTGTTCGGGGCCTAACGGAGCGCCAGCTTGTCCGCTCCGACCATCCTCGTCTTCGACTCCGGCTTGGGCGGCCTCACTGTCTATCGTGAGGTCGCGCGGGGGCGGCCCGACGCGCGCTATGTCTATGTGGCCGATGACGCGTTCTTTCCCTATGGCCAGCATGGCGAGGCGGCGCTGGAAGCCCGTGTGCTGCCGCTGATGCAGGATCTGATCGTCGCGCATGCGCCGGACCTGATCGTGATCGCCTGCAACACCGCCTCGACGCTGGTGCTGCCGCAACTGCGGGCGCGCTTCACCGTGCCGTTCGTCGGCACCGTGCCGGCCATCAAGCCGGCCGCCGCGGCCTCGCAGACCCGGCGCATCGCCGTGCTGGGCACGCTGGCCACGGTGTCGCGCGAATACACCAAGGCGCTGATCCGCGATTTCGCCGGCGGCTGCGCCGTCGATCTCGTCGGCTCGGCGCGCCTCGCCGGCTTTGCCGAAGCCGAATTGCATGGCGTGCCGGTCACCGATGCTGAGATCGCCGCCGAAATCGCGCCATGCTTCGTCGATCAGAATGGCGCGCGCACCGACATCGTGACGCTGGCGTGCACGCATTACCCGCTGCTGCTGTCGCGCCTCGAAAAACTTGCGCCGTGGCCGGTGCGGTTTTTCGATCCGGCGCCGGCGATTGCCCGCCGCGTGGTCGAACTTATGGGACCGGCGACCGGCGCCGCATCACCCGCGCCGGCCCGCCTTGTGTTCACGTCGCAAACACCGCCCCCGCCTGCTCTGCTTCAAGCATTGGCCAGATACGGCTTCGGCGCCTGATCTTATTCAGACCATGCCGCCATTGGCGCGCAACGTCTGGCCGTTAATCCAGGCGCCGTCCTGTCCAACCAGGAACGCGACAGCCGCCGCGATTTCCTCGGGTGTGCCGAGCCGCTCCATCGGGTTCATCTTGGCGATACGCTCAACAAGTTCGGGCGACTTGCCGTTCAGAAACAGATCGGTCGCGGTCGGTCCCGGCGCCACAGCGTTCACCGTGATGCCGCGGCCGCGCATTTCCTTGGACAGGATCGAGGTCAGCATTTCGACCGCCGCCTTGGTGGCCGCGTAGATGCCGTAGGTCTCGAACTTGGTGCCGACCACGCTGGTCGACAGGTTGACGATCCGCCCTCCGTCCCGCAGCCGCTTCGCGGCTTCGCGCAGCGTGTTGAAGGTGCCCTTCAGGTTGACGCCGATCTGCCGATCGAAATGCACATCGTCCGCGTCGCCGATGCGCGACAACATCATGATGCCGGCATTGTTGACCAGCACGTCGACGCCGCCGAACGCGGTCTCGGCGGCATCGAACATCCCGCGCACCGCCGCCGCGTCGCTGACGTCGGCTTTGTGGATGATCGCCCGGCCGCCCGCGCCTTCGATCTGCCGCGCCAGCTTCTCGGCCGATGCCGCATCGCTGGAATAATTGATGACCACCGTGAAGCCGTCGGACGCGAGCCGCTGCGCGATCGCGGCCCCGATGCCGCGCGAAGCTCCGGTGACGATTGCTACTTTGCCAGTCTGTTGAGTCATTGCCGTCTCCTCATTCCGGGCGGCCGAGCCGCCTGCATGGCAAGAACATAGCGATGGCAATTTCTGGATAATCATGCATTAATTGCCATCACTATCCGAAAATATAGAACAATGGCATGGATCGATTCGATGCAATGCGGGTGTTCACGCGCGTGGTGGAGCGGCGCAGCTTCACCCTGGCGGCCGAGGATCTCGGCCTGCCGCGCTCAACCGTGACCGACGCGGTGAAGCAGTTGGAGAAGCGTCTCGGCGTCCGGCTACTGGAACGCACCACCCGCCATGTGGCCCCGACCCTGGACGGCGAAGCCTATCACCGCCGCTGCCTGACCCTGATTGCGGATCTGGAAGACGCCGAAGCCGCCTTCGGCGGCGCCAAGCCGAAAGGGCTGGTGCGCGTCGATGCCAACGGCCTGTTGGCGCGGACGTTCCTGCTGCCCAATCTGCCGGCTTTTCTCGCCGACTATCCGGACATCGAAGTGTTTCTCAGCGATGGCGACCGTCTGGTCGATCTGGTCCGCGAAGGCATCGACTGCGTGGTGCGGGTCGGCGAGCCGCGCGACAGCGACATGGTCGGGCGACGGCTGGCCGTGCTGGAGGAAGTCACCGTCGCGGCGCCGGCCTATATCCAGCGCTTCGACATGCCGGATTCGATCGAGGCGCTGGATGGCGACCATTCGGGCCATCGCATGGTCGGCTTCCATTCCTCGGCGACCGGCACGCTGCTGCCGCTGGAATTCATGGCAGACGGCGTCTTGCGCAAACTCACCCTGCCGGCGACCGTCACGGCGAACGGTGCGGACAACTATATCGCGATGGCGCGGCTCGGTCTCGGCCTGGTGCAGGTGCCGCGCTATCGAGTCGAGAGCGAACTTACGGCCGGCACCCTGGTGGCGGTGCTGCCGGAATTTCCGCCGGCCCCGAGCCCGGTGTCGCTGCTGTATCCGCGCAACCGCCAGCTCTCGCCGCGCGTCCGGGTGTTTATCGACTGGCTTGTCCGGGTATTCGGCACGCTCGAGGCTGATACCGATCTCAGCCGAGATCGCATCGTGCTGCGTGAGACCGACGGCACGCACACCGACATCGTGGTACTGAGCGGCACGGGCCGGGCCTTGACGGACAGCAGGGCTTCCCGGTTAATCGCCGAGCACGAGGTATCCATGACGTTGCTTCAATTGAAGATATTGCGGGAGCTCGAGCGTCAGTCCCTCAACATTTCGGCGACTGCAAAGACGCTCAATACTTCGCAGCCAGGCGTCAGCCGTCAAATCCAAATGCTCGAACGCGATCTTGGCGTCGCTCTATTGGTGCGGAAAACCAATCGAGTTGTCGCCTTTTCGTCGGTAGGACGAACCATTCTTGCCGTCGCAAAGTCGCTGCTGAACCAAGCCGAGAATATCGATCTGCTTGCCCAGGAGGCGCAAGGGGGGCGCGGAAAGCTGGTCGTCGCGACCACCCATCTTCATGCACGCTACACCCTGTTGCAGCCCTTCAAGGCGCTGCAGAAGAAATATCCGCACATACGGATGTTTCTATTTCAGGCCGATCCAGACGATATCCCGAAGCTTGTGAATGAGCATCAAGCCGACATCGGATTGAACACCAGCGACGGCGAAGCAAACAATCCGGAGGGCGTCGTTTGCTTGGCCGGAGACGTCATGCGGCGTAGCGCCATCATGCTTCCCAAGCACCCGCTGGCCAAAAAGAAACGCCTCGCAATCCACGATTTCGCCTCCCATGCCCTGGTCGGATACAATCCAAAATCGAGAGCCGGCAGCGTTATCGCTCGGGCCTTCGAACAGAGCGGCATCGTCCCGAATGTCATCGTTCAGGCCAACGACTCGGACGTCATCAAGGCCTACGTTGCCGAAGGGCTGGGAATTGGCATCGTGCCGACAGCGATACTGGACCGTCATTCCGACGCCCATCTGCATTCCATCGACGTGACGGATCTGTTTCCCCGCTCACATATGAACATCATTACGCGTAGCGACATGCATTTGAGGAACTACGTTCGCGATTTCATTCATATGGTTGCACCGGCTTCAAAGCACGTCGCTGCAAAACGGCAATCCGGCAAAGTCTGATCTTCAGTATTGCCGACATCGGTCGCGATAGCGGCGTTCGACCCGCTGACGACATATCCAGTCGACGCCCATTCCATACGATTTTGATATGATACTATAGATTCTTATTCTTTTGCCGCATGACCGCCCGGTGCTACCAGAATGACAACGGCATCAGTCATGCGGAGAGAACAAATGGACCAAGCGACCTTCTCATTTTCGATCAAGCCCCTGTCATCGCACACCGGCGCGGAAATCCGCGGCATTGACCTGAGCCGGCCCGTCGACGAGGCCACCCGCGCGGCCCTGAACCAAGCCTTCGTCGATCATACGGTGCTTGCCATTCGCGATCAGAAACTGAGCGCGCCGGAATTTCTGCAGGCGATGCAGGTCTTCGGAGAGATCTTTCCGCAGCACAATTCCCGCTTCCAAGTGCCGGAATGCCCCGCGATCCACTACATCTCCAATCAAGACAAGCTGGAGGACGGCAAGGTCTACATTCCGGGCGAGGGCTATCACACCGATCACTCCAACGATCGCGAGCCGCCCAAGGCTACCGCTCTGCACGCTGTGAAGCTTCCGAACACCGGCGGCGACACCCAGTTTGTCAACATGTACGAAGCCTACGACGCGTTGCCGGAACAGACCAAAAAGAAAATCGACGGGTTGCAGGCCCGTCATGTTTACCAGAGCAAGCACAGCGAACGAAAGCTCCCGAAACTGTCCGAGGAGCGCAAAGCCATCGCATCGGAGTCGGTGCTCCACCCGCTCGTTCGCACCCACCCCAGAAGCGGCCGCAAGGCGCTTTATATCAATCCGATCCGGATCGAAGAATTGATCGGAATGGACGACGCGGAAGCTATTCCGTTGCTCGATCAGCTCTTGGAGCACGCGACCCAGATCAAGTTTCAGTATCGCCATAAGTGGCAGGCCGGCGACGTCGTGATCTGGGACAATCGCTGCCTGATGCACAAGGCCAATGGCGATTATCCGGTCGGCGAAGTGCGCTACCTGTATCGCCTCATGCTCAAGGGCGGACGGCCGGCGTAGCGACGCGAGTCGACGATCCCGGCTTCATATCCATCCGTTGACGCAAGTGGCTCGCAGAACATGAATCGATTGATGACGGCATGGTACCCGGACGCGGTCGCGCCCGGCCGGCAACGCCAGATCCCGATCACCGCCAGCGAGACGCTTGTGTATCGCTATCGCGTCGATGGCGATGCTAACGAGGCTATGCTCTGGATCGAGGGTCGCGATGACAGCCGAAACGCTTTAGAACAGGCGATAAGCGCATCGCTGCCCCCGGCCAGCGAAATATTTACTTTCGACCTGGCCCGCGACGTCGGCGTCATATCGGCACCGCCGCCGCGCTGGCTTTACATCGTCCATACCGACATCCCGCTCGACATCGTTGATGACTACAATGCCTGGTATGACGAGGAGCATCTTCCGCGCCTTGTCGGCGTGCCGGGCGTCGAGCGCGCCCGCCGATATGTGGCCGATGGCACACTGAGTCCGCGTTATCTGACCGCTTACGCGCTCTCTATCAAAGATGCGTTTGAAAGTCCTGAGGGTCTCAAGGCTCGCAAAACGCCTTGGACCGAGAGGATGCGGTCTTTGTTTCAGAATACCAGACGCAAGATGTGCGAGCTGCAGAGCTAGCGTCCCGCATAGTTTTGGTTTCGACGCGAAGGCGACCGTTCAAATGCTGCAATCCAACAATGTCTACAAAGAAACAACAGACACTCAGGGAGACGACAATGAGGACATGGCCGGTGACAATGGGCCTGCTGCTGACTCTTGTGCTTTATGCGGGAGATGTCAGGGCAGAATATCCGGACCGCATGATCCGGCTGATCGTCCCATTCGCGGCCGGGGGTGCAAACGACTCGGTCGCGAGATTGCTATCGGATAAGCTCGGCAAGGTTCTCGGCCAAACCATTATCGTGGAAAACCGGGCGGGCGGCGGCACCGTGATAGGAAGCGCGGTGGTCGCAACGGCAAGTCCGGACGGCTACACGCTGTTGCTGGTCTCGCCGGCGCATACGATCAACCCGCACATCAACAAGAAGCTTCCCTATAAGACGTTGACCGATTTTACCCCGATCAGTCAGATCACCCGATCCGCCTACGTACTCGTGACAGCGCCTCAATCCAAATTCATCAACGTCAAGGATTTCGGTGTCGCCGGAAACGCCACTGAGGGACAAATTTCGTTCGGATCGTCGGGAACAGGCAGCGCGCCGCATTTGGCCGGCCAGCTTCTGGCGACGCTTCTGGGCGTAAAATCCCTGCACGTGCCGTACCAGGGTGGAGGTCCGGCGATGATTGGGGTCATACGCGGCGACATCGATATGTATTTTTCGAGCGTGTCCGGTGCGCGTTCCTTTATCGAGTCCAAACAGGTGCGTGCCCTGGCCGTATCCAGCGACCGACGGCTCAAGGCTTTGCCTGACGTGCCGACCGTCGCCGAGGCGGGTGTCGACGGATATGCGATCAACGGATGGTATGGGATCGCGGGTCCGGCAAATCTGCCTGTTGAAGTGACCGAAAAGCTGAACAAGGCGATCGCGAAGGCGCTGGAAAACCCTGAGCTGATGGCTCTCCTGCAACAGGAAGGCGAAGAACTCGCGGCCGGCACCCCGGAGCAATTTGCGGCGCTGATCCGCCAGGACTACGAAAAATATGGAGCTATCGTGGCTGGCGCCGGCTTGCCGCCCAAATGACCGCATCGCCGTGACGCATGAACGGCGGACACAGAGGCCAGCACCTAGAGCGCCAGCAAAAGGACGCGTTTTCTTCACGTGAAGTGGATTCCACTTCACGTGGAAACGCTCGAGTCGCCGTACTGCCGGAATTCCCGCCGACGCCCAGCCCGGTGTCGCTGCTGAATCCGCGCAACCGCTCTCGCCGCGCGTCCGCGTGGTTATCAATTGGCTATCCGGGTATTCGGCGCCGCTTGAGGCTGATATCGATCTCAGTCGGCTAAACCCGTTCGGCGTCGGTATCGACAAGCATCTGTTGTGCGGCCTGACGCAGTTCCTTGATCGCGAACTGCGCCGCGACGGACGGAACGCTGCGTGCGCGCCGGATCACCCCGATCGGCTGCGAAGGGAACGTGAAGCCGACATCGAGGACGGTGAAGCTCTGCTGCAGCCAGGTGCCCTGAAACAGCTGGCGCGGCGCGATGCCGACGAACTCGGTCCGCGACAGCACGGTCAGCATCGTCATGAAAGAATTACTCTCGATCGTGCAATGCGGCATCTTGCCGACGCGCGCGTGGAATGTCTGCTCGAAGGCCGTGCGTGGCGGACTGCCGGGCTGGGGCAGAATCCATTCGCAGCCTTCGAGGTCGCCCTTCGTCACCCGACGCGCGCGGGTGAGCGGGTGGTTGAGGCGGGTGACAATGACCAAGTCATCCTGAAACAGCACTTCGGTCGCGAGGTCTTCAGGATCCATTGCTTCGGAAATGCGGCCGACCACGAAGTCGAAATCGCCCTGGCGCAATTCGGCTAGCAGCCCCGGGAACAGTCCTTCCATGACTTCCACGCGCAGGTTGGGGCGCCGCTTCTTGAAGCGCGCCAGCGCGATCGGCAGCAGATTGAACGCGGCGACCGGCGAGGCGCCGATACGCAGATCGCCATGGGTCGCGGCGAGCAGATGCGCGATGTCGTCGCGCGCCTGGCGCAGTTCCGACTCGACGATCTTGCTGCGCATGATCAGCGCCTTGCCGTAGACCGTCGCCTCGACGCCGTGCGGCGTTCGTTCAATCAGCTTCACGCCGATCTCGCGCTCAAGCTCGCGGACGCTGCGGCTCAAGGCCGGTTGCGACAGGCGCATCTTTTCGGCGGCGCGGCGCAAGCTGCCGGTTTCCACCGCGGTAACCAGGGCGGCCAGTTGGTGCAGCTTCATGTGATAACCAAATTTAATCGCTAAGGGCTCATTTCTTATAATCTGATTATCACGGCTGTCATGTTAAAGTTCAAAAAAATCAGACGCAGGAGGACGCGATGAAGGACGAGGCGATCAAGGTTGTTTCCGAGAACGATGTCGAATGGCGGCGAGACCACCCGACGGGTGCGTTCAGGTTCAAATACCTGCTGTCCGGAGACGACGCCTCGCCGGACAATTTCATGCTGGTGCTGGCCCGCCAGGACGCGGATTTCGCGACCGAACGGCACCGCCACAATTTCGATCAGTTCCGAATTTCGCTCCACGGCGACATGAATGTCGGCAAGGGCATCAAACTGCGCCAAGACCAGCTCGGCTATTTCCCGGAGGGCGCTGCCTACGGTCCGCAGGACGACCAACTCGGCCGCACTCCACCCGGCGAACCGATGCACTTGACGCTGCAATTTGGCGGCGCCTCCGGCTACGGTTACATAAGCCCCGACCGGCTGCGCGCCTGCCGCGATGAACTGCGCAAGGACGGAGAGTTCGTCGACATTCTGTACCGTCGCAAGGATGGCAAGACCCAGGGTGGCCTGGAAGCGGTCTGGGAACACGCCTTTGGCCGGAAGCTCGAATATCCAAAGCCGCGCTATCTCGGCCCGATCATCATGGATCCGAACTCCTTTCCGTGGGTCCCCGTGTCAGACGCGCCGGGAGTTGCCCGCAAGCATCTTGGAACGTTCACCGAGCGTGGCATCTGGGCGGAATCGGTGCGCGTGAACGCGGGCGCCAGTTGGAAGTCGCTCGACCCGGGCGCCCGGCGGCTCCTTTTCGTGCGTGCCGGCAACGGAACATGCGGCAAGAACGCGATCGTGCAGCATACGGCGATCCAGATCGAAGCCGGCCAAGCCGCCGAAATCAGCGCCGGCACCGATGTCGAACTGCTGCTGTTCGGCCTCCCGCCGGTATCCGATCATCGGAGCGCGGAAGCCGCCGCTTAAGCGACGGTTCGCGCTGGGTTCCGCTCGGCATACCGGCCATATCGACAACTCCGCGAGTCCATCGTGCTGGTGCTACGTCACCTGACCAAGACCTATCATGGCGCCCGGCCGGTCGTTCCGAGCGTGCGCGACGTCTCGCTGGAGATTCCGCGCGGCAGCTTTTTCACGCTGCTCGGCCCGAGCGGATGCGGCAAGACCACCATCCTGCATTGCATCGCCGGTCTGGAGACTCCGGATTCCGGCGACATCGAGATCGATGGGGTGGCGGTTTTTTCCGGCGCAAGCGGGTGCAATGAGCCGCCGCATCGCCGACGGCTCGGCATGGTGTTCCAGAGCTATGCGATCTGGCCGCATATGTCGGTGTTCGACAATGTGGCGTTTCCGTTGCAGCAGCAGCGGCCCCGTCTGGCGGCGCGGGACATCAAAGCGCGCGTGATGACGGCGCTGAGCCTGGTCCGGCTCGAGGCGGTGGCCGACAAATTGGCGCCGTTCCTGAGCGGAGGCCAGCAGCAGAGAGTCGCGTTGGCACGGGCGCTGGTGCACGAGCCGCGCCTGCTGCTGCTGGACGAGCCGTTGTCCAATCTCGATGCGAAGCTGCGTGAAGAGATGCGCGTCGAGCTTGGGCGGCTGGTCCGCCAACTCGGCATCACCACGATATTCGTGACCCACGATCAGGCCGAAGCGCTCACCATGTCCGACCGCATCGCACTGATCGATGCCGGACGGGTGGTACAGCAGGGCGCGCCGCACGACATCTATTATCGGCCGAACTCGACCTTCGCGGCGCGCTTCGTGTGCGGCGGCAACATCGTTCCGGGTACGGTGGTGTCGGCACCGGACATGCAGCGGCAGGCCGAGATCGACACGCCGTTCGGACGCGTCGCCTGCGCGTTGCCGACCGGCATCAATGCCGGCGACGACGTCAATCTGGTCGTGCGTCCCGACAGCCTGCGGGTCTGCAACGGCGATGCGCCCGTCGACGGCCGGCCGAATTTCTTCCACGTGGACATATCCGACGTCAGTTTCATGGGCGACTTCATCGAAGGCATCGCGCTTTCCGGATCGACCGCGTTGCGCGTCCGGCTCGATCCGCATGTGCAAGTCCAAATGCCCCACGCCGCCGTCGTCGAAGTCATCGCCCAGCGCTGCGTCGTGCTCCCGCGTAAGGAATAGAGCCGATGCGGCACGCCCTTTTCGCTGCAGCCGCCGCCATGGTTCCGACGAGGCTCGCGCGTCTGTTTCCGGGTGAAGAGCGGATCATCGGCAGCGTCGTTTTCGTCGCCGTACTTTTCCTGGTCAGCGGCCCGCTTCTGATTTTGATCAGCACGAGCTTGAATCCGACCGGAGCCGCTTCGATTCTCCCGTCAGGCCTCGACATCAGCAACTACGTCCGCGCATTCAGCCCGCCCGACACGCTGTATCTTCTCGGCAATACCGCGATCTACACGCTCGGCAGCGTGTTCATTGCCCTGCTGATCGGGTCGTCGCTCGCCTGGCTGACGGAGCGCACCGATTTCCGCCTGCAAGTGGCGGTCCGGCTGATGATTTTCGCCTGGATGGCCGTGCCGCCTTTCGTCTCGGCGCTGGGTTGGATCCAGTTGCTGAATCCCGGCAACGGCGCCATCAACGTGCTGCTCCGAACGGTTTTCGATCTGCAAGCCAGCCCGTTGAGCGTCTATTCGCTGCCTGCGATGATTCTCATTACCGGCCTCTCGATGACGCCGACGACATTCATCATGATCAGCGGCGTCTTCTCCAACATGGACCACCGGCTGGAAAGCGCGGCCCATGTCCATGGCGGCGCGCGGCTGGCGACCTTCCGGCGCATCACGCTGCCGCTGCTGGCGCCCGGGCTGCTGGCGGTGGCGATCTTTCAATCGATGACCGTTATCCAGACTTTCGATATCCCGTTCGCGATCGGGCTTACGGCGCGGGTGCCGGTGATGAGCACGCGGATCTATGCGCTGGCGACGGCCGTCGAGGGCAAACCGGAATATGGCTTGGCGTCCGCCTATGGCGTCGTCCTGCTGGTGATCGCGATCATCCTGATCGGCCTCTATCTCCGATTTACCCGCATCGGCGAACGCTTTCGCGTGGTCACCGGCAAGGGCTTCCGGCCGGTCCGGCAGAAGCTGGGCGCGGCGCAGATCCCGGCGACCGTCCTGGTCGTGGCCTACTTCGTCGTCATGCTGTTGCCGCTCGCCATTCTGCTGTGGAGCAGCCTGCTGCCGTATTATCAGACGCCAAGCATCGGCGCCCTGTCCCATCTCACCTTGCAAAGCTACCGCAACACGATTGCGCAACCGATGATCATCCGCGCCCTGGGCAACACCATCATCCTGGTCTTGTCCGTCGCCACGATCGCGATGGCGCTGTCCGTCGTCGTGAGCTGGATGGCGGTGCGCAGCCGCGGCACCCTCGGCAAGGCGGTCACCGCCCTCACCTTTGCACCGATTGCCATTCCGCAGATCGTGTTCGCGTTCGCGATTCTGCTGCTTTATTTATACAGCCCGTTATACGGCACCCTGCTGGTCATCATCATTGCGCACGTCACCATCTTTATGGCGTTCGGCACCCGGATGGTGAGCAGCGCGATGCTGCAACTTCACCAGGAGCTGGAAAATGCCGCCACGGTCAGCGGTGCATCCTGGCTGGTGTCGATGCGCCGTGTCGTGCTGCCGCTGATCTTTCCGCAGCTCCTGAATGGCTGGCTGTGGATCGCAACGCACAGCGCGCGCGATCTGACGGTGCCGATCCTGTTGATGACCAGCGGCAATGTCGTGCTCGCGTCGGCGCTTTGGACGATCTGGGAATATCCCGACATACCTGGCGCATCGGCGCTCGCCGTCATGATGGTGGTGGGCCTGATGCTGCTCGTCGTGCCGCTGCAGATCTGGTCGGCGCGATATTCGAACAGGAGCGCCGGCAACTGAAATTCAGCAGAAACTCCGCGTTGCTCGTGTGGCGTTGGGTCTGTGGTTTGTGGTTTGTGGTTTGTGGTCCGTGAACTGCCGCGACAAGAGGGCGAAGTTCAATTCGCTCCACAAGCGGAAGTGTAGAACAACAACAAAGTAAGGGAGGAAAACATGCGAAGCGTCCTTTGGGGCCTGACGTTGCTGTCGACAGCCATTGCGTTGTCGCCATCCGCGACCGCACAGACAACGCCGCCCGCCGCCAGCGTGCAGAAACTGATCGACGGCGCCAAAGCCGAGGGCAAGCTGGTCATCTGGCTCACATCTCCGGCGATCCCGCAGACCCAGGCTGCGGTCGTCGAGGCTTTCAACAAGCGGTACGGATTGTCCATCCAATATGAGTGGCTGGCGCTGCATCCGTCACGCTCGTTGCCCAGGCTGGTGACCGAAGCCAAGAGCGGCCGCGTCGACGCCGACGTGGTGGGCTCGTTCACCTACGACGATATGCTGGTCCTCAAAGAGGCGAATCTGCTCAAGCCGTATCCATGGGTCGATGTCTTCGCCAGCGACCTGACCAAGATCAAGGAGCCGACCGACCGCCTGATCCCTGAACTTCGCAATCTGGGGCTGGCGTTTTTCGACCAGGTGTTCCTGCTCGCCTGGAATAAAAATCAGATCAAGGAGGCGGAGCTTCCGCGCAAATTAGCCGATCTGACGGATCCGAAATGGAAAGGCCGTTTTGTCACCAACGCCACCTATGGACTTCCGCTGGATACGCTGAGCATCACGCTCGGCAATGACGGCGCGCTCGCCTTGGCGCGCAAGCTGGTCGACAACAGACCGGTGCTGACACGCGGCACGCCGGCGGTGTCGGAGGCGATCACCGCCGGGCAGGCTCCGGTCGGAGTCAGCTCGTTCTTCAATGCCGACAGGGCCAAGCGGGTCGGCCAGCCGCAGGAGTTCCGCCTGTTCGAGGACTATGTCCCGGTCATGCCGTTGCACATCGCGGTGCCGGAGGGCGCCCCCCATCCGAATGCCGCGCGCCTGTTCTCAGCATGGCTGGTGACGGAAGGCGTTGCGATCATGGACAAGATGGAATCGGGCGGGCGCGTGACCGATCCCGAATCAGCCTTGGGAAAGCTGGTCGAACAACGTTCGTCCGGCGCGAAATTGGTGATGCCTCAGAATGAGGCCGAAGTCCGGGCCATTCTGGAGACGCGGCGCGAGCTCACGCTGGTGTTCACGGGGCGGTAAGGGCCCCTGAATGTTTGACAGTTCAAGCCTTTAGCCGTAGAACCCCGGCAACTGGCGGGCTCTTAATCCCGCCGGATGTCTGATCCGCCCCCTTGGGGCGGTTCGGCAACAGCGGATCCCATACATTAAGTATTTGATCTCGCATCACTATCTGCGACCCGTGGTCGTGCCTTGCGCTTATGAGGCACAACCTGTCAGTCCCGTCAAAAGGACAAAGGAGGGCGCGGTTCCTCAACCTTGAACGTCTCAAGAGGACGCGATGACCAAGCGCCTGCAATCAAAGTACAAGCTCGACCGCCGTATGGGCCAGAATATCTGGGGCCGCCCGAAGAGCCCGGTCAACAAGCGTGAATACGGCCCGGGCCAGCACGGCCAGCGCCGCAAGAGCAAGGTCTCCGACTACGGCGTCCAGCTCAAGGCCAAGCAGAAGCTGCGCGGCTATTACGGCAACATCACCGAGAAGCAGTTCCGCGGCATCTACTTCGAAGCCATTCGCTTGAAGGGCGATTCCGGCGCGCATCTGATCGGCCTGCTCGAGCGTCGTCTCGATGCGGTGGTGTACCGCGCCAAGTTCGTGCCGACCGTGTTCGCGGCCCGTCAGTTCGTCAGCCACGGCCACGTCAAGGTCAACGGCCGTCGCGTCACCATCGCCAGCTATCGCTGCAAGGCCGGCGATGTGATCGAGGTGAAGGAAAAGTCGAAGCAGATGGCGCTGGTGCTGGAGTCGGTTGGCTTAGGCGAGCGCGACGTGCCCGACTACATCGAGGTCGACCACAGCAAGATGACCGCGAAGCTCGCCCGCATCCCGGCGATCAACGAAGTGCCCTACCCGGTCCAGATGGAACCGCATCTGGTCGTGGAATACTATTCGCGCTAATCGCGCGGCATCGTTTTACGGAAAAGGCCGCCCTTCGGGGCGGCCTTTTTTGTTATTGTCACTGGCATTTCGCCGGAGAACCGCATGTCCCTCGACCGCCGCCATTTCCTCGCCGCCAGCGCCTCGCTGGCGACCTTATCTGCCCTCGGCACAGCGCGTGCCGCGACCGCGCCGCATCGCTTCACCCACGGCGCGTTCGAAATCAGTGTGGTCAGCGACGGCTATCTGGCGTTACCGACCGCCGCGCTTGCCGGCGATGCCCCTGCCGAGGCGCGCGCCGCGGCGTTGAAATCCGCCGGCCAGACCGGCGAACAATATCAATCGCCGACCAACTGCACGCTGATCCGCGCCGGACGCGAGTTGATCCTGATCGATGCCGGCTCGGGCGCGCATTTCATGCCGAGCGCCGGCAAGCTCACGGAAAATCTCGAAGCCGTCGGCATCGCCCGCGAAGCGATCACGCAGATCGTGTTCACGCACGGCCATCCCGATCATCTGTGGGGCCTGGTCGACGAACTCGACGATCTTGCTTTTCCGAACGCGCGCTATGTGGCCGGCGCCGCCGAATGGGATTTCTGGCACGGCGCTAACGCCGAGCGCGGACTGCCGTCTGAGCGCGCCGGCTTTGTCACCGGCGCGCGGCGCTCGTTCGCGCGCATCAAGGACAAGGTCACGATGGTCAAGGCCGGCGACGACATCGTGCCGGGCATCCGTGTGTTCGACACGCGCGGCCATACCCAGGGGCATTTCTCGCTGGAGATCACCGGCGGCGACGGCCTGATCGTCGGCGGTGACGCGCTGACCCATCCGGTCATTTCATTCGCGCATCCGGACTGGCGGCCCGCCAGCGACCACGAGCCCGAGGTCGCCATCGCGACGCGCCGCAAGCTGCTCGAACGGCTGGCGACCGACAGGACCCGGCTGATCGGCTTTCATTTGCCGTTTCCGGGCACCGGAATCGTGGAACGCAATGGAACCGCCTACCGGTTCGCGGCTTTGTCTTGAGCCGGGCCGAAATGTGCCCAGCGGGCCATTTCGGGAGATCGCCATGCGCCATTTCGATGACCTCGATCGCCGCCGGTTCCTGCTCACCGGCGCCGCCGGCCTCGCGGCCGCCGCGCTGCCGTTCCGCTTCGCCTACGCGGCGACGCCACCGCATCGCTTCGAGCACGGCACTTTCAAGATTGCCGTGGTCAGCGACGGGTTCCTCAAAGTGCCGGCGAATGTCCTATTGCCCGACGCGCCAAAGGACGAACTCGCGGCGCAAGTGAAAGCCGCCGGAGAATCGCCTGACGATCTCAAGCCGGCCACCAACATCACGCTGATTGACACCGGCTCCGACCTGATCCTGGTCGATGCCGGATCCGGGCAAAACTTCGTGCCGAGCGCCGGCAAGCTTTCGGAAAATCTGAAAGAGGCCGGCATCGATCCGGTCAAGATCACCAAAGTGGTGTTCACCCACGCGCACCCCGATCATCTATGGGGCCTTGCCGATGGCGATACGTTGCGCTTCCCGAATGCCGACTTCCATGTCGGCGCGGCCGAGTGGAAGTTTTGGAGCGACGGCGACTTGAAACAAAAATTGCCCGAGCCGATGCATTTCATGATCAATGGCGCCGCCGAAAATCTGGCCCGCATCCAGACGCGGGTAAAGCAGGTGAAGGGCGGCGACGAGATCGCGACCGGCGTGCAGGTGCTGGATACACCCGGTCACACCCCCGGTCATATCTCGCTCCAGTTGACCGGCGGCGACGGGCTGATCGTGGTCGGCGATGCGCTCGGCCATGCGCAGATTTCGTTCAGCCATCCGGAATGGCGGCACGGCTTTGACACGGTTTCAGGCCTGGCCGTCGAGACGCGCCGTGCGCTGTTGGATCGCGCCGCAAAAGAAAAGACCAAGCTGATCGGGTATCACTTCCCGTATCCGGGCGTCGGCTTTGTCGAGCGCAAGGACACTGCGTATCGGTTCCTGCCGGCGTAACAGACGACGACTTGTAAGTTCGTCATGGCCGGGCTTGTCCCGGCCATCCGCGCCTTTGCTTGCTACGATGCAGTTAAGACGTGGATGCCCGGCACAAGGCCGGGCATGACGAAGCGAGAGATACCGCGGTTGCTACTTCGCGCTCTCCAGCCCGGCGTCCTTGATCACCTTCG
>JAQGJU010000139.1 GCA_028290465.1 Xanthobacteraceae bacterium | reverse complement strand
TATTGATGAAGCCGACGCGGGCCGCGCCGATCGGGCCCATGAACGGCGCGCCGGACAGCGTCAGCGCGGCGGAAGCCGCCACCAGCGCCAGAATGTCGGGATCGTTCTCCAGGTCGTGCGACAGCGTCGTCACGATGACCTGGGTCTCGTTGCGCCAGCCGTCGGCGAACAGCGGACGGATCGGGCGGTCGATCAGGCGGGAAACCAGTGTTTCCTTTTCGGTCGGACGGCCTTCGCGCTTGAAGTAGCCGCCCGGAATGCGGCCGGCCGCGTAATATTTTTCCTGGTAGTCGACGGTCAGCGGCAGGAAGTCGACGCCTTCGCGCGGCTGCTTGGCGGCGACGACGGTGGCCAGCACGGTGGTCTCGCCGTAGGTCGCCAACACGGCGCCATCGGCCTGGCGCGCAATCTTGCCGGTCTCGAGGGTAAGCGTACGCCCACCCCAATCGAGCTCAACTCGATGTTTATTGAACATGTGGATTTTCTTTCATGGGTTTCGCGAAAGGGGCGAGAGCCATGAGCAAGACGGCAAGATGCTGCGCGCGCGCTGTGCGGGCGGAAACAGCATCTTGCGATCCTGCCATGGCCATCGGACCTTTCGGCGTTCGAGGACGGACAGCCATCTGTCCGTCACGTAAACGGCAACGATCTCGCTGCCGGGCGGCACAAGCGAACGCTGACTTAAGAGTGGGGCGCAAAGCGAATGGTCGGGCGGAATGCGCGGGACCGGATTGCGCGCCAAAGCGCACGCTGGACAATGCACGGCTGACGCCGCGCAAACTTTCAAATGCGTGGCTGACGCCACGCATCATTTTCGAATGCGTGGCTAATGCCACGCTTGATCGCTTAGCGACGAATACCAAGCTTCTCGATCAGCGCCTTGTAGCGACCTTCGTCGCCGCGCTTGATGTAGTCGAGTAGCGAGCGCCGCGTCGCAACCATTTTGAGCAGTCCGCGCCGGGAATGGTTGTCCTTGACGTGGGCCTTGAAATGCTCGGTCAGGTTGGTGATGCGTTCCGTCAGGATCGCAACCTGGACTTCGGAAGAACCAGTGTCGTTGGCCTTGGTGGCATACGTCTTGATGACTTCCGACTTACGTTCGGTCGTAATCGACATCGTTAGATATCCTTATGTCGGCTCCGGCTGCCTGACAGCCCGGCCAGATTGAACACGCGCTTGGGGACGATCTCGCCACGGTCGACCTCGGCGAGGGCCAAAAGCTGGCCGGACACCGTGACGTAAACCGTGCCGCGGAAGATGGGAGCGTCCCGTCCGCGCAACAAAACGGCCTGCCCACGCTGGAGCCTGGCCGCGTCTACCCGAGTGATGGCCAGCGCCGGGATGTCGTCCAGCGCGGTCTCAACGGGTAATAGCGCATCGGCGAGGCTGCCCTCGCCGGCTGCGGCTCTATGGCATAAAGCCTCCAGCTGTTCCAGCGAAATCATGTCCTGTTCGGCGAACGGACCCACCGAGGTCCGACGCAAAGCGCAAACATGGCCAAAACAGCCCAGTTCCCGGCCCATATCGCGGGCAATCGCCCGAACGTAGGTGCCTTTGCCGCATTCGGCGGCAAATAGAGCATGGTCGGCATCCGGCTGTCCCAGCAGCTCCAGATTGTGAATATTGACCGGGCGGGGCGCCAACTCGACGATCTCGCCATCGCGGGCGAGGTCATAGGCCCGCTCGCCGGCGACCTTGATGGCCGAGTAGCGCGGCGGCACCTGGGAGATGGTCCCGGTGAATTGCGGGATCAGGGCGCGGATTGCCTCGGCCGAGGGGCGCGCGTCGCTGGTGGCGACCGCCTTGCCTTCGGTGTCGTCGGTATCGCGCTCTTCGCCGAACCGGACGGTGAACAGGTAGACCTTGCGACCGTCCATCACGAACGGGACGGTCTTGGTGGCTTCGCCGAGCGCGATCGGCAGCAGCCCGGTCGCCAGTGGGTCCAGCGTGCCGGCGTGGCCGACGCGCTTTGCCTTGAACAGCCGCTTGATGACGCCGACCGCCTGCGTCGACGTCATGCCGAGCGGCTTGTCCAGCACCACCCAGCCATGGACGTCGTGCTTCTCGCGCCGGCGCTGGCCCATGCCCTTGCTGGGGCGCGATGCGAATTCCGGCGCCGACGCAGGCGACGACTCGGGCGCGGCATCGGCCGCGAGCGGGGCTGCATCGTGGATTTGAAGCGGCTCCGTTGTGTCGTCATGCGGCGCCGCGACCGTCGCCAGCAGGGCTTTCAGATCACTCATTGTCTTTGTCGCCGTCTTTTGCGCCGTCCAGATCGCGCTGGACCTGCGGCGTTCGCAGAAGTTTCTCGATCCGTTCCGCTTCTTCGAATCGTTCGTCGATGCGGAATCGAAGGTCGGGTGCGAATTTCAGGTTAACGCGATGCGAAAGTTCGCCGCGCAGGTATTTCTTGTTGCGCTCCAGCGCTTCCAGCACCGGCTGCGCGTCTTTGCCGCCGAGCGGCATCACATAGATAGTCGCGAGCCGCATGTCCGGGCTCATGCGCACTTCGGGCACCGTGATCAGGTGGTTTTCGATGACCGGATCGTGGATCTCGCCGCGCGACAGCATGTCGGCGAGCGCGTGGCGCACCAGTTCGCCGACGCGCAGCGAACGCTGCGACGGGCCCGACCGGCCTTCGGATGGGCGCTTGCTCATGGTGTGGCAGTCCTCATTGGCTGGAATTGCCGTACGAGCCAGGCGGATAATACAACGGCGGTGCGCAGTCTGGCGTGGAATGCGGGACAAGCCCGTATTCCCATGCCGTCACGTCCTGCCTGTTACGAGAAAAGACGTGGATGCCCGGCCTTGGCCGGGCACCATAACGGTGGAAGTCGGCTCGTCTGAGTTTCGAACTCAGAGCGAGCGCTGGATCGTCTCCACCCGGTAGCACTCGATGACGTCGCCGGCCCGCATGTCCTGGTAGTTCTCGAAGGCCATGCCGCACTCCTGACCGGCGGTGACTTCCTTGGCGTCGTCCTTGAAGCGCTTGAGCTGCGACAGCTTGCCTTCGTGCACCACGACGTTGTCGCGGATCAGGCGCACATTGGCGCCGCGTTCGACATTGCCGTCGGTGACGCGGCAACCGGCGATCTTGCCGACCTTGGAGACGTTGAAGATCTCCAGGATCAGCGCGTTGCCCAGCATGGTTTCGCGCAGCGTCGGCGGCAGCAGGCCGGACATCGCCGTCTTCACGTCATCCACGAGATCGTAGATGATGTTGTAGTAACGGATTTCGATGCCGTTGCGTGATGCGGCCTCGCGCGCTTCCTTGTGGGCGCGCACGTTGAAGCCGATGATCGGCACGCCGGAGGCTTCGGCCAGCGTCACGTCGGATTCGGTGATGCCACCGACGCCGGCATGAATCACCCGCGCGGCGACTTCCTCGGTGCCGAGTTTTTCCAGCGAGCCGAGGATCGCTTCGAGCGAGCCCTGCACGTCGGCCTTGATGATCAGCGCCAGATCCTTGCGGCCGCTGGTCTTGAGCTGGCTCATCATCTGTTCGAGCGAGCCGCGCATGCCGGTGGCGCGCGCCGCCGCGTTCTCGCGCTTTTGGCGCAGGCGATAATCGGTGACTTCGCGGGCGCGGCTTTCGCTCTCGACCACGGCCAGACGGTCGCCCGCCTCCGGGGTGCGGCTGAAGCCAAGCACTTCGACCGGGGTCGACGGACCGGCACTCGTCACATTGGTGCCGATATCGGACACCAGGGCGCGCACGCGGCCCCATTCGGCGCCGGCCACGATGATGTCGCCGACCTTGAGGGTGCCGCGCTGCACCAACACGGTGGCGACCGGGCCGCGGCCCTTGTCGAGCCGCGCTTCGATTACGGTGCCTTCGGCCGGCCGGGTCGAACTGGCCTTAAGGTCGAGGAGTTCGGCCTGCAGGCCGACGATTTCGAGCAGCTTGTCGAGATTTATGCGTTCCTTGGCCGAGACCTCGACGTCGAGCACGTCGCCGCCGAGCGATTCGACCTGGATTTCGTGCTGCAGCAGTTCGGTGCGCACGCGATCCGGCTTGGCGTCCTGCTTGTCGATCTTGTTGATGGCGACGATGATCGGAACCTTGGCCGCCTTGGCGTGATGGATCGCTTCGATGGTCTGCGGCATCACGCCGTCGTCGGCCGCCACCACCAGGATCACGATGTCGGTGACCTTGGCGCCGCGGGCGCGCATCGCCGTGAAGGCGGCGTGACCGGGCGTATCGATGAAGGTCAGCTTGCCGCCGGTCGGGGCGGTCACCTGATAGGCGCCGATATGCTGGGTGATGCCGCCATGTTCGCCGGCCGCGACTTCGGTCGACCGGATGGCATCGAGCAGCGAGGTCTTGCCGTGATCGACATGGCCCATCACGGTGATGACCGGCGGGCGCGACTCCAGATCCGCTTCGACGTCGGCGACGTCGAACAGGCCTTCTTCGACGTCGGACTCGGCGACGCGGCGCACCGTATGGCCGAGTTCCTCGGCAACCAGTTGCGCGGTGTCGGCATCGATCACATCGGTGATCTTGACCATCTGGCCCTGCTTCATCAGCAGGCGGATCACGTCCACGGCGCGCTCGGCCATACGATTGGCGAGTTCCTGGATGGTGATCGCTTCCGGAATGGTGACTTCGCGGATCAGCTTTTCCTTCGGCTCGTTATGGGCATGGCCCTTGAGCCGCTGCACGCGACGGCGGAACGCGGCGACCGAACGCTCGCGCTCTTCGTCGGCCGACATCGCGGTGACGACGGTCAGGCGGCCACGGCTTTTCTGCGGGGCGACACGGGCCGGCGCCTTGACGGCCGGAGCGGCGCGCGGCGCGCCGCCGGGACCGCGGCGGATGGTGCGCGGGGCTTCTTCTTCCTCGGGGACCAACGTGCGGGCCACTGGCGTGGCGCCGGTCAGGCGATTCTTGGCTTCTTCCTCGCCGAAGCGCTTCTTGGCGACTTCGTCGGCCTTGCGCTTGGTCTCGTCGTCGTGGCGGCGGCGATCGTCCTCTTCGCGCTTGCGCGCCTCGGCGGCCTCGCGCTCGACGCGCTCGATGGCGTCGCGCGAAGTCATCGACCGCGGTGAGCGCGAGGCCGCCGAGG
>JAQGJU010000129.1 GCA_028290465.1 Xanthobacteraceae bacterium | reverse complement strand
GTCAGGCGCGTCGTTAGCGCACCGGAAAATTCTGCCTGCGATCGTTCTGCCCGCGATTATCCCGCTCGCGGTGGCCACGCATGCCTGAACCCAGACCCGGAAATACCGAGATGCCGTGCGGCGGCGTGATGCACATCGGCTTGTGCCGGCAAAACTGCGCGTTCGCGGGATAATAGCCCGGCCCGGGGCCCCGGCAGGGCTGGTCGTTCGAAAACCACGCCCACAGACACTTGCCATTGCGGCCCCAATAGTAATGCTTCTGCATGGGCTGTGCCGACGCTGCGGTGACAAAGAGATTGGCGGCCAGCACCAGTGAAAGTCCCGCACCGAACCGAAGCCCCGAGCGAAGGGTGATAGACATGGTCGCAATCCCCCAACAAAATTAATAAAAAATGCACAAGCGGCCGATCCGATCATACGAGCAGCCACAGCATAAGCCGCAGCGCGACGATCGTCATGCCGGTTGCATGCCAAGCGCCCGGATGCGCTGACGTGTCGCATCGTCGCGTAAAGCGGCCAGGAACGCCTGGACGGCGGGCCGGTCGCGGCGGGCCTCGACCACCAGAAAATCGTAATGCTCCGGTGCCAAAGGCAGAAAGCCGAGGCCATACAGTTTGGCCACCGGCTCGATGGCGACGCCCCAGTCGGCGCGGCCCTGCGCGATCGCTGCCGCCACCGCGTTATGCGACTTCGGCTGATTGGCGTAACCGGGCGGCCGCTTCCCTTTCAGCAGATTGTCGATCAGCACGCGGGTGCCCGCACCAGCATTACGGCTCACCATCAATGCCGCGGGGTCGCCGAGTATCCCAGCAACAGCGTCATTCGCTTCGCGGCCCTCGAAACGCTTGTCGCCCAAGCGAAAGAGAACACCTTGCATGCGCCGCCAACCCGGCACCAGCGTCAGGCCGGGCGTGACGAGATGTACGTTGTATTGCCCACTCGCCGGATCGATCAGATGCACCGGCGCGATGTCGCATTCGCCGCGCGTCGCCGCGGCAACGCCGCCGAGGCTGCCGACCGCGAGCGTACGCGCCGAGAATCCGCGTTCCGCCAAAGCCCCCACCACCACATCGAGCGCGACGTCATGGCTGCCCATGATGACCAGATCGGGCGCCTTGGCCGCGCTGCCGATCAGCGTCACCTCGACGGTGCTGCCGGCATCGAGCGAAGAAGCCAGCGCGTCGATCTCGAGAAAGCCATCGGCCTGTGAGAAGCTTGTCACCGAACCTGAACCCTTGCCGGTCGGGAATGCGATCGTGCCGTCGTCACCCTCGATCAGCGACACCAGCACGAACTCCTTGCGGCCCATTTCCGATGCGATGCGCATCGGCACGGTGGCCCGCACAGTTTCCGCCGCTTCCGGCGGCAGGCCGGCGAGTGCGCGGATCACTGGCGCAACGAAAGCGTGAAACGTGAAGATTGCCGAGGTCGGGAAACCCGGCAGCACGACGATCGGCTTTTTGCCGATGACGCCGAGACACAGCGGCTTGCCCGGCTTGAGCGCCACGCCGTGCACCAGGATGCCGGGTTGGCCGAGCCGCGAGACGATGGCGTGCGACAGATCGCCGGCGCCTTTCGACGTACCGCCGGACAGCACCACCATGTCGCTTGCGGCCAGCGCGTTGCGCACGGCGATCTCCAGCTTCACCGGATCGTCGGGGAAGGCGCCCATCGCGACCGGCTCGCCGCCGGCTTCGGTCACCGCGGCGGCGATAATGGCGCCGTTGCTGTCGTAGACATTGGCGGCGCCGAGCGCCGTGCCGGGTGCGACCAGTTCGTCGCCGGTCGAAAGCACCGCGACCTTCGGCCGTCGCACCACGTCGATATGCGCGAGGCCGCTCGCCGCCAGCATGCCGATCTCGCGTGAGCCGATCCGCGCGCCGCGGCGGAGCAGCGTTTCGCCGCGCGCGATGTCGGAGCCGGCGTAAGACACGAACTGCCCTGCTGCTGCGGCGCGGCGCAGCTCTATCATCGGCGTGCCGTCGGCCAGCAATTCAGTCCACTCGATCATCACCACCGCGTCGGCGCCGCGCGGAATAACGCCGCCGGTGGCGATCGTCGTCGCCGTTGCGGGGGCGACCTCCAGCGTGGGCGCATGGCCGCAAGCAATGACCTCCGCATTCAGTTTGAATTTTTTCGGCGCCATATCGCTGGCCCCTATCGTGTCGGCGGCGCGCAGCGCGAAGCCGTCGACATTGGACCTGTCGAACGGCGGCGCATCGACCGCGGCGACGACGTCGTGCGCGAGCACGCGGCCGAGCGCCTGGGCCAGCATCACCGTCTCATCGCCGAGCGGCGCCATATCGATGTGAGTCTGGAAACGCGTCCGCGCTTCCTCGGCCGACACCACGTCGAGGAATTGCTCTTGACGGGCGGCGGCCCGCACGTGCGCGATCAGACTGTCGCTGTTTGGCTCGACCTTGCTCACGGCCACGGCCTTACATGGACTGGAGTGCCTTCGGAATAGCCTTCGCTGTCGGGGGGAACCAGAATCCAACCATCCGAGCGCGCCAGTGACGACAGCGGCAGATAGCGAACCGCGAGCGGTTCGGCCTGCACGCCGTTGCGGCGCACGGGCACGACTTCGGCAAGCCCGATCGTCGACGTGACCTTGCGCGCGAGCGTCAAGGTCTCGACCGGGTCGGCATCCTTGTGATGGGTAGCTGCGGAAAGCCGGTCCAGAATGCGCCGGCCGACCAGCAGCCAGACGGCGAGTGCCGCATCGAGCCGCCCCGGCAGCATCAGCACCGGGCGCTGCGTTGAAAATCCAAAGGCCGCCGTTTCGCCCGGCGTCAACGCCATACCGTGCACTGCGAGCCACGCCTCGCGCGCCAGCGTCTGCACGCTGTTGTCGTTGCGGCCATTGCCGGTGCCGCCGATGACAATAATCGCGTCGGCGCTCTCCGCGCCGAGCACCGAGCCGAGATCGCGGCCCGGATCGTCGAGCCGCGCCGCGCCGCCGCGCCGTTCGATATCGCCGGCGATCAGACGCGCCGCGGCGTTGATGATGGCGCTGC
>JAQGJU010000068.1 GCA_028290465.1 Xanthobacteraceae bacterium | reverse complement strand
CGGTGCAGATGAATTCGGGCGTGCTGGCGCCGGCCCACGCGCACATCAAGGCCGGCACCATCAAGGCGCTGGCGGTCACCGGCGAAAAGCGCTGGCACGATCTGCCGGAGGTTCCGACCATGTTGGACGCCGGCTATAAGGACTTCGTGTTCGCGACCAATTGCTGCTTCATGGCCCCAGCCAAGACGCCACCGGAACTCGTCGCCCGCATCGAGAAAGAATCGCTCGCCGTCCTGGCACGACCCGAGATGCAGGAGAAGCTGATGAAATCCGGCTTCGAGATCCAGGCCAAAAACGGCCAAGCGCTGGGCGAACGCGTCAACAAAGAGATCATCGTCTTCAAGGAAGTGATCGAAAAGGCCGGCATCACGAAAATCTAGTCCCAGCCGTCATCATCATCGCGCGCCGGCACCTCCGGCGCGCGATTTTCCGTTCTAGTTCTGGATTACCAAGTGCAAATCAAATCCATCGCACCGATCGCCGTCCGCCTGCCGATGATCAAGCCGCTCATCATGGCCGGCGAGGAAGTCCGCCAAGCCGACAATGTGCTGGTCCGGATCGAAACCGACACCGGCCTTGTCGGCTGGGGCGAGGCCGCCTCCGCGCCGACCATGACGGGCGAGACCGTCGAGAGCATGGTGGCGGCCATGCACCATATGACCTCCAGCCTGATCGGCCGCGATGCCGCCGATATCGCCGGCGCGCTTACGACGATGGACGGCCGCATGTACGGCAACCACGGCGCCAAGGCAGCAATCGAGATCGCGCTGCATGACCTTCTCGGCAAGGCCATGAACCAGCCCGTGCATGTGCTGCTCGGAGCCCAGATTCGCAACCGCATCGCCATCCTGGGCGTGATCGGCGGCGGCGACTATGATGGCGACCTGAAGGACGCGGCGAAGAAAAAAGCCGATGGCTTCACGGCTTTCAAGATCAAGGTCGGCATCGATACGCCGGACAAAGACGCGGCCCGCACCCGCGAGATTTGCCGCATCCTCGGCGCTGGCTCGTTGATCTCCGCCGATGCCAACCAAGGATTCAGCACCGACGGGGCCGTCGCGTTCGTGCAGGCGGTCGCCGGCAGCGGCCTCGATTTCTTTGAACAGCCGGTGTCCGCCGATGACCTCGCCGGCATGGCTACGGTGGCTGCCGCGGGCGACATCGCCATCGGGGCCGACGAGGGCATTCACTCGCTGCGCGACATCCAGAGCCATCACGACCGCAAGGCGGCGCGCGGCGTCAGCCTCAAGGCGATCAAGCTCGGCGGCATCCGGGGCGTGGTCGACGCCGGCCGGCTATGCGGCCGGCTTGGCATGAGCGTCAACGTATCGTGCAAGACCGGTGAATCCAGCATCGCCTGCGCGGCGGCGCTGCACATCGCGGCTGTCATTCCCAATATTTCCTGGGGCCTGACGCTGACCAATGGCGCGCTCGGCCAGGACGTCACCGCGCATCCCATTCGCATCGACCGCGGATTCGCCGACACACTCGACCGCCCCGGGTTGGGCGTCGAGGTCGATGAAGATCGCGTGCAGCGGCATCGGCTGCCGGCTTCGACGTAAGCGGCGGCGCGCGGGCCACTACCCGCGCCGGCAATATATACGGCTTATTGTAGGCCTTGGCCTGCAGATCGGTAACGATCGCCAGTTCACCGCAATCGAACTTGGCCTCGCGCACCAGCGGCTTGAAGCCGCAATGCGTTCTGCGAGAAGATCTTCTTTTTATCTTCGGCGCTGATGGTCGTGATGTTGTCGATACAGCGCTTGATATCGTCGAACTCGTGACCCGTGATATTTGAGGCGTTTAATAGTCTTATTAAGTCAACGACTTAATTGAAGTTTTGGCGGAGGGGACGAACTGGGATCCAACATTCTCCAGGTTGGCTGCGCATCGTCCGGGATAGCCATCGGATTTTACGTGGATGTTTCAGTTCGAACGTTCGAGGCTCGGCGGCATTTCTTCCGCGGTTGTCCTCCCGTAAACCGCTCCACCGGCAAAGGAGAGGACGACAGTAATCCTGTCTCGCAGCACCAGTTCATTCAAAAGCGCTTTATTCTTAATGGTGACCCACGCTGTCGCGCGTGAGTTGCATGAGGTCCGATACCATACTCGTGCACTCAAGCTCACGCTTTCGCTCATGTGCCAGGACCAGTATCCGGCGGCATCATTCGATCATCTCGACGCTCCAAGGCAAGGAACGTCGTCGGGATTCCGGGGTCAAATATGCGCCAGAGTTAGCTGCTCTGCGTATGATTGATCTCGAGCCAATATTTCCCGATGTCGCGGACCGATTCCGTGAATTGCTCGAAGTCGACCGGCTTGACGATGTAACTGTTGGCGCCCACTTCGTAGGTGCGCATGACGTCGCGCTCCTCGGCCGATGAGGTGAGCATAACCACGGGAATGGCGGAAGTGCGCGGATCTCCCTTGATGCGCTTGAGGACTTCGTGGCCATCCAGTCTCGGCAGCTTCAAGTCCAGCAATACGAGTTTCGGCCTGTCCTGAATACTGCGACCGGCATGCGGCCCGGTACAGAACACGAACTCGAGCGCCTCCACTCCGTCGCGCGCGACGTGAACTGGATTTGCAAGATTGGCGGTCTTGAAGGCATGCAGCATCAGCTCGACGTCATCGGGATTGTCTTCAACCAGCAGAATGTCCGCGCGTTGGTCAAGCATGAGAGGGGGAGCCTTCCGTTGTGAAGTGAAATGTTGCGCCGTGATCCACCGCGGCTTCGACCCAGACACGGCCGCCGTGACGCTGGACGATGCGTTGTACGATAGCCAGGCCGACACCGGTGCCTGCAAAATCCTCCGCACGATGCAGCCGCTGAAACACGTCAAACAGCTTGTCGGCATATTGCATGTCAAAGCCGACCCCGTTATCGCGGACGACGAAGACCTGCTCTCCGTCTATCTTGCTTGAGCTGATCTCGACAACGGCGTCGTCGCGCAATCGGGTGTATTTGAAGGCATTGTCGATGAGGTTCATGAACACCTGCTTGAGAAGCGCCGCGTCGCCCCAGACCGGAGGCAGGTCGCCGACGGAGACCTTGACGGAGCGCCCTGCGGCCTGCTGCCGCGCTTCGCGCAAGACCTGCTCGACGATGGTGCCGGTCGGCACCAATTGCTTGGCCAGAGGCTGACGACCGAGCCGTGAGAACCTGAGCAGGTCATCGACCAGGTGCCCCATTTGCACCGTGTTGTCCCGCACGCGTTGCAGGTATTTATGCGGTTCCCCCGTCAGGAGCGGTCCATATTGTTTGAGCAAAATCTGACTGAACCCGTCGATCGCCCGCAGGGGCGCGCGCAAATCGTGCGACACGCTATAGGAAAATGCATCCAGATCGTTGACCGCGACTTGGAGTTCGTTGTTCTTTTCCTGCAACGTCCTCTCGTGACGTTTGCGCTCGGTGATGTCACGGATCGCCGCCGTCACCAGGATTCCTTCGGCGCTTTCCAGTGGGCTGAGCATGATCTCGATCGGAAACTCGCCGCCATCCTTTCGCTGCCCCGTGAGTTCAATCCCGGTGCCGATCTGCTGCGCCAGTGCGTCTTCCGCGGATCGGAGATCGTCCGCGATCAGCCGCTCCGCGAAGCCCTCCGGAATGATATTCTTCACTTCCTGCCCGAGGAGTTCATCGCGACGGTATCCGAATTGCTTCTCCGCCTGAAGATTCAGCAGGACGATTTCTCCGCCCTGGTTCACCACCACCATCGCATCCGGAGCCGCTTCTAACAGCCCGCGATACCTGCTCTCCATTTGTGCCAGATGCTTTTCCGCAGCCTTGCGCACGCTGATGTCGCGGATCGCCGCCGTCACCAGGATTCCTTCGGCGCTTTCCAGCGGGCTGAGCATGATCTCGATCGGAAACTCACTTCCGTCCTTCCGCCGCCCCGTGAGCTCAATGCCGGCGCCGATCTGCTGCGCCAGCGCGTCTTCCGCGGACCGGAGACCGTCCGCGAGCAACCGTTCCGCGAAGCCTTCCGGAATGATGTTCTTCACCTTCTGCCCGAGGAGTTCATCGCGGCGGTACCCAAATTGCTTCTCCGCCTGAAGATTCAGAAGGACGATTTCTCCGCCCTGGTTCACCACCACCATTGCGTCCGGAGCCGCTTCTAAGAGCCCGCGATACCTGCTCTCCATTTGCGCCAGATGCTTTTCCGCAGCCTTGCGCACGCTGATATCGCGGATCGCCGCCGTCACCAGGATTCCTTCGGTGCTTTCCAGCGGGCTGAGCATGATCTCGATCGGAAACTCGCCTCCATCCTTCCGCCGCCCCGTGAGTTCAATCCCGGTGCCGATCTGCTGTGCCAGCGCGTCTTCCGCGGATCGGAGATCGTCCGCGATCAGCCGTTCCGCAAAGCCCTCCGGAATGATGTTCTTGACCTTCTGCCCGAGGAGCTCATCGCGGCGGTACCCAAACTGGTTCTCCGCCTGAAGATTCAGAAGAACGATTTCTCCGCCCTGGTTCACCACCACCATCGCATCCGGAGCCGCCTCTAACAGCCCGCGGTACCGGCCCTCCATCTGCGCCAGATGCTTTTCCGCGGCCGTGCGCACGCTGATGTCGCGGATCGCCGCCGTTACAAGAATTCCTTCGGCGCTTTCCAGCGGGCTGAGCATGAGCTCGATCGGAAACTCACTTCCATCCTTCCGCCGTCCCGTAAGCTCAATGCCGGTGCCGATCTGCTGCGCCAGCGCGTCTTCCGCGGACCGGAGATCGTCCGCGATCAGCCGTTCCGCGAAGCCCTCCGGAATGATGTTCTTCACCTTCTGCCCGAGGAGCTCATCGCGGCGGTACCCAAATTGGCTCTCCGCCTGAAGATTCAGCAGGACAATCTCCCCGCCCTGGTTCACCACCACCATCGCATCCGGAGCCGCCTCTAAGAGCCCGCGGTACCTGCTTTCCATCCGCACCAGATGCTTTTCCGCAACCTTGCGCACGCTGATGTCGCGGATCGCCGCCGTCACCAGGACTCCTTCGGCGTTCTGCAGCGGACTCAACATCAGCTCGATCGGAAACTCACTTCCATCCTTTCGCCGTCCCGTGAGCTCAATGCCGGTGCCGATCTGCTGCGCCAGCGCATCTTCCGCGGATCGCAGATCGTCCGCGATCATCCGTTCGGCGAAGCCCTCCGGAATGATGTTCTTTATGTTTTGGCCCAGGAGTTCGTCGCGACGGTAGCCGAACTTCTTCTCGGCCTGAAGATTCAGCAGGACAATCTCGCCGCCCTGGTTCACCACCACCATCGCGTCCGGAGCGCCTTCCAGCAGTCCGCGGTACCTGCCTTCAATCTGCGCTTGACGCTTTTCCGCATCCTTGCGCTCGGTGATGTCGCGGATCGCGCTCGAAACCAGCGTACCGTCCTCGGTCTCCAGCGGGCTGAGACTGATTTCGATCGGGAATTCGGTGCCGTCCTTGCGCTGACCAAAGAGTTCGAGGCCGACCCCCATCGGGCGCACATTCGGCTTGGCAAAATACGCATTGCGATGCGACGGATGCTGGCCGCGAAAGCGCGGCGGCAGCAGAAGGTCGATCGTCTGCCCGAGCAACTCGGCTCGCGCGAAGCCGAACAGTTTTTCGGTTTGAGAATTGACCAGGACGATATTGCCTGTCTGGTCCACGATCACAATGGCGTCGGGCGCCACTTCAAGCAGGTCCTTGAACTTCTGTTCGGCTTTTCGTCGGCTGCTTATGTCGCGGGTCACCTTTCCGAATCCGCTCAGGTTTCCATCATCGTCATAGATCGGGGTGATGACCACCTCGGCCCAGAATCTCGTTCCATTTTTGCGGACGCGCCACCCTTCGTCCTCCGATCGCCCTTCGGCAGAAGCTCGCTCGAGTTCGCGTTCTGGCTTTCCCAGAGCCACATCCTCCTGCGCGTAGAAGCACGAAAAATTCCGGCCGATAATTTCGTCGGCACGGTATCCCTTGATACGCTCCGCGCCCGTGTTCCACGTCGTCACCAAACCTTCGGGGTCGAGCATCAGAATGGCGTAATCCTTGACGCTGTCGACCAGTTGCCGGAACCGCTTTCCGTCGGTTTCGGACGACACCGTTTTTGATTTGTCGGCCGTCAGCACCGCCTGCAGATGTTCATTCATCGGAGCACTTCTGGTTCGTGTTCAGGGACAACCGGCGAGTTGAGCGCCGCGCGCCCCTGCTGCCAACCGGGAATTTCAACACTGAAGATCGCGCCGCCGCCGGGCGCATCGTCGAAGCGGACCGTGCCGCCCAGGCGCTCGGCGATCTGTTTGACGATGCTCAGCCCAAGGCCGGTGCCGCCTTGTTGCCGCGCGTCGGAATTGTCGGCTTGCGCAAATTTCTCAAAGATACGCGGCTTGAATTCGTCAGGAACACCGTGGCCATGATCACGCACAGAAATCAGGACTTTGTCGCCTTGGGTTTTGATCGCAACTACGACTTCTTCACCCCGCGGAGAGAATTTGATCGCGTTGGAGAGGAGATTGGTGACGATCTGCGTGAGCCAATCAGAATCGGCGCGTATATCACCCGATGTCGACGCGGCGTCGAGTTTGATTCGCACGCCGTACTCCTCGGCAAAGCCGCGATTGCTTTCAATTGCCTGCGTGACGAGCGCGCGAACTTCGACGCGTTTGAGGACAAACACAACTTTGCCGGACTCGATCTTCTCCATGTCGAGGATATTGTTGACGAGCCGGACCAGCCTTTGACTGTTCGCGTGCGCGATCGTGAGCAGACGCACCGCGGGACCGGGCAGATTTCCGCCCGCATGACCGATCAGAAGGCCGAGCGCGCCGGCAATAGAGGTGAGGGGGGTGCGCAATTCGTGGCTCACCGTCGCGACGAACTCGTCTTTCAGACTCTCGATACGGGTCCTGTCGCTGATGTCAGAAATCACGGCAAGAACCAGGGCGCCGTCGCCCGCCTGGATTGGATTGAGGCCGATCTCGACCTGCAATTCGCTGCCGTCCTTGCGCCGTCCCGAGAGATTGCGGCTATTGGCCTTACGCATCTCGGGGTGGACTGCGAAGTTCCTGCGGTGCTCGGCATGTTGGACGCGCAGGTTTGTAGGAACGAGGACATCGACCGTTTGGCCGACGAGTTCATCGCGCGCATAGCCGAACATCCGTTCCAGCTCGCTGCTGGCGAATATGATCTGCCCCCCAGGCTGGACGATGAGGATGCCAAAGGGGAAGACCTCAATTGCGCCCTTCAGGATGTCTTCTGGCGCAATTTTTGCGGTTGCGCCGCTTGCGATACCGCAGGCAAGGCTCGCCACGCTCATATTCTGCTCCGTGCTGCAGCCCTCAGACGCTCGTCGCCGTGGCCCATCGCCTAGCGGTGCGTCGGATCATTTGCCGGTGCAGTCCGACCGCCGGGCGGCACGGCATGCCGAACGGACCTCTGGTGATGACTGAGATTGGAACGCGTCATCTAGAATAGATGTATCATAGAGCTCTGTAATAAGGATTTATCTCTTGCGGCATTCGCATTTTTACAATTGAACTTCGTGAGTATTAGTAAGTACGAATAATAACCTAGCGCTCTGTTCGATCGGAATATTATTGTGGCCGTCGTAGCTGGCCTTGCTTGCTAAAAGAAGAAAATGCACTTCCAGTATCCGAGGCGCACCTTCAGCGCCCGCTGTGTCGACACGGATATCGCAGCGGTCGAATGCCCGCATTTGCACTCTGTCGGCCTGATCTATGTCCGCGACGGGTCTGAATGCGAAGAATTCATTTGCAAGAAAATACTCTCCGCACTTCCACATTTGCGAAGCTGTCGGCGAGTTCGAACTCGCAAGAATTCCTCTGACGCAGCGTTAGGCTTCGAAGCATTCGGTGAGCCGAAAAAGGTCCGGCTGATTGCAGCGGCCCGAAATGATTCTCCAATAAATATTATATCATATAACATCGAATTGATCGCCGCCGCACCCGCGCATCTTGCTAGATATTAGTACCTATATGGCGCGACCGACCGCACGGATGATTTGTTAACCGCATTAAATCAATAATTACATTGCTGGCCCGGACGCCAGATGAATGGTCTGATGAGCAGGCCGCCGAAATCAAAGACATCGTGATTCGGGCTATACGCCGCGCGCGACGCGTCACGCGTTGAACGCACCCGCGATGACTTGCCGCAAAGAGCCGTTCCGACGCGCGTTTCGGGGAGCCTGCGGCCACGCAGGACAGAGGGAGGCCACCAAGCGCCATGTCCGAAGTAACCCCCAACAGGGAAGTATTCGTGGTCGACGACGACGGCTCGATCCGTCTCGCGCTTCAATTCATGCTGACCCAGGCGGGTTTCAGCGTCACGGCATTCGGCGACGGTCGCACCTTTCTGGGGACCTCGCGGACACGCACCCCATCATGCCTCATCCTCGATGTTAGGATGCCGGGCCTCTCCGGAATAGAAGTCCTGAAAGAACTCGCCGCGCAACGGTATCAGGCACCGATCGTGATGATGACCGGTATCGGGACGATCCCGCTCGCGGTCGAAGCGATCCGCGGCGGCGCGTTCGATATCATGCAAAAGCCATTCGAGGCCACTCGAGTCGCAACGCTCGTCAACGAGGCGATCGCGGCATCGACATGCCTGACTGTTGACGGCCCACCGCCCGACTGCGCTTTTCAGACGGCGCGGGCGCGACGCGCTCTAACGCGCCGCGAGGAGGAAGTTCTGACGTACATAACGGCAGGGTCTTCCAACAAGGAAACCGCGCGCCGCCTCGGGATTAGTCCACGCACCATCGAGATTCATCGTTGGCGTATCAACGAAAAACTCGGCGCAAAGAATACCGCTGACCTGGTGCGCATCGCCTTGACCGAACGTCCGGTAGTCTGACGGCGGCCAGCGATAGTGCCTACGCCCGCCATGCGGCCTTTCGCCCAGCGCGACACACACGCCTGGCGGGATTGGATCTGCGGTGAGGCTCAGGCCTAACTACGGGTTTTCCGGATTGGAATGTTTTGCCGACTTAAGGTGGATACCGCACCAACGGCGAGAAAACGCCAGTGGACCACCTCTTTTATTGCCGTGAAGGGTGTTTTGACGGCGTTCTGCGTTACTTCTGACAGTCCGTTGCAATAATTATCAGTCATAACGCGCATTATGTATTGGGTCCCGATCGCAATTCTTCGTAGGTAGTCTTTTTGCTATCAGTAGAAGCGCCATTAAAGTATTCCGTTCACATTGAATGTCGATTGCTCCGCGCGGCTCTCGATAGATTCAATGGACAGATTCAGTCTAATGGCAGACGTAATCGTCGACATGACTGGGCGGGTGCCGGCGGGCCGGTCAGCGGGTCTTGTGGACGATTCGCGCCCGGCCGATGTTGTCGATGCCCTGCGTCAGCCGCCAATGCTCAAAGCCGAGATGTTGCAGGATGCTATCCTCAACAGCGCCAGCTTCGCGATCATCGCGACTGACGCAGAAGGCGTCATCCAGTTGTTTAACATCGGTGCCGAGCGGCTTCTAGGCCACGCCGCCAGCGATGTGGTCAACAAAATGACGCCAAGCGACATTCATGATCCGCATGAAGTCATCGCTCGCGCGAAGGCATTGAGCGCCGAATTCGCAACCACGATTACGCCGGGCTTCGGCGCATTGGCATTCAAGGCCTCGCGCGGAATCGAGGACAAGTACGAGTCGACCTATATCCGCAAGGACGGAAGCCGCTTTCCGGCCAAGGTCTCCATCACGGCGCTGCGCGGCGATAAAAATGAAATCATCGGCTATCTGCTGATCGGAACGGATAATTCCGCGGCACGGCTCGTGCAGCTTGCGGCGGAAAGAGAAAAAGTCGCGGAGGAGATGTTTCATCAGGCGGTTGAATCGTGTCCCAACGGCATGGTGATGACTAGTAGCGCCGGCAGGATCGTGCTTGTGAACGGCGAGATCGAGCGGATGTTCGGCTATCGGCGCGAGGAGTTGATCGGCCAGTCGATCGACAAGATAGTCCCCGGACATCTGCACGCCGAGCAGGTCCAGCGTCGCGACATGTTCATCTCCAACAGCAATATTCGCCACTTAGAGGCCGACCACGTTCCCGTTGGGCGGCGTAAGGATGGCTGCGAATTTCCAGTTGAAGTCGGCCTCAACCCGATCCACACCGGCGACGACCTGATGGTTCTCAGCGTGATCGTCGACATCAGCGAACGCAAGCGCATCGAACGCCTGAAAGATGAATTCGTCTCCACGGTCAGTCACGAATTGCGCACCCCGCTGACATCTATTTCCGGAGCGCTCGGACTGTTGACCGGACAACTGAGCGGCAAGTTGTCGGAATCAGCATCGCGCCTGCTGACGATCGCGAACAAGAACAGCCAGCGCCTGGTCCGCCTCATCAACGATATTCTGGACATCGAGAAGCTCGAGTCCGGCCGTGCCATTTTCAATTTGAGCCAAGTCTATATTCTTTCGCTGGTGGAGCAGGCGATCGAGGAAAATCGCGGATTTGCCGAGAGTCACAGTGTCAGCGTGCGGCTCAATCCGGCGTCGGCCGATGGCAAGGTTAACGTCGACCCCGACCGGCTTTCGCAGGTCATCACCAATCTGCTCTCGAATGCGATCAAGTTCTCCCCGAAAACTGAAGATGTACTAGTCGCGGTGGAGAAAGATGGCGAAATGTTCCGTATCTCGGTACGCGACCATGGCTCTGGCGTGCCGGATAAATTCAAATCGCACATTTTTGAGAAGTTTGCCCAGGCCGAAGCAACCGACGCGCGGCAAAAGGGCGGGACGGGCCTTGGCCTCAGCATCGTCAAGCAAATCGTCACGTGGTTTGGCGGCAAGGTGGGCTTCGCCGATGCGCCCGGCGGCGGCACGATTTTCAACGTTGATTTACCGGCCTGGAACGGCGCGGCAAACGGAGAAATCGACCCCGACGCGAAACCGGATGCCATCCGCATCCTGGTTTGCGAGGATGAGCGCGCAGTCGCCACCATACTGCGAATGCGGCTTCGGCCGGCCGGGTTCTCGGTTGATTTCGCCCACACGATTGCCGCAGCCATCACCCGCGCGGACGCAACCCCCTATGCGGCCATGCTGGTCGATCTGCGGTTTCCGGACGGCGACGGCCTCGACCTGATTTTTCGCCTGCGGGAGCTGGCAGGTTACCGCGACACGCCGATGATCGTGATCTCCGGTGACCCCGCCCAGGGACAGGACGATGTCAGGTCGTCTCGGCTCAAAATCTTCGACTGGATCGGAAAGCCGATCGACTTTGAGAACCTTTTCAAGATTCTCAGGGCGTCGATCGCTCCGCAGCCGCACCGGCGCCCCCGCATTCTTCACGTCGACGACGACTATGAAGTTCTCGCTGCAGTGACCCGCACACTTAGTGCGATAGCCGACGTGGTCTCAGCGGATACAATCGAGAGTGCACGCCGCGCGCTGTCCACCGAGAAGATCGATCTGGCGGTGCTCGATATCTCGCTTGGCGGACACTCCGGACTGGAGCTGCTGCCCGACCTCCGCGATAGCCGGGGCAACGCGATCCCGGTCATCATCTTCTCCGCTCAGGACGCAGGCTTGCCGCGCGATGAGCAGATTCAAGCCGCGTTATGCAAGTCGAACGCGCCTCTCGCGAGCCTTGTATCGACGGTCCGCGACCGTCTAGCGCATCTGCCCACACGCACTGTCCTGGAGGTCGCATGACCGCGCTTCGTGTTCTTCACGTTGACGATGAGCCGGATATTCGCGAGGTCGTCGAGGTCTCTCTTGGGCTGGATTCCGATATCGAAATGCGAAGCTGCGAATCGGGAAAGGAAGCTCTCGCGGTCGCCGCGGCTTGGCCATCCGATATCATCCTGTTGGATGTTATGATGCCGGGAATGGACGGTCCGGCAACGTTGGCGCGGCTGCAGAGCAACGCTGAGACCGCGAAGATCCCGGTCGTGTTCATGACCGCCCGCGCCCAGACCCGCGAGCTCGAACTATTTCGCTCACTCGGCGCTGTCGGCGTCATTTGCAAGCCGTTCGATCCGATGACGCTTGCAGCTTCGGTACGCAGTTATCTCTGTTCGAAGAGCGATGTCAGTCATAAGAAGGATCAGCTTATCGCCCTACAAGATCTTTTCCTGAAGCGTCTCGACAATGACGCGACGACCTTGGCGAGGCTATGGATCGAACTCAAGGACGAGGGTATTGGCGGGCAGGACACGATGGAGCAGATCAAGGACATCGCTCACGGACTAGCTGGAGCCGGTGGTATCTTTGGCCATTCCGTCATCAGTGACGCAGCGGAGAAGCTTTATTTATCCATAGGGGTCGAGTCTGATGTTTTGGACGCAAGCGGCGGCATCGCCGGCGCGCTCGATTACCTGCTCTCCCAAGCCAAAAAGATCGGCGCCGCTTCGACAAGGTCATCAAATACGATGATCGATGCGTAGGGGCGCGGCTGGAACGCGCGTTCGTTTCTTGCGCATATCGGTCAGGGCGCTGTTGGCGCTGAGCCTGTCGATAGCCGCGCTGGCGCCGGCGCATGGTCAGCGCCTCAACGGCTTCAACGTGGTTGCGGCTCCGGGTCATCCTTTCGGCAGCATATCCGCCGAGCGTGCGCTGGTCGCCGCAAAACGCCTCGGCGCCACGACAGTCGCCATCGTTCCCTTTCTGTGGCAGGCGAACCCGTCGAGTCCGGACATCGGCCGCGGCAACGACATGCCGGACGACGCGTTGCGCCGGGCGATCCGCCAGGCACGACAGCAGGGATTCACGATCGTCGTGAAGCCGCACGTCTGGGTGCCGGAAAGCTGGGCCGGCGCGATTGAGCCAGCATCCGAACCCGCCTGGAGCAACTGGTTTTCCCGATATCGCGGCGAACTCGAACGCATCGGCCGGATTGCCGCCGAAGAGGGCGCCGATAGCCTGGCGATTGGTACAGAACTCGCCAAGACGACCCGGCGGCCGGAATGGATACAAGTAATTGCAGCGGTGCGCGCGGTATTCCCGCGCACTCTATTCTACGTCGCCCATAATGCAGACGAGGCTGAGACGGTCCCGTTCTGGGCGCTGCTCGACGCGATCGGCGTATCTCTCTACCCCGCCCTCGGCGCGGATAGCGATCAAGCCGGGCGACTTGCCGTCATGCGCGCCGTCGCCGATCGTCTCGACGCGCTGGCGCTGCGCATCGGCAAGCCCATCGTCGTAGGAGAAATCGGGATACGCTCCGCTGCAGGCGCGGCGGCCAAACCTTGGGAGAGCGCGGAGGAACGTGCGGCCACCGTCGATATGCGGCTCCAGGCCGACGTCCTGGCCGACTGGCTCACTGTTCTCGATCGCCCGGCGATTCACGGCGTGCTGGTCTGGCGCTGGTTCACGGATCCCGAGGCGGGCGGACCCGACGACACCGATTTCACCGTACAGGGCAAGTCTGCGGAAGCGGCTTTGCGGTGCGCGTGGACGGCCGTCTGCCAAGCGCCGTGACTGCGTATGGTCAGGCGACGCCGAATGTGGTCCATCGTTCGGCGACGCGATAATTCAATGATCTAGAATCTATACCAGGCGCCGGCGACCAGCCCGTTCTCCTGCAGCGCATTGCGGCCCCAGTAGGTCGTGTAGCCGCCGAGTTGCAGCGCAACCTTGGGCGTCAGTTCGTAAACGGCGCTGAGCTGAAGCTTGGAGTAGGAATAGCTCGGAAGATTCCAGTCCCCTGCGCCTTCCGAAACCACATTGAATGACTGCATCATGAAGAGCCAGCGTTCTTCCGGCCGGACACCGAGCGTGACGTCAGCGCGAAACTCGTTCGGCGGTCCGTCGAAGCGAAACCGTTGCGCCAGCTGAACATCGAGGAATGCCGGCGTTGCGCCGGCCTTGAAGCTGTAGCCGAAGAGACCGCGAAATTCGAGTTCGGGATCGGTATAGCCGATGGCGGCCGGATTCGACTTGTCGAATGTGCCTGGGATACGAAACATCGTTTGCGCCGATAACACCCACGAATCGCCCCCACCAAGGCGCGCCCGTGCGCCGAGGTCGGTGTAGCCGAGGCCGCTGCGTTGCCCGCCGAACGGCGGATCGATGCCAACATGCTGCAGCGAAGGAGCCAACATCAGCGTGAGCCAGCCGGTGGCGCCATATTCCAACAGGGCCTGTAACTCGCTCTTGCGGTAGCGAGGGATCGATTGCGTATTGCCGCTGCCGTCAAAGACCTTGTCGGCCGAGGCGGTTGATCCGGTCACGACGGCGATCCCCTGGCCGGCGTCAAGCGTCCATGCACCGGCATGCGCCGCGGCCGGGAACGCCAGCAAGCTGAGGACAAGAACGCGCCCCAAGCAAACACTCGTATACATGACGCACGACTCCCCCACGACGCAACACACGAACAATTTGCTAGGCAACTTCCGCCAGAACACGGTTGCCGCCCGCAGCCGCGATCCGCGGGACTGCCGAGAGCGCGCGAGTCAAAAGCTGGACGCTGTCGATCGGTTTGTCGACGTGCCCGCTCACGACCGCGACACTTGCGGTGACGTGGTTGGCGGCGATCGATTCCGAGTTATTAATGCCAAGGTTGGAGACCGAAGCACGCAGCGCCTCTCCCAACTGCAAAGCAGGTTCGGACCGTAGGTCCGGTATGACGAGCACGATCATGCCATTGCGGTACGCTGCCGCGACGACACCGATGGTGGCCGCGGTCGCCCGAACGGCGTGAGCGACCTGCGTCATGATTTCATTCGTCACCGTGTCGCCCTGCGTCGATCGATAGGCATCGAGGCGATCGATCGCGAGCGCGATGACGGATGTGTCGATGCCGGGGCGAAAGTTGGTCGCGGCCATCAGATAGGCTTCGGCGACCTCGCCGACGAACAATCCAGTGGTTCCGTCGATCAAGTTCGAAGCGCGGCGATCGCCCCAGGTCGACATGAAATTGAGAAGCTCGTTCTCGCGCGCCCGGCGCCGGTCCAACTCGGACTTGAGCTTGAGCGCGGAGCGCACGCGCGCCAGCAACTCGATCCGGTTCACCGGCTTTGTAATGTAATCGGTTGCCCCAGCCACGAACGCACTGCCCAGACTATCCACGTCAGCCAGCGCCGTTACCATGATCACAGGCACGTCAGCATGGCGCTTCTCCTTGTGGATGCGCGCGCATGCCTCGATGCCGTCGATGCCGGGCATTAGGATGTCGAGCAGGATCAGGTCGACGGGTGACGGCTCCTGCACGGCCGCCCCTCCGACACCCAAATAGCGGAACGCCTCCGCAGCTGATTCCACGCTGAAGACGTCCTCGTAGCCGGCGGAGACGAGCATTGCCTCCATGAGGTCACGTCCGTCCTCACTGTCGTCGACTACTAGAATACGCATGATGTCACTCCGTTTCCTTGTTGATGGTGCGAACAGCGATGGCGCTCCACTCGCCAGACGTCAGTTCCGTGCGAACAATTTCCAGTTCGATTTTTCGTAGATCAGGTGATAGCCAGGGGCTCCGCTGCGGTAGAGCAGCGGGAACGTCTTGTTCAGCCGATCCTGCGCGCCGATGCCGATCTGCGGATCGGGAACGGCCACGAACGGCGTGTCGATCCGGGAGAACAGCACACCGAGCGTGAACTCGTCGTCGGATGGCGAAAGCAACCCCCGAGCGCGTCCACGGCCGAGGACGATAGCGGGGGCATTGAACGTATCGACCAGGATGCCGTCCCGCCCGATCGTGGCGTTGCCGAGATTGATCGCAGCGAGGCGTTCTTGGTTGATCCCGCGGCCCTCGAGCGCAACGAGCACATTCGTTGCGCCGCGCGGGTCACCGATCGCCAGCGCAGCAATCCCCCCGAACCATCCGATGATCAGCATTGGGAAGACGACAGTCAGCCGCTCGCGCACGACCGGAATGCGAGCGACGATGATCGCGGCGAGGAGCGGAGGCATGACGGCGAGTGCCGCAGGATCGCCGAACAGGCCCGTGCTGACCGTGAGCCAGGCGGCAAAACAGGTCGTCGCGGCGATGATCAAGGCGGGCGCAAGCAACGGACGGCGCTGACGCACCCACACGATCGCAACCGGAACGATCGGGGCAGCAAGAATGAGCGCGATGGCGACCGCGATCGCGGCGTCGAGTGCAAGGGAGCCGGTCAATCCTCGGCCAAAAAATTGCGAAAATCCGACCGTCCAGGTGGCTAGGCCTTCGGCCGGGGCGGTGAGGAAGCTCCAGCCGCTGCCCGGGAACACCCATGACATATAGGCAAAGGCGCCAACGCAAAATGCCGTGGGGAAGACGAGCGCAACGACCAAATTGATGACCGAACTTGCGAGCATTTCCGGGCGCATCGCGAAAACAAGAAGCGGAATCGCCGCGCATGCGAGCGCGGCACCCATCGGGTGCGAGAAAGCCAGGCCGAGAAGCGCGAGAGCGACGGCCATCACTTCGGAAGCCGCGCTGCGCGCGCGCAGGTCATAGAGCGCACCGCCCAACAGAAACAGGAAGGCGGCGAGCATGATGTCGGCCGGACCGGAAATTGCCGCGCGCAGCAGCGCGGGATGCAAGGCTATGAGGAGTGTCGCCGCCACTGCGGCGATCAAGGGCAGCCCCACTCGGCGGAATGAGGCGAGCCAGGCTTTGGCAAGCAGTGCCAATACACCGGCCGTCAGAAAAACGGGAGTTTGGGTGCCGGACGGCGTGACGAGCTCAAGCAGTGAGGTTGCCAGGAAGGGGACGGTGGGGTAAGCGGCGACGATCCGCCCAATGGGCATCTCGCCTTCGCCGGCCGTGATCGCGCTCACCCACAGTGTCACCGCATCGTCCGGAACGAGGCCTGCTGTCGCCGCAAGTCTCGACACAATGAATACCGCGGCGAACGTGACCGACATGACGAATGCGACGGGGATGCGGATCATGACGCGGCTTCCTGCGCGGCGGCCAATTCGCGGACGACGTGCTTAGAGACGCCATGCTGCGTCTTCTCCCAGTAGAAAGGATTGCGCAGCAGCTGCCAGAGACCCTTGTAGGCCGCGATGGAGATCATGACCCAGTAGAAGATCGCGGTCAGGCTATAAGGGATGAGATTGAGCCATCCACGCCGGATCGGTGCCAGCATATGGAGAAACACGAAGGCTCCGTTTCCGGCCAGAAGGTTGAACAGGCTGAGAAACAGCAGGAGCTGCGGAAACACGGGATCAAATCCGCTCGTCGCAGCGAACATCCACACCAGGTAGAGAATCCAGAAGATCGGGTTGAGAAGGCCGGCAAGCACGGTCCCGCCGATGAAGAACACGAATCCGAGGAAGCCGAGCGGCCCGATCGTGCGCATCAGATGCAGCGGACGCCTGGTGTGGACCAGAAACGTCTGCATGTAGCCCTTCATCCATCGCGAGCGCTGCCGGATCCAATTGCCTGCGTGGCAGCTCGCCTCCTCGAAGGTCGTCGAGTCGACGATGCCGACGCGATAGCCCTTCTGGGTTAGGCGCACGCCGAGGTCGGCGTCTTCGGTGACGTTGAACGGGTCCCATGCATGCAATTCGCGCAGGACGTCGATCTTGAAGTGATTGGACGTGCCCCCGAGCGGGATCGGAACATTGAGCCGCTCGAGACCTGGCAGCATCTGGTCGAACCAGAGGGCATAGTCGAGCGTGAACATGCGCGTCAGCCAGTTTTCACCGGCATTGAAATAGCTGAGGCGACATTGCAGGCAGGCTGTGTTGGGCGAGGACTGCCGGAACGTCGCGACCACCTTGCGAAGCTGATCGGGTTCCGGCCGATCCTCGGCGTCATAGATCACCAGGAACTCGCCACGCGCGAACTGGAGTGCGAAGTTGCAGGCCTTCGGCTTGGTCTGCGGGTGCGAGGGCGGCACCCGGATGACCTCGAACACGCCCTCGAGGCCGAGCTTGCTCGCCACCTCTATCGTCTCGTGGTCGCTCGATTCCAGCACCAGCTTGATGTCAAGTTTGCCCAGCGGGTAGTCGAGTTCCCGCAGCGAACGGGCGAGCACCGGCAGCATCGCGGGCTCGCGGAACATTGGCACCAGAACCGTGAAGACCGGCAACTCCTCGTCACTGAGCGCGCGCGCCGCGATCGCGACAGCCTCGTCCTTGTCGACGGATCGTCCGCCGCCCACCGAGACGAGAATGCCCTTGAACAGAAAGTTTCCGAGATAGAACAGGCTCATCACGACATTGACGGCGATCAGCGTCGCGATCGGAGCCAACGCTAGACCGATCATCAGAAGGGTCAGCACGACGTAACAGAAGACAATCTGCGCCGGTGTGAAGACCTGCTGCGCCGACATTTCCGGATTGAGCTCGGCGAGATCGTAGACAGCGTGGTGCGATAGTTCATCGGCAAACGCGGTTTGCACCGCCCACACGATATCGAACTTCGAGGCAACCACGAACTCAACGTCGTTACCCCAACGCTCCCTGGCGAACAGCACCATTTCTGGTCCGGGGTCCGCCGTCGCGATCGCGATCCGGCCGTCGCGCAGCCGCCACGGCATCGTCAGCTTGCGCGCATAGGTGTCGGCTTCTCCGACGGCGAGCAAAGCAGGGTCGGGTGCATCGCGGATCAAATCGACGAATGGCAGTTCGTAATGATAGGCAACGGCTTGGTAATAAACCGCGGGCTCTGCCCAGTTGCGCGACAGGATCGCGTCGCCGAGACGCACGTTCCAGGTCTCGGCAAGGCCGACCGCCTCGTCGAGTTGCTGAAGGCTGAGGACGCGGCGGGCAACCAGAAGGTCGCCCAACGCACGATCGGACGGAGAGAGCTCCATGGGATGGCCTACCGGCTCGCTGCGGCGGCGCGCCGGCGATAGACTCTCTGCAGCGCAACCAGGACCACGATGGTGGCGAGGCCCCAAAGTATGCCGACGATCCAGGACCGAAATCTCTCGGCGAATGTGAGCCAGGATTCCCCGTCGGGGTAGGTGATCCGGAGCAGCGTGTCGCGCTCGGTCGACAGCGCGAGCGCGACCCCTGTTTTGTCCAGGAACGCAACGTCGCCGCGATCGAGATTGACGGCGGGAGATGCCGGTAACGATCCGTCGCTGGTCAACGGCTTGATCCACAGTCCGGAATGCCCGCCCGATGTCACGATCTGGGCGACGGCCCCGGTGGTGAGCCCGCCAATGTCGAGGCGGGTGCGGCCCGCGCGGTCAGCAACCGCGACCCTGCCGCGATCGAAGCGCACCCGTTGCGTGGCGCCGGCGGGCGGCATGTCATTCACCGCGATGAAGGGCGCGTCCGGGGCCGGAACGGCGCCGGCATCGACAAACTTCACCGTAAGCGGGCCGGACTCCTTCGACAGTGCATTCAGGACATCCGCAACCGAACCGACGACCGTCAGAGGCCGCACGGCCGTCGACGCTGGGACCAGAATTTCGACGCCATTGGCCCACAGCGGCGCGAGATCGGAAAAGTCCGTTGCCAGCGGACTTGCGGGTGAAAGGATGATCGAACTCGAGCCGAGAAGCTCCGCCGGAAATCCCTGCGGCTCGAAGCGGCAATCGCCTTGCGCACTGCGGCGCTGGATGACGACTCGGATATTGGCAACCGTACCGACAGATCCTTCGGACAGCGGGAAATCGAGCCGCGTCGGCGCACCGATCGCCGCAACCGTGCTGGCAAGGAGACGCTCGTTTACATAGGCGCTGACGACGGCTTTCTCGCCCGTGCTATCGGGCGCTACCATGACGTCCAGCACCATGCGCGAAGGCTTTGTCCCGCCGGGCAAGGTGCGGGTAGCGATCGCGACCGAAAGATCGGCACGACCGAACACGTCCGCCTGCGCCGGTACCACGCCCAGTTCATCGAAGCTCACGCGATCGACAGGACCTTTCATGGCCGTGACCTGCCTGACCGAAGCCGCCGGCGTATCGCGCAGCGCGGCGAGCGCGGGATTTTCCAGCAGACGCCCGGCACGCGCGGAGGCTGCGTCGGTGACAAGCAGAACCGGGACGCCACCGATCCGGGCCGCCGCGAGCGTTGCATCGACATGAGTTGCGCCGGCAGCGCTGGCTAATGTCGCGGTCGGCGCGTCGAGGCGCCCAACAATGCGGTCGAACCCGCCGACGACGATCAGCCCGCGCGTCCATTTGCGCCGGTCTTCGTGGGAGACAAGCTCCGGCATCGTTTCAACACCGTGATGAAACGTGACGCGCCGTCCGGCCGCAGAAAGCGAACGGGCGAGCGTCAGCGCGGTCGCGATGTCCTGCGGCGAGAGCTTCGAATTTGCCAGCAGTATGGCGACATTCTGCGGCATGAGAGCCGCGGTGGCGGTGATATTCGGCGGCCCGGCGATGCCGACCTCGAATTCGATCGCGGATTCCGGGCGCACCGTTAGGCTGTCGCCTACATACCGCACGTCAATGCAGCGGTCCTGCGTCGCGGCGCCTGAGTAAACAAATGACAGCTTCAGGAAGCCGTCACGCGGCAGCGCATTCTCGAGCGCGATGCGCACCATCCGGCCGGTGCTCTTGCCGTCAAGAGGAACAGCGGAGACGGAACGGTCATTGACCAGGATTTCCAGACTGCGACGGGCGTCGTGCGCGCTCACGTCATCGAGCGCGAGCACGAGTTCCGCGGCATTCAGGTCGATACCTTGCGGCACCGGAATATAGATCTCGCGGCGGCCGCCGAGGTTCGAAAGCCGAAACCCATTGGAAAATCCGACATCGGCAAGCCGGACGCCGACCACGAGCGACCTGCGCGGCCCCACAGGCAAAGCGATGCCCGCGCTGGGCATTGCGGCGATGGCGATCGGAGCGGGAAACGGCCGGGACGTCTTCGGCTCGGCGCGAAGGGTGATCGGCTTCTGCGGTTCCGTGCGCGCGGCGGTCGTCGCCGCCGCAGACAGAAACACGGCAAGCACAAGGCGAGTGGACAAGTGGCTCATGTCGCCGACTCCGTATCTACCGTCATTGACTTCATTTCTGTCCGTCCGACGGCCCGCAGCGATTCAAGGCCTTCCAGAAACCTGGCCAACTCATCGCTCGACAATCCACGGCGACCGCGGAATGGGACGATCAGAATGGCGTCGAGCACCTTCGCGGCCTGTCCGGTCGCGTCGAAGCCAATTGTCGGACCAATGCCGCACATGTCGTGAAACCGCCGGTAAGTCGCCTCGACGGCATTTGCGGCGTCGGCTCCATCACCGGCGAGATGCGGCAACGCGGCGTCCGTTTCCTGGAGCTTGTCGGCAAACTTCGCGACGAAACGCGCGCGAACCTTTGCAATGCGTTCGGCAAATTCTGACTCTGACATGGCCCTCGTCCTTCCCCCGTTTCATCCAAATTGCATTGACGCATTAATGCTCATTGAGGGAATACAGTATCTACAGCTAACAATCAGTGCGTGTCTTTGTATAGTATAGTTTATATCCGAGTTATAGTTAATATACGGAGAGATACCGCCAGTACGTACGCAGTACTCTATAGCATTCACCTACGTATTTACTTGAGATCATAACCAACACATCAAGCCCCCGTCGAGCCAGGCAACGAATGATGCCGGCACGCGAGGCCTAATGAACCAGCTTCCGAGGCGCGCCCGGGGCAGAATTGCCCGACGGATGGCCGCACGTGCCAACGCGGAACCGCCATGTCTCAATCCAAAACGGGGTGGTGCAGGCGCAGAAAACGCGCGCCTCATTAATCGTGCGTCACACGCCAAATCGCTCGTCAACACGAACTACGTAAGCAGTTTTTCCCAATCAGTTATTTATGGTTGCGACGTCATCACGCGCTTCATTCATACATTGCGCGTACATCTCACAATGCCGAGCGGCGTAATTGACTGAACGTGGGCTTGTCGGTGGGCTTAGCCGGGCCGGGACGGCATGACGTTTAAAGCAACCTCGCCGGGTAGGCCCAGAGTTGGACCACGGTCATGAAAGTTCCCACCTTGGGCGAACTCAAACGAGCCGTTGCCGTGTCGGCTGACGCGCAGGCGACGAAGCGAACCGGCAAGCCGGGCTCTGGATTTGTCTGGCCGCTCGCCCTGGCCTGCGGCTTCCTCACTTTCGTCACCGGATCTGCGAGCTATCTCGTTGTCTCGTCGCGATCCGCTGCCGAAGTGGTGAACCGAGCCCTCGAGATCGATCTCAAGCTCTTTCTTGCCATCAATCTTATCGGGCTTGCGCTCATTCTCATGCTGGCCGTGATTTCCGTTAACGTCATGCGGCGCTTGGCCGAGAAGGCACTCGCCTCCAGGTCGAGCACCTATGCCCAATCCCTGGAGCAAGTAATCCACGAGCCGATTCAGCAAAGTGAAGTGCAGAACCGCGTCTCCGAGCAACGCAGTTCGCTTGATGTATTCGCTCGCGCGCTGGCGCACGATCTGAAGGAGCCGGTGCGCACGATTAGAACCCTGCTGGACTTGGTGAACGCAGAGGTGACGTTCGCGGGCAAGACTAAAGGCTATTTTCAGTCGATCCAAAATGCCGCCGAACGGATGAATGCGTTGATCGACACGGTCTATGTCTACATCCGGCTCGATGCTGCCGAACAGGCCAGCCGTGAAGTCTGCGACGCCAATGAGGCGTTTGAGGCCGCAAAGGACAATATCAAGTTGCTGATCCGCGAGCGGCAGGCGGTCATCACATGGCAGCCCCTGCCAACGCTCTGCGTAAACCGGATGCAGATGATCCAGGTCTTCCAGCAACTTTTATCCAACGCCATTCGGCATTGCACTACGGCACCGCAGATTAGCATCGACGTCGACGAGGCCGCCGATCATTGGATGTTTCGGGTGTGCGACAACGGCCCCGGGATAGCAGCCGAGGATTCTGAAAAGCTGTTCAAGCCATTCAAACGACTATCACATCACAAGACGCAGGGCTCCGGGTTGGGTCTGGCGACCTGCCGCAAGATCATCGAACTGCATGGCGGAAAGATCTGGTACGAATCGAACGACGACAAAGGCTCGACCTTCGTCTTCAGCATCCCAAAAGTATTCCTCCCGGTCGCAACGGTGATTTCCGCCCCTTCCTTGGTGCTGGAGGCTGCTCACGAGAAACCGATCCAGAAGCTCGCCACCGTGTTGCTGGTGGACGATAACGACATCGATCTTGAACTGACCCAGATGCTGCTGATCGAGCGCAATCGGCTGAGATGCAATGTGATTTTGGCGCAGGACGGCCGCGAAGCCCTCGACCGATTGCGTGACACCGACATTGACCTTGTGCTGCTCGACGTCAACATGCCGCGAATGGACGGCTTTGAATTGCTCGAACGGATGGGCACGGAGAAGCTATTGGATCGCGTCAAGGTCATCATGTGCTCGACCTCGACTTACGCCGAAGACACTTCCAAGGCGCGAGAGCTCGGCGCATGCGGCTACCTGACAAAACCACCGGAGTTCGCGCGGCTGAAGTCGATCGTCGAAAGCTCCACCAGCTTGGCAATACTGCGGGATGGGGAAACACTTTTGCTGACGCGCGCCGCTTAATCTATGCGGCAAATTAAATGCACACTGTGGACCCTTACATAAACATTTCCGAGACTTTCGAATAGTGCGAAAGGGAATCGAGCCTAAACTGATACGGCGAGCACTTGTGGCGATTGATGCCGATGTGTTTAGCGAGGTATTGGGCAAAGAGGGATGACAATGTCCGACTATAGTTGCAAAGACGCACCTATCGCGTTGGTCGTCGAGGATGACCCCGACTTGCGCGAGGTCGCGGCCGCGGTCCTGCGGCAAACCGACCTGCGGATCGTGACGTGCGAAGATTCCGAGGAAGCGTTCGCGACGCTTTGCAAGCGAGGCAACGATGTCGCATTCCTCTTCACCGACATTCACCTGCCTGGTATTCTCGACGGCGTCGATCTCGTGCGCCGGGTCGGAGTGCTTTGGCCGCAGGTTACAATGATCGTCACGTCGGGCGACGCTGGAGTACGTTGGAAATCTCTGCCCAACGATATCGTCTATATGCAAAAGCCGTGGGTCGCGGCGGATGTGCTGATACAAGCGTGGCGCGCGGCACTGCGGATGCAAGACCATGCTGATCCTGCACGGCGCTCGAGGCGGCCATTTCGAACGTGCGACCGCACCATCGCACTGCAAGAAAGCAGCTAATCTGCACGATCGCCACTGAGAACGACGCACGCTCGGGAGTTTCTCCTCCGCGGTCCGAAGTGCCCGCGACCGACACGGATAGTTGACTTTAAGAGTGGTGAGTTCGGCCGCTCGAACGCCGGGCCAGCCATGAGGCGCCTTCGCTTATCGGATCAAGCTAGAGTTTAGTACTAATACGATCAATACTTCTGGTCCGTTCTGCTGTATGGTTGGCGATGGCATTCAACTTCTGCCATCATAATATTTCGAAGGGTGAACGCCGTGACCAATACGTTTGCCGATCGCCTCGCGAGAGTTCGTACGCGCTTTGTTTCGAGCGTCGAGAGCAAGATAGAGGACACCTATGCGGCGCTGCCGAATCTCTTGGGCGGCACCACGGTGGCGGACGCCCTTGCGGAGACCTATCGCCGCATTCACGGGATTTGCGGTGTGGCGGAAACGGTTGGCTTCATTGAGACCGGTCGAGCAGCGAGAAGGCTCGATATCATTCTATACGCGGCGCATCATGCACGCCGCGGGCTTACAGCGGAAGAAATGATGCCTGCTAAAAATGCGCTCCACGCGCTTCGGGTCGCCACTCGGCTCGAATTGCAGACAACCTTCGCCGGGTGGCGGTGAGGGCACTGCACAAGTTGACCGGCTTCAGCCCGGCTGACCAGAGAAGGCCGCGCCTGCACCGCGTAACAGCACCAAGCGTTCCGCAACCTGACCTGCAGGCGGATTCAGGTTGATGAAATCTGGTTGTTCGTCGGATCGATAACGCCAACACGTCGACAGATTGGAAGGCATCGGGCGAAGCTGGCGACGCGTGGACCTGGACCTCGATCAGCGCCGACACCAAGCTGATGCCGTCATGGCTGGTCGCGGATCGCTCTGTCGACTTCGCATTAGAGTTCATGCTTGACCTGCAAGGTCGCTTCGCGAACCGCGTGCAACGGACCAGCGACGGCCACGGCGCGCTTATCTCCGCGCGCGAAGAAAGCTTTGACGACGATATTGATTGCGCGATGACTGCTTTTGCGGAAGTGCCCGTCCCAGACCCAAGATCTTGGCCTAGCAACTTTGCTGGCAGGCTACGCTAGGCCACTGCTAACGCTCTACTTTCCGCGGCCTGTACTAAATCGCCGCAGTTCAGAGCTTTGGAGAAGAAGAGCGGAGAGAGAACGATTTCGGCGGGAATGCGGGACTGGCGGTTCAGAGCCTGATTGAGAAATGCCCGCGGTTGTGGGGCTCTGTGCGCCCCGAAAAGGCCTGGAGAATAGTTGCCCCAGGGGCCCTGGCGGAGGGGGCGGGATTCGAACCCGCGATACAGTTTCCCGTATACACGCTTTCCAAGCGAGCGCCTTAAGCCACTCGGCCACCCCTCCGCGATCAGGCGCGCGCGCACTATAGCCACGGTTCGCCCCCTGACAACCCAGACCCCATGATGCTGGAATTTGGCCAAGGCCATGAGCGCCGGAGCGGGCACCCCGATTTCTCACCTCCGCCTTCCCCCTCGGTGCAATTGCTTCTCATTTATATGCACTAATATGTTTAAATTACTGTATTTGCGTCTTTAGGAAATTACGACGTAATATACGTCATGTTGGAACCTGCCTCCGCTCTCCAATTGGTGCTGTCGGGCGACCCCGGGTTGTTCGCCATCGTTCGGCTGTCGCTGTTGGTCAGCCTGTCGGCGGTGCTATGCGCGGCGCTGATCGGCGTGCCGGCCGGCGCGGCACTGGCGTTGACCCGGTTTCCGGGCCGGGACGCCGTCGTAGTGATTCTCAACGCCATGATGGGACTGCCGCCGGTGGTGGTGGGGCTCGCGATCTATCTGCTGCTGTCGCGGTCCGGGCCGCTGGGCAGCTTCGGGCTGCTGTTCACCCCGCAAGCCATGATCATTGCACAGACCTTGCTGGTCGCCCCGATCATCGCGGCGCTGGCCCGGCAGACCATCGAGGACCTGTCCGCGGAATATCGCGATGAACTCACCGCCATGGACGTCGGTCCGTTCGCCAAGGTCGCCACGCTGATTTGGGACGGCCGCTTCAGCCTGATCACGGCGCTGCTGGCCGGCTTCGGCCGGGCGGCGGCGGAAGTCGGCGCGGTGATCATCGTCGGCGGCAATATCGAGGGCTTCACCCGGACCATGACCACGGCGATCGCGCTGGAGACCTCCAAGGGCGACCTGCCGATGGCCATCGGCCTCGGAGTGATACTGATGGGCATCGTCATTCTGGTCAATGCGCTGGCCTGGGCGACGCGCCGGACCGGCGAGCGTTACGGGGCAGCATGATGCGCGCGCCGTCCGACGAATTGCCGATCCGGTTCGAGAACGTGTCGTTCGCGGTGCGCGACGTCCGCGCAATTGCGGACCTCGAATGGGCGATCGGCGGAACGGGCACGACCGTGCTGCTCGGCCCGAATGGCGCCGGCAAAACCACCTTGCTGCGTCTCGCCATGGGACTGATCCGGCCGACGTCGGGCCGCGTCAGCTGGGGCGGCCGCGAGAACGTGCCGCCGACGCGTCGCGCCTTTCTGTTCCAGCGCCCGGCGATGCTGCGGCGGAGCGCCGCCGGCAACATCCATTACGCGCTCGCGGCGGCCGGCTTGCCGCGCGCCGAGCGCAACACCCGCGCCACGACACTGCTGACCCAAGTCGGCCTGGAAGGCTTCGGCGAACGGCCGGCGCGGCAATTGTCCGGCGGCGAACAGCAGCGTCTGGCGCTGGCCCGCGCCCTGGCCCGCGATCCGGCCGTGCTGTTTCTCGACGAGCCGACCGCGAGCCTCGATCCGGCGTCGACCAAATCGATCGAGGACATCATCCGCGGCATCGCGGCGCGCGGCGTCCGCGTGGTGATGTCGACGCACGATCTTGGTCAAGCGCGACGGCTCGCCGATGACATCGTCCTGATGCATCGCGGCCGCACCGCCGAAACCGGCAAGGCCGGCACTTTCTTTGACGCGCCCAGCACCCTTGAGGCCCGTCGCTTTCTCAATGGCGACTTGCTGATTTAACAAAACACCATGGAAGAAACCATGCTCGCCCGCCGTCATCTTCTCTCTGCGGTTTTCTTGGCCGCCCTTGTGGCCGCTTTCGCACCCGCGCTTGCCGTGCCCGCACTGGCGCAGGATAAATCCATCGTCGTATCGTCGACCACCTCGACGCAGGATTCCGGCCTGTTCGGCCACATCCTGCCGATGTTCAAAGCCAAAACCGGAATCGACGTGAAGGTAGTCGCGCAAGGCACCGGCCAGGCGCTCGACACCGGCAAGCGCGGCGATGCCGACGTGGTGTTCGTCCACGCCAAATCGCAGGAAGAAAAATTCGTCGCGGACGGCGCGGGCGTGAAGCGCCATCCGGTGATGTACAACGACTTGGTGCTGATCGGCCCGAAGGCCGATCCGGCCGGCATCAAGGGCAAGAACATCGACGATGCGCTGAAAGCCATCCAGGCCAACAACGCGTCATTCATCTCGCGCGGCGACCGCTCCGGCACGCACAGCGCCGAGATCAATCTCTGGAAGGCTGTCGGCGTCGACATCGCGAAGGATAAAGGCCCCTGGTACAAGGAAATCGGTCAGGGCATGGGCGCCGCGCTCAACACCGCCGGCGCCAGCGGCGCCTATGTGCTGGCCGACCGCGGCACCTGGATCTCGTTCAAGAACAAGGGCGATCTCGACATCCTGGTGGAAGGCGACAACAAGCTGTTCAACCAATATGGCGTGATCCTGGTCAATTCGGAGAAACATCCCAGCGTCAAGAAGGAGCTGGGCCAGAGCTTCATCGACTGGCTGGTGTCGGCCGAAGGCCAGAAGGCCATCGCGGACTACAAGATCGAGGGCCAGCAATTATTCTTCCCGAACGCCAGTGTGCCGGGCGCGTGATGCCCTACATGCCCAGGACGGCGATCTAATCATCGTGCACCGGCGGATTCCGCCACTTCAGGTCGGTTGAACGGCGCGGAGCGGCAGCGTACGGTGCGGCATAATCGCCCACGTCAAGCGTCGAACCCGACGCAGCGGCGGCTAGAGCATGATTCGAAAAGCCTGCCCCCGGATTTGATCCGAGGGTTGGAACCGGTTTCGGAATCGATCATGCTCAATCAAGAATTGTAGCCCGATGCCGGTCTGGCATTGCGGGCCTTTGGAGGAATCCATGTTCAAATTGAAAGTGATGCTGCTAGCCGGCATGCTGGCCGCATTCGGAACAATATCTGCTGTCGGCACAATGTCGGCCGTCGCCGCCGACTATCCGACACGTCCGGTGACCTTGGTGGTCGCCTTCACGCCCGGCGGACCGAGCGACATCCTGGCCCGCATCGTCGGCAAGAAGATGGAGCAATTGCTCGGCCAGCCGTTCATCATCGAGAACCGGCCCGGCGCCGGCGGCAATATCGCGGCCGACGCGGTCGCAAGAGCCACACCGGACGGCTACACGCTGCTGATGGGCAACAACAGCATCCTGGCCACCAATGCCAGCTTGTATAAAAAGATCTCCTATGACGCGCAGAAGGACTTCGCGCCGATCTCGCTGATCGGATTGCAGGCAAATATCCTGGTGGTTAATCCGGCCGTGCAGGCGAAATCGCTGAAGGAGTTGATCGCGCTCGCCAAGGCCAATCCCGGGAAGTTCAATTTTGCTTCGTCGGGCCACGGCGCTGCGGCGCACCTGGCCGGCGAGTTGTTCAAGTCCGAGGCCAAGGTCGACATCGTTCACGTTGCCTACAAAGGCGCCGCGCCGGCCCTGCAGGACGTGATCGCCGGACACGTCCAGATGATGTTCGCGACCGCCGCATCGGTGGTCGGCTACATCGAGAACGGCCAATTGCGGCCGTTGGCCGTGACCACGCTGAAACGCACCGCGGTCACGCCCGATGTCCCGACCGTCGACGAAGCCGGGCTTCCGGGCTTTGAGGCCACGACCTGGCACGGTCTGGTGGCGCCGGCCAAGACGCCGAAGGAAATCATCACGGCCCTGCACCGCGCCACGATCGCCACGCTGAACGATCCGGAGACGCGGAAGTCCTTGCAGAAGCTCGGCGTCGATCTCGTCGGCGACACGCCGGAAGAATTCGCGGCCTATATCAATGCCGAGATTCCGAAATGGACCGCCATCGTCAAGGCGTCCGGCGCGGCGTTTGATTAGAATTGAACGCAGAATCTGAGTGAAGGCCGAGCCGCGCTCCGTCGTCATGCGCGGGCTAGTTCAGGTGCTGAGGCTACCTCAAATGCTGCACGCTTCCTCTCCCCGCTGGGGAGAGGGCGGGGGTGAGGGGGTCTAGGACTCTCGATAGGCAATCCCCCTCACCCGGCTCGCTTCGCTCGCCGACCTCTCCCCACCGGGGAGAAGTGAAGCCGTGCCGGTGGCCATGCCGAACGAATATGAATCAACGTGAGCTAAGCCCGCTCTAGCAAAGTTGAGATCGCACATGAACAAACACGACAATCAGGGTGCCGCGCTCGCCAGCAAAGTGCGCCGCCTCGGCCATCTAGATCTGCCTGGCGCCGGACAGGTCACCGTTGCGGGCCATCATGCCTATGTCGGGCATATTCCCAACGCCGCCGGTCTCGGCACTTCGATCATCGACATCTCCGACCCGTCGAAGCCACGCGTCGTCGCATCCGTCATGGTTGACGACCCGGAGTCGCACGCCCACAAGGTCCGCGTCGTCGGCGACGTGATGATCGTCAACCATGAGCGCAATCCGACCCCGATCGGACGGCGCGCCGAACAATTGCCGGCAACCCGCCAGCAACTCGTCACGGCCTTGGGACGCGAGCCGACCCGCGCCGAACTCGCCGAGAAGATGAACATATCGGAAGCCGACATCGGCGAGATCGAAGCGTTTGACAAGCGCGGCTACGACAAAGGCGGCTTCAAGATCTATGACGTCTCGACCCCCGCAAAGCCGAAGCTGATCCACTATCAGAAGACCGGCGGCATCGGCGTGCATCGTTTCGACATGGACGCGCGCTACGCCTACATGTCCACCGAGATGCCGGGCTTTGTCGGCAATATCCTGGTGACCTACGACATCGCCGATCCGCAACGGCCGACCGAAGTGTCGCGCTGGTGGATTCCGGGCCAGCATCGCGCCGGCGGCGAGACGCCGACCTGGTTTGGACGGCGCACGCGATTGCACCATGCGCTGCGTTTCGGCGACGAGATGTGGGCCAGTTGCTGGCATGGCGGCTTTGCTATCGTGGATGTGTCGGATATCCGCGCGCCGCGCACGCTCGGCAGCCATAATTATCATCCGCCGTTTCCGGAGCCGACGCATACGGTGATGCCGGTGCCGGGCCGGATTCTCGGCCGGCGCATCGCGATCGCCATCGACGAGGAAGATCAGGCGCAGGGCGCTGGCGAGGAAGCGTCTCGGCGCGGTCGGCCGCATGCCAGCATGCTGACCTTCGATGTCACCGATCCGGCCGCGATCCAGCCGCTGGCTATATTTGAGGTGAGCGAAATGGACTCGCCGTTCGCCAGGACGCCCGGCGCGCGGTTCGGCGCGCATCAGTTCTACGAAAAGATGGCGGGCACACTGGTCTATGCGGTGTGGTTCGGGGCGGGTCTTCGCATCATCGATGTCGCCAATCCGATGGCGCCGCGCGAGGTCGGCCATTTCATTCCCGAACCGGCGGGAGGACGCCCGGCACCGCAGACCAACGACGTCGCGCTCGACGACCGGGGGCTGATCTGCATTGTCGACCGCAATGTCGGATTCGATGTGCTGGAGTTTGAGGGGTGAGCTCTCTTCTTCACCTCTCCCCTGTGGGGAGAGGTCGACTTGCGAGCGCTATGCGCGAGCAAGTCGGGTGAGGGGGGATTGCCTATCGAGAGTCCTAGACCCCCTCACGCCAACCCTCTCCCCAATGGGACTGGGAGCGCGCAGCATTTGCGGCATCTTCATTCGATACTTCGCTAATTCGCCGAGATATTCCCGACCTCGATGACCGTCTTCCATCGCGCGATCTCAGCTTCGAGAAATTTTCCGAATTCGACGCCGTTGCTGGCCACCCTTCAAAACCGATATCGTCGAACCGCGCCACGACGTCCGAGCTCTTGGCCGACGCGATCAATTCGGCTTCGAGCTTCGCCCGCACGTCCGGCGCCAGTCCCATGGGCGCGGCGGCGGCCTGCCAGGAATAGACCTCAAGCTGCCGCAAGGTGGCGAACTTCGGAATCGGGACACTAGGCCGTTTCCGGCCACCGCTCGTGCGGCATCTTAGTGGTCGGTAATCAAATCACATGATGACTGATCATATGATGACGGAGGTAAACGGTATTATATTGAAATCGAAGGCCAATAAGGTTCCAAAGGGCAGACGCTTTGTCCGCAACTCAATGAAAAACATCGCAAAGAGTGCGAAATCACAATTTATCCGCAGTTTCGACCAGCCACCCTCACGGTTGTGCACTATATATTTCTGGTCAACACATCGGAGGAACTCATGAGGGGACGGCTCACCGCCGCGCTTGCACTATTGGCTATTGCGACAACGCAACTTCCGGTCACCGCGCGGGCGGCCGAGGTCGATACGACAAAGACGGCCGTCACCGGCGCACGGACTGAAATTAATATCGCGCGCATCAAGAGCGCGCTGAAACTCACGCCCGAACAGCACGCCTCATGGGCGGCCGTTGAGAGTACGCTGGTCACCATCGCGCGCGAGCAGGCCCAGCAAATCTCCGATGTGGCGCAACCGATCAGCCACCGCGTGGTCGCGATTGCACTCAACAATACCAATATGAACCGGATCGCGGCGGTAGCGATGCCGCTGATTCGAACGCTATCTGCCGATCAGAAAAAGGTGGCGCAGGGACTGGCGCAGCAGATCGGGCTCGGCGCATACGCAGCGTTCATCTAGAGCGCGTCCAGCAAAAGTCGATGCCGGTTTTGCGTCCGGACGCGCTCTTAAATATTTAGAAAGACGCGTTTTCTTCACGCAAAGTGGATTCCACTTTGCTTGAAAACGCTCTAGGTTTCGCCATATCGAACTTCGGCCGAAGGGCGCGCCAAAAGCGCGCCCTTTTGCTGTTTGCTGCCGATGCGATCGCGTTCTGGTTTGACGTCGGCAGAGTGCATGGGCGATACAATAGGCGTTCAAGCCTGGACACACAGGCACGCTCACATGCGATGTGGGCAACCATACAAGGAGGCGACGTGACCGATCAGCGCCGTGCACAGCACACATTCCGGCTCGAAGAAGCCACCATCGACGAATTGCACGCCGCGATCCGCAAGGGCGAGACCAGTTGCGTCGCCGTCGTGCAGCACTACATCGACCGCTGCCGTGCCTTCAACGGCGTCGCCAGCGCGCTGGTGACACCGGATGGCGCACCGGTCGCAAAGGCACCCGGTACGGTGCGCGCGACCGCGCCAATACAATTTCCGACCGACACCGTGAAGGCGTCGACGCTGCTGCCCGACCTCGACCAGTATCAAGGTCCGCCGCTCGAATACGGCCGCATGGAAGCGACCGCGTCCGACCCCACCGTACAACAGCAGTTCGGCATGATCGTCGGCCTGCCCGACGCCGGCCAGGTCAACGCACTGGCGACGCTCAACATCCGGGGCGAGCGCTCGGTCACCTGCAAGGGCGAATTCGACAGGCATTCGTCCAAAGGCCCACTGCCGCCCGGCGCGCCGCCGGTGTGCGAATTCTTCCGCCAGCAGCCCGATGCGCTGGAACGCGCCGCCGAACTCGACGCGATGTTCGGGCGCAACCCCGATCTTGACGCGATGCCGATGTACGGCGTGGTGTTCTCGTTCAAGGACCCATTCGACACCAAGGACATGCGCTCGACCGGCGGCGGCGACGCGGCTTATGACATCGACGCTCCGGCGCGCGATCATGTGCTGGTCGAGCAGTTGCGCAACAAGGGCGCGATCATCTTCGCCAAGGCGGTCAACACCGAATACAACGGCCGTGCCGGCGATCCCGGCGGCCGGCATGCGCCCGACAAGGTGCTGCCCTCGACGCTCGGCTATCAGCGCAGCACCTGGGGCGGCAATCCGTCGAATCCCTACGACACCACGCGCTCGGCCTCGCTCGGCTCGAGTTCGGGCTCGGCACTGTCGGTCAGCACGAATTTAGTAATGGCGAGTCTGGGCGAAGAAACCCGCGCCTCGTGCCGCGGGCCGTCCAACCACAATGCGGTCGCGCTGATCCTGCCGCACAAGGCGATGCTCGGTTTTGACGGTGGCGCGATCGGCGCCGACATCTATGTCGACCGCAGCGGCATTCACGCCCGCACTATTCTGGACTGCGCCAAGGTGCTGGACGCGCTGAAAGACCCGGTCGAAGGCTATTACGATCCGCGCGATCCTTTCACCACGGTTCCCCGTTCGTCGGTGTTGAGCACGCCCTACGCCAGCCACGCGACCGCGCCGGATTCGTTGCCAGGCATGCGGATCGGTGTCATCCGCGAGTCGATGGTGTATCCGAAAGGCTCGAAGACCGAGGAGCCGATCTCCGTCGCGGCCGCGCGTGAGATCAAGACCGTGCTCGGCGGCAAGCTCGGCGCGACGCTGGTCGAGTCCAGCGATCCGTTGTGGCAGAATGATCCCGACCTCGAGACCATGAAGACCGATTTCCGGCGCGCGCTGGCCCGACTGGTGCCGGTATTCATGCCGGAGTTGCTGTTTCGTCTTGGCGCCGACGACACGCCGGTGTTCAAGGACTTCGCCGCCGCCATCGTGCCAACCGAGTTCATGCCAGGAAAATTCTTCGGCACCGGCAAGATGCAGCCGATCGACTACTTCGTCGAACTGGCCGAAGGGCGGATCGCACCGCCGTCGAATCTCGACATCGCTACCATCCAGCACCAGGAGCTGGCGATGGGCTTTCGCTTCCACATTCCGCAATATCTGACGCGCCGCGCCGCCGACTGGAAGGCGAAGGGCTTCCGCGAAACTTTAGTTGACTTCCCCAGCCTGAATGCGCGCTCGAAATTCTGGGGCGACGACCAGCGCTCCGGCTTCAAGAACTGGGAAGAAGTCACCGACATGCGCAATCCTCTCGATCAGCGCCAGGGCGTCAACGAGCGCATCATGCTGCGCGAGATGCTGCGCCGGGTCGACATGATGGTGATCCTGGAAAACAAACTGGACGCGCTGGTGCGGCTGCATACGCCGTATCCGCCGGGCAAGATCGGCCATGCCGGTCAGCCCTATTGGCAGAACCTGCGGCCGGAATCATTCAACGGCCCGAACGCCGGCCTGACTGAAATGCTGATCCCGGCCGGCTACGTCACCATCGCGTATGATCCGGTGTTCGCGCTTAGCGCCGACCGCAAGCGCTATGACGCAACGCCGTCGTTCACGCCGACCACGCTTGCCGAGCCCGGCCTGCCGTTCTCGCTGGTGTTCCGCGCCGAACCCGGCCGCGAGGACGTGCTGTTGAAGATCGCCTCGGCCTATGAGGCCGCGTCGAAGCGGCGCATTCCGCCGCCGGCGTTCGGGCCGCTGCCGATGCGGCAGTAGCGCACGCGGCACAAAAAAGCCGGCGGGCCCGCAAGGCTCGCCGGCGATTTTTAAATCGAAGTCAGCTCAGTTCGGCTCGATGCCGAGATCCTTCGTGGTCTTTTCCCACAGCCCGAGTTGCACCTTCAGGAACGACGCCGCGTCCTGCGGCGAGCCGACGCCTTTCGGATCAAGATCGAAGCCCAGCTTCACGGCCAGTTCCTTCATCTGCGGATCCTTGGTGGCGGCATCGACCGCCGCGTTCAGCTTCTTGACGATATCGGCGGACGTTCCGGCCGGCGCCATCAGCATGAACCAGCCGTTGAAGTCGAAGCCCGGCAGCGTGTCGGCGGCGGCCTGCACGTCCGGCAGCGACTCGATGCGCCTGTCCGACGCGACCGCGACGGCGCGCAGCGAACCGGTTTTTACCAGCGACTCGACGATCGACACCGAGAACACGCCCACCTGGGTGCGACCGGTCATCACGTCCTGCACGCCGGCATTCGGATTGGTCGAGGGGATCAGCACGAACTGCGTGCCGGCATGTTTGTTCAGCGCCTGACCGGTGACGCCGGCCAGACTGCGCGGCCCGTCGACCGAAAGCGAAAACTTGCCCGGCGACTTCTTTTCCAGCGCAATCAATTCCGGCAGCGTCTTCGCCGGAACGTCCGGATGCACCACGATGAGCTGGTTGCTCCGCGTCACCAGCGCGATGGGTGCGAAGTCCTTGGCTGAATTATACGGCAGGTTTTTCATCATGTAGGGATTGGTGACCAGCGCGGCTGACGTTGCGAAGAACAGCGTATAGCCGTCCGGCGTTGCGCGCGCCGCCGCATTGGTTCCGATGACGTTGCCGCCGCCCGGCTTGTTTTCGACGATGACGCTCTGGCCGAGCGATTTGGTCAGACGGTCGGCGAGCAGGCGCGCCATGACGTCGGGGCTGGCGCCGGCCGACTGCGACACGATCATGGTCACAGGCCGCTGCGGCCATTCTTGAGACTGGGCTTGCGCCTGCGCGGGCAACATCTGCGCGACCAGCGCGGCGCCGAGCGCGATAAGCGTCTTGTGCAACATTCCAAGTCCTCCCTGATTGCTTTTGTGCGTCGTTACTCTTCTTTTATCGCTTCAGCATATAGAATCCAATCACCATACGGTACTTAGTGTACCGCATTGCGGGACATTCTCATGTTGAATCCGATCGGCTACATGGACCGGCCCCCCAGGGAGTTCCGCGTCAGTGACCACGCCTCTCGCAGACTCCGCGCGGCCTCGGTGTCACGCACGCTGGCGGACGACACCCAGGCCTATATATTGCCCGCATGATCGATCCTCTCGCCGGCTACCTGATCCGCCCCGATCCGCTCGACAAGCGGCTGACCGAACGCGTCACCGGCATCGACCACACCGGGGCCCGGATCGAGACCGCCGTGACGGTCGAGCGCGCGCTGACCATCTTCCTGAACGGCCAGGAGATCGTCACCGCGATGACCATCGGCGACTATCCGGAATATCTGGCGCTCGGCTACCTGCTAAACCAACACATGCTGCTTCCCGACGACGCCGTCACCGGCATCGACTACGACGAGGAACTGGCGGTCGTGGTGGTGCGCACCAAGCGCAAGACCAATTACGAAAAGAAGCTGAAGAAGAAAGTGCAGACCTCGGGCTGCGCGCAGGGCACGGTGTTCGGCGACCTGATGGAGGCGCTGGAAGGCGTCGCACTGCCCAACACCCAACTGCGCACCTCGTGGCTCTATGCGCTGACCCACAAGATCAACACCACGCCCTCGCTCTATCTCGAGGCCGGCGCGATCCATGGCTGCGTGCTGGCGCATGAAGACCAGCCGCTGGTCTATATGGAGGATGTCGGCCGCCACAACGCGGTCGACAAGATCGCCGGCTGGATGTTCGAGAACAACGTGCCGGCGGGCGACAAGATTTTTTACACCACCGGACGCCTGACCTCCGAGATGGTGATCAAGACCGTGCGCATGGGCATCCCAATCCTGATCTCACGCTCCGGCTTTACGGCGTGGGGCGTCGATCTCGCCCGCAAGGCTAATCTGACGCTGATCGGCCGCGCGCGCGGCAAGCGCTTTGTGGCGCTGGCCGGCGAGGATCGCATTGTGTTCGATCAGGATCTCGCATCGGTCGAGGACGAGAGCGGCAAGCACCGGCGCAAGGCGGCGATGCATGACGATTGATGTGCGTTTGGTGCAAACAGATTTCAAGCGAACCGCATCATGATCAACTACCCCCCAACTCTCGGCCTCATCCTCGCCGGCGGCCTCGCGCGGCGCATGGGCGGCGGCGACAAGGCGATGCTGGAGATCGCCGGCGTCACCATTCTGGACCGCGTCCTGGCGTGCCTCGCGCCGCAGACCGTCGGTCTCGTCATCAACGCCAATGGCGATCCGGCGCGCTTTGCCGACACCGGCCTGCCGGTGGTCGCCGACAGCGTGCCGGATTTCGCCGGGCCTCTGGCCGGAATCCTGGCCGGGCTGGACTATGCGGCGCAGGAAGCCCCCGGCATCGAATGGGTGGCCAGCGTGCCGGGCGATTGCCCGTTCCTGCCGGAGGATCTGGTCGAGCGTTTGCACGCCGCGCGGCGCCAAGGCGGTACCCCGCTGGCTTGCGCCCGCTCCGGCGACTGGCGTCATCCGGTGGCCGGCATCTGGCCGCTGGCGTTGCGCGACAATCTGCGCCGCGCCGTGGTCGACGAGGGCCTGCGCAAGATCGAGGTATGGACCGCGCGGCATGGCATCGGCCTCGCCGAATGGCCGGATACGCCGGTCGATCCTTTCTTCAACGTGAATACGCCGGAGGACGCCGTGGCCGCCGAGCGCATCGCACTGCAGCATCAGGGCTTATAGACGCCGATGCTGTGGCGTGACCGCGCAGCCGTGTGCACCGATATGGCAAATGCAGTTTATTGCGATATATATAGTCCGTTCCTAAGGAAGGTTTAGTGCCATGAACAGCTTTGTTGCCGCCTGCGTCGCGGCGCTCGTTCTCGCCGTCGGAACCGCCTATGTGCTGAGCAGCATTCAGGTCCCGGCCGACAAGGCGTTCGCCACCCAGGGTGTGCGGCTGTAACGCCCGCCCTTACGAACGGCGCAGCATGGCGCCCTGCCTAACAGGGTTCGCAGCACCGCCCGTGAGCCGTGTCGGCTCCAACGGTACCTTCGCCCGCAGCCCCTGATTGCTCGCAGAATATTGGCCACGAAGCCGCGCGCGCTGTGCTCCCAGCTCATGGTCCGGGCATGCGCCAGACACGCCTCGCGTGACAGCGTCAACGCCTGGAGACAGGCGGCACGCAAATCCTCATCCAGAATACCAACCGGCGCATCGCCGATCACGTCGCGCGTCGCCGCGGCCGGCACGCCGGCAATCGGCACGCCGCTCGCCAGAGCTTCGAGTAGCACCAAGCCGAACGTGTCGGTCCGGCTCGGAAACACGAACACGTCGGCCGCCGCATAGATCGCCGCGAGATCTTCGCCCTGCCGCGCGCCAAGAAACGTGACGTCGGGAAACCGCCGGGCCAGATCTTCGCGGGTCGGCCCATCGCCGACCACGACCTTGCTGCCCGGCAGATCGAGCGCCAGGAAGGCGTCCAAATTCTTCTCGACCGACAGCCGGCCGACGGTGAGAAAAACAGGTCCGGGCAGACCAAGCCCGCTGGGTCTTGGATAAAACAGGCCGGTGTCGACGCCGCGCGGCCACAGCATCACATTGCAAAAACCGCGACCGCTCAACTCATCGGCGAGCGACGGCGTCGCCGCCATCACGCCATTGCCGGCGTTGTGGAAGCGCCGCAGAAACGCCCAGGCCCAGTCTCGCGGCACCGGCCAGCGGGCCGCGATGTAGTCGGCGAAGCGGGTATGGAAGCTGGTGGTGAACGGCCGCCCATGGCGCCGGCAGTAGCGCCGCGTCAGCAGGCCGATCGAACCTTCGGTCGCAATATGGATGGCATCGGGCCGGATCGCCTCGATTCGGCGGGCGATCAAGGATGGGCTGGCCAAGGCCAGGCGGATGTCCGGATAGGATGGCAGGCCGATGCTCGGAATGCCTTCCGGCGTCAGGAAGTGCACGCAGACGCCGAAACGCTCGGCGGCCTGAGCCAGTTCCGTCAGGGTGCGGACCACGCCATTGATCTGCGGGTGCCAAGCGTCGGTCGCGATCAGGATCCGCATCCAGTGTCCCGATGATGGCCGATCCCTTCATCACAGCCATGCGATTAGGCGATTCATGTCTCAGATCGATGACGCAACCGAGGCGCTAGCCCTAATCGCTGTCGTCGCGCTGTCGCATCGCCATGGAATACCCGGCCGAAATGCGCGATTCGAAGGAGAACCGAGTGCCGGGTTGGCCACAACGGCTGTTAAGCGCCATCCGGCCCACATCGGTCTGGAGTGTCCTCGGTATCGTCATCAGCATCGCGATCGTCGCGGTGTCGGCGACGGTGCTGATCCGCATCCTGCGCGACATCGATTTCAACGCCGTCATGGCCGCGCTGCGCAACATGCCGGCGCGCGAGATATGGCTCGCCCTGCTGTGCGTGGTCGGCGGCTATATCACACTGACGTTTTATGATCTGTTCGCACTGCGCACCGTCGGGCGGAACGACGTGCCGTATCGCGGCGCTGGCCGGCTTCTCGGCGTATTCGATCGGGCACAATCTCGGCGCCACCGCCGTCACCTGCGCGGCGGTGCGCTATCACGTCTATTCGGCGCGCGGGCTGCAGATCGTCGATGTCGCCAAAATATGCTTCGTTACCGGGCTGACGTTCTGGCTCGGCAATGTGGCGGTGCTCGGCCTCGCCATCGCGTACGATCCGACGATTGCCGCGACTCTCGATCATCTGTCGCCGCAGTTCAACCGCACCATGGCGCTCGGAACGCTGGCCGGACTGCTGGTCTATGTTGCCTGGGTCTGGCAACGACCGCGCACCATCGGCCGCGTCAATTGGAGCATCACCCTGCCCGACGGGCCTTCGACGCTGCTGCAGATCGGTATCGGTTTTCTGGATCTGTTGTGCTGCGCGCTGGCGATGTATCTGCTGCTGCCGGTGCAGCCGGAGATTCCATTTGCCAGTTTCGCGGTGATTTTCGTCGGCGCCTTGCTGCTCGGCTTCATCAGCCATGCGCCGGGATCGATCGGCGTGTTCGATGCCGCGATGCTGGTCGCGCTCGACCAGTTCGACAAGGCAGAACTGCTGGCCGGGCTGCTGCTGTACCGTCTGATCTACTTCATCATTCCGTTCGCCATCGCGCTGGCGCTGCTGGCCGGCCGTGCGGTGTGGCTCGCCCGGCAGCGTAATCTTCAGCCGATCAGCGACGCATAGGACAAGAACCCGACCACCGCGCCGGGCGCGATGTCAGTGATGTTCTCGGGCAGTTCGACAAGGCCGTCGGTTTCGGTCAGCGAGGTCAAAACGCCGGCGCCGTCTTGCGGAAATTTGCTCGCTTCAATGCTTCCATCGGCCAGCCGGCGCAACGTGACTCGGACATATTCGCGCCGGCCCGGCTTCTTGCGATAGGCAAACGACGCCCGCACCGGCAGTGCGATTAAAGCTGCTGGCACCGCGCCGGCCAGCCGCATCAGCAGCGGCCGAACCACGCGCGCAAAGGTCACGAAGGCCGCGACCGGATTACCGGGCAATCCGACGAACGCCGCCGTCTCGTCCGACGCCGCCGCCCGCACCACGCCCATCGCGACCGGCCGGCCCGGCTTGATGGCGACGCGCCAGAACACCAGGCTGCCGACGCGCTCCACCGCGTTGCGCACATGATCGGCCTCGCCGGTCGACACGCCGCCCGAGGTCAGCACCAGATCGTGGGCCGCGGCGGCGGCCTGGATCGCGCCGGCCAACACATTGGCGTCGTCGGGCAGGATGCCGAGATCGGTCACCTCCGCTCCGAGCCGGCGCGCCATGCCGGCCAGCAGATAGCGGTTGGCATCATACAGCGCGGCCGGCGGACGCGCGGTGCCGGGCTCAACGATTTCGTCCCCGGTGGAAAACAGCGCGACCCGGACCCGGCGCCGCACATTCACATGCGTCAGCCCAACCGCCGCCGCGAGAGCAACGTCCGACACGCCGAGATGCCGGCCGGCCGGCAGCACGACACTGCCCGCGCGGACATCCTCACCGGTGAGACGCCGGTTGGCACCGAGCTTAAGGCCCGGCGGCACGATCACGGCATCGCCATTGACCTGGACGTCTTCCTGCATGAATACGGTGTTGGCGCCTTGCGGCATCGGCGCGCCGGTAAAGATGCGAATCGCTTCGCCCTGCGCGACCGCGCGCGCCGCCGCGCGGCCGGCGGTCAGACGATCGACCACCGCGAGCCGCGTATCGCTTCCGGCAGCCAGATCGGCGTGGCGCACCGCGTAGCCGTCGACCGCCGAATTGTCGAACGGCGGCAGACTAAGCGGCGCGACGATATCGGCCGCCAGCACGCGCTGCGCGGCGTCGCGCAGCGCTACGCCTTCGCCTTCGGCCACCGGCGTCACGCGTTCGGCAATCAGCCGCTCGGCCTCGGCAATCGGCAGCAGCGGGCCGGAAAACGCAAAGCAGTCGTCGGTAAGCTGCGCCATCAGGACACTCGCGTCGCGATGGTAGGCGTCGCGAAGGCTTGCTCGAGCGGCACGGCATGCGCCAGCAGGATGTCGACCACCGCGTCGATATCGTCGAGGCTCACCACCGGAACGCGAGCTTGCGGCAGCGCGCCATCGGCCGCGACCGCGACGATGGCCGGATCGTCCGGGTGCAGCAGCGGCTTGCCCACGGCGGCGCGGTGCACTTCGAGCTTCGGATGGCGATCGCGCTTATAACCCTCGACGATCACCAGATCGACCGGCGACAGCCGTGTCAGTAATTCCGGCAGGGCCGGTTCGGGCTCGTCGCGCAGTTCGTGCATCAGCGCCCAGCGTCCGGCCGAGCCGATCAGCACTTCGCTGGCGCCGGCCAGGCGGTGCTCATAGGAGTCCTTGCCGGGCTGGTCGACGTCGAACGCATGGTGGGCATGCTTGAGCGTCGAGACCCGCAGCCCCCGTCCGACCAGGACCGGAATCACCTTGACCAGCAATGTGGTCTTGCCCGCGCCGCTCCAGCCCGCCAATCCGATCATTCGCATGGCCGGCAAGATAGGCGTTCACGCGCGCGTCGTCACCCCGTCGGTTGCAACAGGCCACATAGCGAAACGCCCGGCCAAAACCGCCGGGCGCTCAGGCTTCAACTAAAGAAAATGGCTTCTATTCGGCCGGCGTGGCGCGCGGCTGGGTCTGGCTCTCGTTCGGGCCGGTGCGGGCCAGTTCCTCCTCCAGCCACAGCCGATGGTGTTCCCTGGCCCAGTTCACGTCGACCTCGCCGCTCCCCATTGCCTCGAAGGCGCCTTCCATGCCCACGGTGCCGATATAGATGTGGGCCAGCATGGCGGCGAAGAACAGCACGCCGACGGTGCCGTGCACCACCTGCGCAAGCTGCATTCCGGTGACGTCGGTGGTGTAGAACGGGAACATCAGCAGATAGCCGGTGATCGCCGCGGCGCCGCCGCCCAGCACGACGATCCAGTAGATCATCTTCTGGCCGGCATTGAAGCGATAGGCCGGCGGATGGTCGTGGCCGACCATGCCGCCACCTCGCTTGAGCCATTCGACATCGACGCGGTTCGGGATGTTGCCGGCGATCCACATCAAGCAGATCAGCACCACGCCGATGGTGAACGGAAAGCTGAGATAGTTATGGGCGTACTTCGCCCATTGCGACCAGGCCGTGAATGTGTCCGGCCCGAGCAACGGCAGCAGCACCGACCTTCCGAAGGTGATGTTGAGCCCCGAGATCGCCAGGATGAGGAAGCATACCGCCGTCATCCAATGCACGAAGCGCTCGAATGCATTGAAGCGCACGACGGTGCGTCCGGAACGGCCGCTCTCCAGCTTGACCATACCGCGGAGCAGATAGAACAGCACCAGCACCAGCAGCATGCCCAGAATGGCGATGGCGCCGATCCAGGGCAGCGTTACCTGATGGAAGCTGCGCCAGTCGCGGCCCGCCGGTTGCTCCAGCGTGCAGGCCTTGGCGTCCGGGATCGAGCAACGGCCTTCCAGCTTGTTGAGCTTCTGGAATAGCTGAGCCTCACTTGGAACGCTGGCGTTCGGATTGACCGCATTCGGCTGCTGGGCGAAGGCCGGGGCCGCAAAGCCCGCGATCATCAATATCCCAACGGCGACGACCGCAGCGCGGATGCGCGCAAGAAGAAGGCCCATACTGCTCTCCCGTTATTCCCGCCCGACCCATTGATGTCGTAGTCAACACCCATGGCCCCCCGTCAGCGTGTCGTTTTTGTTACGTCGAGATGCCTTCGCGATACGCGGTCTTCCAGCCCCAGGCCCCAGACCCGTAGCCGCGCCGCGTGACGCGCTCCTTGTAGATCTGCGCGATGATATCGCCGTCGCCCGCAAGCAACGACTTGGTCGAGCACATCTCAGCACAGAGCGGCAGCTTGCCTTCGGCCAGCCGGTTGGCGCCGTATTTCTCGTACTCTTCCTTGCTGCCGTCGGCTTCCGGGCCGCCGGCGCAGAAGGTGCATTTGTCCATCTTGCCGCGCGAGCCGAAATTGCCGACGCGCGGATATTGCGGCGCGCCGAACGGGCAGGCGTAGAAGCAATAGCCGCAGCCGATGCACAGATCCTTCGAGTGCAGCACCACGCCGTCGGCGGTGGTGTAGAACACGTTGGTCGGGCACACCGCCGCGCAGGGCGCGTCGGTGCAATGCATGCAGGCCATCGAGATCGAGCGCTCGCCCGGCTTGCCATCATTGAGCGTGACGACGCGCCGGCGGTTGATGCCCCACGGCACTTCGTTCTCGTTCTTGCAGGCGGTGACGCAAGCGTTGCATTCGATGCAACGATCGGCGTCGCAGAGGAATTTCATCCGTGCCATGGCCGATCTCCCTTACGCCGCTCTGACCTGACAGAGCGTGGCTTTTGGTTCTTGCATGCCGGTCACCGGGTCGAAACCGTAGGTGGTCAGCACGTTGACGCTTTCGCCGAGCACCACCGGGTCGGCGCCCTTCGGATACTTGGCGCGCTGGTCCTCGCCCTGGAACCAGCCACCAAAGTGGAACGGAGCCCAGGTGACGCCCTTGCCGACGCGTTCGGTGACGAGCGCCTTCATGCGGGCCTTGGAATTATGCTCGGCACCGGTGACCCAGACCCAGCCGCCATCCTTGATGCCGCGCTCGGCCGCGTCCGACGGATTGATCTTGATGAACATGTCCTGCTGAAGTTCAGCGAGCCACTTGTTGGAACGCGTCTCCTCGCCGCCGCCTTCGTATTCGACCAACCGGCCGGACGACAGGATCAGCGGGAACTGCTTGGCAACGCCCTTGTCGACCGCCGCCTTCTGCACCGTGAAGCCGATATTCGGCACGCGGAACTGGCGGGCGTCCGGCAGCGTCGGATATTTCGCCACGAGATCCGGCCGCGGCGTGTAGATCGGCTCGCGGTGTACCGGGATCGCGTCCGGCAGACCGAACGCATTGGCGCGCGCCCTGCCATTACCATAGGGCACGCAGCCATGCGTGATCGCGACCCGCTGGATGCCGCCCGACAGATCGAGCGCCCAGGACACCGCGTCCGGGGTGGTCGGGTTGACCTTCTGGATGGTCGCCAGTTCGGCCTCGGTCAGATCCTTATCCCAGCCGAGCTTTTTCAGAATGCCGAGCGTGAACTCGGGATAGCCGTCCTTGATCTCGGAGTCCTTGGAGTAGTAGCCGTTGCCAAGCAGGCTCACCTTGCGCTTGCTGCCGTCCGCCAGCGTTTCCTCGCGCTCGACGCCGAAGCGGGGCCGGAACGTGCCGCCGCCTTCCATGACCGAGAGGTTGGTATTGTAGAGCAGCGGCGTGCCCGGATGCTTGAACTCCGGCGTGCCCCAGCACGGCCACGGCAGGCCGTAATAGTCACCTTTCGCAGGGCCGGTCGTGGCCTTCTGCGTCAGCATGTCGAAGTCCTTCTGGTTCGCCATGTGCGTCTTCAGACGCTCGGGCGACTGGCCGCAATAGCCCGTGGACCAGCCGCCGCGATTGATCTCGCGCAGGATGTCTTCGACCACCGGAAGGTTGTTCTCGACCTTGATGTTCTTGAACATGCGGTCGGCAAATCCCAGCTTTTTGGCCAGGAGATACATGACCTCGTTGTCGTCCTTGGATTCGAAGATCGGCTTGACGATCTGCTCGCCCCATTGGATCGCGCGGTTCGACGCGGTGCGCGAGCCGGCGGTCTCGTAGCTGGTGGCGATCGGCAGCAAGTAAGTACCGTTCTTGCGCTCCGACAGATGCGCCCAGGTGGTCGGATGCGGATCGGCCACGACCAGCAGGTCGAGCTTCTCCATGCCTTCGGCCGCCTTCGGCATCCGGGTTACGGTATTGCCGCCATGGCCCATGATGAACATGGCCTTCAGATTGTCGCTCTGCGTGACCTGATCCTTTGGCAGCGTCACGGCGTCGAACCAGCGGGTCGACGGAATGCCAGGCGTCTCCATGATCTGCTTGGACGCGAACCGGGACTGCATCCAATCATACTCGACTTCCCAGACCCGGCCCCAGTGCCGCCAGGCGCCTTCGGCCAAGCCGTAATACAGCGGCAGCGTCACTACATCGAGGCCGAGATCGGTCGCGCCCTGCACGTTGGTGTGGCCGCGGAAGATGTTGGCGCCGGCGCCGGACTTGCCGACATTGCCGGTCGCCAGCAGGGCGATACACAGCGCACGCACGTTGGCGGTACCGACGGTGTGCTGGGTCGCGCCCATGCACCAGATCAGCGTCGCGGGCTTTTCGGTCGCGAACATCTTGGCGACGCGCTCGAGCTGCGCGCCCGGTACGCCGGACACGCGCTCCACTTCTTCAGGCGTCCACTTTTCGACTTCCTTGCGGATATCGTCCATGCCGTAGACGCGCTGCTCGATGAATTCCTTGTCTTCCCAACCGTTCTTGAAGATGTGCCAGAGCATGCCATAGACCACCGGAATGTCGGTGCCGGAACGAAGCCGGACATATTCGGTCGCGTGCGCGGCGGTCCGCGTCATGCGCGGATCGATCACGATCATGTTGGCGCGCTGCATCTCCTTGCCTTCGAGCAGATGCTGCAGCGACACCGGATGCGCCTCGGCCGGATTGCCGCCCATGATGATCATGGTTTTGGCGTTGCGGATGTCGCTGTACGAATTGGTCATCGCGCCGTAGCCCCAGGTATTGGCCACGCCCGCGACGGTCGTCGAATGGCAGATTCGCGCCTGATGGTCGGAGTTGTTGGTGCCCCAGAACGCCGCGAATTTGCGGTTCAGGTAGGCGCCCTCATTGGTGAATTTGGCGGAGCCCAGCCAATACACCGAGTCCGGACCGGACTTTTCGCGGATCTCCATCAGCTTGTCGCCGATTTCGTTGAGCGCGGTGTCCCAGGAGAGCCGGGTCCACTGCCCGTTCACCAGCTTCATCGGGTAGCGCAGGCGCCGATCGCCATGCACCAGTTCGCGCGTCGCGGCGCCCTTGGCGCAATGCGAGCCGCGGTTGATCGGCGAATCCCAGCCGGGCTCCTGACCGATCCACACGCCGTTTTGCACTTCGGCCATCACGGTGCAGCCGACCGAGCAATGCGTGCAGATATTCTTGCGGATGGTGATCGGCGCGCCGGCCGTCGGACCGGCGGCTTGCGCCTTGCGGACGCTGCCGAGCGGCAGCGCACCGAGCGCCGCGAGACCGCCGGCCGCGAGGCCGGAACGGCGCAGGAAGGCGCGGCGGTCGAGGCCGCCGGACGAATGGCCGAGCGCGGCGGTGAGATTGCCACGACGCGCCTGACGGTCTGCTCTCTTGATCAGCACGGCGTCTCTCCCTCAGCCTGGATAACGGTTGACCCGGTAGAAGGTCTTCACGTGCTCAGTTTCCTGATAACGCGCCTTCTTCTTGTCGGTATCGGATTCGACGGCGGCCGCTTCGGTGGCGAGCGGCACGACGGCCGTCGCCGCCACACCGGCGCCGGCGCCTAGCGCTCGCAGGAAGTCGCGACGACCGACTTTGGATTTGTCTGGCTGCTTCATCGCCGTTCCTCCGTGGTAGTTTCGTTCTTGTTATTCCTATCGTTGACGCGCGCCGCGATACGGCGCTTTCGTCACGACGGCAGTGCAAATGCTTCAGTCTCGATCTCGATAAAGGCTTGCCCAAGCGCGCCGACGCAGCGGTAAAACTCCGCGCTTTCGGCCCGCGTCACGTCGGCGAAGAAACGCCCGATCCACGGCGCCATGTGTTTCTCGAATATTTCGCGGTCGGCGCCGGGCGCCGCCGGGAAACGACCGCCAGCCAGCGAGGCCATGATCTCGCACAGGATCGCGGCGTGATCCTCAGGTTCGTAATTGCCTTCGCTGCGCTCAATGCCGAGCCGGTTCAGGTCCTCGCGCAACCGCGCCAACGGCCGCTCGTGCAGAAACCCTGTCAGATAGTACGAGGCGTAAGGCAGAATCTCACCGCGTCCGAGCCCGATGAACAGGTTGAAATACTCGCGCTCGACCTTGGTGACATCGGTGCGGCTGGCCGCTTCGCCGAGCGCCGCATACGCAATACCGAGAGGACTTGCATCGCCACGCAGGCCCGACAATTTTTCCAGCATCGCGGCATCCGGCGCCCGGACCAGCAACGCAGCCAACAACGCGTATTGCTGCGCGCGCGCGGCTTCGATCTCGTCGATTTCGGCAGACGGTTCCACGGCGGCATCCGTCCCTTCGCCATACAGGTCAGGTCGCAACACGGCCCGCCGCACACCGGTCAACGCCACGACAGGGACAACACGGTCGGCGGGAACCCAGGTCCAGTTAGATACCGATGGCTGAGAAATGCCCAATTGTCGAGCAAGCCCGCTGATGCCGCCGGCAGCACTAATGGCTTCGTTGAGGCCGGAGTTCCGCATCGCGCCCTGCTACGAAGGATTTCAGTTTAAGCTACGGCGTGATCGACGGATTGGCAATAGTTTCAAGCTATGGCTTTGGTCTACTATTGAGGTAATGCACCGCCGTGCTGGCGCCGGGCAATGGACAGCTCTTCATCGTTCACTAAAATATTACTATGCATCGCGGCATTTACATCGCGATGCAACAAATCATCTTGCGATTGCTTCGCCTCGACACGCGCCGACTCCGCCGACATATCGCCAATGGTCTGCTCAGGCGTCGAATCGTTGTTTGGCTCGGATACCATTGATACTTGAGGTTCCAAGGGAGTGGCCGCTGGCACTTCTGGCGACATGGCCGACGTCGGCACAGCAGTGTCCGGCACCAGTTCGCCCAACACATCCGCCAGCATTTGCTTCACGTCGGTGCCGGGAGCCAAGTCACCAAAGCCCAACATGCTGCCGGGCGCGGTGAAGTCCCAATCGTAGTCGGCCAAGCCTTTGAAGTCGCGAATACCCGGATCGGCGGTCCATACGCGGCGAAGCGCCGCATGCGCCAACTCCGTCGGCACGCCCGGCGCCAGAAAGCCGCGAATGTCGGTGTCGGCGCCAATCGAGTCGAGCGACGGCAGACTGGCCGGATCGAATACCGGAGCGGGAGCCGAAGATGTCTCGTCCGGCAATGTCTTTTCCGGCGAAGCGAGCGCGGCTATTTCGGCTTCGAAATCGGCCGGCACCGGAGCCGAGGTCGCAGGCGCACGCGTTTCCGGCGCGGCGGCTTCCGGCTCACCCGCCGCGATCTCGCGTTTGCGGCGCGACCAGCGCGCCAGGAAATTTTCCGGGTCGTTCATGACCCCGCCTTCGGTTCGTCAGGCCCTTTGACGTCGTTTTGCTGCCCCGATCCGCGTCGTCCACGTTCCGGGCCGGCTGCGTCGCGCTGCCGCTTGAAGAATACCCGTTCGACATGGTGCGTGGCAACGAAACCCGCAACGACCTCGCGGACCGGCTCCGGCATCGGCACCGTCTCGACCAGATCGTTGCCGGCCTCGGTCATGGCCTCGCCCTCCGCCGGATCGGCCGTGACAAGGAACAGCGCATAGGGCGGGTCTGCTTCCGTGGGCCGCAGCACGACCCACAGTAACGGCGATTCGGTAGCCAGATTGTCACGGTAATTGGTGGTGTCCGAACGGTGCAGTTCGATCTCAGCGGCGCCGGCATAGAACGTGGCGCGGGCCCCGTCGTCGGACAGCAGCGTCCAGGGCGCGGTCTCGGGCACGCCGCCCAGCACCGCGACCGGCCGCCATAGATGATCGATCCACGGACTGTCGCTCTTGCTGCGTTCGACGATCACGCCGACCGTCATGCGATCGAGCGGGTCGACATCGGTCACGTCACCGCCTCCAGATGCTTCACCGGCAGGCCCACCACGAGATTCTGCGGCTTCATCCGCAGCACCCGATCCTCATTCATGGCCAGGATCAAATATACCGGCTCGCCCGCCACATCGTCGAGTACCACGCCGGGCTCCACAAAATGGAGCTGGAACAGCGCCACCACACGGCGGCCCAACGCCTCGTCGAGTTCTTCGCCGTTCCACCACTTATCGCCGATCTTGGTGCCCTCGGCGTCAAGCCCGACATACCAGGCGAGCCGGACGTCACGCGCCTCGACGACCGGTTCGACCGTCACGTCGACGCCGACAAGATGGCGCACGAACAAAGCGATCGCCTGCCCCAGCGCAGCGGCACCGCGCCGCCCGCCGCTTAAATCCAGCGCGAAGTCGAACGCATCGCTACGCTCCCAATATGACAGCGCGTTGTCGTCGTTCAGGACATCGATCTCGCCCATTGCGGGCAGGCCCATCATCGACACCAGCGGCGACACCTGCCGACCGTCACGCCCGCCGATGGTCTCTTCGTCGGCGGCCAGCAGCGAGCCTTCATGCAGGGTGACGAGTTGCGGCCGATAGAACAGTTCGGCGGCGCGCAACACGAACGGGTCGTCGCAATCATGCAGCACGTTGCGCAGAATGAGATGCACCAGTTGATTGACGAACAGGTGCGGCGTGCCGCCGACCCGGCTGCGCATCAGCGCCAGATACGCCGCTTCAAGCGTCGGGTAGCGCAGCAGGTGATCGCGGAACGCCAGCATGGTCTGCCAGTTCTCGCGCGCATCCGGGTCGGCGATGGCCGCGATGTCGTCGGCCGAGACCGGCCGGCGCGGCTCTGCGATCAGCGCACCATGCAGCGTGCGCTCGACCACGCATGCTTCGGGCGGCGGCGCGAGTTCGGGCCGCGCCAGATACAGTTTGAGGAATTCGTCGCTGGCGACCAATCCGCCGCCTTCGTCGCGATCGACCAGATGATGACCGCAGGACAGCCAGAAATCTTTCATGGCACCTTACTTACGTTACGCTTGGCGAGCCCGACCAGATCGACCTCGTCGGCCGGCGCCTCATCGTCGCCCTCGCCTTCGACTTCGAGAAAGCTGAAGGCGCGGGCCGGACGCTGGCCTTCCTGCGGCCGCAGGGTGCGGAAGGTCTCGCGGATCGCGCCGTCATCCTCGGTGCGGTGCATCGCGATAATGGTCGATTCCGCCTGATCGCATAATGACTGCGCGAACGTGATCTCTTCCTCGGCGGCGGCACGCGCGACAGCAAGCTCGGGCGCGCCGAAATCGCTGATCAGCTTCTGCGCCAGCAGTTCGACCGCCGCCGCCCGATCGGCCTCGCTGGCCGCGACGATCTGAACGAGGGTCGACCAGCCAAGCGAGTCGAGCCCGAGAAAGCCGGACCGGAATGCGACGCGCGCTTTGCCCTGCAGCGTTTTTGGGTCCGTGCCCATGAATACGAAGGTGCCCGGCACCGCCCATTCGCCGGGCTCGGCGACGCGCTCGAACACGAACGTGTCGGACGGATCGAGCCGAATGGCGCGCAGCAGTTTTCCCGGTACCGTCACCGCGGGCCTCCGGTCTGCGGATCGATCCACGATGGCGCCTCCAGGGCCGGCACCAGCGCGCGGCGTTCCGTGTCGGCCTTGCCGACCCGCCGCACCATAAGGTCGCCTTGCGGATCGATTTGCCGGCTCACGCCCGACTCCGATGTCAGGCGTTGCAAATAGCCCTTGGCGACTGTGTTGAATCCCTCTTCCTGCCAGGCATCCATCACGAACATCAGATGCCGGGCGAAGCTTTCGACCAGCCGGTTTGAGCTGACATCGTCGAAGCCTTCGTCTTCCAGCGCGGACTCGAGCGGCCGCAGGCCAGGCTCGCCGGCCCCCATCGCGACGGTGCGTATCATCGCACCGAACACCAGCCAAGCCGGCGGTTCGTCTTCCTTTGTGTCCGCCGGCCAGGCCAGTCGGCCGCCGCCGATCAGGCCGCCGTCGATCCGGATGCCGTCCGGCCAATCGAACGACACGAGTTTCTCCGGTGGCGCATAAAATGTCAGCGCTTCGGCCAGCGCCTGCATGCCGGCATAGAAGGCGCGGCGCGCCTCCTTTAGCGGCTCGTCCGGTTCCAGCACCACGGCGAATTCCGCAAGATCGAACCGTCCGACATAAACCAGCGTACCCGCGCCGGCCTCGGCCGCGATACTCTTCGCATGTGCGAAGGCATCGCCGACCTCGCGCAGCGTGATCAAACGGTACGGCGGCGGCAGATCGAGCGCCGGCTTGTCGAGGCGGGATCTGGTCTCGATTGGCATTTGCTCTCCGGCACGCTTACGTGTTGTTTAAAAGGATTATAGATTGTGGCGCCCGGTGGCCAGTGCTGCCGTTTCCGGAGGATCGATGGCAGACAAGCGGACCGTGCTGGTGTGTTCATGCGAGGACACGATGCCGCTCGACTCGGCGCGGCTGGCCGGGGGCTGCCGTGACGCTAAGCTGGAGACCGGCCGGCAGCTCTGCCGGGCTGAGACCGAGCGCGTGCGCGCCGCGATCCGCGCTGGCGGTGAGGTAATGATTGCCTGCACCCAGGAGACGCCGCTGTTCCGCGACATCGCCGGTGAGGAAAAGGCTGCCGACCCTGTCTTCGTCAACATCCGCGAAACCGCCGGCTGGTCGACGGACGCCGCGAAAGCCGGACCGAAAATGGCCGCGCTGCTGGCGCTGGCGACCGAGCCGACATCGCCACTGCCTTACGTCAACCTGAACAGCGAAGGCATCACGCTGATTTACGGCCGCGACGAAAAGGCGCTCGAAGCCGCAGTTCTGCTCAAGGACCATCTTGACGTTACGGTGTTGCTGACGCGGCCGGGCGAACTCGCACCGCCGCGCGTTACCGAATTCCCAGTAGTCAAGGGCACAATCCGCTCGGCCAAAGGCCACCTCGGCGCCTTCGAACTTGAAGTCGACGACTATGCGGCGCCGGCACCGTCGTCGCGGAACACGCTGAAATTCGGCCCGTCGCGCAACGGCGCGACGTCGCGCTGCGATTTAATCTTGGACATTTCCGGCGGCATGCCGCTGTTCCCGGCCGCGGATCTGCGCGATGGGTATCTGCGGGCCGATCCGAACGATCCAGCCGGCGTGCTCAATGCCGTGCTCAAGGCACGCGATCTCGTCGGCTCGTTCGACCGGCCGCGTTACATCACGTTCACCGAGGATCTGTGCGCGCATTCGCGCTCCAAGATCGTCGGCTGCACCCGCTGCCTCGATCTGTGTCCGACCGGCGCGATCACGCCGGCTGGCAACCACGTCAGCATCGACGCCTATGTGTGCGCCGGCTGCGGCCAATGCGCCGCCGCCTGCCCGACCGGCGCCGCCGCCTATGCACTGCCGACCGCCGACGCGCTGTTGCGCAAGCTGCGCACACTGTTCAGCGTGTACCGCGAAGCCGGCGGCCGCGATCCGGTGCTGCTGATTCACGACGAGCCGCATGGCGCGCCGTTGATCGAGGCGCTGGCCCGCCACGGTGACGGATTGCCGGCCAACGTACTGCCGCTCGCCGTCAACGAAATCACGCAAGTCGGGCTGGAGGCTATCGCAGCGGCGTTCGCCTATGGGGCAAGCGCGGTGCGGTTTCTGCTGCGCGGCAAAGCGCGCCACGACACCGCCGGCCTGACCAAGACCATCGCGCTGGCGGAGCCCATCCTGCAGGGCCTCGGCTTCGGCGCCGGGCGGGTCGCGACCATCGAAACGGATGACCCGTTCGGGCTCGGCGATACGTTGCGGGCGCTGCCCGCGATGGCGCCTGCGCCGCGTCCCGCGAGCTTTGCGGCAGTCGGCGCCAAGCGCGAAGTGATGCGGCTGTCCTTGCGCGAACTGCATCGCGCGGCGCCAGCGCCGGTCGATATCGTGGCGCTGCCGGCCGGTGCGCCGTTCGGTACGCTCGAGGTCCAGGTCGAAGGCTGCACGCTGTGCCTGTCCTGCGTTTCCGCCTGCCCGACCGGCGCGCTCAGCGACGATGCCGAGCGGCCGATGCTGAAATTCTCCGAGGATGCCTGCGTGCAATGCGGGCTGTGCGCCGCCACCTGCCCGGAGAAAGTGATCACGCTAAAGCCGCAGATCGATTTCCGCGCCGCCACCGCGCTGCCGCGCACCATCAAGCAGGAAGAGCCGTTCTGCTGCATCCGCTGCGACAAGCCGTTCGGCGTGAAGAGCACCATCGAGCGCGTGACCGCGAAGCTCGAAGGCCAGCACTGGATGTTCAAGGGCTCGGCCAAACGGCTTGACCTGATCAAGATGTGCGACACCTGCCGGGTGACGGTGGTGACCGAGGAAGAGTTCGATCCGCATGCGGTGACGCCGCTGCGGCCCCGGCTGCGCACCACCGAAGACTATTTGCGCGAGCGCGCCCAGAATGGCGAGAACGACTCTTAAACTCGCAAACTATTGCGTCGCCTTCGCCAGAAACTGCACCAGCGCCTCGCGATCTTCGGGCGATCCGATGCGCTGCTCGGGCATCTTGGTGCCCGGCGTATAGGCGGCGGGGCCGACCTCGAACAGTTTCGCCACCGTGTCCGGCGTCCACACGATGTCGAGCTTGGTCAGCGCTTCCGAGAACGCATAGCCGGGCAATGTCGCGATCTTGCGGCCGAAGATGCCGGACAGCGTCGGCCCGGCGCGGTTGCCTTCATCCGGCGTCAGCGTGTGACAGGCGACGCAGGCGCGGAACACTTCCGCGCCGCGGTCGCCGGCAAAGCGCGCCAGCGGATCCTCATTTCCGACGATCGGCACCGCGCCGAGCGGTTCGCCGGTGACAGCATCCCAGCGCCGCACCAAACGGTCGGCGCCGCCCGTGACCAGCGTGCGGTTATCCGGCAAAAACGCCGCCGACCACACCGGCAGGCCGGGACCGACCAGGGTGCGGGCCAGCGCGCGGGTCTTCCGATCGATCACCGCGACCGCGCCCCGGATGCCGGCGGCGGCAATCAGCGCGCCGTCGCGCGACACGGCGACGGTGATGACCGGGGTGTCGCCAGCCTCGATGGCGCCAAGTACTTTCCCGTCCTGTCCGACGAAATAGACTTTGCCGTCGGCTCCGCCGGTCACGATCTCGCCGTCTGAAGCTACCGCCACATTATTGAGCGCGGTCGGCAGCATGACGATGGTCGGTGCGCCGTCAGCACTGGCTGGCCAGATCCGCACCGCCGCGTCATAACCGGCGCTAACCACACGTCCGTCCGGCATGAAGGCGACACCGTTGACGTTGTCCTGGTGGCCTTCGAGCACACGCGGGGTGCCGCCACCAATTCCATCACCGAGCGGCCAGATCCGAACGCTGCGGTCCCACGACGCGGAAGCGAGCGATTTTCCATCCGCCGCGAGTGCGAGCGCGACGATGGGTGCGGTATGGCCTTGCAACACCTGCTCGGGCTGCGCGACGCCGGGGCGCCAGATCGCGATGCGGCCGTCCTCGCCGGCCGTGACGCTGCGGCCATCGGGCAGAAGCGCAACAGCGTTGACGGCGCTGTCGTGGAATCGCAGCACCTGTTCGGCGGCGTTGCGGGTCAGTGACCAACGGATCGCCGAGGAATCAAAACTGCCGGACAGCACGCTTTGGCCGTCGGCTGAGACTGCGAGCGCCCGCACCGGTCCGCCATGGCCGCGCAGTTGTGCATGAGCCGGCGCAAGCGCGGATAACACCAAGACCAGCGTGACGCACCAGCGGAGCATCGTCAGACTCCCGATCGCGCCTGCGACCTTACACGTCAGCCGGTTCCATGCCGAGGGCCCGGATGCGTTCCCGCACTTTCGGATTTGTAAGCGCGTCGAGAAAGGCCTGCACGGCCGGCCGCGCGCGACGGCTTTCCGCCAGCAGGAAATCATAGTGTTCCGGCGCGATCGGCAGAAAGCCGAGCCCATACAATTTTGCCACCGACGAAATCGCGATGCCCCAGTCGGCCCGGCCCTGCGCGACCGCCGCCGCGACCGCATTGTGCGACTTCGGCTGGTTGGCATAGCCGGGCGGCTTGGCGCCGGCCAGCAACTGGTCGATCAGCACGCGCGTGCCGGCGCCGGCATTGCGGTTGACCATCAACGTTTCGGGATCGGCCAGCGCGGCGCTCAGCGCGGCCTCGGCCGAGAGACCCTCAAAACGCGGATCGCCGCCCCGATAGACCAAGCCCTGCATGCGTCGCCAGCCATGCACCAGCGTAATGCCCGGCGTCAGCAGATACTCGTTGTAGATGCCGGTCTTGGGATCGACCAGATGCACCGGCGCCAGATCGCACTCGCCACGCCGCACCGCGCTGACACCGCCCTGGCTGCCGACCGCGATGGTGCGCGCCGCCAGTCCCTGATCGGCCAGCCGACCGAGCACCGCATCGAGCGCGACGCAATGGCTGCCGGTGATGACGAGATCCGGCGGCCGGACCGCCTCGCCGATCAGCGTCACCTGCACCTGCGTGTCGGCATCGAGCGCCGAGGCCAGCGCATCGATCGCCAGAAAGCCGTCGGCCTGCGAGAACGCCGTGACGGCGCCGGAACCCTTGGCGGTCGGAAACGCCACCGACCCGTCTTCGCCGTCCAGCAGCGCGACCAGCACGAATTCCTGCCGGCCCATCTCGGACGCAATGCGCATCGGCACGCGCGCCTCGACGGTGCGGGCCGCTTCCGCCGGCAATCCGGCAAGGCGCCGAATGACCGGCGCGACAAAGGCGTGGAATGTGAAGATCGCCGAGGTCGGGAATCCAGGCAGCACCGCGAGCGGCTTGTGGCCGATGACCGCGAGGCACAGCGGCTTGCCGGGCTTCAGCGCGACGCCATGCACCAGCACGCCCGGCGCGCCAAGCTTCGACACGATGCGGTGCGACAGATCGCCGGCGCCTTTAGAGGTGCCGCCGCTCAGCACCACCATATCGCACGTGTTAAGCGCCCGCGTCACCGCGTCGTGCAACGCGGTCTCGTCGTCCGGGAATGCGCCGAACGAGATTGCCTCGCCGCCGGCTTCGGTAACCGCCGCCGCCACGATGGCGCCATTGGAATCGTAAACGCTGGCCGGGCGTAATTTCTCGCCGGACGATACCAGTTCGTCGCCGGTCGACAGCACCGCGACCTTGGGCCGGCGCACGACGTCGACGTTCGCGAGGCCGCAGGCCGCCAGCATGCCGATCTCGCGCGAACCGATCAGCGTGCCGCGACGCAGCAACGTTTCACCACGCGCGATGTCGGAGCCCGCATAGGCGATGAATTGGCCGGGCGCGACCGCGCGTCGGAGTTCAATCGCCGGACCGTTAGCGGCCTCGATCAGCTCGGTATGTTCGATCATCATCACGGCGTCGGCGCCGCGCGGTACCACGCCGCCGGTCGCCAGCGCGGTCGCGGTGCCGGGCGCAACCGCGAGTACCGGCGCGTGGCCGCAGGCGATCACTTCGGCATTCAGCTTCAGCCGGCGCGGCGCGGCATCGCTGGCCCCGATGGTGTCGGCGGCCCGCACCGCGAATCCATCGACACCGGAGCGGTCGAACGGCGGCGCGTCAACATCGGCGACGACGTCATTCGCGAGGACGCGCGACAGCGCCGCCGCCAGCGATACGGTCTCGGCCGCGAGCGGCGACAAGTCGAGATGCGATTCGAACCGCGCGCGCGCGGTCTCGGCCGATACCACGTCGAGGAACTGCTCCTGCCGAGCTGCCTGGCGCACGGCGTCGAGCAGATCGGCGACCTTCAGTCCGGGACGTTTGACATTCCCGTTCATGGCCATGCTCGCATGCGCACGCTCGCGCCCGCCGGATAGCCTTCGCTGTCGGGCGGCACCAGCAGCCAGCCGTCGGCCCGCGCCAGCGCCTGCATCGGCAAATAGCCCGTACCAAGCGGCGTCACGCTATCTCCGTCGCGCCGCAGAGGTATGAATTCGGCGAGACCGATGGTCGACGTGATCTTGCGCGACAGCGTGACCGCTTCGCCGCGATCGATTTCCGTGGCGCCCGTCAGCCGTGCCAACAGATGCGTCCCGAGAGTGGCGAACACCGCGATGGCGGCATCGAACCGCCCCGGGATCAGCAGCACCGGACGCCCGTCAATCAATCCGAAAGCCGTCGTCTCCCCCGGCGTGAGACCGACGCCATGAACTTCGACGCGCCCGACGCGCGCCAGCGTCCGCACGCTGTTGTCCTGAGGGCCGGTACCGGTGCCACCTATAACAATTACGGCCTCCGTGTTTCCGGCCTTTAACACATGCTCAAGCTCCTCGTGGGCTAGCCCGACTAGTCCACCCAACTGTTTGACCCAGTCCGAGATAACATACACGGCTGCATCGAGAACATCGTCGCCGTAACGCGCCTGCACTACCCGAACATGTGGCATGCGCGCATGAATCGTCTTTATGCCCACGGCTTCCAGCACGGCAATATCGCTTTGTCGCAAATACTCGCCGGCGCGGCGGAGCACGGTGCCGGCCGCCATATCGGCCCCCGCCGGAAGAACGCCCGCGCCGGCCGCAACAGGCACCAATATTTCAGCCGCATCCCCATTCGTCTGCACGGTATCGAATGACGCAACGGCATCGGTGCCGGAAGGAAGCTTTTCGCCGACCCCAATACGATGCGGCGCGGCCAGCGGCACCGGCGCATACGAACTGGCATCGAGGGTCGCGGCGGAATCCACCGCGAAGCCGTCGACCAGCGCCATCGCGAAGCCCGGTCGATCCTGCGGCGCCACGATGTCGGCTGCAAGCACCGCTTCCCGCAAAAGCGCATCCTTGGGGGATATGCTGTATGACTTGAACGGCGCGACCGTCGCATCGATGCGCGCCAGCACATCAGCCAGCGGCGTCAACCGTGCGATCCGTTGGCCTGTCTCTGCCTGTGTGACCATGGGTCGTTTCTGACGAAGCGGAGCCTGCCGGTCAAGCAAACGTCGCCCATCGGTTCACCCATCACTCCATAGGAAAGCTCTATGACTCATCGGCCTTGACGAAACACGGCCCGGCCTATCCTGTTCGCGCCCTGGCTTGGATGAGTTGACCTATATGGCGGAAAAGACCCTCAATCTGCGCGGCCTAAAATGCCCCCTGCCGGCGCTGCGCACCCGCAAGGCACTGTCCGGCCTGCCGTCCGGCGACCTGCTGATCGTCGAATGCACCGACCCGCTGGCCGGCCTCGACATCCCGAACCTGATCAACCAGACCGGCGATACCCTCGAAGCGACCGAAAAGTCCGATACCCTCCTCACTTTCCGGATTCGCAAACGCTAGCCGCAGCGCCCCGGACGCTTTGCCCCATGGTCAGGGGCATGGCCGGAGCCGGATTTTACCGTATAAATGGCTGATCCGGCGCGGACTTAAAGCGGCGGCATAAGAAGCCTGAACGGGGAGAACGACCATGAGAAAGAGCGCACTCTATATGTGGGCGGCGCTGCTGCTGTCGGCGCCCGCCGCCGCGACCGCTCAGGACTGGCCGGCCAAACAGCCGATTCGCGTCATCGTTCCGTTCAGCGCCGGCAGCGCCACCGACATCATCGCGCGGGCCGTGATGGAACAGGTCGGCACCCAGCTCAACCAGACCATCGTGATCGACAACCGTGTCGGCGCCGGTGGCGCGATCGGGGCCGCCGCCGTCGCCAAGGCACCGCCGGACGGCTACACGGTGCTGATCAATTCGTCGTCGCATACGGTGCTGCCGTCGATCAGCGCCAATCTCAGCTACGACACGATGAAGGATCTGCCGGCCCTGATCCCGCTGGCCAATCTGCCGAACGTTCTCGTGGTCAACGCGGCGAAGGGCTACAAGAACGTCGGCGACCTCGTCGCCGCCGCAAAGGCGACATCCGGCGGCATGAACTATGCGTCCGTAGGCCCCGGCAGCGCCGCGCATCTGAATGCCGAGCGCTTCCGCATGGCGGCCGGCATCGAGGCGCAGCATATTCCATTCAAGGGCGGCCCCGAGGCGCTGCGCGAGATCATCGCCGACCGCGTCGATTTTTATTTCGTCCCGATCCCGCCGGCGCTGTCGCTGATCAAGGAAGGCCAGCTCACGGCGCTGGCGGTGAGCGGCTCGACGCGGGCTTCGGCGTTCCCGGACATTCCGACCACCGTCGAGGCCGGCGTGCCGAACTCGGACTACAATTTCTGGATCGGCATGTTCGTCACCGCGGGCACACCGGTCGCCGTCACCCAGCGCCTGTACGATGAAACGCAGAAAGCGCTGGCGACGCCAACCGTCAAGGAACGTCTCGCCCGGCTCGGCGCCGAACCGATGCCGATGACCTCCGCACAGTTCCAGGCGCATGTTCAGAAGGACATCGAACTGAACGCGACGCTGGTAAAAGCCGCCGGTCTGAAGCCGAACTGATGGCATCGAACAAAACACAACCCGGGCGCGAAGGTGGCGCCCGGGTTCGTTATTTCTTATTATCGTTGTTCCTGAATCGAATACGTCGGCCACGATCCATCATCTTCAACATAAAAATCATCGGCGGAGACATCCATGTTGCGAGCGGCCATCTGTGGAACGGGACGTTGGGGATCGCGGCTGGTCGAGTCCGTCCAGGACAGCAGCAAAATTCGCTTCACCACCGCGCTGACGCGCGATCCGTCCAAGCAGCAGGAATTCGCCGCCAAGCACGACGTGCGGCTGACCTCCAGCTATGCCGAGCTTCTGGCGGACAAAGAGATCGACGCCATCGTGTTGGCGACGCCGCATTCGCAGCACCATCAAGAGATCGTCAATGCGGCCAAGGCCGGCAAGCATTTGTTCGTCGAGAAGCCGTTCACGCTGACGCGCGACACCGCCGACGACGCGATCGCGGCATGCCAGAAGGCCGGCATCACGGTCGGCATGGGCTTCAACCGCCGTTACGCGCCGTCGCTGATCGAGATGCGCAAGAAAATCCAAGGTGGCGAGATCGGCACCGTGCAGCATGTCGAAGGCCAGTTCTCCGGCCCGTCCGGCTATCAGCTCAAGCCCGGCCTGTGGCGCGCCAACCGCACCGAGAGCCCGGCCGGCGCGATGACGGCGCGCGGCGTGCATGTGCTGGACGCGATGATCCACGTCGTCGGAACGGTCGAGCAAGTGTTCGCCTATAGCGACCGCCGGAGCATTTCGGCCGAAGTCGACGACACGTCATCGGCGCTGCTGCGCTTCAACGGCGGCGTCACCGGTTACATCGCGACGCTGCATGCCTCGAGTGCGTTCTGGCGCCTGCATGTATTCGGTTCGAAGGGCTCATTGGAAATGCGCGGCGACACCGAACTGCTCGGCTTCGATCTCGACGGCAAGCTGACGCGCCAGACGTTCGACGCCACAGACAAGGAACGCGCCGAACTCGAAGACTTCGCCGACGCGGTCGCGAAGGGCATCAAGTTCGTGGTGTCGCCGACGGACATCATCAACAACGTCGCCGTAATGCAGGCGATGGTCGCGTCGGCGGCGAGCGGGAAACCGGTGGATATTGGGTGAGGCCTTTAGCTTAAGCGATCCGCCGCGAAGAATGACTGGATCTAACCGTCACCCTGAGGTGCGAGCGTAGCGAGCCTCGAAGGGCGACGCCCAAGCGTTGCAGCCTCGGGACCGCGCATCCTTCGAGGCCCGGCTGCGCCGGGCGCCTCAGGATGACGGGTTAAGCGTGGTCAGCCGCCTCAAATATCCTGCTCGACCCAGGTGCGCTGTACCTCGTCGCACCAGTTGCCGACATTCCATTGGCCGAACGCGCCGAGGCCGCCGAGTTCGTTCGGGCCGCTATAGACCGGCACATGCACGACCGACAGGCCGTCATGGGCGCGCGCGGTCTTCAGCGCCTCGCACAACTCCTGAGCCGTGGTGCCGCCATGAACCGCCTTCACACCGCTGACGGCGCCGGCCAACTGCACATAGTCGACCGCGACATTATCGTTGGTGCGGAATTCCTCACCATATTGCGCGAGCTGCAACCCGGTGATTGCCGCCATGCGACGATTGTCGAAAATCACCACCATACCCTTGAGGCCATGCGCAACACCGTCGATCAGGATCTGCGGGTTCATCATGAACGAGCCGTCGCCGCAGAACGCAATCGAGTAACGCGACTTGTCAGCCAGCGCGCCGGCCAGCAGGCCGCTCGCCGCGAAGCCCATATAGGACGCGCCGGTCTCGGTGTAGGTGTCGCCGGTGCGGTCGTCCTCGACGATCTGGAAACCGTTGGCCTGCACGTCGCCGGCATCGAACAGCTTCGCGGCGCCAATTTCCTTGGCGAAGTCCGCGACGATCTTGATGGCGGCCGGCTGCACCAGCACCGGGCGCCTCCACACCGCGTCCTCGATCGGCGCCGCCGTGAAGCGCTGCGCCTTGAACGCCGCCCACTCGGCCTTCTTGGCCGCGCAGGCATCGAGCCAGGCGCGCTTGGCGGCCTTATCGATGCCGGATAGTTTGGCGGCAAGACGCTCGGCAATCACCGAGATGTCGCCCGGCAGTGCCAGCGTGCGGTTGTAATGCGTCGCGTCGGCGAGATCGCCGTTAATGTTGATGACGTGCTCCGCGCTCTTGTAGCCGATGCCGGAGCAATCGGCCTGACAGACGCCGCGCGAGCCGATCACGATCACCAAGTCAGCATTCGCCATGGCGTGATTGCCGCTGATCGAGCCCTTCGAGCCGCCGACATGCATGTTCTGCGGATGCGCGTCTGGCAGCACGCCCGTGGAACCGGGCGACAGCACCACGGCGGCGCCCGCCGCCTCGGCCATTTTCCGGATCGCCGCGTCGTGGCCGCGCGTGCCGCCCCCGGCCTTGATCGTGATGCGCTTGGCTTGTCCGATCAGCTTCGCGGCTTGGTCGAACGCAACGTCGCCGACCGGCGCCATAGCCGGCAATTGCGGTCGCTCGGGCAGCGCCGCGAGATTGAGCGTCAGCCGCGCCGGCTGGGTATTCAGCGGCAGCAACAAAAAGAACGGCCCGGCGCGGTACGGATGGTTCACGGTCAGCGCGCCACGGCGCAGCGCATCACGCAGCGCCTGCGGCGTGTGCAGCACGTAGGAGCGCCCGAGCGTCGCCGTCATCTGGCCGAAGAGGTTCTGCTCTTCCTTTGGCACCTGCTGCATGTTGTAGCCTTCGCCATACGTCGTCTCGTCACCATAGATGTGATAGACGCCGACGCCATTCGAAGCCGCGGCGAGCGATCCAGCCAGCGCCTGCAACGCGCCAGGCCCGATTGAGGTAATCACCGCCGGCGTCTCGCCATACTGCCATCGCAGCGCGGTCGCCGTATGGGCCATCGCGACTTCGTTGCGGCAGTTGAAGGTGCGGGTGACCTTCTCTTCATCATAAATGCGCAGCACTTCACCGAGATCGGTCGAGCCGTGGCCGAAGATCGCGAGATATTTGCGGACCCCCTGCTTCAGCAGGCCGAGCACCAGCGCTTCCGACAGCGTCGTATCGATCAGCTTCGGCAAGGTGCCGGCGGCCAGCGCCGCGTCGAGACCGCCCGCCGCATGAATAGCGCGTGCTCTGGTGCGCATGGCGTGTCGCATGTCGGATTCGGCGGCGCGTGTCAGCATGGAGTGTGTCGTTCCGTTGATGGACTTGGATCTGGCGGGGCGAACCTACCGTGTGCCGGCCCGCCCCACGCCAATTACTTCACTTGGCTCATTTCACTTGAGCCGCGGCCGCCGTCTTCAGGATCGGCGACCAGCGCGAGATTTCTTCTTTGATGAGCGTGTCGAACTTGGCGGGCGAGCGCTCGTCCTTGCCCGGGATGGTGCCGCCGAGATCTGCCAGCCGCTTCTTGACATCGGCATCGTCGAGCGCCTTGTCGAGCGCGCCGGAGAGCTTATCGACTATCTCCTTCGGCGTCCCTTTCGGCGCGAACACGCCGGCCCAGATGCTCATACCGTAATCGACGCCGGCTTCCTTCGCGGTCGGGACATCCGGCAGCGAAGCCAGCCGCTGGTCGGACGACACGCCATAGGCTTTGACCGTTCCGGCCAAAATCTGCGCGGTGACACTGACCGCCTGCTCGCAGATGAAATCGACATGACCGCCGATCAGATCGTTCATCGCCGGGCCGGTGCCGCGATAGGCCACTTGGGTCGGCGTGGCGCCGATGCCGGACGTGAACATCAGGCATGCCATGTGCGAGGACGAACCGACGCCGCCATGCGCCTGCTTCACGGCGTCACCATTCTTCTTCAAATATTCGGCGAATTCCTTGAGGTCCTTGGCCGGGAAATCCTTGCGGGCAACGATGACGGCCGGCGCATTCGCGGTCAGGCCGATCGCTTCGAAATCCTTCAGCGAGTCGTATTTTAGGTTCGGCGTGAGCACCGGCGCCGCGACATGCGAGCCCATGCTGCCGGCCAGCAGCGTATATCCGTCCGGCGCCGCGGCGGCGGCGCGGCCGCTGCCGAGCGTGCCACCGGCGCCGCCGACATTCTCGACCACCATCGACTGGCCGAGGGTGCGCGACATATGTTCGACCACGATACGAGCGACGACATCGCTCGGACCGCCGGCCGGGAACGGCACGATCACGGTGATGGCGCGCGACGGATAGGCCTGCGCGTTCGCGCTCTGCGGCGCATTTGCAACGACCGCCAGAAAGCCGGCCAGCGCTAAGCTCAGTTTCATCGCAATTTTCATTTGTTCCTCCAGTTTATCGTTCTTTTTGGTATCGCCCGCCTGAAAATTCAGATCTTAAGTTCGCTGCCGATCGCTCCTGACCCAGTCAGCGTCGCGAACAGTGCATCGTCATGTGTGACCAGAAAAGTCAGATCGCGCTCGGTTTCCGACAGAGTCTTGAGCCAACGTAGCTCGCCCATCACCTGCGGCACGTCTTCCTTAACCCACGGCGCCGCCTTCGGCTTGAGCAGCCGGACATTGTCCATGTTCCAGGCGCTGTCGACGCTGTGCAGGATCTCACGGCCGGATTGCAGCCGTATGTAGACCATCTGCGAATCCGGGCTGTGGCCCGGCGCCTTGATCATCACCATGCCGGGCGCGACCGGACAGAGCTTGCGATAATCGTGCACGATGAAGTGTTCGACGGCAGCTTGGTCGAGCTTCAGATGCGGCCGGTGCGGCGTCTCGACCAGACAGCGCGCGGTTTCCGTGCTGATCAGGGTCTTGGCCGCCAATGTCTTGAAATTGGATGCCGTCAGAATACCGCCCACATGGTCGGCGTGATGATGCGTCAGGATGATGAGCCGCGCGGCATCGAGCGCGCGCTGCAGCTTGGCGAATTCCGCCGGAAAATACGGCTCGGAGCCGCCGAACGACTCGTGCGTGGCTTGATCCATCCCGGCATCGAGCATCACTGTGCCGTCCGGATAGACGACCTGGAAGGCCGTGCGCGGCATCGTCACCGGCGTTTCGTCGTTGCCGCCGATCACCAATTTGCGTGCCCGGACCGAGGCGGCGAACCTCACGCCGTTAACGGCGATCGGATGCGCACCGGGCAGCAGGCCGGCGAGATGCCGCAACGTCGCGAGTTCGACGCCGAACGGCTTCTCGGCGAGTTCGAGCGGCGCGGCGACATCAGGCACAGCGTTGGCGGCCTCAGCCATGCTGCAAATTCCCGCTCTGCGCCGCCCACATCATTCCGCCGCCTGCATCGCGTGTTGGCGCGTCTCGGCCTCTTTGCGCTTGATTGCTTCCAGCACTTTCTCAGGGGATGCCGGCAGCGACGTGATGCGCACGCCGACCGCGTCGTAGATCGCATTCATGATCGCCGGGATGGTCGGCACCATCGCGGGCTCGCCGATGCCCTTGACGCCAAGCCGCCCGATCGGATCCGGGTCCTCGACGATGATCGACGTAATGCGCGGCACGTCGAGCGACGTCGGCAGGATGTATTTGGCGAAGCCGGGCGTCGTGGTGTGGCCGTTCTGGAGTTGATAGTCCTCCATCAGGCCCTGGCCGAGCGCCTGCACGATGCCGCCCTCGATCTGGCCTTCGACGCCGCGCGGGTTGACCGCACGTCCGACGTCATGCGCGGCCCACATGCCGAGCACCTGGACTTCGCCCGTGATGGTGTCGACTTCCACTTCGGCGACCTGGCAACCATACACATAGGCCTGCCACGGCCGGCCTGAGCCATCGACCGGATCGAGGCCCGTCGTATCGGTGCCGAACGAACCGGAGCCGACCGGCACGACGCCCTTACTTTTCGCGCAGTGCACAGCGTCCGACATCGTCATGCGGTGATTGGTGCCGCGCGCCCAGATCTCGCCATTGGCGGTCTCGATCAGGTCGACGTCGACGTCCCATTGCTTGGCGATCACCTCGGCGAGCCGTTGGCGCGCTTCGCTGCACGCCATCGCGACCACATTGCCGATCATGTAGGTCTGCCGCGTCGCGCCGGCATGCGCTGCTTCCGGCGAACGCGCGGTGTCGTTGTCGCCGATGGTCACGTCCTGCGGCCGCACGCCGACTTCCTCGGCCGCGATCTGGGCTAGCACGGTGAGAATGCCCTCGCCGATCTCGGTAACGCCGGTCAGCACCTTGACGGTGCCGCCGTCGTCGATTTCGGCGAACGCGCTGGCGCGGTCTACCGTCGCGGTGCGGGCGATGCCGTACCAGCAGGCGGCCATGCCGCGTCCGTGTTTGCGGGCCATGTCAGGCTACCTCGCTCTGCGGTTCTGTCGCCTCGATGGTCTCGAACCGCGCGCCGAGCGTGCAGGCCGGACGCAGGCCCTCGCCGCCCATATCGGTCCGGGTATCGCCGCGCGAGGTCGGGATACCGGCTTCCCAGTTCGAGCCCTTGGCGGCGGCCTCCAGCACGCGCAGCAGGCTGACCGATTTCAGCTTCTGCTTGGTGTGCGTGGTGGCGCCGTTGCGCATCGCATTGACGCGGCGGATTTCGAACGGATCGAGGCCGAGACGCTCGGCCGCCATGTCGAGCGTCGTCTCGGTCGCGAACTGGGTCTGCAACGCGCCGAACGACCGGAACGCGCCGGACGGCGTGTTGTTGGTGTACAGCGCCAGGGTATCGACCCGCAGATGCGGAATGTTGTACGGCCCGGCGCCGAGGATCGCGGCCTTGCGCATCACGCCTTCGCTCGAAAGTCCATAAGCGCCGCCATCGCAGATCATGTTGAGTTGCAGCGCGCGAATGCGGCCGTCGCTCATCAGGCCCATCTTGAGCACGGTGCGGGACGGATGACGCTTCGCGGTCGAGGCGATGGATTCCTCGCGGGTGAACACCAGTCTGACCGGGCGGCGGGTCTTCATCGCCATCAGGGCCAGCATGCCCTGATAGATCATGTCTTCCTTGCCGCCGAAGCCGCCGCCGACCGGGCTCATGATGAACCGGACTTTGTTGATCGGCTGCGCGATGATCTTCGACAGCATGTGCCGATGATGCGTGATGTTCTGGCTCGGCGAGATCACCGTGACGACGCCGTCCGGATCGACATAGGCGAGGCCGGCTTCAGGCTCGAGATAGGCGTGCTCGATGGCCTGGGTCGAATAGGTTTCCTCGATCACCAGATCGGATTCGGCAAAGCCCTGCTCGATGTCGCCGACCCGGATCGGGATGTGCTTGGTGACATTGTCCGGCGCATAGTCGTGCAGCACCGGCGCGTCCTTCGCCATCGCGGCGTCGATGTCGAACAGCGCCGGCAGCGGCTCGTAGACTACCTTGATCTTTTCGAGCGCGCGGCGCGCGATTACCGGATCTTCGGACGCGACCGCGGCTACCGCCTCGCCTACATAGCGCACCTTGTCGCGCGCCATGATCGGCTGGTCGTGCACGAACACGCCGAAGCCATCTTCGCCCGGCACGTCGGCGCAGGTGATCACGCCCTCGACGCCGTCCATCGCCTCGGCTTGCGACGTATCGATCGACACGATGCGGGCATGCGGATGCGGCGAGCGCAGCACCTGCAAGTGCAGCATGTTGGGCATGGTCATGTCGGCGGCATATTTCAGCGCGCCCGACACCTTGCTGGGCGCGTCGAGCCGGCGAATGTTCGCCCCGATGAATTTGCCGTCTTCCTGATCGAGTTCGGCCAATGCTGAGATCGGCAGACGGCCATTCTGCACATCGCGGGCCAGTTCGACCGCGTCGATGATCTTCTGATAGCCGGTGCAACGGCAGATATTGCCGCCCAGCCGTTCCTTGATTTCCTCGCGGCCGGCGAACGGATTTGCCCGCATCGCGGCGGTCGCCGCCATCACCATGCCGGGAATGCAATAGCCGCACTGGCTGGCGCCGGCCTTGTGGAACGCCTGCTGCAGCACCGACAGATCGTTGCCCATGGCAAGCGACTCGACGGTTTCAATATTCGTGCCCTGCGCCTTGCCGACCGGAACTAGGCAACTCTTTTTCAGCACGCCATCGACGAACACCGAGCAGGTGCCGCATTCGCCGGCGCCACAGCCTTCTTTGGCACCGGTCAGGTGCAAGTCGTCGCGCAGAAAATCCAGCAGGCGCTGGTGCGGCTGCGCGGTGCGCTTGACCTTGCGGCCGTTGATGGTGGCTTCGATGCGAAGCTCAGACATAGCTCGCCTCCAGTTCTGGTGCGAGAATTTCGGGGCCAGCGCCAGCACGGCGCAGGGCGTTGATCAGGCCACGCATCACGAAGCCGCGCAAAACTTCGCGGCGATAGGCCTGCCGGGTACGCGATTGCACGCGGGCGACCGGCATCTCGGCCGCCTGTTCGAGGCGCTCCTGGCTGATCGGCGCGGCGCGCAGGAATTCCTCCACGTCGGACAGGCGCTGCGGCACCGGGCCGACGCCCGCGATGGCGAGGCGCACGTCTTCGAAGCCGCGGCCGCTGTCGTCGAGCTTGACCAATGCCGCGATGCAGGCGACCGAAATCACCAGCGAGCGGCGGTGGCCGACTTTTTCAAAGCTGCCGCCATAGCCGGCCAGCGCGTCGCATTCAAATGCGGTCAGCAATTCGCCTTCTTCGATCGCGGTGCGGCTCGGGCCGCGTACGAACTGATCGAGCTTCATCCGGCGGCGGACGATCTTGCCGTCGCGCTTGGCCGCGAGTTCGACTTCGGCCTCATGGGCGATCAGCGGCGGAATGCAATCGCCCGCTGGCGACGCGTTGACGATATTGCCGCCGACGGTGGCGGATTCGCGGATCTGGTCGTCGGCGAACCACACGGCGCAGCGCGGCATGCCGGGCAGCGCGCGGCCAAGCGAAGGGCCGTCGAGAAAGCGCTGAATGGGCGTCGCGGCGCCGAGCCGCACGCGCTTGTCGTCGATGCGCCGCTCATTCATCTCCGGAATGCGGGTGATGTCGATCAGCACCGGAATGCTGACATCGCCGGCGCGGCCTTCGCGCGCCCACGGCAGCAGGTCGGTCGCGCCCGCGACGATTCGACAGCGGCCCTGATGGGCCGCCATCGCGTCGAAAGCCTCGTCGAGCGAGGCCGGCGTCAGATAGGTGTCGCAGTGAAGCATCGAGTCTCCGTTCCTTTCCCTCCCCGGTCAATCCGGGGAGGGAAAAAGCAGCGTTACTCCGCCGCGACCTTGTGGGCCGCGGTCATCTTGGCCTTCACGACCACCTTGATGGCGTCCTCGACGCGATCCTTGGCGTAGCGGATCGCCGTCGGCAGATCCTCCAGCGGGAAGGTGTGGGTGTGGATCTTGGTGGCGTCGAAGCGCTTCTGCTTCATGAACGCCTCGGCGCGATGCGTGGCAGTCTTGCCCTCGCCGCGGATGCCGTAGACGTAGATGTTGTTGCGCACGATGTGGGCGATATCGACCAGCGCATCTTCATGCGGGAACGCCGCGAGGCAGACCTTGCCGCCGCGATTGACCATCTTGAGCGCCTGATTGAAGCCGTCCGGCGCCGCCGAGCACTCGACCACATAGTCGACACCCTTGCCGCCATTGCGCTTCTTCACCGCTTCGACGACGTCCGGCTCGTTGCGGATATTGATGACATAATCGGCGCCAAGTTCGGTGCCGATCTTCAGCCGGTTGTCGCGGGTGCCGGTCAGGATGACCGGCTGCGCGCCGAGCGCTTTCGCCACCGCGACGCCCAACAGGCCGATCGGGCCCGGACCGGTGACGACGACGCTCTCGCCGGCCACCAGACCGCCGAGTTCGGTCAGGCCGTACATCGCGGTGCCGGCGGTCACGACCAGCGTCGCCTCTTCGTCGGACATGTCGTCCGGGATCGCGACCAGCGTGTTGATATGGTTGACCTGATATTCGCAGAAGCCGCCATCGGTCGTGAAGCCGTTGGCCCGATGGCCCTTGTCGACGTCGCCGTAGTTCAGGCCGTAGTTGTGGCACGCCGTGTACATGCCTTCGCGGCAGCGCTTGCACTGGCCGCAACCGGCGTGGATTTCGACCGTGACGCGCTGGCCGATCTTGTATTCGTCGACACCGGCGCCGAGCGCCACCACCGTGCCCATATATTCATGGCCCGGCGTGAAGTTCTTGTTGTGCGGCATGCCGCCTTGGATCATTGCCGGCGGGCCGTGATAGATGATTTCGAGGTCGGTCGCGCAGATCGCAACCGCGTCGATGCGCACCAGCACTTCGGCCTTCTTCGGCACCGGCACTGTCTTGTCGATCAGCGTGAGCTGGCCGGGATCGCCCAGCACCCAGGCCTTCATCTTGTCGGGGATCGGAAACTCCGAACTCGTCTTCACGTTGGCCGGCGCGTACATTCTATTCTCCTGATGCAAGATCGCGTTATTTGGTTGTTCGAAGATCGGTCGTTCGAGTAGCTGAAACGACGGCGTCGTAGGTCAGCCCGCGATGGCCCCATTGCGGGCATTGAACGGTGTCTGCGAATCCGGTTCGCCGAGTTCGGCGGAAAGCGCGCGGGTCGCCGCCATGACGTCTTCGCGCAACCGCGCCAGATGCGCTTCGTCGGCCCGCATGGTCGGCGTCGAAGCGCTGATCGATCCGACCACTGCGCCGGAATGATCGCGGATCGCGGCCCCGATGCAGATCACGCCGGGCTGGAATTCTTCCTGATCGACCGCATAGCCGTTGCGACGGACCATGCGCAGTTCTTCGATCAGCTTTTCCAGATCGGTAATGGTGTTCGGCGTGAACCGGGCGGCGGTGTCGACGCCGACGATCCGCCGGATTTCGTCTTCGGGCAGCCAGGCCAGCATCGCCTTGCCGATCGCAGTGGCATGCGGCGCGGCCAGCCGACCGATCGAACCCGTCTCGACGCGAACCGCGTGGCGCGCTTCGCGGCGCAGCACCGTCACCATCTGGTCGCCCTGCAGCACGCACAGATGCACGGTCTCGCCGGTCGACTGGTTGATGCGCTCTATATGCGGCTGGGCGCGGCGCGGCAGGTCGACCTGCCGCAGGCAGGCATGGCCGAGATAGATGATGCGGGCGCCGAGCGCGTAGCTGCGCCGGCCCGGCACCTTGGACACGAAGCCCCACTTCAGCAGCGTCGCCAGCAGGTGATGGCAGGTCGAGATGTTGAGCTTGGTGCGGATCGACAGCTCGGTGAGCGTCGCTTCGCCGCCCATTTCGGCGATGGTTTCGAGCAGCGTCAGCGCCCGATCGACCGACTGGATGCTGTGCCGTTCGGTGCGCGCGGCGGTGCTCGGCGGCGGCGCGATGACCGGCAGGGCGATGTGGCTATCCACGTTGTCCAAAGGCTTCCTCCAGTCGTTCTGATTTTGACGGAGAAAACCGGAGACAGTCGTGAGAGTCAAGATTTTTTCGGAATGGCGAACATGGATTTCATGTTGTGAAAATTATGGTTGCTGGATGCGGATAAAGGTATCTAGAAGCTACTAATCCGAACGGCAGAATTTGAGTGGTGAAGTTCCGAATTGGAACTTTGCATAAGCGGTGGTTGGCGGATGGTCTGGAAACCAGGCCGTTTTGGCCGGCATGGCAGACCGACAAGGTCAGATCGGGACGGTGGTCGCGTCGTACACGAACAGCCATTCGTAGCGCTGTCGGATCCGCTCTTCCTGCCACTCGCGCGCGATATAAGCTTCGGCGCCGGCCGGATCGGCGAGCGTGGGATTGTGGAAACGCTTGGCGTTGTCGGCGGCGCCCAGGACGGCGCGCGCCGTTCGCTCCTTGCGGGCCGCCTCGTAGATGGCGAAGGCGGCCGCATGATCGCCGGGATATTTCTCCAGACAACGCGCCAGCACATATCCGTCTTCAAGCGCCATCACGGCGCCCTGCGCCAGAAACGGCAGCGACGGATGACAGGCATCTCCTAACAAGGTGATGCGGCCGTGGCTCCACGGGTCCATCGGCGGCCGGCCGATCAACGCCCACTGGGTTGGGGCCGGCGCGCTATGGATCGCCCCGAGCACGTCTGGATGCCAGCCACCGAAGGCTTGCGCGAAGCCTTCGGTGGTGCCGGGCTCGATCCAGCTTTCAGCGGTCCATTCCGGTCGCTCGGCCAACCCAACGAAGTTCAGCAATTGTCCGCCGCGCAACGGATAGTGCACCACATGCGCGCCCGGCCCGACCCAATTGGTGCCGACAAGACGCCGCATCGACAGCGGCAGATCCTCCGTCGACACCAGCGCGCGCCAGGCCACGATGCCGGAATATTCCGGGGGCTCAGCCCCGAACACACTTTGGCGCACGGCCGAATGAACGCCGTCGGCCCCGATGACGATGCCGGCCTGCGCGGTCTCGCCGGACGCGAACGCGATCGTGACGTCATGGTTGGTCTGGGAGATACCGGCGCACTTCATCCCAAGCCGGATCGCGTCGGGCTTGCGGGCGCACACCGCGTCCACCAGCAACGCATGCAGATCGCCGCGATGGATATTGATGTACGGACATCCATAGCGCGAAACCGACTCGGCGCCGAGGTCGAACAGTTTCCAGGTTTCGCCGGTGCGCCAGTGACGGATTTCCTTGCCGTCCAGGATCGCCTGCGTGCGTTCGAGCCCGGCCGCAAGGCCGAGCGCATGCAGCACCCGCGTGCCGTTGGCGCTGATCTGCAGGCCGGCGCCAACAACGCGCAGTTCGCCGGCCTGCTCATAGACGATGACGTCGATGCCACGCTGCAACAGCGCCAGCGCGGCCGTCAGCCCGCCGATGCCCCCGCCAATGATCGCAACCGGGGGCCCGTCCATGTTGAGAGCGTTAGCTTTCGGCACCCGGCCCCATCGGCCGGTCAGCGCGGCGGCACCAGTTCTCCCAGGCGCGATTCAACGTGTACGGACCGGTGCGGGCGATGATCGTGTCGACCTCGCCGGGCGACAGAAACTTGATATCTCCCATCGCCATCGCCTGCATCTGCAGCTTGGCATTGACCTCCAGATAGATCGACGTGAACACCGCATGGCGGATCGACGCGCCTATCACGACGGCGCCGTGGCCGCGCAACAGGGCGGTGCGCTGAGGCCCGATGAAGCGGGCGAGATCGCGCCCCATTTCCACATTTTCAATCAGCAAGGCAGTATCGCCGAACTTGTCCTGGGAGTCCCAGGTACCGACTTCGTGGCCGATCGACGCGCACATGTGCAGCAGCGGCCTGAGCTTCTTGCCCGTAATGCCGAACGGAATCACGCTCGGCGAATGGTTGTGCACCACCGACATTGCATCCGGCCGCACCTCGTAGATCCCGCCGTGAATGAAGCGCTCCAGATACGGCTTGCGGTCGCCGGCATCGAGCGGCGTGCCGTCCAGCGCAAACGTCATCATATCTTCGACTTCGATACAGTCCGGCGCCCGTGCCCGCGACAGCAGAAACTGCTGCGGATTTTCCGGATGGCGAACGCTGATATGACCGAACGAATCGACGACGCCTTCGGTCGCCAGGATACGATTGGCAGTGACGAGTTCTTCCAGCAAAGCATCGAGATTCATGGAGGACCTTATGGCTGCAGCCGACGGTGGGAGCGGCACTTTAGCCTAAGTGCCGGCGAAGTGGATACCGCCAGGGTTGCAAACTTGGAGTTGGATGGCACGCCTCGTACCTGAGCCGCGACCGCAAGTCGCTTACCGCCGGCCGGCGGATGTGCCACAATCCCTCAAAATACGGGTGGCGTTCGTGAAGCGTCGATCCGGGTCATAGGGAGGATTATCTTGAAATCTCTGGCTGTCATGGCGTCCACCATCTTGCTGCTGTCCGGGATGCCGGTCGTTGCGCAGGACGCCGCCGCGAATTACCCGAACAAGCCGATCAAGATCATCGTCTCGGTGCCGCCCGGCGGCGGCGTCGATACCGTGACGCGGTTGATTGGCGAAAAGCTGCGCCAGAAATGGGGTCAGCCGGTGATCGTGGAAAATCGCGCCGGAGCCGCCGGCAATATCGGCGCCGAGACGGTATTCAACGCCGAGCCTGACGGCTACACGCTGCTGGCCTCGCAGCCGGCGCCGATCACCATCAATCCGCTGCTGTACAAGAAGCTGGCGTTCGATCCCGCCGACCTCACGGCGGTCGCCATCATGACGCAGATCCCCAATGTGCTGCTGGTGCGTAAGGATTTTCCCGTCCAAGACGGCACAAAATTTCTGGAATACGCCAAGGCCAATCACGGCAAGCTGAACTACGCGTCGCAGGGCATCGGCACCACGTCGCATCTGTCGACCGCGCTGTTCGAAAAGCTGACCGGCACCAAGCTGGTTCATGTGCCCTACAAGGGAACCGGACCAGCGCTGAACGACCTGATCGCCAGCCATGTCGATCTGATCTTCATGGAACTGGCGTCCGCCATCAATCTGCACCGCAACGGCACGGCGCGGATCCTGGCCGTCGCGACAGAAAAGCGCCTACCGATGCTGCCCGACGTGCCGACGATGGAGGAAGCCGGCGTCCACGGTTTCGAATCGGGCACCTGGAATGCGATCACGGCGCCGCCCAAGACACCGCCGGCGATCGTGGCCAAGCTCAACGCCGCGGTGAACGAAGCCCTCAAGTCGCCCGACGTGGTCGATCATTTCGCCCACGTCAATCTGATCGCTGCTGGCGGCAGCGCCGCGGAAGCCGCCACTTTCATCAAATCGGAGACGGTCCGCTGGGGCGAGGTCATCAAGGCGTCCGGCATCCCGGCGAACTGAGTACCAAGCTAATCACCGGGCAGGCGCAATTGGCGCTTGCCCGAAGCGCCCCGAAACGGTTTGATCGCGTTGCGGGATCGGCCGGGGATCCTGTTGGGCAGCCAGGAGGCCGCCGGATTCAACCGACAGGGGTTACTCGATGACGTCCCGTTACCACGCCGCGCTCGCCGCAGCACTTATTTCACTGGCAACTCCGACTTTGGCTTTCGCCCATGCCGGCATCGGCGATGCGCATGGCCTCACGCATGGCTTTATGCATCCGGTCGGCAGCCTCGACCATGTGCTGGCGATGATCGCAGTCGGTCTGCTGGCCGTTACCTTGGGCGGCCGGGCGCTGTGGCTGCTGCCGGCCAGCTTCGTGGCCGTGATGGCGGTCGGTGGCATGCTGGGTGTCGCCGGCATCAACGTGCCGTTCGTCGAAACCGGCATCGCGCTCTCGGTGGTGGTGTTCGGCCTGGCGGTCGCATTCCGCACGCCTCTGCCGGTCCTTGCCGGCATGGCGCTGGTCGGCTTCTTCGCCATCTTCCATGGCTTCGCGCATGGCGCCGAAATGCCGACGGATGCCTCGGGCTTGGCCTATGCGGGCGGCTTTATGCTGGCGACCGCGCTGCTGCATGGCGTCGGCATCGCGGTCGGTTTCGGCATCGGCCGGTTGGGCGGCACATTCGGCGCACGTCTGGCGCAGGCTAGCGGCGGCGCGATGACGCTCGCCGGGCTGGCGATCCTGACCAAGCTGATCTGATCGCGCAGGCGATGACACTGGGCGCCATGACGGTCGATAATCCGGTCGTCTGGCGCGCGGGCTCGTTCGAGGTCGAACTGCTGCCGCGGCTTGGCGCCGCCGTCGCTGCGCTGCGCTGGACCGGGCCCGATGGCGTGCGACACGATCTGCTGCGGCCGGCCGACGATGCAGCGCGGGCCGGCAATGATCCGGCATCGCTGTCGATGTTCCTGATGGCGCCGTTCTGCAACCGCATCGACGGCGGGCGCTTTCGTTTCGACGGACAGACCGTCACGCTGCCGCAGAACCGGGCGCACGAAGACATGACGATCCATGGCTTTGTGTGGGATCGCGCCTGGGTGGTCGAGCGCGCGACGGACGAAGACTTGGTGCTGAGCTGCGAGCGCGACGACGGGCCGGACCCCTATCGATTCAAGACCAAGCTCGCGATCACGGCCGACGCCGATGCCGTGACGTTCGCGCTGAAACTGGAAAGCACTACCGCGACGCTGCTGCCCTATGGGCTCGGCTTCCACCCGTATTTTCCGTATGCGGCCGACATGACGTTGGACGTCTGGGCGGCCGGCGCGTTCGATCTCGGCCAGCGCTGCCTGCCTGAATCGGTTGCGCCATCCCGCGCGATGCTCGGAACCGGGCGGGCCACCGTGCTGCCCGACACGGCGCCGCTTGAGATCCATTTCGGCGCGTGGGATCGCGAAGCCATTATGACCTGGCCGTCGCGGGCGCTGAGCGTCACCCTGACGGCGTCGGAGCCGTTCAAGAATTTGCAGATCTACGTGCCGCCCGATCGCTCGGCGTGCTGTGTCGAACCGATGTCGCATCTGACCGACGTGGTGAACCGTCCGGCCTTCGCGCAATGGGGCTACATGGAAACGCTTGGGCGCGGCGGTACGCTGACCGGCGCGATGACGCTGCGGCCGCAACGGATCGCTCAATAACAGTTCAGCGGCTGTTCAAAAATCGATCCCCGATACCAGTGCGGCTTTCGGGTCGATCCACACCGCGCCGTCGCGCAGCGTGACCTCCCACATCGCGACCGGCGCCACGCAGGGCGGCGCAGTCGGTTCGCCGGTCGCGATCTTGAAGCGACCGTTATGGAAGTCGCATTCGACTTCGCCGTCCTCGACGATGCCTTCGCCGAGCGAGCCCGGCCCGTGCGTGCACTGGTCCTGCAGCACAAAGAACTCACCCTCGAGGTTGAACACCGCATAGGCGGTGCCCTCATAATCGATGGTCCGCCCTTCACCGTCCGGCACCTCATCGAGGCGACAGAGCTGCACCAAATCCGACACGCTCACACGGACACCGGATCGGTACCAAGCGCCGCATAGAGACCGTGCTTGGCGCCTTCGGCGAAGGATTGCTCCTTCGGCAATTCAATCGATACCGAGCGCACATGCTGGACTTCCGGTTCAAGGCCCGGAATTTTCTTGCCGTCCGCGGCTGCCTTGGCGGCGCGCATCAGCAGCTTGCGGGTCATGATGATGCCGTTGTCGGTCGAGCACAGGTTCTCGCGGCTGCGGTCCTGCACCGCGCCCATGCTCTCCTGCAGCGAGGCGTCCTGCATGGCGATGCCTTCGACACCGCTGAAGGTCCGGCCGGATTTCTGCGCGGCGCGGTCCATCAGGTAGTTGTTGCCGCTATTGGCCTGCGGAATGAAGGTGCCGGGCACGTATTTGACATGAATGCCGGCTCCATCGTGCATCGCCGAGACTTCGGCTTTGGTCAGTGCACGGCGCGGATGGTAGTTGATGCTCCACGACCAGCATTTGTCGTCATCGATCGGCACCCAGGCATGCGCGCCGAGCGGATGGCCGGCCCGCGGCGGGATGATCGTGTACCAGGGCATGATCCACGGGGTGATGCGCCAGTAATAGCGGCCCTCGTCGGCATTACGCCGCGCGCCGATCAGCAGGCCGCCGGGAAACTCCTTCACGTCAAAGATCGGCATCTTGTCCTGCTCGTTGTACTCGTTGCCCTTCGAGCCCTTGAACAACGGATCGCGGTTGAGTTCGCCGCTGTGCAGCCACGAGACGTGGCTGGAATCGATGCCGCCTTCCATCGCCTGCAGATAATTGCACTCCTGCAACCGCTTCGACACGAAACGCTGCTCGGGCGCGACCTCGGTCCATTCCAGGGCTGGCGGCGGCGGCTGCAATTGGGGCGGCCCCATATAGGCCCAGATCAGCCCGGCTTTCTCGATGCACGGATAGGATTTGAGCTTGATGCGGCTGCGAAAGCCGGTGTCCTCGCCCTCGGACGGCAGTTCGACGCATTGTCCGGTGATGTCGTATTTCCAGCCGTGATACGGGCAACGCAGGCCGCATTCTTCGTTGCGGCCGAACCACAGCGACACGCCGCGATGGGCGCAGAACTCGTCGATCAGGCCGATGCGACCCTTGGAATCGCGGAACGCGACCAGCTTTTCGCCGAATAATTGCACGCGCACCGGCGGACAGTCGGGTTCCGGGATTTCTTCGGCCTGCAGGAACGGCGCCCAATAGCGCCGCAGCAGGTTGCCCATCAGCGTATCCGGCCCAGTCCGGGTCAGCAGGTCATTCTGGTCGCGCGACAGCATTCCGGGGCTCCCTCGATATTTCGGCTCGCAGGCCCGCTTTGCCGGGGCCGTTTCGAGTCAGTATAAACAAGATAGAACCGGGAAAGAACCCGCCATGCACAACGCAGACCTGCAAGGAAACGCCCCTCCGATGACAAATCTTCCGCGCATCGCCATTGCAACCGGCGATCCGGCCGGCATCGGGCCCGAGATCAGCCTGAAGGCCGCGATGGACCCGCGCGTCACCCGGGTGTGCCGGCCGTTGCTGGTCGGCGACCGCACCGCCATCGAAAGCCACGCCCGCGCGTCCGCGCTAGCGCCGCATTGGCGCTTCATCGCCGAGCCGGGCGACGCGGTGTGGGACGGCCACACCGTCAACGTGCTGGAGAGCCCGATCCCGGGCGGCGGCTTCGCATTTGGCGTCGCCGACGCCGATCACGGCCGCGCCGCGCTCGGCTCGGCCCGTCGCGCGATCCAGGCCGCACTCGCCGGCGAGGTTGAAGCGGTTGTGGCCGCGCCCCAGACCGAGACTTCGATCGCGATGGCCGGCATCCATTTCGACGGCTACCCGTCGTTCGTCGCGCGAGAGACCGGGCTCGACGAACACGATGTATTCCTGATGCATTGCTTCGAAGACCGTCGCATCGCGCATTGCACTCTGCATTGCAGTGTCCGCGAAGCCGTCGACCTGATCACGCGCGACCGGGTCGAACGCGTGATCCGGGCAACCGATGCGGCGCTGAAGCAACTCGCGGCGCCGTCGCGGCGCATCTTCGTCAGCGGACTCAATCCACATGCCGGCGAGGGCGGATTGTTCGGCCGCGAGGAGATCGAGGTCATCGCGCCCGCCATTGCCAACGCAAAGGCGGCCGGCATCGACGTCGAAGGACCGTTCGGCGCTGACACCATGTTTCATAAACGCGATTGCGGCGCCTATATCGTGATGCTGCACGACCAAGGCCATATTACCTCTAAGCTGCTGGCCTTCGCGCGCACCGCCGGCCTCGCCATCGGCAGCCCGATCCTGTTCTCGTCGGTGGCGCATGGCAGCGCCTTCGATATCGCGGGCAAGAATCTCGCCAAGCCCGATGCGATGATCGAGGCGATCGGCCGACTCGCTAACGTGGGTCTAGAACAGCAGGCGGCGTGACGTCACACGCACGCGGTATTCCGTCTGCGCGTCGGAGCCTCTAGTTAGATTGCATCGAGCGGCCACGCGGGTGAGCACAATCGGCTCGCCCTGTTCGTGCATACTGAGGAGATCGGCGCATGGCCGAGAAATTCGTCGCAAAAATTTCCGAGTTCCAGGACGGCGACCGCCGCATCGTGACGGTCGGCGACAAGGAGGTCGGCATCTTCCGCGACCGCGGGCAGTTCTATGCCTATAGCAACACCTGCGTTCACCAGGGTGGACCGGCCTGCGAAGGCTTGATCATCGCCAAAGTCGAAGAACGGATCATGCCCGACCGCACGTCGCGCGGCATGTATTTCTCCGAGACCGACACCAATTTCGTGTGCCCCTGGCACGGCTACGAATATGACCTGAGGACCGGCGAGTGCATCGCCAACCGTAAGCTCAAGCTGCGCCAATATCAGGTCGTGCAAAAAGGAGACGAGGTCTATGTCGTCACCTGAACGAGCCGCTTCGCCGTCGCCGGCCTCGGACGAGGCCGTGCGCCTCGCCGCGGTGCTGGAGCGCGGCCTCGCCGACGGCCGCAGCGACCTGCTGACGCCCGATGCGCTGCAAAGCCTGCTCGGTGCGCTGTGCAAGACTTACGCGGCGCAAAGCGAAGCCGGTGACGGACACCTGCCGCTCGATCCGCGCACCAATGTGACGCCGACCGACATCATGGTGACGGCCAGCGGCCTGATCAAAGCCGGCGGCTTCTCGGTGTTCGAACTCGGCATGTGGCAGAGCTGCACGGGTCGCTAGAGCATGATCCCGAAAAGTGGGAACTGGTTTTCGGAAAAGATCATGCGCCAACAAAAAAGCCGCGCCGCGCGTAAATTCAGGAGAATAAAATGGATCTCGTTTCCGACCGCGGCCGCCGCGTTTCCGTCGAAGAGCTAAACACCACCCAGCTTCTGGCCAATGCGGCCAAGCAGGCCCGCCAGCGCAACTACGACGATTTCATCATCGTCGATGTCGATGCGCATCATTACGAGAACGAACACTTCAGCGAGATTGCGCCGTTCATGGAGAACGACGTGCTGCGCCAGCTCAGCCTGTCGGGCGCAGCCAAGACCGGCCGCCAGGCCATCATGCCGATCCAGATCGGCTTTCAGGACATGGGCGGACGCGTGACGCGCTATCCGCTGCGCGCCACCGAGAAGACGCCGGACGGCACGTTGCGCGATGTCGAACTCGGCTATCGCTGGATGGACGCGATGGGCGTCGACTATTCCTGCCTGTTTCCGACCGGCATGCTGAACATCGGCCTGCATCCGCAGAAGGACATGGAGGCGGATCTGTGCTGGGGCTACAATCGCTGGGTCACCGAGAAGGTGCTGCCGGAAACCGGCGGGCGGATGTACTCGATGCTGTGCCTGCCGTTCTCGGATGCCGAGGAGTCGCTGCGTCAGGTCGAGGCATTCGGCGGCCGCAAGGGCGTGACCGGCTTCATGATCACGTCGGTGCGCGACGTGCCGGTGCACGACAATCGCTACATGAAGGTGTACCGGGCGATCGAAGAGCGCGGGCTCGCCATCGCGTTCCACGCCGCATTCAATTGGTACGAGCCGATCTTCAAGGGCCTGAACCGCTTCATCTCGGTGCATGCGCTCGGCTTTACCGTCTCCAATATGATCCACATGACCAATTGGGTCATCAACGGCCTCGGCGAACGCTTTCCGAAACTGCCGGTGCTGTGGGTCGAGTCCGGTCTCGCCTGGGTGCCGTTCCTGATGCAGCGGCTCGACCATGAATACATGATGCGCTCGTCGGAATGTCCGACGCTGAAGAAGAAGCCGAGCGACTACATGCGCGACATGTACTACTCCACGCAGCCGATGGAGATTCAGGACATGCAGGCGCTGGAGACCACGTTCCGCATGATCAATGCGGAAACCCAGTTGCTGTACTCGTCAGACTATCCGCACTGGGATTTCGATCTGCCGAGCACGATCTACGATCTGCCGTTCCTGAGCGAAAAGGCCCGGCACAATATTCTCGGCGGTACCGCCGCACGCCTGTTCAAGCTGCCGCCCCGGAATGAAAAGCAAAAACAGAACTTGATCAAATACGGGAACCTGCCGGTATAATCGCGCCATTAAAGCTTTCACAAAGCCGTGCGCCGGCATTTTACGGTTGCGATTTTTTTCACTACCCGATCCCGCCTGATTTAAGATTCAGCTTGAATATCAAGCTGATTCGTCAGGAGGGAGGGTTCGATGAGTTTGATCATGATTCGATGCCCAACCACCGGCCAAGCCGCTTGGACGGGCATCGAGACTGAATTCGCGACATTCCGCCGCCTGCCGGCCGTCAAGAGTGGCGTGTTCTGCCCCGTTTGCGGCCGGGAACATGTCTGGAGCCGCAAAAATGCGTGGCTTGCGGACGACCCGACCCCGACAATGCCGCCCAAACAACGGAACCTCGCGTAGCTGATCCGGCACTCAGCCCGTTACGCGACCGGCTCACGCGCCATCTCGGCGTGCCCCCGCAATACGTTTTCGACAAACTGCGATCTTCGCGCGCGGGGGATCCCGCATTCCGTCGCAACACGCGCCTGCTCGCCACACCTCCCGCGAGATTTGACTCAATAGGGTCCGCAACTATGCTCCGCGCCGGTCAGACGGTGAGGAATGCATTGTGAGTGTAGAAGATCGCGAACGCGGCGCCGGACCGCTTCGCTCGCGGATCACCACCGACGGTCTCGATCGCGCCCCGCATCGCGCCTTCCTGCGCGGCATGGGGCTGGATGATGAAGCCATCTCCCGCCCGTTCATCGGCATCGTGACCACGGCCGGCGAGACCACGCCGTGCAACGGCAATCTCGGCGAGCAGGCCGCCTTTGCCCATGCGGGCGTGTCTGAGGCCGGCGGCACGCCGCGCAGCTTCACCACGATTTCGGTGTCCGACGGCCTGAGCATGAACCACCAGGGCATGAAGTGCTCGCTGGTGTCGCGCGAGGTCATCGCCGATTCCGTTGAACTCGTGGTGCGCGGCCATGTCTATGACGGGCTGGTCGGCTTCGGCGGCTGCGACAAGAATCTGCCCGGCATCATGATGGCGATGGTCCGCTGCAACGTGCCGTCGGTATTCGTGTTCGGCGGCAGTTCGCTGACCGGCACCTGGCGCGGCAAGACGGTGTCGATCGTGACCGCCTATGAGGCCGCGGGCTCGGTGATGGCCGGCGAAATGCCGGCCTCGGACCTGGATGAGCTGGAGCGCTGCGCGCTGCCGACCATCGGCTCGTGTCCGGGCCAATTCACGGCCAACACCATGGCCATGGTGTCGGAGGTGCTCGGCCTCGCGCCGCCCGGCTCCGCCATGGTGCCGGCCGTATATCCGGAGCGCGAAGCCATCGCCCGGCGCGCCGGTCATCTGGTGATGGAAATCCTCAGGCGCGGCGGCCCGCTGCCGCGCGATCTGATCACCCGCAAGAGCCTGGAAAATGCCTGCGCCATCGTGGCGGCGACCGGCGGCTCGACCAATGCAGGGCTGCACATTCCGGCGATCGCGCATGAGGCCGGCATCCGGTTCACGCTGGAAGACGTCGCGGCGGTGTTCGAGCGCACGCCCTTGATCGGTAATTTACGCCCCGGCGGCGCCTATCACGCGCAGGATGTCTGCCGCATCGGCGGCGTGCCGGTGATCGCCAAGACACTGATCGCCAGCGGTCATCTGCACGGCGACACCATGACGGTGACCGGCCGCACGCTGGCGGAGGAATGCGCGGATGCGCCCGACCCCGATGGTGACGTCATTCGCGCCGCCACGCAGCCGATCTCGCCGACGGGCGGCGTCGTGGTGCTCAAGGGCAACCTGGCGCCCGATGGCGCGCTGATCAAGGTCGCCGGCCTGAAGTCGCTGGTGCATGAAGGCCCGGCGCTGGTGTTCGAGAGCGAAGAGGACTGCATGGCCGTCATTCGCCGGCGCGCTTATGCGGAAGGCGACGTGATCGTGATCCGCAACGAAGGCCCGAAGGGCGGACCGGGCATGCGTGAAATGCTCGGGCCGACTGCCGTGATCTACGGCCAGGGCATGGGCGAGAAAGTCGCGTTGATCACCGACGGACGGTTTTCAGGCGCGACGCGCGGCATGTGCATCGGCTACGTGTCGCCGGAAGCGATGGCCGGCGGTGCCATCGCGCTCATTCAAAATGGCGACCGGCTGCGCATCGACGGTCAGAACCGCACCATCGATATCCTGATCGCACCTGAAGAGTTGGAGCGCCGCCGCGCCGCCTGGCAGCCACGCCGCCGCGCAACGCCGCTGGCCGGCGTGCTGGAAAAATATGCCAATCAGGTCGGCTCCGCGCATCTCGGCGCCGTCACCCATAGTGGCAATCTGCAATGGCCGTATGAGGCGCCGGAAACGAATGAGGCCGCAGAGTAAACCGCGGCCTCATCAAAAGTCGCCTTTATGTGGTGACTACTCGATCGGCGCCACGACCGTCGGATGCTTGAGCGCGCTGGCATCGAGCTTCTTACCGATCATGCCGGTGTCGGTGTAGACGTCGAACATCGCCTGGATGCCGGCGAAGTTCGGCGCGGCGCCCGGCTCACGCGCAAAGTCGTTCGATTTAAGCAAATAAGTGTCGAGCACGGCGACCGGCGCCTTCATGACTTCGAAGACCACGTTCATGGTCTCGGGCCGGTTGGCGATGGCCATCTTCATGCCCTTGGTGATGTCACGAACGTAGAGCTTCACCAGTTCCGGATTCTTGTCGACGAAGTCCTTGCGGCAGGCTTCCATGATGTGGACGATGTTCGGGATCGCCTCGGACAGCGCGAACAGCTTGCGAATGCCGCCCTTGGCTTCGGCCCGGGCCGCGAATGGCTGGTTCATGTTGACGGCGTCGACGCGGCCGGAGCGCAGCGCTTCCTCGGACAGCGGAAAGCTCACCTCGACCAGCTTGACGTCCTTGTCGGGCTCCAGCCCGTTCTTGCGCAGCATCAGGTTGAACGGACCCTGGGTGCCGCCGCCGATGGCGCTGATGCCGACTGTCTTGCCCTTGAGATCCGCGACCGTCTTGATCGGGCTGTCGTCCTTGACCGCCCAATACACCGAGAAGCTGCCGGGCCGCTCGCCGACATGCTGGGCAATGACATAGACCGACAGGGTGCCGTTGACGGCGCCCTGCGCGATCGGCAGCACGCCCTGGGTCGCGCAATCGAGCGCGTTCGCGGTCAGCGCCTGCGCCATCACCGAGGTGCCCTGAAACTGCGACCACTCGATCTTGTACTTCTTGCCGAGGTCCGGGAATTCCTGCGGACGCCGCATCATCCAGTATTTGGCTTCCTCGGCCGGGATGGTCCAGCCGACGCGGATGGTCGGGATATCCTGCGCGACCGCCGGGGAGGTCAGAAGGCCGGCCGCGAGGCCAAACGCCGTAATGAGCCGTTTCATCAAAGGTCCCTCGTGGTGAAATTGAAGCGGGCAGCCGGTCCGGCCGCCACATGCCGTCATGGAACGACGGCGGCTAAAAAACCGCAAGCGACCATTTTGCCCCCCGGCCGGGCTAGAGCGTTTTCAAGCGAAGTGGAATCCACTTCGCGTGAAGAAAACGCGTCTTTCTAAACATTTAGAGCGCGTACGCAGGTAAGTGTACGCAATCTGCGATTGCTTTTCCGCAAAACCGGCGTCCACTTTTGCTGGACGCGCTCTAGATTGAACAGCAAACGGGCGGCGCCCCGAAACCACGGATTGCGTTGTCCAAGCCGGACGCTGTTTAATGGCCCGCATTCAGCGCTGGGGCTGAGAAAGCTTTCATGGCCCGGAAAATGCTGACGCCAATGCCTTACTTCACGGACCGTCCATGCATCCCATCAAGGATTGCGGTCTTGCCTGATTACACCCCAGCGCAGACCGCTTTATGCGTTCAGACAGGAAGTAACTCTTGGCGACCGACATGATTAAAATCGCCGGGGTGTCGAAGGTCTACGACACCACGCAACGGGGTCGGCACGTCGCCTTGGGCGACATCTCCATCGACATCGCCGAAGGCCAGTTCGTCTCCATTCTGGGACCGTCCGGCTGCGGCAAATCCACGCTGCTGTATATTCTCGGCGGCTTCGTCGAGGCGACCACCGGCCAGGTATTGGTGAACGGCCAAAAGGTCACCGGTCCCGGTCCCGACCGGGGTCCGGTATTCCAGGAGTTCGCACTGTTTCCCTGGAAGACCGTGCTCGGCAATGTGATGTACGGCCCGCTGCAGCAGGGCCTGTCGAAAGAAGCCGCCACCGCCCGCGCCCGCGAATTGCTGGTCCTGGTGCATCTGCAAAACTATGAAGGCTTTTATCCGAAGGAATTGTCCGGCGGCATGAAGCAGCGCGTCGCGCTGGCCCGCACCTTGGCCTATGGGCCGAAGATCCTGCTGATGGATGAACCGTTCGGCGCGCTCGACGCCTATACGCGTACCCGCCTGCAGAACGAGTTGCTCGACATCTGGGGGCGCGACCGCAAGACCGTGATGTTCGTCACCCACAGCGTCGAGGAAGCCGTGTTCCTGTCCGACCGGGTGTTCGTGATGACGAAATCGCCCGGCCATATCCGCAAGGTATTCGACATCGACCTGCCGCGCCCGCGCGTCCGCGCCGAACTGCTGCTCGACCGCCGCTATCAGGACTACGTCATCGCCATCGAACGGCTGATGGACGAGCAGATCGAGGAGATCGCCTGATGGCGCGTCTCAACGCCATCCCCGGCGTCCCGGTACTGATCGCCTGCCTGGCGATCCTGCTGATCTGGGATCTGCTGTCGCGCGTGGTGATGGTCAGCGGCCTGCCGCCGCCCTGGGGCGCGCTGCAAGAGGTGCCGGTCATCCTGACCGACAAAGAATCGCTGGTAAACATTCTGGCGTCGCTGCGCCGCATGTCGATCGGATTCTCGCTGGCCGTCGCGTTCGCGGTGCCGGTCGGGCTGCTGATGGGCCGCAGCCGGCTGGTCGCGGCGTTTTTCAATCCGCTGTTCATGATCATCTATCCGGTGCCGAAGGCCGCCCTGATGCCGATCATCATGCTGTGGCTCGGCGTCGGCGAAATGTCGAAGATCCTGGTGATCTTTCTCGGCGTGTCGCTGCCGGTGATTTATCACAGCTACCAGGGCAGCAAGGCCGTCGAAGAGAAGATGCTGTGGTCGGCCGCCGCGATGGGGCTCGGCCCGATGGCGCGCCTGCTGCGCGTGGTGTTTCCGGCGGCGCTGCCGGAAATCATGGTCGGCTGCCGCACCGGCGTGGTGCTGGCGCTGATCACCATGGTGACCAGCGAAATGATCGCGCGGCAGACCGGCATCGGCAATATCTTCTTCAACGCGCTCGACATGGCGCAATACGACACGGTGTACGCCATGATCATCGTGATCGGCATTCTGGGCTTTCTGTGCGACTGGGGTTTCGAGGCGGTGCGCCGCATGCTGCTCGGCTGGGCCGCGCCGGTGCATGACATCGCGGTAGGTTCGGCATGAGCGCGCTCCACGCCGTCTGGCGCCGCAATATCTCCGAAACCCTGGCCGGCGCGCTGCCGATCGTGCTGGCGCTCGGCATCTGGTATGTGATCTCGGCGTGGAATTTCGCGCCGGCCTCGCTGCTGCCGTCGCCGGTTACGGTCTTCCGCCGGTTTTTGGTCCTGCTCGGCGACCCGCAGTTTCTGCAAAATGCCGGCGCCACGCTGTACCGGCTGTTTGTCGGCTTTGGTATCGCGGTGATGCTCGGCATCGGCATCGGCATTCTGGCGGCCGGCAACCGCACGGTTGCGGCTTTGATGCAGCCGGTCATTCGGGTGCTGGCGCCGGTGCCGAAGATTGCGCTGTATCCGGCGCTGGTGCTGATGTTCGGCTTCGACCATTCGTCGAAAATCGCGCTGGTGGTCGCGGACGCGCTGTTTCCGATCCTACTTGCGACCTATCAGGGCGCCGTGGCGGTCGATCCCAAACTGGTGTGGTCGGCGCGCGCCGCCGGCGCCTCGCAGACCCGCTGCCTGTTCACCATCGTACTCACGGCGGCGCTGCCGTCGATCCTGACCGGCGCCCGTATCGGGTTGATCATCGCCTGCATCGTGGTGTTCCTGGCCGAGATGATCCTGTCGACCGACGGCCTCGGGCAGTTGCTGGTACGCGCCGCGCGCAATTTCCAGACGGTCGATATGTTCGTGCCGATCATCGCGATTTCGATGCTCGGCCTGCTGCTCAACGCCGCCTTCAATATGCTAAGCAAGCGGCTTCTGGTCGGCTTCCCGTCGCAGAACTGAACAAGTAGGCACGCCATGCTGACCGACCGGATCGAAGGCAAGTGGATCGACGCGTTCTGCGAGATCTTCGAAAAGTGCGCCGTCAGGCCTGGCGATACCGCCGCGATCCTGTCGGAAACCCAGTCTCGCGCGCTGAACGTGCATCTGGCCGAATTGGCCTTGCTGCGGCTCGGCGCCCGGCCGTTTCATCTGATCGTGCCGAGCCCACGCAATCCGCATCCGGTGCCGGTGCGCTCGACCGGCGCCAGCGCGGCGATCGGGCGTCTTGCACCTGTCGTCACGGCGTTGAAAGAGGCTGGCTTCGTGGTCGACTGCACGATCGAAGGCCTGATGCACGCGCCGGAGACACCGGAGATCCTAAAGGCCGGCGCCCGCATCCTGGTGATCTCCAACGAGCACCCGGAATGCCTGGAGCGGATGCGGCCGGACCCGGCGCTGGAAAAGTCCGTGCGCGCGGCCGCCAAGATGCTGCGCGGCGCCAAGCGTATGAAGGTCGTGTCCGCGGCCGGCAGCGATCTCGACATCGATATGGTCGGGGCTTCGACCGTCGGCGTCTGGGGCTGGACCGACCGGCCCGGCACGCTGGCGCATTGGCCGGGCGGCATCGTGGTCAGCTTTCCGAAGGGCGGCACCGTCAACGGCACGCTGGTGCTCGACCGTGGCGATGTGAACCTCACCTTCAAGCGCTATCTCGAAGCGCCGATCCGGCTGACCATCGAACAGGACTATGTCACCCGCCTGGAGGGCAACGGCCCGGATGCCGAAATGATGCGCCGCTACCTGGCGGCCTGGGGCGACCGCGAAGCCTATGCGGTGTCGCATGTCGGCTGGGGCATGAACCCGGCGGCGCGCTACGAGGCGCTGGCGATGTACGACCAGCGCGATACCAACGGCACCGAAATCCGCGCGGTGTCGGGCAACTTCCTGTTCTCGACCGGCGCCAACGAATTCGCCGGGCGCTATACGGCCGGGCACTTCGACATTCCGGTGATGTGGACGACGATCACGGTCGACGACACCGTGGTGGTGCGCGACGGCGTGTTGCAGGATGTGTTTGGGTAACGGACGCTTTCTGAACCCCCTACTGCAATCCGCTTTCTTACCCTCCCCCTTGCGGGGAGGGTCGACGGCCGAAGCGCCGCGAAGGCCGGCAGGATGGGGGTCTCGGCGCGACTATTTGACGGTGAGCCCCCACCCCGCTCGCTACGCTCGCGACCCTCCCCGCAAGGGGGAGGGTTAAAGAGCAGCAAGCTCGCTCGTGCCCCGAAGACGTCGCACATTTTGAAGAACTTGCGCTAGCCAACCGGCCGTTCGTCCGAAATCACCTTGCCGTCGTTCAGCAGGCTGCCGGGCGCGGCCAGGCGCGCACACACTCGCGCAAATAGCGCGTCATTACTCGGCGATACCATTACCGCCTTGCCTGAAATTAAGGCCTGTACTCATAAATTGCGTTTGTTCCGGCAGCCGCTGGCGGATGTCCGCTTTGCCCCGGACAGCGACCAAATAGCAGACATCTCGATATGTCCGCTTTGTGCCAGAAGCCGACATACGAGTGCGCAACAAGCCGTTCAGCGCGCCGCCAGCGGCTTCAATCCGGCTTTCGTAATTACGGCTACGGCCTCTGCGGAGGAGAGGAAGCGGAGCAGGTCGATTGCAGCGTCGGGCTGTTGCGAATTCTTGGGCAGCGCCCCGACGAAATGGGTTGGTGGTTGAATGTCCGACGGCACCCTACCGACGAAATCGACACCCGGAACATGGATCAGCTCGGGGACCTGCTGAAAACCGACTTCCGCCTCCCCGCGGGCGACGACTTCAGCCACCGCCTCTCCCGACGGAGGCCCGCGCACCTTGCGCGTCTTGCCGGAAATCTCCTCGGCGACGCCAAGTTTCTTGAATCCGATTGTCGCCAGATAGGTGCCGCTCGAACTGTCCGAATAGGCAATGGATTTCGCTGCGAGAAGAGTCTTCCGCAACGCATCCATCGTGCTGATGTCGGGCTTGGGCTGACCAGTTCGAACCACCATACCGATAAACGATTCCGCGAGCGGCATCCGGCTGCCGGGACGGGTCAGGCCGCGCTCGTCCAGAAGATCGGCGCCGACCCCGTCCATGATCACGACATCGGCCTCCTCGCCCCGAGCCATACGTGTCGGAAGCGCTTCCGGTGAATCGCCAATCGAAGGCCCGCGCGTGGTGATGAGCTTGTGCCCTGTCGATTTTTCGAACGCGGGACCAAGTTCCTTATAGACGCTAAAGAACCCGGCCGAGATCATCACCTTGATGTCGGCAGCTGGCGTGCTACTCGCCGAAACGACGGTAACCAGAAAAGCTATCAGACAAGCGAAATGTCGCGGCATCGTATAGCCCCACCTAGAAGCAATAGCTTGCAGTATCCTACGAAGTTAGCACCGCGTCTAGCATGAGATCAGCCGAATTCTGCTGGGTGGATTTTGATGATTGCTCCGGAGTAGCGGCCCGGCATAGAGCAGGGTATTCAGCCAGTCGCGCACCTCGGCGGCGGGGAGGGTCGCGAGCGTAGCGAGCGGGGTGGGGGTAGAATTTCTGGCACGATATGTTCACCCCCACTCCGGTTCACATCGCTTCGCGATGCGAACCGACCCTCCCCGCATGGGGGAGGGACAAGAGTAGCGAACTTCGTTCGCGTACCGGAATCACCTAACCGGCCGCTCGTCGGCGATCACCTTGCCGTCGTTCGGCAGGCTGCCCGGCGCAACCAACTTCACCGCGCCCTTGAGCTTGGTCACCGTCTGCAATGTCACCGCGACGACTTCATCCAATCCCGCTTCAAGCACCGCGCATTCGGCGAACAGCGTCATCGTGTCCTGCTCGGCCTCGCGCGTCACCGCAAGCCGCACGCGGCCGAGTTCGGGATGGCGCTTGGCCACTTCGGCGATCTGCCCCGGATGCACGAACATCCCCTTCACCTTGGTGGTCTGGTCGGCGCGGCCCATCCAGCCTTTGATGCGCGTATTGGTGCGCCCGCATGGCGACGGCCCTTTGAGCACCGCCGACAGATCGCCGGTCGCGAGGCGGATCATCGGATAGTCCGGATTGAGGTTGGTGACCACGATCTCGCCGACGTCGCCATCGGGCACCGGATCGCCGGTGCCGGGCCGCACGATCTCCAGGATCAGGTTTTCGTTGATTACCATGCCGTCGGGCGCCGCCGTCTCATAGGCGATGACGCCGATTTCGGCGATGGCGTAACATTGCAGCACCGCGACGCCGCGTTTCGTGAACTCATCGCGCAGCGAGGCCGGTAGCGCCGCACCGGATACCAAGCCGCGTTTCAACGAGGACACATCCGAACGGCTCGCCTGTCCGGCATCGAGCAGGATTTTCAGAAAATCCGGCGTGCCCATATAACCGCTCGGCCGGAGCTGCGCGATCGCCATCAATTGCTGCTCGGTATTGGCCGGGCCGGCCGGCACCACCGCACAGCCGAGCTCATGCGCGCCGGACTCGAGAATAAAGCCGCCCGGCGTCAGATGATACGCAAACGCGTTATGCACGATATCGCCGGAGCGAAATCCGGCCGCGTAGACCGCCCGAGCCGCGCCCCACCCGTCTTCACCAAAAAACTCGGGCTCGAAGATCGGTCCCGGCGACATCAGCAGACGCTTCATCTTGCCGGGCGGCGTTACATTGAAACCACCGAATGGCGGCGTGGCTTTTTGCAGCGCCGGCAGATCGGACTTGCGCAGCAGTGGAAGTTTAGCGAGAGCTTCACGCGAACGAATGCGGCGCGGATCGACGCCGCGAAAATGCTTGGCCCAGCCCCGCGCGCTCAGCGCCTGCGCCACAATGTCGGGAATCTCATTAAACAGCGCCTGCTCACGTTTCGTAGGATCGCGCGTTTCCAATGCGTCCCAATGGTCGTCCGACATGCGCTACGCCAGCCAGCGCTTGCGGCGCTTGTAATGCTTGCCGTCGCGGAACGATTTGCGCTTACCCTCGGCGACGCCGAGATAGAATTCCTTGACGTCCTCGTTTTCCTTCAGCGCCTTGGCGTCGCCATCGAGCACGACGCGGCCATTCTCCAGGATGTAGCCGTAGCGGGCATATTTCAGCGCCATATTGGTGTTCTGCTCGGCCAGCAGGAAGGACAACCCCTCCTGCTCGTTGAGCATCCGCACGATGTCGAAGATCTCCTCGACCACCTGCGGCGCAAGGCCCATCGACGGCTCGTCGAGCAGCACCATTTTCGGGCGCGACATCAGCGCGCGACCGATCGCACACATCTGCTGTTCGCCGCCCGACGTATAGCCGGCCATCGACTGGCGCCGTTCCTTCAGGCGCGGGAAATAGCCATAGATGCGCTCCAGGTCGGCCTTGATCGCACCGGCGCCGTCGCGCCGGGTGAACGCGCCGGTCAGCAGGTTTTCCTCGATGGTCAGGTGGCCGAAGCAGTGGCGTCCCTCCATCACCTGCGACAGCCCGCGCTTGACCAGCGCGTTCGGCGTCAGCTGGTCGATGCGCTCGCCGTTGAACCGCACCTCGCCCTTGGTGACATCGCCGCGTTCACCGCGCAGCAAGGTCGAAATGGTTTTCAGGGTGGTCGACTTGCCGGCGCCGTTGGCGCCCAGCAGGGCAACGATTTTCCCTTTCGGTACCTGCAGCGATACGCCTTTCAGGACCAGGATCACGTGGTCGTAAATGACTTCGATGTTGTTCACCGACAGGTAGGGTTCGCTGGCGTGGGTCATGGGGTCTTCAAAAAATGCCCCCGCCCGCAAGCGGGGGACAGCTCCGTCAGTTTCAGTTGCGTCAGTTTCAATTCATGCAGGCCGGGGTGATCTTCTTCTCGGCCGCATACGCCAGCGACGATTCTTCCAGCAGCTTGCGCGTGAGCGCCTTGTCGCCCACCACCCAGTTCGGCGTGATCGCCTTCCACTTGGCGCCATCCCACTGCTGGACCTTGACCGCGCCCGAACCTTCATGGTCGTCGCAGCTGGTCTTCACGGTCGGGAACATGCCGAAGGCGCCCAGCGCTTTCTGGCGCGCCGCGTCGATGTCGAGGTGCTCGAGCCCCCAGCGTACCTGCTCGCCGGTCATCACTTTGCCCTTGCCGTATTTCTCCTGGGCGGTGCGGATCGCTTCGACCCATAAAATCCCCAGGGTCATGCCGCGCATGTGGTACACCGTGCCGATGCGCGATTGTTCGGCCAGGTTACCTTTGCCGGCGGCGTAGACTTTTTTGCGGATGTCGTCGATGACCGGGTAATTGCCTGGCGTGTTAAAGGTCATCGAGGTGTAGCCTTTGGCGGCCTCGCCCGACGGGATGGTGTCTTCCTCGGACCCGGCCCACCACACGCCGAGCATCTTCTCGCGCGGGAAGCCGTTGCGCTGCGCGGTCTTGATGGCGACCGAATTCATCACGCCCCAGCCCCACCGCATCTCGTAATCCGGCTTGGCCTGGCGGATCTGCAGCCACTGCGACTGCTGCTCGTTGCCGGGCGGGGCCACCGCCACTTTCAGCAGTTCGAATCCGTGCTGCTTCGCCAGCGCCTCGAGCACCGGCATCGGTTCCTTGCCGAACGGCGAATCATGGTACAGGTAGGCGATCTTCTTGCCCTTCAGTTTGGCGTAGCCGCCTTCCTTGTCGCCGAGGTACTTGATCATCGCCGCGGCCTGGTTCCAGTAGCTGGTAACGAGCGGGAAGATATACGGGAACACCTTGCCGTTGGCCGCGTCCGAGCGGCCGTAGCCGAGCATCGTCATCGGGATCTTGTCGATGGCAACGCGGTCGAGGAAGCCGTAGGCGATGCCGGTGGAGAGAGAATCGACCAGGGTGGCGCCGCCGTTTTTGGTTTTCAGGCGCTCGTAGCATTCGACCCCGCGCGACGGGTTGTACTCGGTCTCGCACTCTTCCCACAGGATCTTGACGCCGTTGACGCCGCCGTTGGCGTTGACCAGGTTGAAGTAGTCGATGGCGCCGCCATAAAACCCGGAACCGCCCGCCGCGTACGCGCCGACGCGGTACGACGGCAGCGCCACGAACTGGTCGGCCGCCTGGGCCCCGGACCAGGCGCCGAATAAGGCGGCGGCCAGCATGATCGTTTTGATTTTAATCGTTTTCATTGTTGTCTCCTCATGGTCACTTCATCGACGTAGATTGCTCGCTGTGCCCTCAATGCGGGAACGGCCACAGGCGCAACTTCTCTTTACCCACTTGCCACAAGCTCGCGAGGCCATGCGGCTCCACGATCAGGAAAAATATGATCAACGCGCCAAACACCATCAACTCCAGATTCGATGCAAAACTGGTCGGCAAGCCGAGGAAGTGGCCGAATATATTCA
>JAQGJU010000024.1 GCA_028290465.1 Xanthobacteraceae bacterium | reverse complement strand
ACCGGGTGAGGGGGCGTTTCAGCATCTAATGCCGTCGCGATGACTTGCAGCACACCATCCATATTTGACAGCACTTCATTATTCCAGAAGCGCAGCACACGGTAGTTATGTTCGGCTAACCACTTATCGCGAACCGCATCGCGCGGATCGGTCGCATGCTGACCACCATCGACCTCGACAATCAAACGGCGTTCACGGCAAACGAAGTCGGCGATGTAACGGCCAATAGGATCCTGGCAAACGAACTTATGGCCGCCAATTGCGCGAGAGCGTAGCCGATTCCATAATTTCGATTCCGCATTGGTGGAGTTGTGGCGCAGCGCTCGGCTGCGTTCGGTCTTAAAGTCATTCTCTCCGCGCATGTGGAAACGCCCCCTCACCCGGTCGCCTGGGGCGACCGACCTCTCCCCGCACGCGGGGAGAGGTAAGTAAAGCACCAACTAATACGACCTTGGCAGCCCGAGCACATGCTCGGCGAGATACGACAGGATCAGATTGGTCGAGATCGGCGCCACCGAATACAGCCTTGTCTCGCGGAATTTGCGCTCGATGTCGAACTCCTCGGCAAAGCCGAAGCCGCCATGGGTCTGCACGCACATGTCGGCGGCGGCCCAGGACGCATCGGCGGCCAGCATCTTGGCCATGTTGGCTTCGGCGCCGATATCGCGCCCGGCCTCGTACAGCCGTGCCGCCTCGTGCACCATCAGTTCGGCGGCGCGCATCTGCGCATAGCATGTGGCGATCGGAAACTGCACGCCCTGGTTCTGGCCGATCGGCCGGCCGAACACCTGGCGCTCCTTGGCATAGGCCGTCGCGCGCGTGATGAACCATTTGGCGTCGCCGATGCATTCTGAGCCGATCAGAATGCGCTCGGCATTCATGCCGGACAGGATGTAACGGAAGCCCTTGCCTTCCTCACCGACCAGCGCGTCGGCCGGCACCCGCATATTGTCGAAGAACACTTCCGTTGTCGCGTGGTTCATCATGGTGCGGATCGGACGGATAGTCAGGCCGTGGTCCTTCACCGCACGCATGTCGACCAGGAACACCGACAGGCCGTCGGTGCGTTTCTGCACCTGATCGCGCGGCGTGGTGCGGGCCAACAGCAACATGAGGTCGGAATATTCGGCGCGCGAGGTCCAGATTTTCTGGCCGTTGATCACGTAATGATCGCCATCGCGGGTAGCGGTCGTACGTAAACTTAAGGTGTCTGTGCCGGAGGTCGGCTCGGTGACGCCGAACGCCTGCAATCGCAGGTCGCCGCTGGCAATAGCCGGCAGGTATTGCTGCTTCTGCGCAGCGCTGCCGTGCCGCAGCACGGTGCCCATGGTGTACATCTGCGCGTGGCACGCCGCGCCGTTGCAGCCGCTGGCGTGAATCTCTTCCATGATGGCGGCCGCCGCCCGCATGGTCAGGCCGCTGCCGCCATACTCTTCCGGGATCAGCGCCGCGAGGAAACCGGCCTTGGTCAGCGCGGCGACGAACGCGGTCGGATAGGCGCGCTCGCGGTCGAGCGCCCGCCAGTACTCGCCGGGGAAATCCGCGCACAATGCCCGCACCGATTCACGTATCGGCGCGAGATCGTCGTCTGTGTGCGGAGTGTCGCTCACGCTTACACCGGATCCCAGGAGATCACATCGCTGGTACGCTCCAGCGGTGTGAACGAACCCTGCAACGCGCCCTTGAGCTGCTGGTCGAGCTTCGAAGGCGTCCATCCGTCCGAGCGATGCAGGGTGCGGATCGGGCGCGGCTGGTTGAACAGATAGATCTCGTTGTTGCGCACCGAGAACACCTGACCGGAAATGCCGTCGGCCGCGTCGGCGCCGAGATACACCGCGAGCGGCGCGATCTTTTCCGGCGTCATCTGCTGGAAGCGCTCGACGCGCTTCTTCTCTTCCTCGGTCTGCACCGGAATCGAGTCGATCATCCGGGTCCAGGCGAACGGCGCAATGCAATTCGAGCGCACCTTGAAGCGCGCCATGTCGAGCGCGATCCCGCGCGACAGGCCCATGATGCCGAGCTTGGCCGCCATGTAGTTGGCCTGGCCGAAATTGCCGATCAGGCCTGAGGTCGACGTCATGTGCACATAGGCGCCGGACTGCTGCTCGCGGAAATGCCCGGCGACCGCGCGGCTCATGTTGAACGAGCCGTGCAGATGCACATTGATCACGTCCGACCAGTCCGACCAGCTCATCTTGTGAAAGATGACGTCGCGCAGGATGCCGGCATTGTTGACCAGAATGTCGACGCGGCCGAACGCATCGAGCGCGGCCTTGACGATCAGGTCGGCATTCTGCGGCTCGGAGATCGACAGCGTCGATGCGATCGCCTTGCCGCCTTTGGCCTTGATCTCGGCCACCACTTCGCCGGCCGGGCCTTCATCCGAGCCCGCGCCCTGCAGGCTGGCGCCGATGTCGCACACCACCACGCTGGCGCCTTCGGCCGCCATGCCGAGCGCGATGGCGCGGCCGATGCCGCGGGCGCCGCCGGTAACGATGGCGACCTTGTCCTGAACGATGCCTGGCATGGGTGTCCTTTACGTCCGGCCCGGATTGAAGGGCGACACCATAAAGAGGCGGGCGGGAGGTGCAACCCGCTGGCTTCACCTCCCCCTTGCGGGGAGGTCGATCGCCTGCGCAACGCGCAGGTGATCGGGTGGGGTATTCCCGCACAGCGATTATTCTAACCCCCACCCGGACCGCTTCGCGGTCCGACCTCCCCGCAAGGGGGAGGTGAAGAGAGCAAGGCTCGCCTCAGCGGCCCCACACCTCTTCGGCAATCTCCACGATCATCCGCAGCTTGGCCCATTGCTCGTCCTCGGCCAGTACATTGCCTTCCTCGGTCGACGCGAAGCCGCATTGCGGCGACAGGCACAATTGGTCGAGCTCGACGAACTTGGTCGCCTCGTCGATCCGGCGCTTGATGTCGTCCTTCTTCTCCAGCATTCCACTTTTGGACGTCACGAGGCCCAGCACCACACACTTGTTGCCCTTCGGCACGAACCGCAGCGGCTCGAAGCCGCCGGCCCGCTCGGTGTCGAACTCCAGAAAATAGCCGTCGATGTTGACGTTGCCGAACAGTTGCTCGGCGACGAACTCGTAGCCGCCGGACGCGATAAACGTCGAGCGGAAATTGCCGCGGCACGAATGCATGGTGATGACCATGTCGGCCGGTTTGCCGTCCAGCGCTTTATTCGTCATGCGCGCATACTGCGCCGGCAGCCGGTCCGGATCGTCGCCGCGTTTGCGTGAATTCTCGCGCTCCTTCGGATCGCAGATCATCGACCACGCCGTGTCGTCGAGTTGCAGATAGCGGCAGCCGGCGTCGTAGAACGCCCGGATGGCTTTCTGATAGGCCACCGCGACATCGTCGAAATACGCTTCGATGTCCGGGTAAACATCCTTGCTGATCGACTGCCGGCCCTGGCGGAAATGCAGCGTGCTCGGTGCCGGGATGGTCATCTTCGGCGTCACCTTCGTGTGCACCTTGAGAAACCGGAAGTGGTCGAGATGGATATGCTTGTTGAAGCCAACCTTGCCGATGACGCGCACGCTCTCCGGCTTGGTGTCGACGCCGGCAAAATGAATGCCCTCGCCGCTCTGATAGAGCTCGACGCCTTCGAGGCCGCGATAGAAGTCGAAGTGCCACCAGGAGCGCCGGAATTCGCCGTCGGTCGCGAGCTGCAGGCCGATGTCCTCCTGCTTCTTGACGATTTTTTCGATCTCGCGGTCTTCGATCTCGGCCAGAGCCGACGCATGAAGTTCGCCCTTGGCGTGCTGGGCGCGCGCCTCCTTCAGAGCTTTGGGACGCAGCAGACTACCGACGTGGTCGGCGCGAAATGGCGCCTTCGTCCTCTTCATGGTCGTCTCCCTTGGGTTTTTATCGTTAGATCGAGCTTCTTTCTTATTGGCAGCGAACTTTACGCTTCTCCGTCATCCTGAGGTGCGAGCGAAGCGAGCCTCGAAGGATGAACGGCCACCTACTGTGATGCTTCGGCCGTCTATCCTTCGAGGCTCGGCGCTACGCGCCGAGCACCTCAGGATGACGGGTTAATCTCAGTCGAGATTTACCCCCAAACCTCCTCCGCAATCTCCACGATCATCCGCAGCTTGGCCCATTGCTCGTCCTCGGCCAGCGCATTGCCTTCCTCGGTCGAGGCGAAACCGCATTGCGGCGACAGACAAAGCTGATCGACGTCGATGAACTTGGACGCCTCGTCGATGCGCCGCTTGATGTGATCCTTGCTTTCCAGCGTGCCGCTTTTCGAGGTGACGAGGCCGAGCACCACGGTCTTGTCCTTCGGCACGAAGCGCAGCGGCTCGAAGCCGCCGGCACGCTCGCTGTCGTATTCCATGAAATAGGCATGGACGTTGATATCGTTGAACAGCGTCTCGGCGATCGGCTCATAGCCGCCCGCCGCCACGAAGGTCGAACGGAAATTGCCGCGGCACAGATGCATCGAGATCGTCATGTCGGACGGAATGTCGGAAATCGCCGCGTTGATCAGTTTGGCGTAGGTCGCCGGCAGGGTGTCGGGATCGTCGCCCCGCGCCCGCACCTGATCGCGCAGGTCCGGATCGCACAGATAGGCGAGGTTGACTTCGTCGAGCTGCAGATAGCGGCAGCCGGCCTGCGCGAAAGCGCCGATCGCCTTTTTGTAGGACTCGCCGAGATCGCGGTAGAAATCGTCCATCGACGGATAGATCGATTCCGGCACCGCTTGGCGGCCGTAGCGAAAGTGCAGCGACGACGGCGACGGGATCGTCATCTTCGGCGTTGCCTTCGTATTCGCCTGAACGAACTTGAAGTGCTCGATCATCGGATGCGGCGTGTAGCCGCCGAGTCTGTCCTTGACGCGGAGCAATACGGGTTTGGGCTGCACGCCCTGGAACTTGACCTTGCGTTCGCCGAGATAGGATTCGACGCCGTCCAGGCGTTCGAGGAAATCGATCTGCCAGAACGCGCGGCGGAATTCGCCGTCGGTGATCGATTTGAGCCCGATCGATTCCTGCTTGGCGATCACGGCCTTGATCTCGCGGTCCTCGGTCTCGCGCAGCGCCTCGGCGGTGATCTCGCCGGCTTCGCGCTTGGCACGCGCGTCCTTCAGCGCGGCGGGGCGAAGCAGGCTGCCGACGTGATCGGCGCGGAACGGAGGCTTGATGTGGGGCATTGGAATCCTTGGGAGGTTGGTTAGGTAGCTCGTTTCTTACTTACCTCTCCCCGCGTGCGGGGAGAGGTCGACTTCTGAGCGAAGCGAGGAAGTCGGGTGAGGGGGCCTCGCGATAGAGCGCTACTTCAACGCCCCCTCACCCGGCTCGCTTCGCTCGCCACCCTCTCCCCGCACGCGGGGCGAGGGTTAGAAAGGCGTCACTTCCACACCTCTTCGCCGAGTTCGACGCACATCCGCAGCTTGGCCCATTGCTGTTCCTCGGCGAGCACATTGCCCTCCTCGGTCGAGGCGAAGCCGCATTGCGGCGAGACGCAGAGCTGATCGAGCGCGACGAACTTAGTCGCCTCGTCGATCCGGCGCTTGACGTCGTCCTTGTGCTCCAGCGTGCCGACCTTGCTCGAGATCAGGCCGAGCACCACCAGCTTGTTGCCCTTCGGCACGAAACGCAGCGGCTCGAAGCCGCCGGCGCGCTCGGTGTCGAACTCCAGGAAATAGCCGTCGTAGTTGCAGCCCTCGAGCAGGTTCTTGGCGACCGGCTCATAGCCGCCCGACGAAATGAAGGTCGAGCGGAAATTGCCGCGGCAGACATGCGTGGTGATGGTCATGTCGGCCGGCTTGGCTTCCAGCGCCTTGTTGATGCACTTGGTGTAAGTTTCCTGAAGGTGGTCGACGTCGAGGCCGCGCTCGCGCGCCTTCTTCAGTTCGACCTCCGAGCACAGATACGCCCAGGCCGTGTCGTCGAATTGCAGATAGCGGCAACCAGCCGCATAGAAGCCCTTGATGGCGTCCTGATAGGCGATGGCAAGATCGTCGAAGATCGCATCGCGGCTTTCATACGCCGCCTTGCTGACCGCGCCCGGCTCCAGCCGGAAATGAAACACCGTCGGACTCGGAATCGTCATCTTCGGCGTCACCTTGGTGTGCGCCTTGAGGAACTTGAAGTGCTCGAGCATCGGGTGATTGGAAAACCCGATCTTGCTGTTGATGCGAACGCTCTGGGCTTTCGTCTCCACGCCCTCGAACTGGATGCCGTGGTCGAGTTCGTACAGCTCGGCGCCGTCCAGCATGCTGAAGAAGTCGAAGTGCCAGAACGAGCGGCGATACTCGCCGTCGGTCGCGAGCTGCAGGCCGATCTCTTCCTGCTTCTTGATGATCTTTTCGATCTCGCGGTCCTCGACCTCCTTGAGCTGGGCCGGGGTGATCTCGCCTTTGGCACGCTTGGCGCGCGCTTCCTTGACGGGCGCGGAGCGCAGAATGGAACCGACATGATCGGCGCGGTACGGCGGCTTGGTTCGTTTCATGATCAATCCTCCCTGAGCGAGCGCACGTTCATATGCATGCGGCCTGCGTGGCTCTTTGCTAGCGCGACCGGAAACCGGACGCAATCGGCCGCTGCGCAGCGCCGACTCGCGTATGTCGCGGTGCGCAAAATAAAGGCGCCGGCCCACATTGGGCCGGCGCCCACAGGCACCCGTAGTGGATAGCCGTCGTTCAAATATCGAAGAACACCGTCTCGTCGTCATCGCCCTGCGGGCGGATGTTGAAGGTGTAGACGCCCGGCCGGTTATCTTTCTTGGCGATCAGCGTGAAGCGGCGCTCCTCCGGCACCTGGGCCAGGGTCGGATCGGTCGCATTGCTGGCTTCGTCGGAGAAGTAGATGCGGGTGAACAGGTGCGTCAAAAGCCCGCGCGAGAAATAGCAGACCACGATATGCGGCGCCTGCATCTTGCCGTCCGGGCCGGCGACCGCGCCGGGCTTCACGGTGTCGAAGCTGTAATAGCCGTCCTGGTCGGTGCCACAGCGGCCGAAACCACGGAACGCGGTGTTGGGCTTGGCCTCGCCCGCGACCGGCGTGATGTAGCGGCCCTGTCCGTCGGCCTGCCAGATCTCGATCATGGCGTCCGGAATCACCGCGCCATCGCCGTCGCGCACGATGCCCTCGACGCGGATCTTCTCGCCGACGGCATCCGGGGTGATCAGATTATTGCTGAACGCGTCCGACCAGTCGTAGCGCTTGGTCGGCGTCAATCCATAGGCGAAGTAAGGTCCGACGGTCTGCGAAGGCGTAATGCCGGACATCTTTTAGTGCTCCATCGGGGTGGCGTTGCGGCCGCGCAGCACGAAGTCGAACTTATAGCACAGCGCCCAGTCCGGAATCGTATGCTCAAGGTCGAAGCTGCAGATCATGCGCGCGCGCGCATTGGCGTCTTTGACTGCATTGAAGATCGGGTCGTACGGAAACAGCGGATCGCCCGGGAAATACATCTGCGTGACCAGCCGCGACAGGAACGAGTGGCCGAACAGTGAGAAGTGGATGTGGGCCGGCCTCCACGCGTTCGGATGATTGCCCCACGGATAGGCGCCGGGCTTGATGGTGACGAACCGGTAATAGCCGTCCTTGTCGGTGGTCGCACGGCCGGCGCCGGTGAAATTCGGATCGAGCGGCGCCGGATGCTGATCGACGACATGGATATAGCGGCCGCAAGCATTGGCCTGCCACAGTTCGACCAGCGTGTTCGGCACCGGGCGCATGTCTTCGTCGAGCACGCGGCCGTGCACGATGATGCGCTCGCCGATCGGCTCGCCCTTGTGCTGCTTGGTCAGATCCTCGTCGCCCGCATTGACGGCCTCGTTGCCGTAGACCGGCCCGGTCAGCTCGGACATCGTGTGCTTGACGATGATCAGCGGCTTCTTCGGCGAACGCTTCACGGTGGAGCGATATTCCGGCGACAGATGCGCCGGATGCACGATCATGCTTTCCTTCGGATAGACCAATGTCATGGCACGATCTCGTTCGTTGTTAGCTTTGTTTGAGCATGATCTTTATCCGAAAACCGGTTCCCACTTTTCGGGATCATGCTCTAGGATACCCGTTCCAGCGCCAGCGACACGCCCTGCCCGACGCCGACGCACATGGTGGCGAGCGCCAGCCGGCCGCCGCGCACTTCCAGGCCGTGGGCCGCTGTCAGCGCCAGCCGCGCGCCCGACATGCCAAGCGGATGGCCAAGCGCAATCGCCCCGCCATGCGGATTGACGTGTTCGGCATCATCGGCGACGCCGAGCTGGCGCAACACCGCCAGCCCTTGTGACGCGAACGCCTCATTGAGCTCGATCAGATCGAACTGCTCGATCTTCAGGCCGAGCCGCGCCATCAGCTGTTGGGTCGACGGCACCGGGCCGATGCCCATCACGCGCGGCGGCACGCCGGCCGACGCCATGCCGAGGATGCGCGCGCGGGGCGTCAGCCCATGGCGTTTCACCGCGTCGGCCGACGCCAGGATCATGGCGGCGGCGCCGTCATTGACGCCGGACGCATTGCCGGCCGTGACGGTGCCATCCTTGCGGACAATCGGCTTCAGCTTAGCGAGCGCTTCCAGCGTGGTGTCGGGACGCGGGTGCTCATCCTTGTCGACCGTGATCGGACCGGCCTTGCCGCCCGGCGCCTGCACCGGAACGATCTCCTGCGCGAAATAGCCGGCCGCGATCGCCTTGCTGGCGTTCTGCTGCGAGCGGATCGCGAAGGCATCCTGGTCGGCGCGCGAAATCTGATGTTCCTGCGCGACATTCTCGCCGGTCTCCGGCATCGAGTCGGTGCCGTAGGCCGCTTTCATGGCCGGATTGACGAAGCGCCAGCCGATGGTGGTGTCGAAGGTCTCATTCTGGCGCGAGAACGCTTCGGTCGCCTTGCCGGTCACGAACGGCGCGCGGGTCATCGACTCGACGCCGCCCGCGATGGCCAATTCCATTTCGCCGGCCGCGATGGCGCGGGCCGCATCGCCGACCGCGTTGAGACCCGACGCGCACAGACGATTGACCGTGACGCCCGGCACCGACACCGGCAGGCCGGCCAGCAGCGCGGCCATGCGGGCGACGTTGCGGTTGTCCTCGCCGGCCTGGTTGGCGCAGCCGAAGATCACTTCGTCCACCGCCGCCCAGTCCACCTTGGCATTGCGCTCGATCAGCGCCTTGATCGGCACCGCCGCGAGGTCGTCAGCCCGCACCTTGGACAGCCCACCACCGTAACGGCCGATCGGGGTGCGAACCGCGTCACACAGGAAAACGTCTCGCATCACATGTTCCTTCAGGCCTGGTCGCCATGCGCCTTGGCGGTGCGCGCATGCAGCGCGCGCAGTTCCTCAAGTTCCTTCGCGGTCGGCGCGGGAGTTTCGCCCACCTTGTCGGCGTAGCGCACCTTCCAGCCGGTATTGGCGTCGATCTGCTCGCGGGTCACGCCCGGATGGATGGTGACCACGGTCATTTCCTTGGTCGTGGCGTCCGGCTCGAACACGCAGAGGTCCGTCACCAGCTTGGTCGGACCCTTGGTCTTCACACCGAGCCGTTCGCGATGGTCGCCGCCTTCGCCGAAGCCGAGCGACGTGATGAAGTCGAGCTTGTCGACAAAGCTGCGCTTGCCCTGGCTCATGATGATGAAGATCTCGCCGCAATTCGTGGCGATTTCCGGCGCGCCGCCGCCGCCCGGCAGCCTGACCTTCGGCTTGTCGTAAGGCCCGACCACCGTCGTATTCAGGTTGGCGTATTTGTCGATCTGCGCGCCGCCCAGGAAGCCCACTGTAACCCGCCCGCCCTGCAGCCAGTAGCGGAACATCTCCGGCACGGCGACCGTGGTCAGCGCGGTGTCGCACAATTCGCCGTCGCCGATCGACAGCGGCAGCACGGTCGGCTTGGTCGCGATGGTGCCGGATTCGTAGATCAGCGTAATGTCGGGCGCGTGCGTCAGCCGGGCCAGATTGCTGGCCGCCGAGGGCGCGCCGATGCCGACAAAGCAGACGTCCTCGTTGCGCAGCGCACGGGCCGCCGCGATGGTCATCATTTCATTGGAAGTATATTCGGCCATCACGATATTCCTTACTCGGCCGCGGCGAGGCGCTGCGCGTGCGGCGCGAACGCCTCCGGCCCGCTCTCCAGCACGTTGGTCTTCATCCAGGCCAGGAAACCGTCACGATCGCGCGCGATGGCGTCCCAGGCTTTGTAATAAGCATTGTCCCGCTTGTAGTAACCCTGCGCATAGGAGGGATGCGCGCCGCCCGGGACGACGCAAACCGCGCTGAGCGTCCAGGCCGGCAGGATGGTGGCGTTCAGGTTGCGCGGCCCGAAATCGTCGACGACTTCCTCGACGGTCACGATGGCCCGCTTGGCGGCCAGCACCGCCTGCTTCTGCACGCCGAGAATGCCTTCCAGCATCACGTTGCCGGCCTTGTCGGCCCGCAGCGCATGGATCACCGTGACGTCCGGCCGGATCGCCGGCACCGTCGCCAGCTTCTCGCCGGTGTACGGGCAGGTGACGCTCTTGATGTTCGGATTCACCTTCGGCAGGTCGGCCCCGATATAGCCGCGCAGCACCGCGAACGGCAGGTTGGCGGCGCCGGCCTCATAGGCATTGGCCATCGCGGAATGCGAATGCTCTTCGATCGCCAGCTTGTTCGGCCAGCCGGCCTCGATCGCGTCGCGCAACCGATGCAGCGAGCCGACGCCCGGATTGCCGCCCCAGGAGAAGATGATCTTGTCGGCGCAGCCCATGCCGATCAACTGATCGTAGATCAGGTCGGGCGTCATGCGCACCAGGGTCAGGTGCTTGCGGCCCTGCCGGATGACTTCATGGCCGGCGGCGTGCGGGATCAGGTGGGTAAACCCCTCCATCGCGACGGTATCGCCGTCTTTAATATTTGTGGCGATGGCGTCGTGAAGAGACGAGAAACGCGGCATGCGGACGCTTTCCGTTTGATGGAGCCGGATCGGTTATTTACGGGGCCTGTTCGGCAGGGTCAAATGCCTCAGGCGTCACATCGGCGGGGCACGCCAACCATTCCTGCCCACGCGCCGGTAAAGTAAAACACACCAGAATGTTGGGATACCAACCATGATGTCGCCGGACCCGATCTTCACGATCCACGCCGATCTCGCGGAGATTCTGCATTTCGGTCCGACCCCCTATGGCGAACGTCGGGTTGTCCACATCCTGGGCGGGCGTGTGGAGGGGCCGAGACTCACCGGACGAATACTCCCGGGCGGCGCCGACTGGCAGATCGTCCGCACCGACGGCGCCTCAGACGTGCAGGCCCGCTACACCATCGAGACCGACGCCGGCGGCCACATCCTGGTCAACAGCGAGGGCCTGCGCCACGGCCCACCCGAGGTGCTGGCGCGGCTGCTGCGCGGCGAAGCCGTCGATCCCAGCGAATACAATTTCCGTACCGCCATGCGGTTTGAGACCGGCGACAAGTCGCTGGACTGGCTCAATCGCATCCTGGCGATCGCCCGCGGCGCGCGGGAAGCCATGGCGGTGCGGTTGGAGGTGTTTGAGGTGCTGTAGCGAGGCCTTCGGGCATGCTCGGCCTTACTTCACCTCTCCCCGCGTGCGGGGGGAGGTCGGCTTGCGAGCGCATGGCGCGAGCAAGTCGGGTGAGGGGGCGTCACCGCAGAATGATGCTTCAACGCCCCCTCACCCGCCTCGCCGCTTTGCGGCTCGGCACCCTCTCCCCGCACGCGGGTCGAGGCGTGCCCATCATTCGCGTCAGCTTTTGGGGCAAACTTCACGCAATCAGCGGGTTTGACACCCCGCCAAAATTCTGTTGTCCATGACAACTAAATAGGTGTCAAAGACAACAATCGGGCAGGAACGCTGTGGTCGAGGCATCAAGCAGCCAGATTTCCGGGCTTCCGGACTCGCTCGTCGCCGAACGGCAGGGCGACATCGCCGTACTGCGGCTCGCCCGCGCCCATAAACGCAACGCGCTGGACGATCCGACCGTGCTCGGCCTGGAGGCGTTTTTCTCTGACCTGCCGGACGGCGTGCGCGCCGTGGTGATCCATGGCGAGGGCGATCATTTCTGCGCCGGCCTGGACCTTTCGGAACTGACAGAGCGCAACATTCACGAAGGCATCCTGCATTCGCGGATGTGGCACCGCGCGTTCGAGCGCATCCAGTTCGGCAAGGTTCCGGTGGTCGCCGTACTGCATGGCGCGGTCGTCGGCGGCGGGCT
>JAQGJU010000097.1 GCA_028290465.1 Xanthobacteraceae bacterium | reverse complement strand
CGTGTCGACCGCCCCTGGCGCGCCGCCGACCCCCGGCACCGCCCCGCAGGTGCCCGGCCAGGGCGGCGCCACGACGCCGGTCCAGATCATGACCCGCGAGGCGGTCCTCGCCGCCGCGCCGCGCATTCCGCTCGAAACCCCGCGGCTGCGCGGCTCGATCGCCCTGAAGAGCGGGCGGATCGACGATCTGTCGCTGAGCCAGTATCGCGAGACCGTCGACAAGAATTCGCCGCCGATCGTGCTGCTGTCGCCGTCCGGCAGCCCGCACCCGTTCTACGCCGAATTCGGTTGGGTGCCGTCAAGCACCGCCCCGATTAAGCTGCCCGGCACCGACACGGTCTGGCAGCAAGTCGGCAGCGGATCGCTGACCATCGACCGGCCCGTGACCCTCGCCTACGACAACGGTGAAGGTCTCGAATTCCGCCGCACCATCAGCGTCGACGACAAATATCTATTCACGGTGAAGGATGAAGTGGCCAACAAGGGCACCGCCCCGGTCACGCTGCATCCCTACGCACTGGTGTCGCGTCACGGCACCCCGAAGGTCGAGGGCTACTACATCCTGCACGAGGGTCTGATCGGTTTCCTCGGCAAGGAAGGCCTGCAGGAAATCACCTACAAGACCCTTGAAGAAAAAAAGAAGATCGACTTCGACGTTACCAATGGCTGGCTCGGCATCACCGATAAATACTGGGCCACCGCGTTGCTGCCCGAGAATACCGCGCACCTCCAGGCGCACTTCTCATCCGGCCAGCTCGGCGCCGAAAAGACCTACCAAACCGATTACCTGCTCGACGCGGTGACCGTGCAGCCGGGCGCCACCGGCACGGCGACCGGTCGTCTGTTCGCAGGCGCCAAGGAAGTCGCAACCGTCGGCACCAATTTTCCGCTAGTCGGCATCGGCGGCTACAACACGCAGCTCGACCTCAACCACTTCGATCTGCTGATCGACTGGGGCATCTTCCACTTCATCACCAAGCCGATGTTCCTGGCGATGGATTTCTTCTTCCATCTGTTCGGCAATTTCGGCCTGGCGATCCTGATGGTCACGGTGCTGATCAAAATCATCTTCTTCCCGCTGTCCAACAAGTCTTACGCCTCGATGGCGAAGATGAAGGCGGTGCAGCCGGAAATGACCATGATCCGCGAGCGCTACGCCGAAGACAGGGTGAAGCAGCAGCAGGCCATGATGGAGCTGTACAAGAAGGAGAAGATCAATCCGTTGGCCGGCTGTCTGCCGATCGCGGTGCAGATCCCGGTGTTCTTCTCGCTGTACAAGGTGCTGTTCGTCACCATCGAAATGCGGCATGCGCCGTTCTTCGGCTGGATTCTCGATCTCTCGGCGCCCGATCCGACCAACCTGTTCAATCTGTTCGGCCTGATCCCGTACGATCCGACATTGCTCCCGGTGGTCGGCCACTTCCTGCATATCGGCGTCTGGCCGCTGATCATGGGCGTGACGATGTGGGTGCAGATGAAGCTCAACCCGTCGCCGCCGGATCCGACCCAGAAGCTGATCTTCGACTGGATGCCGCTGATCTTCACCTTCATGCTGGCCAGCTTCTCGGCCGGCCTGGTGATCTACTGGGCGTGGAACAACACGCTCTCGGTGATCCAGCAGTCGGTGATCATGAAACGCAACGGCGCCAAGATCGAACTGTTCGACAATGTAAGATCCACCGGGTCCGCGATAAAAAGATTTATAGCGGGCCTGTTCAAACGCAAATGATCTGCGGGAGCCGCTCCGGTTGGGGCGGCTCTTTGGCTTTACGTCGCGCTTAGCCGTACGTCGCGTGACGACGTTAGGTGTGGCGACGCGACATTCCGGCGATCCCGCCACGCGGCGGGATGCGGCCGAAGACCGGCACGACGCCGGAGGAAATTTGGATTCCCATGCCGACCTCCGAATTCACGCGCGGCGAACTCGAGGCGGGGCGCAAGCTGTTCGGCGCCGAGTGGGATTTCGTCTACGCGGCCAATTCGATTCCGGTGCTGCCCAAGATGTCGGGCCTGGAGATCGCGGTCGCCGGGCGTTCCAACGTCGGCAAGTCGAGCCTCATCAACGCGCTGACCAACCGCAAGGCGCTGGCTCGCACCTCGCATACGCCGGGCCGCACCCAGGAACTGATCTTCTTCAAGGGCACGGAGCCGCTCACGTTGGTCGACATGCCGGGCTATGGCTTTGCCAAGGTGTCCAAGACCAAGGTCGCGTCGTGGACCGACCTGATCCACGACTACCTGCGCGGGCGGGCCAACTTGGCCCGCGTCTATGTGCTGATCGATTCCCGCCACGGCATCAAAGACACCGACTCCGGCATTCTCGACACGCTGGGCAAGGCCGCCGTCAGCCATCAGATCGTGCTGACCAAGTCCGACGAGATAAAGCCGTCGCTGCTGGCCGAGCGCATCGCCGAAACCGAAGCCGCGATGGCCAAGCGTCCGGCCGCGTTCCCGGACGTACTGGCGACCTCGTCGCACAAAGGCGATGGCATGCCCGAATTGCGCGCCGCGATCGCGCGGCTGCTGCGCGAGCGAAGCTAAAATTATTTAGCGGAGAACCGTGATGACGATTTTGATCGTGCTCGCCGGACTGATGGGTGCGGCCGGAATCGTCCTGACGGCCGCATCGGCGCATGGCACGCCGGGCGCCGGTCTCGACAGTGCCGGCTATCTGCTGGTGATCCACGCGGTCGGTGTGATCGGCGGCATCGCCGTTGTGCAGCAGGGCCTGCTGTCGCGGCCGATCGGCCTGGTGGCGGTCGGCGGCTTCGTGCTCGGCGCGGCGTTATTCGCCGGCGACGTCGCGGCGCGCGCCTATCTCGGCCACCGGCTGTTTCCGATGGCCGCGCCGACCGGCGGCATGATCCTGATCGTGAGCTGGCTGGTTCTCGCGGTCGCGGCCGCGCTGACGGCGCGCGCTTAAGGCTTTACGCGCAACGGCACAAAGCCTCACGCGCACGCGCCGGAAAAAACGGCGGCTTGATCATCGCGGCGGTGCGCAACAGGTCGGCTTCCAATTCGTCGGGATCGACCCGATAGGCCTGCATCACGGTTTGCACCAGCGGATCGGCCAGCAACTCGGACAAAGTGGGTTCGGGCGCCCAACGGGCCATGGCACTCTCCTTTGGAATCAAACAGGCAATAGACAGGTTTTGGTCGCGCGTAGGTCGCATGTGGTTCACGAGCCGTATTGAAATAATCCGACACTCTGTTTGAGCATCATGCTTTCGGGAATGAGAGCCGGACGGCGGGCCGGGGGGCGATTGGCCCGGCCGTCCGGCGGCGACGTGGCGGAGGGGAACGACACCACGTCGTATTGGATAGCTACGAGTTGAGCATGATCTTTTCCGAAAACCGGTCCCCACTTTTCGGGATCATGCTCTAGGCGACGGCGCGGGTCGCTGCTTCGGTGCAGCGCGTCTGAATCTGCTGCAAGGCGGCGTCGACCGCTTTCGCGGCTGCGTCGGCGCCGAACGCCGTGCCGCCGACATCCAGCACTTCGATCTCGGTCATGCCCAGGAAGCTGAGCACCTGCTTGAGGTACGGCACCTGGAAATCCAGCGCGCGCTTGTCGGCATAGATGCCGCCGCTGGCAGCGATCAGCACCACCGGCTTGCCGGTCACCAGGCCCTTCGGACCGGCCTCGCTATAGCTGAAGGTGCGGCCCGGGCGGGCGATGTAGTCGAGCCATGCTTTCAGCGTCGACGGGATGCTGAAATTGACCATTCCGGTCGCGATCACGATGACGTCGGCTGCGAACAGCTCATCTACCAGCACATCGGACTGCGCCAGCAGCGCGCGCTGCTGCGCGGTCGTCGCGCCGTCCGGGCCGCGCGTGGCGGCGACGAAATCGCCGTCGATATGCGGCAGCGGGTTCTTGGCGAGATCGCGGAGCACCACTTTGGCGTCGGGGTTGTGCTCGCGCAGTTCGGCCAGAACCCGCTCGCCGGTCTGGCCAGAATAGGACGCGCCGCCGCGCAGGCTTGAAGTCACATACAGAATGTTCATGGTCGGACCCTCTTAGGTGCCGTCCCTGCGAATTTCGCGTGACGGCGGCTGAATTTCGTGTTACCGGTCGGTAACATGCAGTATTGATACTGACCGGTAACACCCGAGTCAAGCCAAAATGTTACTGCTCGGTAACATTCTGAAAAATAGACCAGAAAGACCGATATGACCGCTATTCAGCCCGCCGGACCGGAGACGCCGGGCACAAAATCGCCGGCGGACGAGAATCTGCCGCCCCGCGCCCGGATCATGGCGGCGGCCCGCGAACTGTTTTACCGCCAAGGCATCAAGTCGGTCGGGGTTGACGCCATCGCGGAGGCGGCCGGCACCAACAAGATGACGCTGTACCGGCACTTCACATCCAAGGACGAGTTGGTGGCCGAATGCCTGCGGCAGACCGCGGCCGAGGGCGACCGGATCTGGGCAATGCTCGAAGCCGCCTATCCGGACGACGCCAAGGCCCAGCTTCGCGGCTGGCTGCAGGCCGTCGGCGCCCATATCGCCGAGGACGACGGGCGCGGCTGCGCACTGGCCAACGCGGCGGTCGAACTGCCGGAGCGCCAGCATCCGGCCCGTTGCGTCATCGAGGAATGCAAAATGGCGCAGCGCGCCAAACTGGCGGCGCTATGCGCCAAGGCGGGCCTCATCGAGCCGGACATGCTGGCGGACGAATTATTCATGCTGCTGGAAGGCGCGCGCGTCTGCAGCCAGAGCATGGGCCCGAGCGGCCCGGGCGCCCGGCTGACGCGGGCCGGCGAGGCCCTAATCGCCGCGCATGAGGCGTAATAAAAGCTTCGTCGACAGACCCCTTTCGCCTCCGTCTTATGATCGGTAAAAGGCCAACGCCTTTTCCTTAAGGACCGCATCATGGACGTCTCGCCGCTCGACAAGGCCCGCATCCTGTCCGAAGCCCTGCCGCACATGCAGCGCTATGACGAGGAGGTCGTGGTCGTGAAATATGGCGGCCACGCCATGGGCAGCGAGCAGACCGCGCGCGACTTCGCGCGAGACATCGTTCTTCTCGAGCAGACCGCCATTAATCCGGTGGTCGTGCATGGCGGCGGGCCGCAGATCGGCACCATGCTCAAGCGCCTCGGCATCCAGTCCGAGTTCGCGGCGGGCCTGCGCGTCACCGACGCCGCCACTATCGAGATCGTCGAAATGGTCCTGGCCGGCTCGATCAACAAACAGATCGTCGGCTTCATCAACGCGGCCGGCGGCAAGGCGATCGGCCTCACCGGCAAAGACGGCAACATGGTGAGAGCGCGCAAGATCAACCGCAGCATCCGGGATCCGGATTCCAACATCGAGAAGATCGTCGATCTCGGTTTTGTCGGCGAGCCCGACAAGGTCGACATCATGGTGCTGGAGCAGATCCTCGGCCGCGACCTCATTCCGGTGCTGGCGCCCTTGGCGTCGTCCGAAGACGGCGGCACCTACAACGTCAACGCCGACACCTTCGCGGGCGCCATCGCGGGCGCACTCAAGGCCAAGCGCCTGCTGCTGCTCACCGATGTGCCTGGCGTGCTCGACAAGTCGAAGAGCCTGATCAAGGAACTGTCGGTCGCCGACGCGCAGCGGCTGATCGCCGATGGCACCATCTCGGGCGGCATGATCCCGAAGGTCGAGACTTGCATCTACGCGCTTGAACAGGGCGTCGAGGGCGTCGTCATTCTGGACGGCCAGCAGCCGCACGCGGTGCTGATCGAATTGCTGACCGACGAGGGTGCTGGAACGCTGATGCATCGATGAATACTGTGTGGTGGGCACGGCGCTTCGCGCCTTTGCCCACCCTACGATGACCGGGACCGGTACGCATACTGTAGGGTGGGCGAAGCGAAGCGCGCCACCCATCAAGTAGATAACTAACAATCAGGCGGCCCGTCTTTCATAGGCAAGCCGCATAATTTCACTCAGAATCTCGACTTTTCCAGCTATGTCAGCAGGAGCGAGTCGTAGCCGATAAAGCTCCCATCGAGCGTTGTATCCAAGCATATCAAGACCCGCCTGGTCGATCTTTGCATCTATATCGTCAGTCTGCGGCAGCTTAATTTCAAGAGTGACCGTGGAACGCTTTGGACGAAACGACACAAAGTTAAAGGCAGCGCCATCTTTACCGAGACCGATATAGTGTTTGTTGTATTTCAGCTCTAGTGAAGCGTCGAACCGTTTCACAAGCTCCAAGAGCCTGTCTGCCATTGCCAAGGTCGCCTTAGAAGCCCTTCCCTCCCAGTATGATCGATCCGCTGGGAAAGCTTCCGCCTCCTCATCCTCGTCAACCATTCCACGCGACAACTCATCAACAACTTTCGTAAAAACGAGAGTCAACTTTCCGGCTACTCGCAGCGCCTGCATTTGAATCGCAATGAAAGGAATTGTCCCATTGAAAAGCGAAATCACGTTTAAAAGACGACTCGTAATGTCTTCAGCAATAAGGACTGCGCAGTGATCGTATTGCGGGTAGCGTTTTCGCTCAATATCCCAATATTCTATTGTGCGAATAATATGCGTCTCGTCAGTTGCACCTAATTGTAGCTCCACTTCGTAGCGCCGCTTAGTATCAGAATCTTGAAGCAGCAAATCTAGCCTTCCTGCTCGGGGCTGAATGCGCTCTTTCTGGCGCAATTCAAGTTCTCCGAGCCCGATTATCGAGGGATCATTAGCGATGAGATCTTGTACCCATTTTTCACTTAATTCTGGATGCGCTTTTAAAGACAAACGCTCGGCACGCTCGAACTCGATCATTCGAATCACCTCATCTTAATTTTCTGAACCGGACCTTACGCGTGGCTCTATCGACCTCTGCAGAATATCCCGCCTCCAACCACGCTTGGCATTGAACGTGCCGACTGTCGCCGGCTTCGTTAGCCCACCAAGCATCATACTTCTCTGCTGAAGCCGGCAGCCCCCCTACCATCCCTCCGATATCCTCAAATTTCACGTCTATTTCGGATGCCGACTGGCTCTGCAGCCACTTGTATATGGGATCATATTTCCCTGATCTAAGTGCCATGTAAATTTCTCTCGCTCCAGTCCTAACCGCGCTTTATCATTCATTTATGATCGACCATGAACGCTAGCTCAGTTGACGCCTATCGAACACCCATCCAGCAACTATTGATATTGTCGAGCAGTCGCTCAGCTATCCTAAAAGGTTTACAATGAAAATCATCCTGTTCGGCGCCAGCGGCATGATCGGACAAGCGGCGATGCGCGAATGCCTGCTCGATCCCGGCGTCACGCAGGTGCTTTCGATCGTCCGCAGCCCGAGCGGCAAGCAGCACGACAAGCTGCGCGAGATCGTACGCGCGGACCTGATGAACGTCTCCGACATCGAGCCCGAGCTCGCGGGCTACGATGCCTGCTTCTATTGCGTCGGCATTTCGTCGGTCGGCATGAAAGAGGCCGACTATCGCGTGATCACTTACGATATGCCGCTCGCGGCGGGCGCAGTGCTGGCACGGCAGAACCCGGACATGACGTTCGTGTATGTGTCGGCGTCCGGCGCCGACCCAACCGAGCGCGGCAGCACGATGTGGGCTCGAGTTAAAGGCGCGACCGAGAACGCGCTACGACACCTGCCGTTCAAAGCGGTCTATGTGTTCCGGCCGGCCTTCGTGCAGCCGCTCAACGGCATCGCGTCACGGACCGGCTGGTACAATACGCTCTACATGCTGATCCGGCCGCTGACGCCGCTGATGATGTGGCTGGTGCCGCGTTACGCGACGACCACCACCGATATCGGCCGGGCGATGATCGGGGTCGCGCGGCACGGCGCGCCGAAGCCGGTGCTGGAGAGCCCAGAGATCCGGCAAGCGGCGCAAACGAGCGCGTAAAGCCGGGATCAGTGCAGCCCGTCTTTGCCGACCTTGTCCAACACCTCGCGCACCTTGGTCAGCACCTCCGCGGTGCGCTCCGCGAAATAGCCGCTCACTATCGTGTTCACGGCCTGCACGGTCGGATCGGCCGGATCGAGCCCGGCCGCACGCAAGCGCTTTTCCAATTCTGCGGACACTTCGCTCTGTTCGAACATCTGCACCGGTCGCACTCCTATGACGCCCGCATCTTAACTCGGCTAGATGCCGCGGCCCACCCCTTGCCTATGGCCGCCGAAACGCCCATGTCGGGCGCCCGGGCCCCGCGCCCAAACTTGTACCCAAAACCTTGCCCTCAAGTCCGAAGGACGACCTGCCATGTTCTCGCTATCCCAGGCTGCCCTCCCGGCGTTCGAGACTGCCCTCGACGCGCTGTCCAAGATTCTCGACAAGGCCGAGACGCACGCGACCGCCAAAAAGATCGATCCGTCGGTGCTGTTGAATTGGCGGTTGGCGCCCGACATGCTGCCGCTGACCAAACAAATTCAGATCGTCACCGACCAGATCAAGAACGGCAGCTCGCGGCTTGCCAATGTAACGCCGCCGCCGTTTCCGGATGACGAGACCACGATCGCGCAATTGAAGGCGCGGCTCGACAAGACCAAGGCCTATCTGAAGACGCTCGACAAGGCGGCGATCGACGCCGCGGTCGAGCGCGAGATCGTGTTTCCGCTCGGCCCGACCAAGAAGGGTCACATGAAGGGCGCGGATTATCTTACGTTATTCGTGCTGCCGAATTTCTATTTCCATCTGACCACGGCGTACGACATCCTGCGCACCTGCGGCGTCGAACTCGGCAAGCCGGATTTCGTCGGGCAGATCCCGATGACGTTGAGCTGAGGCGGCGCGAAATAAACTTTGTTAAAAAATAAGAGCGCGCTTCGTATCGTTACGAAGCGCGCTCCGACTTCAAAATTTCGACGAGATTCGACTTACCGGAACTTCAACCCCGCCGCCTTCACCAGTTCGATGTTGTCCTTGATTTCTTTCCTGATCAACGCATCGAACTCGGCCGGCGTCAGCGGCATCGGCTCGATGCCCTGCGGCTTGAACTTGGCCTGCATTTCCGGCGTATCCAGAATTTTCTGGGTTTCGGCGCGAAGCTTCTCGATGATCTGCTTCGGCGTCTTCGCCGGCACCAGCATGCCGTTCCAGAAGCTGTAGTCGGAATCCTTGTAGCCGGCTTCCAGCGTGGTCGGCACGTTGGGCAGCGCCGAGGAGCGCTTCGGCGTCGACACGGCGAGCGGCACCAGTTTGCCGGACTGGATGAAACCCATCGCCGACGAAATGCCCATGCAGGCGAAATCGACGCGGCCGGTCATCACTTCGTTGATCGCTTCCGGGCCGCCACGGAACGGCACATGGATCGCCTGAAAGCCGGCGCTGACCCGCAGCCGCTCGGCCGCCCAATGCGTCGCGCTACCGACACCGGCCGAGCCGAAGGTCAGCGATTCCTTCTTGGCCTTCGCGACCAATTCGTCGAGCGTCTTGATGCCCTTTTCGGGCGAGATGATCACGACATTCGGCACGGTGCCGAACATGACGACGCCGGCGAATTCGGCGGCCGGATCGTAGGTGATGTTCGGAAACGCGGCCGGGGCCGCCGAATGCGCCGCGGCGTTGACCAGGATGGTGTAGCCGTCCGGTTCGGCTTGCGCGACCATGCCGCTGCCGATCGAGCCGCCGGCGCCGCCGCGGTTTTCGATCACGACCGGCTGGCCGAGCGCCTGCGACAACGGCTCCAGCACCATGCGGCCGACGATGTCGACGCTGCTGCCGGCCGAGAACGGAATCATGCAGCGAATGGTCCGCGTCGGCCATGCGGCCTGCGCGAACGACAGCTTGGAAACGAAGGGGGTGGCGAGAGCGGCAGCGCTGAGCGCCAGCACATGGCGACGGGTTGTGTGGCGGGTCGTCATGATCATTTTCTCCCAAGCGCGCATGGCTCTTCTGGCGGCCGACGCTGCGGTTTTCGACGGGCGCCTTATAGCATCGATTCGTCGGCGTGTTGGGCGCACGCGATCTTTTCCGGAACGCGGTTACCGCTAGAGCGCGTCCAGCAAAAGTGGACACCGGTTTTGCGTCCGGACGCGCTCTAAGTGTTTAGACAGACGCGTTTTCTTCAAGTGAAGTGGATTCCACTTCACTTGAAAACGCTCTTGGATCGCGATCTATGGTCACGGTTCCGGCGACATCCGGATCAACAACTTGCCGAAATTTCGCCCCTTCAAAAGACCGATGAAGGCCTCGGGCGCGTTCTCCAACCCGTCGACCACGTCCTCGCGATATTTGATCTGCCCTTCGCGCAGCCAGGCCCCGACATCGCGCCGGAAGTCTTCGGCGTGGTCGGCGAAATCCGTCACGATGAAACCGCGCAGCGTAAGCCGTCTGCTCAGCACCGCGCGCATCACCATGGTGGTGCGGTCGGGGCCGTCCGGTAATTTCGTGTCATTGTAATTCGCGACCAGACCGCACACCGGAACGCGGGCGAAATTGTTCAGCAGCGGAAACACCGCCCACCACACTTCGCCGCCGACATTCTCGAAATACACGTCGATGCCATCCGGGCAGGCCTCGCGCAGCCGGTCGGGAAAATCCGGCGCGCGATGGTCGACCGCGGCGGCGAAGCCGAGTTCCTCGACCAGATAGCGGCACTTGTCCGGACCGCCCGCGATGCCGACCGCCCGCGCGCCTTTGAGCCGGGCGATCTGGCCCACGAGTGACCCGACCGGACCGCTGGCGGCGGCCACGACCACGGTCTCGCCGGGCTTCGGCTGACCGATCAGCAGCAGGCCCGTATAGGCGGTCATGCCGGGCATCCCGAGCACGCCCAGCGCGGTCGATACCGGCGCCACGGCTGGGTCAAGCCGACGCAGATCGCTGCCGTCGGACACGGCGTACTCCTGCCAGCCGGCGTGGCTCAGCACGACCTCGCCCGGCCGGAAGTCCGGATGGTTGGACGCCACCACGTCGCTGACGGCGCGACCGACGATCGGATCGCCGATCCGGACCGGCTCGGCATAGGATTTGGCGTCGCTGATGCGCCCGCGCATATAGGGGTCGAGCGACAGATATTTGGTGCGCAGCAGCACCTGCCCGGCGCCCGGTTCCGGGGCGGGCTCCTCGACCAACCTGAAATCGCCGGGTTTAGGCGTCCCTAGGGGGACGCGCGGCGAGCACGATCTTGCGGTTGCGGAGCGTCGGCATGGTGGTTCCCTCATCCCGGCCGGACAGCGACCGGGGGCGCCCATAGGGTTAATTTCATCCCGTTACGGCGCCCTTGAACGTCCCCGGGTGCGGGACCGACAACCTATTACCCGCCGACCAGCTGCGGCAGTGCGCCCGTAGCAAAGACGCAACCATTAAACTAACATGATCTAGGCTTATCGGGCTGATCAGGCTCTCGGATTTAAGATGCTGGGATTTCGGAACTGGCCAGGCTGGGCGTCGGAGCGCGCGGGTATTGCACGCTCGCGCGTGGCGCGTGGCCTGCCCCGGCTGGCCGCGTTGATCGGTGTGGCCGTGGTGAGCGCCGTGCTCGTCGCATCACCCGCACAGGCCAAGCGCGTGGCCTTCGTGGTCGGAATCAACAATTACGAGAATCTCGGTCCCAACCAGCAATTGAACAAGGCCGTGGCCGACGCGAGAGCCATCGCCGACACTTTCAAAGCGCTGGGCTTCGAGGTCATCAAGGCCGAGAACGCGAAACGCAACGCGTTCTTTCAATCCTGGCAGCGCTTCCTCAACGCGGTCCAGCCGGGCGACGTGACGGCCGTGTATTTCGCCGGCCATGGCATCGAACTCCAGAGCACCAATTATCTGCTCGCCAGCGACATCCCGGACGCCACCGACGGCGCCGACGTGTTGAAGAGCAGCGCGATCGACATCCCGGCCCTGATCGAACGGCTGAAGGAACAACAGCCCCAGGTGTCGCTGGTTATCATCGATGCCTGCCGCGACAATCCCTATGCCAAGCGCGGCACCCGCAGCGTCGGCGGCAACCGCGGCCTTGGCGGCGGCGATCCGCCCAAGGGCACGTTCCAGATGATGTCGGCCGGCAAGGGCGAGTCCGCGCTCGACGCCTTGTCGGGGAGCGACCCCAATCCGAACTCGGTCTATACCCGCAAGCTGATCCCGCTGCTGCGCGAGCCCGGCCTCGAGATCACCGACATCGCGCTGCGCGTCCGGTCAGAGGTCACCGAACTCGCCAAGACCGTCGGTCACGAACAGAGCCCGGCCTTCTATCACCAGTTGACCGGCAAGTTCTTTCTGACTGAGCCGCGCGCCACGCCCGTGGCCGTCAATGCGCCGCGGGTGTCGAACGCCACTTCGGAAGCCGCAGAAGCCTGGGCGGCGGTCGACCAGACCCGAAGCGTCGCGGTGCTGCAATCCTTCCTTCGACGCTACGGCGACACGATTTTTGGCGATTTGGCGAAACAGCGGATCGACGAGATCACCCGCGGGTCGGCCGCGGCGCCGCCGCCATCCGCGCCCCTGAGCCGACCGGCGGAGCCGCAGCGCGACGCGCCCAGCTCTGCCGAAGCCGCAGCCCGGGGCTGGGATGCCGTGAGCCGCAGCAACGATACCGCCGAGTTGGAAGACTTCGCCCGGCGCTTCAACCGCACGATCTACGGCGATCTGGCGCGGGCTCGCATCATCGAATTGCGCAAGGTGGCCGTCGTCACGCCGGCGACGCAGCCGTCCCCGGTGCGTCAGCCGCCGCCAACCGCGACGCCCGACCCGCCAGCGCCTGTTGCAGCCCCTGCTGCGCCGGCGGTCCGCCCCCCCTCGTCGGTCTTCCAGGCCGCGCAGGCCTGGGCCGCCGTCAAGGATTCCACCGACATCGCAGTGCTGGAAACCTTCGCCAAGCAGCATGGCGAGACAATCTACGGGCCGCTGGCGAATGCCCGGATTGAGCAATTGAAGCGCACCACGGTCGCGGCTGCGACCCCGGAGCCGAGCCGGTCTGCAGTGCCCGTCGCACCTCCGGTCGCAGCCCCAGTCGCAGTCGCCAAGCCGCCCTCCACCCTGGAAGCCGGTCAGGCCTGGAACAACACCAAGAACTCCGACAACCCCGCCGTGATCGAGCGCTTCATCGCGCAGTATGGCGAAAGCATCTATGGCGGCCCGGCGCGGGTCCGGCTTACCGAACTGACTGGCAAGCCGGCTGCGGCACCGCCGCCCGCGCCAGCCGTGGTCGCAGCCGCGCCGGCGGCGCCGGCGCCGATCTCGGCCTTCGAAGCCGCGCAGGCCTGGAACAACACCAGGAATTCCGACAATCCGGCGGTGCTGGAGCGCTTCATCAAGCAGTATGGCGAGACGATCTATGGACCGCCGGCGCGGGCCCGGCTCGCCGAATTGCAGCGCCTGGGTGGGCGGACCGCGGTGGCGCCGGTGCCACCCGCTCCGGCCGTTGTCGTGCCGCCGTCTCCCCAGGCGGCGGCGACCGCGGCCGAAGCCGCGCAGGCCTGGGCCAACACCCAGCGCACCGAGAATCCGGCGGTGCTGGAGCACTTCATCAAGCAATATGGCGACAGCATCCATGGGCCGGCGGCGCGCGCCCGGCTTGAGGAACTGGGGCGCAAGCCAAGTTCGCGCTCGGCGGCCGCCGACTCCGATCCCGCAACCGTGGCGCCGCTCGCCGACGACGAGGCCGCGCAGTCCTGGGCCAATACCAAGGACACCACCAGCCGCGTGGTGGTGGAGCGTTTTCTGAAACGATATGGCGACTCGATCCATGCCGATCAGGCGCGCGCCAAGCTCGAGCAACTCAAATAGATTCCTAGAGCGCGTTCAGCAAAAGCGGACACCGGTTTTGCGCCCGAACGCGCTCTAATTCTTTAAAAGGACGCGTTTTCTTAACGCGAACCGGAGTCCACTTCGCTTGAAAACGCTCTACAAATAAAACGGGCGGCGGCCTATGCGTGCCGCCGCCCTGAATTTGCCGTGGAGCGCTCAGATCCCGAGCGTGCCGTTGCTGCCGGCGGTGTAGCGCTCGCTCACCTTCGCCCAGTTGATCGTATTCCACCACGCCTTGAGATAATCCGGCCGGCGGTTCTGATAGTTCAGATAATACGCGTGCTCCCAGACATCGTTGCCCATGAGTACGCGGCGGCCGTCCATCAGCGGGGTGTCCTGGTTCGGCCTGCTGACGAGCGCCAGCTTGCCGTCGGAATCCACAGTGACGAATACCCAGCCCGAACCGAACAAGCGGCCACCGGCCGCATTGAATTGATCCTTGAATTTATCCATGCCGCCGAAGTCGCGGTCGATCGCGGCGGTCAATTCCGCGCTGGGCGCGCCGCCGTTCGGACCCATGACCTGCCAGAACATCGAATGGTTGGCATGGCTGCCGGCATTGTTGCGCACCGCGGTACGGATTTCCTCAGGCAGATCCGGCAGGCGGACCAATATGGTCTCGAGCCGCATGCTGGCGACTTGGCCGTGGTCCTTCAGAGCGGCGTTGAGCCCGTTGACGGCCGCCGCGTGATGCCGATCATGGTGCAGTTCCATGGTCTTGGCATCGATATGCGGCTCCAGCGCGTTGAACGCATAGGCCAGCGGATCGAGCTTGAACGGACCCGATGGTGGCGGCGCGGGGGGGGTCTGGGCGAAGCCCACCGCCGGAAATACCAAGGAGGCCGAGAGTGCGACTCCAGACGCGAGAAAACCGCGGCGATTGAGATGAGACATGCAATGTTTCCCTGATCGATCAGTTGAGACTCAACGTAGCAGTACCTTGAATTCGATCCGGCGGTTCTTCGCCCGATTGGATTCCGAGTCGTTCGGCGCCACGGGCTGGGAGTCGCCGAAACCGGCCGTCACGACCCGACCGCGCTCGACCCGCTGGCGGGACATGTAGTCTGCGACCGATTGCGCCCGCTGTTCGGACAGCCGCTGATTGGCCTGCCGGTGGCCGACCGAGTCGGTGTGGCCGGCAACTTCGATCCGAACCCCGGGGCAGCGGCTGGCGATGTCGGCCACGCTGTTGAGCAGCGGTTCGCTTTCCGGATCGAGTTCGGCACTGCCGGTGCGGAAGAAGATTGACCGCGTGGTCGAAATGACGCTGAAGCGGGTTTCGCAGGCGTCCGCCGTGATGGTTGCGCTCTCGACTTCGATCTTGCGCTGCACCGCCGCGCTCTGCGCCGCCCTGATCTCCGGAATCTTCTCGCCGGTCTCGAATACCAGATCGAAGGTGAAGGTGGCGCCGTTCGCGATCGGCGTGCCGCCGACCGCCTCCGACAGCTTGGCTATGCCGGCCGTGAATCCGAAGCTGTCGGCCGGCACGATGATCGGCTTGGCGGTCGCGACCGACACGCTGTTCTGGCTGATCTTCGACACATTAACCGGCGCGTCGATCGACTTTTCAAAGCCGTGCAGCTTCACATTGAGCTTGAGCGGATATTCGATGCGCGAACTCGTCATCACGGCGCGCAGCGCATTCATGTCGAGCTTGGTGGTGACCTCGGCATTCGGGAATTTGAAGGTTTCGAACAGGATGAAGCGCATGCGCACGTCGCGCACGTCGATGCCGGACGCCACCGACGTGAGGTCGATTTTGACATTGGCGTCGCCGTTGGCGGTGACGGTGCCGGTCAGGCCGGTGAACTGGTGGTTCTCGAACACACCGGCCGCCTTGACGGTCTGCATGTAGAAGCGCGACGCGGTCGGATTCAGCAGCCATTCCTGGGCCTGCGCGCCGGCCGGCAGACCGGTCAGACCGACCATCACCAGCGTCAGTTGCATCAAAAACTTATGCATCAGGTTCCTCGTGCATTTGTCTTGCGATCATACCGGGCTGGACCATCACGGTGATCCGGCATCGATTACTGGCAGCCCTGCTTGGCCCATTCCAGCAACTGCACCTTCATGGGTCCGCCATCCGGATGCTGATTGCGGAAGGCGGCGGCCGGATTCTTTACATACGACGCGCCCTGGTCACACAGCGTTTCCTTGGTCCACTTATGGCAAGCCGCGCAGGGCTTCTTCCACAGCGCTTCCGGCAAGCCATCGATCGGCGGAAACAGCGGGGCGTCGGCCGCCGCCAATTGCTCCAGCGTCTTGCCGGCCACCGAAACCGGGCCGAATGGGATTGGATCGCTGAATCTCACCACTTTCTGCTCTCCCGCAACCGGCGGAGCCGCGCTGGGCGCTTGGGCGGCGGTCGTGGGCGCGGGCGCGGGCGGAGCGGTGATACCTTGCGCGGCGGCCAGTTCGGCGGCGGGCGCCGGCTGCATCAGCCTGGCATTGGCCCAGCCATTGACCGGCTTGCGCGTTCCGGCCGGCTTGACCAGCTTGTGCGTGATGAAGGACCAATCCCGGCCGTCGGCCTTCTGGTCCCTGGTGACGCAGACAATTTCGCCGCTATCCAACACGTCGATATAGGTGGAATCGCCGCGCGGCTCCTTGCTGATATTGACGTTGTCGGATTGAACCTTGAAGAATCGGCAAGCCGGCTCCTGGGCGTCGCTCATATTAGCGTACAACACCACGGCCGCGCCGATCCCAAAAGCCGCGGCCAGTAAGATTTTCGGCACCATGTATCCCCTCATCTGCAACACCGGCAGCCAGCGCATCCGGTAGTGCTGGACAACCCTTCGCCAAGCGTCTTGCAAGGCTCCTCGCAAGGCTTGTCGCAAAGCTTCGTAATAGGTCTGTAGCACAGGACTGCCTGATGAAACGCTTGTGAAGTGCGGATGAAGTGTGGACCAGCCCGCCGCAACCTAGCCGAACACTAAATAGTTTAGGTGTCAATTTACGGTTTTTGTCTACCCGGTTCCACACCCTTCCCGGCCCGGGACGATTTTCTTTATCGGTGGTGTTCTCGTTGCTTATTCTCGTTGGCATTCTGGGCGTAACGCGTTCGATAGCCATGCCTGCCCCGTTCAACCGGCGGCAGCGCCTGTAGCAGGACCGGCGGGCTGCCCCTGGAGCGTTTTCAACAAAGTGGAATCCACTTTGCGTGAAGAAAACGCGTCTTTCTAAGTATTTAGAGCGCGTACGCAGGTAAGTTTACGCAATCTGCGCAGGCTTGATTGCTTCCGCAAAACCGGTATCCAGTTTTGCTGGACGCGCTCTAACTGCCGCCTTGTCAGCGAGCGCAAAGTCGTTCGTCATGGTCTCAGCGATTCGGTCGGCCTCGGCATGATCGGCACAACTTTGACCGCACCATATCCATATCCACACCGGCGACGGCGCCCGGCCAGGCTGTTGGTCGCCCTGCCCGTCCTGGCCTTGTTGTGGCTGCCGACCCCCGCGCTCGCCGACCTGCGGCTGTGCAACCGCATGAGCTACGTGATCGACGTGGCGATCGCGATCGAGGAAGGTGGCAACGCGGCGACGCGCGGCTGGTTCAGGGTCGACCCCGGACAATGCAACGCCGTCGTGCAGGGCGACCTCAAGGCCGATCAGCTTTATGTTCATGTGCGGGCGCTGCCGCTGTATGGCGCGGCACCGGCGCCGGCCGCCGGCCATGCCGATTTCTGCATCAGCGACATGAATTTCCTGATCCCGGGCGCCAAGCGTTGCCGCGCCGGCCACAAGCTGACGCGCTTTGTCGAGATCAAGCCGAGCGACACCGACAAGGGGTCGACAGCCTATCTGGCCGAGGACGCCAAGGACAATTACGACGACGAGCAGGCGCGGCTGGCCGGCCTGCAGCGGTTGCTGACCGTCGCCGGCTACGATGCGACGCCGATCGATGGCGTGCCGGGCAAGAAGACGGAGGCCGCGCTGGCGCAATTCCTCAAGGATCGCGGTCTGCCGTCCGATGCGCCGACCTCGCCGAATTTCTTCAATACGCTGATCGAAGCCGCGCGGGTGCCGACCGGTCCGGGCTTCTCCTGGTGCAACGAGACGCCGCATGCGGTGATGGCCGCACTCGGCGTCGAGGAGAAAGGCGGCATCGTCACCCGGGGCTGGTATCGGGTCGCGCCCGGCACCTGCGTCAAGCCGGATCTCCGGGGGGCGGTGCGCAAGCTGTATTCGTTCGCCGAAGCGGTCGATGCCGACGGCCGGCCGGTGCTGCGCGGCGACAAGCCGCTGGCCTGGAGCGGCGGCACGGCGCTGTGCACCCGCGAGTCGAAATTCGAGTTATCGGATCACAAGGACTGCGCGGCGGGCGGCCTTGGCTCGGCCGGCTTTGTCACCGTCGACCTCGGCGGGGCGAAATCCAGCGCCGTCGTCCGCTTTCGCGAATAAATCCGTTTCCGTGAATAGGACGCGGCGCTAAGCGGCCTGTCAGCGTCCGATCGGCTGTGGCGGCGTTGGCGGTTGCGACAGCAACTGCCACTGTCCATCGCCGCCGCCACGCCGCAGCGGCGACGCTTCGGACACGAACAATACCGCGCCCGCGATGAGGCAACCAAACAACACACCGACCACAAGGGCGGTGCAAAATGGCGCCGATTTTTGAGCTACTGCTCGCATGCGGATACTCCCCTCAAAGCAGACCGCGTTCAGCAAAAGTGGACACCGGTTTTGCGTCCGAACGCGCTCTACTTCTTTAAAAGACGCTACGCGAACCGGCTTCCGCTTCGCTTGAAAACGCTTTCGTAAATGCCACGCGATTGCGTTCGCACGCCCAGCATGGCAATCGGATGTCAGCAACGCCCCTGTGCCAGTCCTGTCGTCAGTCCGATATCGCAAGTTCCAGGCCAGAGCCGGGAACCATCCCCACGACACAGCGACCCCTTTGGTTTACTGCGGAATATGGCCACATCATGAGACCGACCCGCATGGGTAACGACGAGGTTAATGAAAATACCGCTGGTGCAATACGCAAGGGACGCGGCTTCGCGGCCGTTGAGACCTGGGTGTTCGATCTCGACAACACGCTGTACCCGCATCATCTCAACCTATGGCAGCAGGTCGACGGCAAAATACGGGATTATATCGCTGGGTTCCTGCAGATAACGCACGACGAAGCGTTTAAGTTGCAGAAGGACTATTATAAACGTTACGGTACCTCGATGCGCGGGCTGATGACCGAGCACGGCATGAAGCCGGATGACTACTTAGATTTCGTCCATCAGATCGACCATTCGCCGTTGCAGCCGGCGCCGGAACTCGGGGCCGCCATCGCGTTGCTGCCGGGCCGCAAGCTGATCCTGACCAACGGCACCAAAAAACACGCCGACGCCGTGTTGGCGCGGCTCGGGCTCGGCGGCCATTTCGAGGACATCTTCGACATCGTGGCGGCCGAACTGGAGCCGAAGCCTTCGGCCGTCACCTATGAGCGCTTCCTGAAGCGCCATGGCGTCGAGCCGGCGCGCGCCGCGATGTTCGAGGATCTGGCGCGCAATCTCGCGGTCCCGCACAACCTCGGCATGACCACCGTGCTGGTGGTGCCGGAGGCCCAGCGCGAAGTGTTCCTCCGCGAGAACTGGGAACTGGAGGGCCGCGACGCCGCCCATGTCGATCACGTCACCGACGATCTTACCGGCTTTCTCAAACAGATGACGGCGGCCTGACAGCGCACGAACGCCGCCTACCGATCGAGCCATGAACTGCGTCAGTTCCGGCGTTTTCGGCGCGGCGAACAATTGCTTCGGCGGGCCGGCCCCGTGCACCTTGCCGTGCTGCATGAAAACGAGGCCGGTGCCGACGTCGCGGGGAAAGCGCATTTCGTGCGTCCCTGCCCGCGCGCCCGTTTTTGCTGGCGCTTGACAGTCCGCCCCGTTGCCCCCGACAACCCAGGTCAAAGCTAGTTTCTCCGGGGGACTTCATGCCGCACGCCGATCTCGCCGCCACCATCGACGCCGCCTTCGAGGCCCGCAACGACATCACCCCGGCCACCACCGGCAAGGTGCGGGACGCGGTCGACGCCGCGCTCGCCCTGCTCGATGCCGGCAAGGCCCGGGTCGCCGAGAAGCAGGCCGATGGAAGCTGGCAGGTCAATCAATGGTTGAAGAAAGCCGTGCTGCTGTCGTTCCGCCTGAACGACATGAGCGTGATCGACAACGGCCCCGGCAACTCGGTGTGGTGGGACAAGGTGCCGTCGAAGTTCGACGGCTGGGACGCGGCGCGCTTCAAGGAAGCCGGCTTCCGCGCGGTGCCGAACTGCGTGGTGCGCCGCTCGGCCTATATCGCGCCGAACGTCGTGCTGATGCCGTCCTTCGTCAATCTGGGGGCTTACGTCGACAGCAGCACCATGATCGATACCTGGGCGACGGTCGGTTCCTGCGCCCAGATCGGCAAGAACTGTCACATCTCGGGCGGCGCCGGCATCGGCGGCGTGCTGGAGCCGCTGCAGGCCGGCCCGGTGATCATCGAGGACAATTGCTTCATCGGGGCGCGAGCCGAGGTTGCCGAAGGCGTCATCGTGCGCGAGGGTTCGGTGCTGTCGATGGGCGTTTATCTGGGCGCCTCGACCACCATCATCGACCGCGCCACAGGCAAGACCATGCGGGGCGAGGTTCCGCCGTATTCGGTCGTCGTGTCCGGCACCATGCCGGGCAAGCCGATGGGCAACGGCGAGCCCGGACCGGGGCTGTATTGCGCGGTCATCGTCAAGCGCGTCGACGCACAGACCCGCAGCAAGACCAGCATCAACGAACTGCTGCGGGATTGACGCAGGGCGCCATGGGTCGATTCTAGCCCCACGGATCGTGACATCCTCATCGACGCGCTGGGACGGCGAGGCGCAAGTCACGAAATTTGGCAGAATCTGTTGACGGGAAAGCAGGTCACGGTGCCCCGCTCGACTAAATCGCGCCACACAGCCAATGAAGTGCTCAAACAAGCCGGCATCGCGAAGGCTTTCTGACCTCCGCGAGCTAAACATAGGTCGCCGTGCCTGGCGGGATTGACCGGGTCCGGCCGCATCGCCAAGGTGGCGCCGGATCGTTAAGGGCGCGAATGACGATGAACCTGGCCTATCTGTACACCGGCTTTGACGGACGGATCGGGCGCCGGACGTTCTGGATCGGGTTCTTGATCCTCATCGTGATCGAGATCGCCGCCCATTTGCTGGCCGCTGGTCTGTTCAACGAACGGCTGGCCGCCATCGTCGATCTTGCCTTCACCTACCCGGAATTCGCGCTGCTAGGGAAACGCGCGCAAGACCGCGACCTGCCATTGTTCCTGATCGCCGGCTTCCTGACGATGTCCGTGGTGTTGAACTTGCTGATCCTGATCGGTCTCGCTGGACCGGCCGAACAGCCCACCCCGCTATACATGGTGCTGGCGCTTCTATGGCTGGTCTACGCCGCGGCGCTCTTGATCGATCTCGGCTTTCGCCGGGGTACCGTGGGCCCCAATCGCCACGGTCCCGACCCGCTGCGGGCCTAAGCCGATATCCGACGGCTATTTCCCTCTGAACTTTTTCTGGTCTACGCGACACGAAGGTAAGTGCGCGACGCATTGATCCTGGACAATCGGCCCCTTCGGCCGAATGACCGGGGGATACGCCGCGCCGGACGCTGTACGCAACCCGGCCAGCAGCTTAACCTTCAGCCACAACCAAAAGGGGGCACCCATGGACCTTAAGGCACTTCTGTTCAGCTTCGACGGCCGCATCAACCGGGCCAAATGGTGGCTCGCGGTGCTCATCTTCCTGATCTCCGGCATCGTCGTCGGCCTTATCGTCGGAATCGTTGCGTGGATGGTCCCTCTCATCGGCATCGCGCTATATGTCGTGTACAGCATCGTGGCGCTCATTGCCGGCATCGCCGTCGGTGTCAAACGCCTCCATGACCGCAACAAGAGCGGCTGGTGGCTGGCGCTGTTCTATCTGGTGCCGGCTGCGCTCGGCGGCATCGGCGCGGTGAGCGGCAGCGACGCAATCGCCACGCTGTTGGCGCTGGTCAGCACCGGCATCTTTATCTGGGCGTTCGTCGAGCTCATCTGCCTGCGCGGCACCGTCGGCCCGAACCAGTATGGTCCGGATCCGCTCGAAAGCATCGGCGTTCCGGCCGCTTCGGTCTAAGCGCCGATCATCTTGGTTGCCGGCGGTTAACGCCGCCGGCAACAACGATCCGATCGAACTCACCCACCAAATGCCGCGGTGTCCCTCGGTCATACCGGTCGAGGGCGGCGCGCTTTGGTTTTGCCGCCGCGCAGAAATCAACTAGATGCGCGGCCGACGCGAGCAACATTCTGACCGACCTAATTCTTTTGCAGCGCTTTGAATTACGAATATTCGATGCGTCGCGGTGTTGGATCGCAATCGCCTCTGATCCGCGTCCACAGGAATTTCAGACGATCCAGTGAAGCAACCAGAACAAGTATCCTTGACTTATCCTGCCTTCCCCGTGCACCTTTTACCGATATTACGCGGGGGGTTATCATGTCTCAGCAAAGTGTTACGGGCGCACCGCCCTTTTCGACGACCGGCGTCAGCGGCGACGCACGGGCGATGATGATGTTCGAAGCCAACAAGAAATCCATGCCTGTGTCATATCTGTTGTGGTTCTTTCTTGGCGGCTTTGGCGGACATCGTTTCTACAATGGCAAAACCGGATCCGCCGTGGCGCAGCTGCTGCTGACGATTTTCGGCATTCTGTTGCTTTTCGCCTACGGTCTTGGATTGCTGCTGCTGTTTCCGGTCTGGATTTGGGTTCTGGTCGACGCGTTTCTGATCCCGGGATGGGTTAAAAACCAGAATTCATTGCTGGCTATGCAACTGGGCGGCCACTGAAGCCTCGGTGTCGGCGGGTATCGCACGGAACGCGAGATTGACGCGTCACCGGCAATCCCGCTAAAGCCGCCCGCATGAACGATCCCGTCGAACTCGCCCGCGAACTGCTGCGCTGCCCCTCGGTCACACCGGCCGAAGGCGGCGCACTTTCGTTTCTGGCCGGCCGGTTAGCGGCGGCCGGCTTCACGGTCGAGCGGCCGGTTTTCAGCGAGCCCGGCACCCCGGACATCGAAAACCTCTACGCCCGGATCGGCACCGGCACACCCCACCTTGTCTTTGCCGGTCACACGGATGTGGTACCGCCCGGCGACGACAGTGCGTGGCGGCATCCGCCGTTCGGCGGCACGATCGACGGCGGCGTGCTGTATGGCCGCGGTGCGGTCGACATGAAGGGCGCCGTCGCCTGCGCGCTCGCCGCGACCCTCGACCATCTGGCCGCACATGGCGGCAAACCGAAGGGCTCCGTCTCCTTCCTGATCACCGGCGACGAGGAGAGCGTCGCCGTCAACGGCACCATCAAGCTGCTGCGATGGGCGGCGGCGCGCGGCGAAAAGTTCGATCATTGCCTGCTCGGCGAACCCAGCAATGCTGAAGCGATCGGCGACACCATCAAGGTCGGCCGGCGCGGCTCGCAGAACGGCACGCTGGTCGTCACCGGCAAGCAGGGCCACGTCGCCTATCCGGAACGCGCCGACAATCCGGTCCGCTCGCTGGCCAGTCTGATGGTCGCCCTGAATGCGCAGCCCGTAGATGCCGGTAGCGAACATTTCGGTCCGTCGAACCTGGAATTCACCTCCATCGACGTCGGCAACAAGACCGTGAACCTCATTCCGGGCGAGGCGCGGGCGCGCTTCAACATCCGCTTCAACGACCATCACACGCAGGACACGTTGCGCGCGCTGATCGAGGCGCGCACGCAAGCGGCGGCCGGCACGGCACGTTGGCGCATCGAATGGGAGCCGTCCAATGCCGACGTGTTCCTGGCGCCGCCCGGGCCGTTCATCGATCTCGTCGTCGGCGCGATCCGCGATGTCACCGGCCGCACCCCGGTGCTGTCGACCACCGGCGGCACCTCGGACGCGCGCTTCATCAAGAACTATTGCCCGGTGCTGGAATTCGGCCTGGTCGGCCAGACCATGCATCAGGTCGACGAGAATACGCCGGTCGCCGACCTCACGACGCTGACCGCTGTCTACCGGCGCGTGCTGGAAGCCTATTTCGCGTAACCGGCCGAGGGCCTTAAGCTGCCCCGACTTCGCCATCCTGGGATGGTGCGTTGTGCGAGCCTGACCGCGACGGAGCCGACCTTGGCGCTTGCCGATCAAGACACCGGCCGATCCACCGAACGCAGCCTGCGGTTCGCCGCGACCGCGCGACGGCTGATCGCCATGCTGGCCCGCCTGCCATGGGCGGAGTTCGCAACGCTCGGTATCTTTATCGGCATCGTCGTCTGGGCCGTGTGGTTCACCACGGAAGACGCCGGCAGCAGCGACGCAAGTTTCGACATCGGCGCCTTTCTGTCACGGCTTTGGGAGTTCGCGACGGACTTCTATCAGGGCTGGGATGTTCAGATCCTGCTCGGCATGGCCGCGATCGGTCTCGCGCTGGAGCGGATCATTCCCGGACGCCGTCAGGACATGACCAATCTGCCGATCAATCTCGGCTACAGCGCGATGGTGCTGCTGTTTGTCGGCGCCATCGTGCCCTTGCAGGTGATGGCGGCCGATATCGTGGTCAGCGGCCTGGGCTGGCGCAATATTTTCGATCTGCGCTTCGATGCCAGCCAATCGATCTGGCTCGCCCTCGGCGCCATGCTGCTCAACGCGCTGATCATCGATTTCTTCTTCTATTGGTTTCACCGTTGCCAGCATACGGTCAGCGTGCTGTGGCAGATCCATCTGCTGCATCACAGCGATATGGCGCTGAACGTCACCACGACGCATCGCGTCCACTTCCTCGAACATCTGCTGACGCCGTTCTTCCTGATCGTGCCGGTGCTCATCCTGTTCGATCTGCCCGACAAGGAGATGTTCTGGATCGCCACCGTGCCGGCGCTATGGTCGTATTTCGTGCACGCCAATGCCAGGATCGGCTTCGGCCGGTTCTGGTGGCTGCTGTCGAGCCCGCAATATCACCGCATCCATCACTCGATCCTGCCGGAGCACCATGATCGCAATTTCGCGGTGTGGTTTCCGTTCTACGACGTGATCTTTGGAACCGCCTATGCGCCCAAGCGCGATGAATATCCGCCGTCCGGCGTCGAGGGCGTCAACGTGTCGAAGCTGCCACATGCCTTCTGGCTGCCGTTCCGGCAGTGGTGGGGCATGGCCAAGAATCTGACCGCAAGAGTCCGTGGGCGTAGGACCGCTTAGCGTTCAGTAGTCGACCTTCGTCAGATACAGTCCATCGGGCGGCGCGACCTGACCGCAGGCGGCGCGGTTGCGCGCTTGGAGCGCGGCGAATAGATCGTCGCCGCTCCAGCGGCCGGTGCCGACATGCACCAACGATCCAACCATTGAGCGCACCTGGCTGTGCAGGAACGAGCGTGCCGACGTGACGATGCGCAACTCAGGTCCGACGCGCGTGACGTCAAGTTGGTCCAGCGTTTTGTCCGGCGATTTGGCCTGACATTCGCTGTCGCGAAACGTCGTGAAATCGTGCTTGCCGAGCAGGCGCTGCGCCGCCGCATGCATCGCATCGCTGTCGAGTGGCGCCGATACGCGCCATGCCTTGCCGCGTTCGAGCGTCAGATCGCTGCGCCTATTGATGATGCGATAAAGATAGTGACGGCGCACGGCCGTGAACCGCGCCTCGAAATCGTCACCGACTTTTTCGGCGGCAATCACCGCGACCGGATGCGGACGCAATTGCGCGGTCAGCGCATCGCGCACCTGATCGGCACGCCAGTCGCGCGCCAGATCGAGATGCGCGACCTGCCCGGTCGCATGTACGCCAGCGTCGGTGCGGCCGGCGCCGTTCACGGTCACGATTTCGCCGCTGAACGCCTGTACGGCCTGCGTCAATACGCCTTGCACGGATGTGCCGACGCCTTGAATCTGCCAGCCGCAGAACGGCGCGCCGTCATATTCGATCGTCAGTTTATAGCGCGGCATGGTTGACCGGATTGGCGAGCGGGAGCAAATTAGGTATTAATAGGTTAGAGCGCGTCCAGACGCAAAACCGGTGTCCACTTTTGCTGGACGCGCTCGAAGTTTCGGTGTGGCGCGTTTTCAGGAACAGGCCCATGAAACGTGAGTTCAAACGTCAGATCATCGAACTGCTCGACGAGCACCGATTGGTGACGCTGGCCACCAACCGACCGGACGGCTGGCCGCAGGCCACCGTGGTCGGCTACGTCAATGACGGGCTCATCCTGTACACATTCATTGCCCGCGACAGCCAGAAATACACCAATCTCAAGTACGACAAACGGATCTCCGGCGCGGTCGCAAAGGATTATCCGCAGCCGTTGCAGATCAAGGGATTGTCGTTTGGCGGCCTCGCCGAAGTCAGCAACGATCCGGGCGAGGTCGATCACGCGATGGACATTCGCCTGAAGCGGTTTCCCGAATACAAAGTGATGCCGCGGCCAAACCCGGCCGCGGTGGCGCTGATCCGGATAACGCCAGAGATCGTGTCGGTCATCGACTACGCGAAAGGCTTCGGCCATTCCGATCTGGTGCGGGTGAGCGAACGCGACCTTGCTGACTTTGTCGAATCCCGCCGCCATCACTGGCCCGGCTATCACGCCGCCTGACGGTTGCACGTTTGCTGTGATGTCGAGGCGCGTCACGTCAGCCGCATGCCGGGCATCAGCTTGGTGCCGCGCAAAAACTCCTCGGCCGACATCGCGTGCTTGCCGGCGCGCTGCACGGTCAGCAACCGCACCGCGCCCTCGCCACAGGCAATATCGAGCCGTTCGCTCAGCACATCACCGGGCGCGCCCTGACCTTCACCCTTGGTGGTGCGCAGGATCTTGATCCGCACTGGCTTGCCGTCGACCTCAAGCTCGCACCACGCGCCGGGAAACGGCGACAGGCCGCGAATGTGGTTGTGCGTTTCCTGCCAGGGCTTAGCCCAATCGATACGAGATTCCGCCTTGTCGATCTTGGCCGCGTAGGTGACGCCTTCTTCCGGCTGCGGCCTGAACGTCAACGTGCCGCGCTCCAGCGCGCCGAGCGCGCGCAGCATCAGGTCGCCGCCGAGCGGCGCCAGCGCGTCGTGCAGGTCGCCGGCCGTCATGTCAGGCCCAATGGCGACGCGCTCGATCATCGCCATGTCGCCGGTGTCGAGGCCCTCGTCCATGCGCATGACGGTCACGCCGCTTTGCGCATCGCCGGCCATCACGGCGCGGTTGATCGGCGCGGCCCCGCGCCAACGCGGCAACAGCGAGGCATGCAGGTTGAAACAGCCGAGCGGCACCGCGTCGAGCACCGGCTTCGGCAGGATCATCCCATAGGCCACCACCACGGCGGCGTCCGCTCCGAAGGCCCGGAACGCGGCCTGCGCGTCGTCGGTCTTCAATGTCTTTGGAGTCAGCACCGGCAGTCCGAGCCGCCGGGCCTCGCGCTCGACCGGAGTCGGCTGCAATTCCATGCCGCGCCCGGCAGGCTTCGCGGCCCGCGTATACACGGCCGCGATGTCGTGGCCGGCGCCGAGCAGTTCGGTCAGCGTCGGCACCGCGAAATCGGGCGTGCCCATGAAGATCAGGCGGAGGGGCATGAGGTTTTCTATTAGGGCACGATGGATGGGTCGAAGGGATTGACGAGTTCAACGTTCAGGTGGGCGAAGTCTTCCACGTCCCGCGTCGCAATAGCCATGTGATGACTGATCGCAATGGCTGCGATCAATGCATCCATCGGCATGATCGGCCGTCCGATGCTAGCGCGTTTTGCGACAACACGTCCGAATTCATATGCGGCGGCTCGATCGAGCGCCAGGATGCGAGTGGCGAACCACTTCTGTTCTGCCTCAGTAATCCATTTATCGAGTTCTGTTCGACGTTGGCCATACGGTAGACGCTCGACGCCGTATCTCAACTCCGCCAGCACAGGCGTGCAGAGGAAGAAGTCGGTTTGGCGCCGGCTGTCCAACCAAGTTTGCACAGAAACGTTTGGCCGCGGACGAAACGCTTCCGAGATCACATTGGTGTCGAGAATAATCACTCGAAATTCGGCGGCTCAGAAAGATCGCCTGGAACCTTGAAATCGAGATCGTCCCCGCGAAACTCATCCGGCAGCGACTTGAACATCAATGTCCCCAACTTCATCTCATTGGGCGGAGGAGCGTCGAATTTTTCGCTAAGCGCCGCCTTCACCTCTTCCGACAGGCTGCGTCCTTGCGCGCGAGCGCTTTCCTCAATTTTCTGCTTGAGGTTTGGGTCGATATCTCTGACTAGCAAATCAGCCATTCACGCCTCGATCTGATATCATTGATATCAGATATCGCTACCGCCGTCCAGACCAAATTGCGAACTCAGTCTTCCGCCCGCTTGGCGACCTTGGCGAATTTCTTCGTCACCCGGTCGCGCTTCAGCTTGGAAATATAATCGATGAACAGCACGCCGTTCAGATGGTCGATCTCGTGCTGCAGGCAGGTCGCCAGCAGGCCGTCGGCCTCGATCAGGTGCTCGTTGCCATCAAGGTCGAGATATTTCGCCCGGACCCGGGCCGGCCGCTCGACCTCCTCGTAGTATTCGGGGATCGACAGGCAGCCTTCCTCATAGCTGCCGAGTTCCTCGGACGACCACACGATCTCCGGATTGATGAACACCAGTGGCTCGGCGTCCTCTTCCTTCTTGGCCAGATCCATCGTCACGACGCGCTGCGCCACGCCGATCTGGATCGCCGCCAGCCCGATGCCGGGCGCGTCGTACATGGTCTCGAACATGTCCGCGACCAGCTTCTTGATCTCGGCGGTGATCTTGCCGACCGGCTCGGACACGAGACGGAGCCGCTTGTCGGGCAGAATGATGATTTCGTGCAATGCCATGGCGGGCGATTTAGGCGGCACCGCGCGCGCGGTCAATGCGCCGCTTGGCGGTAGCGCTTTCCAGCCGCGAATTCGGTGGGCGGCAAGGGCTTGTTCACTTTTCGTTCGTATCGTTGGCGCGAATCGCGCTAGAAGGCTGGCATGACCGAGACCTTGTTCATCGTCGGCGACCAAGCCGTCAGCGTCGGCGCGGCCCTGATGGCCTTTCTGGTGCTGGCCCTGGCGATCCTGCTCGCCATCGCGGTGCTGATTGCCCGCACGTCGCGGGCCAGTGCGCTGGAGGCCGCCACCCAGGCGCTGCGCGCCGAAGAGATCGAGGAACGCATCGGCGAATTCGCCCGGATGCAGGCCGAGACCTCCGGGCGGTTGCATACCATGCATGAGGTACTGGCCGGCCGGCAGGCGGAACTCGCCCGCACCGTGGCCGACCGACTGGACGCCGCCACCCACCGGCTCGGCCAGTCGATGACCAGCCAGACGCAAAGCACCGTCGACAGCCTGTCGAAGCTGAACGAGCGGCTGGCGGTGATCGACAATGCGCAGAAGAACCTGACGGATTTGACGTCGCAGGTGACGTCGCTGCGCGATGTGCTGTCGAACAAGCAGCAGCGTGGCGCGTTCGGTCAGGCCCGCATGGAAGCCATCGTGCAGGACTGCCTGCCGAAGGGCGCCTACGAATTCCAGTTCACTTTGACCAACCGCACCCGCCCGGACTGCGCGGTGTTTCTGCCCGGCGATACAAGGCCGCTGATCATCGATGCGAAATTCCCGTTGGAGGCCGTGACGGCGTTGCGCGATGCCAAGACCGACGACGAGAAAAAAATTGCCAGTGCGCGTGTCCGCGCGGACGTGATGCGTCACGTCAACGACATCGCTGAGAAGTATCTGGTGCCGGGCGAGACGCAGGACCTTGCCATGATGTTCGTGCCGGCCGAGTCGGTCTATGCCGAATTGCATGACGGCTTCGACGATGTGGTGCAGAAGGCCTACCGCGCCCGCGTCATCCTGGTGTCGCCGTCGCTGCTGATGCTGGCCATTCAGGTGATGCAGCAGATCATGAAGGACGCGCGGATGCGCGACGCCGCCGATCTCATTCGCACCGAGGTCGGCCACATGATGGGCGACGTCGGCCGGCTGCGCGAGCGCGTGCTGAAACTGCAGCAGCATTTTGGCCAGGCCAACGAGGACATGCGGCAGATCCTGATCTCGTCGGAGAAGCTGGAAAAGCGAGGCAGCCGCATCGAAGAGCTGGATTTCGACGAACCGCCGGCTCCCAGCGTGTCCGCCGTGCTGCCCTCGCCGCTGGCCCGCAAGCTGCATGCCGGGGAGTAGGTTTCTCGCGCCGGCTTGCGCCAAACCGCCGATTCGGTGATAGCGGTACGGCATGACAGCCACGCCCGACGCCGCTCCCCGCCCCTCATTCGCCGAGTCGCTTGCGGTCTATCTGAAGCCCCGCGTGCTGATCGTGCTGTTCCTCGGCTTCTCGTCCGGGCTGCCGCTGGCGCTGTCCGGCTCGACGCTGCTGATCTGGATGCGCGAGTCCGGTGTCAATCTCGGCACCATCGGGCTGTTCGCCCTGGTCGGCACGCCCTACACGATCAAGTTCCTATGGGCGCCGGTGGTCGATGCGCTCGACGTCCCCTGGCTTTCCGGCGGGCTCGGACGGCGGCGCGGCTGGCTGGTGCTGTCACAACTGCTGCTGATGGCCGCGACACTGTTCCTAGCATTCTGCGATCCGGTGCACGCGCCCGCTCTAGTGGCGTTCGGCGCGCTGCTGGTCGCGACCGCCTCGGCCACCCAGGACATCGTGATCGACGCGTTCCGGGTCGAGAGCCTGCCGGAGAACGAACAGGCCGCCGGCATGGCGTCGTACGTTGCGGCCTATCGCATTGGCATGCTGGTCTCGA
>JAQGJU010000079.1 GCA_028290465.1 Xanthobacteraceae bacterium | reverse complement strand
GAGCACCGGCACACTGCGGCCGCGCAGATCGAGCAGCCCGAGCATATAGGCCGGGGCTTCCGGCACGCGAAACAACGACTGCATATCGAGAATCTCAAGCACCGCCTCGACCGGCACGCCGAACACTTCACGCTCAATGCCGAGCGTGACGAACTGCGCTTCGGCGGCAGCTACCTGGGCGGATGATGAGGCCATCGATCAGTACCGTTCGAATTCGGCGTCGTGCGCGTCGGCACCGCCGGCGCCCAGGTCGAGAGATACGCCGCTGCCGTTCTGGCCGCGCTTGGCCGGCGCGGCCGGGCGCTTCGCGGTAGCGCTCGCCATCTTGATCGGCCTCGGCGCAAGGCTCGGGCTCGCCACGCTCGGCAGCCGGGCAGACGTCGCTGCGCGCGGTGCCGCTCTGGTGGGCGCCGAAGCGCCCCTGTGGCCGGCGTCGTCGACGCGGAAGAACGCGATGCTCGACTGCAACTGCTCGGCCTGGGCGGCCAACTCTTCGGAGGTCGCCGACATCTGCTCGGACGCGCCGGCATTCTGCTGGATGACCTTATCGAGCTGTTGGATCGCCTGATTGACCTGATCGGCACCGATGTCCTGCTCGCGGCAGGCGGCGCTAATCTCTTCGACCAGTTCGGCGGTCTTCTTGATGTCCGGCACCAGTTTTACCAGCATCTCGCCGGCTTCACGCGCGACCGTGACGGTCTGGCCCGACAGCGTGCCGATCTCGGCCGCCGCGGTTTGACTGCGTTCGGCCAACTTACGGACTTCCGAAGCCACCACCGCGAAGCCCTTGCCGTGTTCGCCGGCGCGGGCGGCTTCCACCGCCGCGTTGAGCGCGAGCAGATCGGTCTGCCGGGCGATCTCTTGAACGAAGGTGATTTTCTCGGCGATGGTCTGCATCGCCTGGACGGCGCGGTTCACCGCTTCGCCCGAAGCCTGCGCGTCGAGCGCCGACTGGCGGGCGATCTTCTCCGTCTGGGTAGCGTTGTCGGCGTTCTGCTTGATGTTGGCGGCCATCTCTTCCATCGACGAGGAGGCCTGTTCGGCAGCGGCGGCCTGTTCGGTCGCGCCCGACGACAGCTCTTCGGCACCAGCCGACAGCTCCTGGCTGCCGGACGAGACGTTCTCGGCCGCGCTCAGCGAATCGCTGACGACACTGCGGAGCTTCTCGACCATACTGTTGAGCGCGGTGATCAGATCCTTGATCTCATCGTTGCTGCTCACGGCAACCTGCTGGTTCAGGTCGCCCTCGGCGACGGCGCCGGCCAGCGCGACAGCGCGGTTCAGGCCTCGGCTGATGCTGAGCGAGATCCAGGTGCCGGCGGCGGCCGCGATCAGCAGCACCGCGGCGGCGACCGCCAGCAGCATCCTGAACGCCTTCTCATACTGATCGACGACGCTCTCTTGCGCCTTATTCATGCGCTCCATATTGAGCTCGATCACGCTGGCGAGCGGCTTGGCGATCTGTTCGACCAGTTCGCGGCTCGGTCCGACCGAAAGAGCCTTCGCTTCGGCCTGTTTGCCTTGCCGGGCGAATTCACGGATCTTTTCCTGAACCGCGACCCACTGACGCCAAGGCTCCTGAATGGCGGACATCCGGCGCTTGCCTTCTTCGCTGGCGCTGCCTTCGTATTTCGCCATGCGCTCAAGAAACTCGCCGCGCGCCTTAGCTAATGCGGTATCGCTGGCCTTCACGGCTTCCGGCGTGTCGGCAATGACCATGTTCTTTTCCTGCCGCAATATCTGCAGCACGTCGGTCTCCAGATCGTTGCCGATCTGGTTCAGTGCGACCGGACCTTTCAGCATGCTGTCCACGGTGGCGTTCAGCGTGGCGAGGCTGCTGATGCCCAGCCAGGCCATTCCACTGGCCAGCATGATGATCACGGTGAACGTGATCGCCAATTTTACCTTGATTGTCGCGCGCATGATCTATGTCCCCAATCTGAATTCTGTTTGATGCCTAGACGGCGATACGCCCGTACCAGTTACGCCGCTCGCTCTTCTGATTTGTGTCGCAGGACCGACGAGAAGACGGTAGCGATATCCAACACGACGATGAAGTCGTCGCCACGCTTGCCGATGCAGCGGATGAACTCTTGCCGCCAGGTCATGCCGATCCGCGGCGTCTCTTCGATCGCGGCGGCCTTTATCTCGGTTACTTCGTAGACTTTGTCGGCCAGCAGCCCGATCGTCGTCTGATCGCCGTCCAGCGGGATCTCGATAACGATGATGCGCGTGTCGATGGTGGTCGGACGCCGTTCCATACCAAACTTGGTGCGCAGATCGGCCAGCGGCACCACCTTGCCGCGTACATTTATCAGGCCGGCGACGAACGGATTGGCGGTCGGCACCTCGGTGACCGGAACCAGATCCAGGATTTCCCGCACATGCGCGGCTTCGAGTGCGAAGATGTGGCCGTCGAGGCCGAGGGTCAGAACCTCCAGCGCGCCGCTGTCCGTCTGCCCGGCAAGTTTACGGTCTTGCACGCTCATTGGGCGATCCTCAACTGTTCTTCCTTCGCCTGACCGAACGCGACCAGGTGCGCAATGTCGAGAATGAGCGCGACGCCACCATTGCCCAGAATGGTCGCGCCCGAGAACATCTCGATATCGGCATGCAGCTTGGACAGCGACTTGATGACCGTCTGGTGGTCGCCGATGACCTGATCGACGACGAGGCCGACCTTGAGATCGCCGGAAGAGACGACCACGATCTTCTGGAAGCGATCCGGCGGGGTCTTGGCGCCGAACAGTTCGCGCAGGCGCAGGAACGGCACGAGTTCGCCGCGGATATTGAGGAAGCTGCGGCCGCGCGAGCGGGCGTCCTCTTCCTCGGAAAGCTCGACGCATTCCTCGACCGCGCCGAGCGGCAGCACGTAGCTGCCGTGTCCGACCCGCACCAGCAGACCGTCGATGATCGCCAGCGTCAGCGGCAGGCGCAACGTCACCTCAGAGCCTTGGCCGGCAACGCTCGACAGGTCGATGGTGCCGCGAAGTCCCTCGATGGTGCGTTTTACCACGTCCATGCCGACGCCGCGGCCGGACAGGCTGGTTACTTGCGCTGCGGTCGAGAAGCCCGGCTGGAACAGGATCTGGAACAATTCACTGTCGCTGACCACGGCGCCCGGAGCCAACAGGCCGCGTTCCTCGGCGCGCGCGCGAATGCGCTCGCGGCTGAGCCCGCGTCCGTCGTCCTTGATGCTGATCAGCACTTCCGTGCCGGCATGGCGTGCCGACAGGTCGATCCGGCCCATCTGCGACTTGCCGGCCGCGGCGCGTCCGGTCGGATCTTCGAGACCGTGATCGATCGCGTTGCGGATGAGGTGCACCAGCGGATCGTTCAACTGCTCGATCACCGTCTTGTCGAGCTCGGTCTCCTCGCCTTCCATCGTCAGTTCGACCTGCTTGCCGAGATCCTGCGACAGGTCGTGCACCACGCGGCGGAAGCGGCCGAACAACGACCCGATCGGCACCATGCGAATACCCATCGTGGTATCGCGCAGTTCCAGCACCAGGCGTTCGACTTCTTCGGCGACCGACTTGACCTGCTGGTCGTTGCTGTTGGCCGCGATCTGCCGCAGGCGGGACTGGGCGATAACGAGTTCGCCGACCCGGTCCATCAATTCGTTGAGCCGTTCGGCCGGCACGCGCACGCTGGAATTGGCGCTCGCCTTGGCGGAGCCTTCGCGCTTCTGATGCGGCGCGTCGGCGGTCGCCGGGGCGCTGGCTTTCGCCGGCACGATGGCGGCTTTTTCCGGTTGCGCCGGCATATTCATTTCCGGCTGCGCCGGGATGGCGTCGGCCGGGAATTCGCCGACCGGCTCCTGCTCGGCCTTGTCGGCCAGCGCGGTGAGAACCGCTTCCGCGCCGACTTCGCCGAGACTGGCCAGAATGTCGCTGAGTCCGCCAACGGATGCGCTGTCGTCGACCCGCTCGATATCGAGCGACATGTCGTCACGTACGAACAGGAACACGTCCTCGATCGCGGTCGCCGGCTGCGAGGTCGACAGCACGATCTCCCAGCCGATATGGCAGGCCGTCGGATCCAGTTCTTCGAGTAGCGGAATATCGTCCGTCAGCGCGGTCACGTGCGCTTCGCCGAGGTCGCGCAATTCATCGAGCAACAGCAGCGGATTGGTGCCCGTCGCCATGACGTCGCGCGGAAACCGCATGCGGACACGCCAGGTCACGGTGGAAACGACTGGAGCCAAGGGCGGCGAGACCACGGTGACCTGCGGCTGATCGACCGCGACCACGCGGCTCAAGGCCGCCAGGATCGCCTCGCCGTCCGCGATGTCCGCCGCGTCCGGGTCCTCGATCAACTGACGCATGTGATCGCGCGCCCGAAGGCCGATCATGATCAGTTCGCGGTTGAGTTGGACGGTGCCCTGGCGGACCTTGTCGAACGCGGTCTCGACATGATGGGTGAACGCGGCCACAGCCTCGAACCCGAACATCGAGCCCGAACCCTTGATGGTGTGCAACGCGCGAAACGCGGTGTCGACCAGTGCGCTATCGTGAGGCGTATGCTCCAGGTCGAGCAACGCATTTTCGAGCTGCACCAGAAGATCCTGGGCTTCCTGCTGGAAAATTTCCTTCGGGTCGGCGACGTTCACTGGCCCAGAACCTTCCTGGTGACGGAGAGAAGCTGTTCGGGCTGGAACGGCTTGGTAATCCAACCGGTGGCGCCGGCGGCCTTCGCCTGCTGCTTGCGCTCCGCGTCGGATTCGGTGGTCAGCAGCACGATCGGCACGCCCGTATAGGTGCTGAGCTTGCGCAACTCGCGGATCAACTGCACGCCATCCATGCCGGGCATGTTGAGGTCGGTCAGCACCATGTCGACGGCGTTGCCGCGTGCGGTGCTGAGTCCCTGCGTGCCATCGCCGGCTTCGATGACGTTGTAGCCAGCGCCGGATAGCGTCAGCTTGATCATCTGGCGCATGCTTGCGGAATCATCCACGGTGAGGATGGTCTTCGCCATCAGGCGTCTCCTTGTTGGAGCCAAAATGCCTGGCCAGCGACCGGCGGGGCGTGGGCGCGACCGACCAGTCCGGCCTGCGACAGCCGTTCGAGCAGTGCGCCGCTCGCCGGGGCCGCCAGTGACAGGCTCTTGCCGGCGGCTTCGGCGCTGTTGCGGGCGGCCAGAACCAATTGAATGAAGCTCAGATCCACCTCGGTAGCGGCGCTGCAGTCGATGCTGATCGACGGCTGCGATCGGATCGCTTCGAGAAGGCGTGCGTGAATTTGCGTGGCGGTACGAACGGTCAGTGGCCCGACCAGCGCATGGTGATTCGCTACCGATTCCGGCATCACGATCTCGGGCATCGCGTCGCTCTTTCTGAGAAGAAAGCCGCCGATTTACGCCAGCCGGCTTTTTTTGCCGCTTCGCGTACTGCGATTCGACTTTTCTAAGGCAAACTGGCGTAAGGGAATTAAATAAGGATTAGTTCCATGGTCATTCAGGGCCAACCGCCAATTGCGTCGTGTTTGTACCGATGACGGCGCGCTGCCCTCCTAAGCTCCGCAGAAATTTTGTTTGCTCAATTTATATGCGTGCGCGTTGTTTTCCGGCGAACCGGATAGGCACCTTGCCGCACAAGATCAGTACGAACGCATGATCGATGCGTCGATGAAATGTCGCGCGGGCATTGAACTATTGAAGTGTGATGCCGCGCTTTAAGTGCGGACTCGCATGGTGGAGACAGCCTTGGTGATGGGTCGCGCCATGAACGTTTTGTGAAAATGAAACGATGTTGTCTCAGGTTGCAATTCGCGCTGTCGAATTTGCATAGGAGCTATGCGTGATTGCTCGCAGGACACAGCACTCGCTCAATTAGGTAGTTCTACAGATTAGGTGATGCACCAAAATTAAATGGCTGATTGTTACCACCAGACGCATGGCCGAAATTGCAATGACCGTACCTTCTCTCGCTCCGGCGTCTCTGGATTGCGACCAAGAGACCGCCGATGTTCTGCAACGCTGGCTCGGCCTGTCCGTCGTGCAGCGGCGCGCGTTGGATGCGTTGATCGGTGAAATCAATATTGTCTCGGACCATGTCGAGACGAACGTACAGGGCCTTGCCAAGCGGTTTCAGGTCATCGCCGGCACCACCCGAGAGCAAGCCGCGACCGTCCAGGATCTCGTTGCCTCCATCCAGGAGGTCAAGCTCGACAATGAAACGGTTCCGCTGTCGCAGGTCGCGTCGAGCCTGGGCGATACGCTGACCGGGCTGGTCGACAAGATCACCACGCTGTCGTCGCGCGGCGCCTTGATGTCGACGGCGCTCGATGGGGTGCTGACGGAGCTCAAGTCGGTCGAGACCAGCGTCGCGCAGATCGACCGGATCAACCAGCAGACCAATCTTCTGGCGCTCAACGCCAAGATCGAGGCGGCCCGGGCTGGCGAAGCCGGGCGCGGGTTCTCGGTCGTGGCCGACGAAGTGCGCGAACTCGCCAAGACCGTGAACGATCTGTCGGCCGTGATCCGGCGGCAAATCAGCTCGATCGCGGGCGGCCTGCGCAAGAGCGACGGGCTGCTGCAGGACATCGCCACCGTGAGCATGTCCGAGGAGAACGTAACCGCCAACACCCGCATCAAGATGCTGATGCGCTGTCTGGTTGAACAGAACGCGCGCTACGCCAGCGTGCTGCAGCACACCGCCGAAACGACCAATCGCATCACCAGCGAGGTTTCGGCCGCCGTTGTCGGCATGCAGTTCCAGGATCTGGCCAAGCAGCGGCTCGAAAACGCCCGCGGCGCCCTGGCAGCCGTGGTCGATGCGGTGCGCGCCCTGCATGACCAGAGCGTGCGGAATGGAGCGACCGAAGTCGTCGAACGCGACCTCGATTATGAGTGGGTTGACCGCATGATCGCCCAATGCACCCTGAGCGAGGTGCGCAAACGGCTCGCCGACCAGATTCTGCGCGGCGAGGCGGCCGCGAAGGCGGCGCAGCACGCCGATGCGAGCCCGGCCTCGGCCGTGGCGGACGACGGCATCGAGCTGTTCTGAAGCAATCCGCGATACCGATCATCCATTCTGTGCGAATTTTCGTCTGTGCGAATTTGGGTCGCGCCGTCATCGAGGCTGATCGGATTGACCTTGCGGCCACGCGGAGGCCGCAGAAGCTGCGCCCAATGGCTGGTCGCACAGGAAGATCAGACGTGTCTCAGATTTAGTCAGAACGGACACGGCTGTGGTGCGTGTCGGTGCTTCCAGTCCGACCCCGTTGTCGTGTATCGTCGTGTCGAACATGGGGCAATCTCCGACGACCACCGTCAAATTGAGGGCGTCGTCGGACCTCAATAGGCGACGGTCGGTGCTGCAATACGGTGCTGTCCACTCGTCCCTGTAATGCGGAGCTCGCAGATGACCAGTGGATGGCTGTTTTGGGCGCTTCTCTCTGCGGCTTTTGCGGCGCTGACCGCCATCTTCGCTAAAATCGGCATTGAGAACATCAATTCCGATTTTGCGACCTTCATTCGCACCATCATCATTCTGGTCGTGCTGGCGGCGATCCTGTTCACTCTCGGCGAGTTTCAGCCGCTGGGATCGATCTCGGCGCGGACATACACCTTCCTGGTGTTGTCCGGACTGGCGACCGGTGCCTCGTGGATATGTTATTTCCGGGCGCTCAAGATCGGAAATGCATCTCAGGTCGCGCCGATCGACAAGCTGAGTGTCGTCCTCGTCGCCGTGTTTGGCGTGCTGTTCCTGGGCGAGAAATTGACCGGAGTGAATTGGGTCGGCGTCGCCTTGATCACGGGTGGAGCCTTTCTGGTGACCCTCAAAGCCTGAATCAAAAAAGCCTGAATCAAACCGCCAGAACCGTTCACGTCCCCGTCGGACTATGCCGCGCGGTGCGGGTGCGGCGCGGCGCGCGCTGGCTGCCAGCGCGTCGATCGAAGCCGTAAGGCGAGAAAGTGCACGCGCCAGGAACAGGTTAGACGCTACGCGTACCGATGCGTTGCTGCCGCAGTCAGAAACCGGCAAAATCAACTGCGTCCGTCGTCTCCATTGTGGCCGGTTGTCACCCGGCGCGTGCTGCTGAATTAACGCCGCAAAATCGGAATGGTTCGCACCGCTTCGCGGGCGAAGGGAACATTCGCCGCACCTTAGAACTTATCCCAACAAATAGATCGTCGGGAGAACGTCATGCGGGCGAACGCAGTGCTGGTCTCGTTGGGTTGTGGCACGATGCTGCTGCTGTTTCACGGCGCGGCGCAAACGCAGGATCGCCAGGCTCAAAACAGCACGACCTTGCGGCCCCCCGCCGAGTTCGGCTCCATTCAGGATTCGGCGGCGCGTTCCCGCGCGCTGTTTACCGAAGCCGCGAAGGTCATCATGCATCCGCGCTGCATGAACTGTCATCCGGCGACCGATCGCCCATTGCAGGGCAACGCCCAGCATCCGCATCAGCCGCCGGTAACGCGCGGCGAGGGCGGCGTCGGCATCGCCGGAAATAACTGCTCGACCTGTCATGGCGAGCGTAACTACCGCCTTCATGAGAAGGCAACCTATCAGAGCATTCCGGGCCACCCGCGCTGGGGTTTGGCGCCGATTGAAATGGCGTGGGAAGGCAAAACAGCCGGCCAGATCTGTCAGCAGTTGAAGGACAAGAGCCGGAACGGCGACCGCGATCTCGCCATGCTGCATGAGCATGTCGCCAAGGACGATCTGGTCGGCTGGGGCTGGAATCCAGGTCCCGGCCGCGAGCCGGCGCCGGGGACTCAGGAGCGCGCCGGCGAACTGATCCAGGCCTGGATCGACACCGGGGCGCAGTGTCCGTGAGGGAATGACGATTAAGCCGTCATCCACCGCTGTTGGACGTGGATCTCCGACCGAAATGTCACGTCGGACCCGCACACAACCTCCCGAGGCAATACAACCGAAAATGCCTGTCTTTGGTTGTAGCTAGCTCCATAAAAATAATGTGCGTTATCAATGCAGTGCTGATGCGGGCTTGCGCAGCGCATGGGCGGTTGCTTAACCAATCTTAAAGTTAATTCTTTGTGAACGGGGCCATCTCCACTAGCCTTACTGATCAATCAGTCAGCCTCGCGACAAGCGGTTGCCTTCTCGGGCAACCGGGCGGCGTGACGACCGGCCGAAACAAAAGCCCCGACCTTTTAAGTCGGGCATGTTCAGTGAGTTTGAAATGGCCGCAGCCCCAAGTGTTATTTCGAAACCAAGTGTTTTTTCGAAACATTATCACGGGCTGTACTCGGCCGTTCTTGCCTCGATGGGCGCGCGTTTCGCAGCCGCCGGTTTCGTCGTTGTCCTGGGCAGCACACCAGCTTTCGCCATTCCGTCGCCCGAACTGGTGGTCGGCTCGCTGTCGAGCCTCTCGCAACTCTTTGCGTTGGTCTCAGCGATGTTGGGCGGCGGCGCCGCATTGGCCGGCGTCCGGTCCATGTCCGACGCCAACCGGACGCGCTCGGCGCAATTAGCCTGGCGTATCGTGTTTGGGTGCGCTGTTGTTCTCGTCGCGTCGATGTCGCTCAATTTCTATCAATACTCGACCGAACGTTCGGCGCGACAGACCCGGTTAGAGGCCACGCTGACGCGCCCTACCCCGGTGATGGACGGAAAGACTTTGGATCCGACGCTCAAGGAAGCGTCCTATCGCGATCAGCAGGTTTCACCGCGCGGTCTCTCGACCGAGCAGGCGGAAAAGCTGCTCAAGGAGATGCAGAACAACCAGCGGCCCGACATGCTGCTGCTCGATATTCGCGAGACCGCTGAAGCCGAGATGGGCAGCCTGCCGGGCTCGAAGGCGATCCGCTTCCCGGATCTGGCCAAGAGCAACATCGATTTTACCGGTAAGACCGTCTTCGCGTTCTGTCATAACGGCAACCGCAGCTACGAGACCTGCGAACGGCTTGCCGCGATGGGCATCGACTGCCGCTTCATTGTCGGCGGCCTGGAGAAATGGCTGGTCGAACAGCGGACCTTGACCGGCCTCAAGGCACGAACGCTGGACGATCTGCGTGCGCTGCCGCCGTTCCGCAATCAGGCGACCCTGCTCGACACCGATGAAGTCCACCAACTCGTGAAGGACGAAGGTGCGGTCTTTGTCGACGTGCGTTATCCGGGCGAGTTCGCAGCGGGTCAACTGCCAAAAGCCATCAATCTGCCGATCCGGCCGACACCGTCGGACGAACTGCGAGCGCGTATCCAGGCGCTCCCGCAGAAGCCGATCATCGTGCCATGCTATGATCGGCGCAGCTGTTTCTTCGGCGAAGTGATCGGCCTCGAACTCGAGCGGCTCGGCCGGGATTTCCGCGGACGCTATACGCTGCCCTGGGAATATTTCGTGCCGTCGACGCCGCGGCCCTATATTGAACAGTGGCTGAACGAGTCGCGCCGCACCTGGTGGAGCCGCGCCGTCGATGGCGTCGCTATCGGCCTGGAAAAGGCGTCGGCCTATATCGGTATCCTGGCCGCGATCCTGCTCCTGGCGTTGCTGTCGCGCCTTCTGGTCGCGCCGCTTTCCATCAAGGCTGAGCGCGACCAGATGCGCGCCCGGGAGCTGTCAGCCGAGGTTGATGCCATCAAGCGGCGTCTAGCCGGTGACGGTCCGCGCTTGGCGCGCGAGATGCGTGCCTTCTACAAGCGCAACGGATTTACCCCGATGCGCAATCTGCTGGCGCTGCTGTTCCTGCCTGTGATGGCGGTATCGGTATCGGCCGTGCATGCGGCGGCGGTCTCGCTCGACCGGGAAATGTTCTGGCT
>JAQGJU010000058.1 GCA_028290465.1 Xanthobacteraceae bacterium | reverse complement strand
CCGGCCGGCCATCCAGGCCGCGACCGGTGCTGCCCTGATTCGCGGCGGGCTCCTGCTTCTTATCAGCCCCTGAGGGCCGTCTGGGCGTTCGCGCCTGGGCACTCAGGGGAACTGCCAGAAGCCCGGACCCGAAAGGGCGCGAGAGCGAGAAGGATCAACCCCATGACCACCCAGACCCCGTCCGAACAGGACCGCGTCGTCATATTCGACACCACCTTGCGCGACGGCGAGCAATCTCCCGGCGCGACCATGACCCATGACGAGAAGCTCGAAGTTGCCGAGATTCTCGACCAGATGGGCGTCGACATCATCGAGGCCGGTTTCCCGATCGCCTCGGACGGCGATTTCCAGGCGGTGCATGAGATCGCGCAACGCACCAAGAATGCGGTGGTGTGCGGCCTGGCCCGCGCCAGCTTCAAGGACATCGACCGGGCCGGCGAGGCCATCAAGCCGGCGCGGCGCGGCCGCATCCACACCTTCCTGTCGACCTCGCCGGTGCACATGAAGTGGAAGCTGCAGAAGGAGCCGCACGAGGTTCTGGACATGGTGATCGCGCAGGTCACACGGGCGCGCAACTTCACCGACGATGTCGAATGGTCGGCCGAGGACGGCACCCGTACCGAGCACGACTTCCTGTGCCGCTGCGTCGAGGCCGCCATCAAGGCCGGCGCCACCACGATCAACATCCCTGACACCGTCGGCTACACGGTGCCGGAGGAATACATGGCGCTGTTCGAAATGGTGCGGGCGCGGGTGCCGAATGCCGATCTGGCGCGGTTCTCGGTGCATTGCCATGACGATCTCGGCATGGCGGTGGCCAATTCGGTCGCCGGCGTGCGCGGCGGCGCGCGGCAGATCGAGTGCACCATCAACGGCATCGGCGAGCGCGCCGGCAATGCGGCGCTCGAGGAAGTCGTGATGGCCCTCAAGGTGCGCAACGACGTATTGCCGTTTCACACCAATATCGACGCCACCATGCTGACCCGCGCGTCGAAGCTGGTGTCGGCCGTGACGTCGTTCCCGGTGCAGTATAACAAAGCGATCGTCGGGCGGAACGCGTTCGCGCATGAGAGCGGCATCCACCAGGACGGCATGCTGAAGAACACCCAGACCTACGAGATCATGACGCCGGAAACCGTCGGCGTGAAACAGACTTCGCTGGTGATGGGCAAGCATTCCGGCCGCCACGCCTTCGTGCACAAGCTGGAGGAGTTGGGCTATCAACTCGCCGCCAACCAGTTGGAAGACGCCTTCGTGCGCTTCAAGGCGCTGGCCGACCGCAAGAAGCACATCTACGACGAAGACATCGAGGCGCTGGTCGACGAAGAGATCGCGCACGCCCATGACCGCATCAAGCTGGTGTCGCTGACCGTGATCGCCGGCACCATGGGTCCGCAATCGGCCACCGCGACGCTCGACATCGAGGGCAAGCACATGACCGTGCAGGCCACCGGCAATGGCCCGGTCGACGCCACGTTCAACTGCATCAAGGCGCTGGTGCCGCACGAGGCGACGCTGGAACTGTATCAGGTGCACGCGGTCACGCAGGGCACCGACGCGCAGGCCGAGGTGTCGGTGCGTCTCGCGGCCGGCGACAAGTCGGTGACCGCCAAGGGCGCCGATCCGGATACGCTGGTGGCGTCGGCCAAGGCGTATCTGGGTGCGCTCAACAAGCTGTTGGCGCGCGGCGTGCGCATGCACGCCCAGCATTCGGCGCAATAGCTTTAGCGTCGCGTTTGCTTACGGAAAGGCCGCCCCCCGGGGCGGCCTTTTGTTGCGGTGCAGCGTAGTCATGGCTGTTTGGTACTTTTGTCGTAGACGCGCGATGATAGGCCGGCGCCCGCAACCATGCTAAGGGACAGCCTCTCGACGGCATCGCGCGGCACAAGACCGCGACCCTAAGAACGACCGAGAAAAATAATACCGGCCGGAAACATCAGGAGGGACACCCCATGCAGAAGTGGATTATCGCCGCAGCGGCGGCCGTGATCGTGGCGGCACCGGTCATCGTGTCACCCAGCATCGCCAGTGCGCAGGCGCCGATCGTTTTGAAATTCAGCCACGTGGTCGCGCCCAATACGCCGAAGGGCAAGGGCGCCGAGAAATTCAAGGAACTCGGCGAGAAATACACCGCCGGCAAGGTGAAGATCGAGGTCTATCACAACTCCTCGCTTTACAAGGACAAGGAAGAACTCGAGGCGCTGCAACTCGGTGCCGTCCAGATGCTGGCGCCGTCGAACTCGAAGTTCGGCCCGATCGGCATCAAGGAATTCGAGGTGTTCGATCTGCCTTACATCCTGCCCAACAAGGATGCGCTGCGCAAAGTCACCGACGGCGCCATCGGCAAGCGTCTGCTCACGCTGCTGGAGCCGAAAGGCATGGTCGGCTTGGCCTATTGGGATAACGGCTTCAAGCAGATGACGGCCAACAAGCCGTTGAATATGCCGGCCGACTACAAGGGCATGAAATTCCGCATCCAGTCGTCCAAGGTACTGGAGGCCCAGTTCCGTTCGCTTGGCGCCATTCCGCAGGTGATGGCGTTCTCCGAAGTCTATCAGGCGCTGCAGACCGGCGTGGTCGACGGCCAGGAGAACACCCCGTCGAACATGTACACCCAGAAGATGCACGAGGTGCAGAAGTTCACCACGCTGACCAACCACGGCTACATCGGTTACGTGGTCGTCGTGAACAAGAAGTTCTGGGATGGGCTTCCGGCCGATGTTCGCGGTCAATTGGAAAAGGCCATGAACGAGGCGACCGTCTACTCCAACACGATCTCGGAGACAGAAAACTCCGAAGCCCTTGAAGACATCAAGAAGTCCGGCAAGACGCAGATCATCACGCCGACGGCCGAGCAGAACGCTGCGATGCGCAAGGCCATGGAGCCGGTCTATGCCGATGTCGGCGCCCGCGTCGGCAAGAAGCTGATCGAGGACGTGCTCAAGGAAACCACCGGCGGCACGCATTAGTGAAGGCGCGGCGACCAACGGCGATGCGATTCATGACGGTGAATTGCGTCGCACTCTCTTCACCTCCCCCTTGCGGGGAGGTCGACCACCGCAGCGTAGCGAAGGTGGTCGGGCGGGGGTCAAAGCAATCATTGGATAGGCCATAGACCCCCACCCCAACCCTCCCCGCAAGGGGGAGGGGGCGCGCAGAATTCGCGGCACCGCTAAAGCTCTACGACTAAGCATCAAAAAGAATCGCACCGGCAAACAAGCGCCATAAGACGCGCTATCCGGCGGACCGCATTGGGGGAAATATGCTGCTTCGCATCCTCGATCGACTTGAGGAGGTGCTGATCGCGTCGCTGATCGCGGCCGCGACGGTCATCATCTTCATCGCCGTCGTCCACCGCTATCTGGTCGGCATCCCGCTGTTCTATCCGCTGCTGTTCCCGATCCGTCTGTCGTGGGCGCAGGAACTTTGCATCTACATGTTCGTGTGGATGGCGAAGTTCGGCGCCGCCTATGGCGTGCGTACCGGCATCCATGTCGGCGTGGATGTGGTGGTCAACCAACTCGGGCCGGACAAGCGCCGCAAGGTCGTGCTGTTCAGCCTGTTCTGCGGCGCGCTGTTCACTTTCGTGATCGGCACTATGGGGGCCAAGTTCGTGCTCGGCCTCTATCCAACCGATCAGGTGACGCCTGACATGGAGCTGCCAAGCTGGATCGTCTATCTGTGCATCCCGCTCGGCTCCTACCTGATGTGCTTTCGCTTTTTGCAGGTCGGATGGGCGTTTTGGCAGACCGGCGAACTGCCGCGCCATGACGAGGCCCATGTCGAAGGCGTCGACGTTGAGGCCGCCAAACGGGCGCTGGCGCAGGAGAGCGCCCGATGAGCGCGCTCTTCATCTTCGGGCTGCTGATCGTCCTGATGCTGACCGGCATGCCGATTTCGATCGCGCTCGGTCTTACGGTGCTGACCTTCCTGTACACCCTGACCTCGGTGCCGATCGAGGCGGTGGCGTTGAAGCTGTTCACCGGCATCGAAAA
>JAQGJU010000048.1 GCA_028290465.1 Xanthobacteraceae bacterium | reverse complement strand
GGAGGGGCCGGACGACCGGCGCCATCGCCTCCTGTTCGTCACGCCGAAGGGCGAACAGCTTGCGATGAAGCTCGCCGGACTGCAGACCGAACGCATCATGCGTGCGCTGTCCGACCTCGGCCCCGGTGCGCACAAGGCGGCGCGGGAATTCCTCGCCGCCATGATCGACACCGACAGCCGCGACGCCGTGCTTCGCTTCATCGCGCGGGCCGATCGCGCGCGCACCACGAGGTGATCATGGCTCAGGCCGCGGCCGTACTGCCCGACGACGCCCCGCATCTGCTCGTGGTCGACGACGACCGGCGCATCCGCGACCTGCTCTCGCGCTTCCTGTTCGCCGAGGGTTACCGTGTCACCACCGCGCAGAGCGCGGCTGATGCACGCGCCAAGCTCGAAGGGCTGCGCTTCGATCTATTGATCCTCGACGTGATGATGCCCGGCGAGACCGGCTTCGAATTCGCGCGCAAGCTGCGCACTGTCTCGAGCGTACCGATCCTGATGCTGACCGCGCGCGGCGAGGCGGAAGCCCGCATCCTGGGCCTCGAGATCGGCGCCGACGACTATGTCGGCAAGCCGTTCGAGCCGCGCGAACTGTCGCTGCGCATCGCCAATATCCTCAAGCGCGCGCAGCCGGCGGTAGCGCAGCCAGTCGAGTCGGTGCGGTTCGAACAGTTCGTGTTTCATCTGTCGCGCGGCGAATTGCGGCGCGGCGACGAGGTGGTGCATCTGACCGACCGCGAGCGCGAAATGCTGCGCATGCTGGCGGCGTGTCCGGGCGAGACGGTGCCCCGGCAGGCCTTGGCCGGCAATGGCGGCACCATCAACGAGCGCGCGGTCGACGTGCAGGTCAACCGGCTACGCCGCAAGATCGAACGCGATCCGGCCAATCCGTTGATCGTGCAGACGGTGCGGGGCATCGGCTACCGGCTGATGGTGTCGCCATGATGGTGGTGTCATGACCAGCCTCGACGTCGGCATCGAGCGCCTGCGTCATGTCGTCGAACGGCTGCGCCAGGTCGCGGCGACGGTGAGCCACGCGCTCGAGCCGATTTTCCGCGTGCTGAACCGGATCGACGTGGCGATCAAAAGCGTGCTGCCGAAGGGTTTGTATGCCCGGTCGCTGCTGATCATCATCGCGCCGATGGTCATTTTGCAGTCGGTGGTCGCCTTCGTGTTCATGGAGCGGCACTGGAATTCGGTGACCCGCAATCTGTCGGGCGCGGTGGTGCAGGACATCGCGGCGCTGATCGACATCTATCGCGGCTATCCGCAGGACAACGACAATGCGCAGATCCGCCGCATCGCGCAGGATCGTCTCGGCCTGGTCGTCGACTTCCTGCCGGTCACCGATATGCCGCCGCCCGGCCCGAAGCCGTTCTTCTCGCTGCTCGATCAGGCGCTGTCCGACGAAATCCGCAAGCAGATCAAGCGGCCGTTCTGGATCGACACGGTCGGCCGCTCGTCGCTGGTCGAGGTCCGCGTCAAGCTCGACAACAATGTGATGCGGGTGTTCGCCCGCCGCAGCGCCGCCTATGCGTCGAACTCGCAGATCTTCCTGCTGTGGATGGTCGGCACGTCGCTGGTGCTGCTGACCGTCGCGATCCTGTTCCTGCGCAACCAGATCCGTCCGATCCTGCGCCTTGCCGACGCCGCCGAGAGCTTCGGCAAGGGCCGCGACGTGCCGGACTTCCGGCCGCGCGGCGCCACCGAGGTACGGCGCGCCTCGGTGGCCTTCATCGAGATGAAGCGGCGCATCGAGCGCACGCTGGAGCAGCGCACCGCGATGCTGGCCGGCGTCTCGCACGACCTGCGCACTATCCTGACGCGCTTCAAGCTCGAACTGGCGCTGCTCGGCGACAGTCCCGAAATCGAAGCGATGAAGAAGGACGTCGACGAAATGGCCCGCATGCTGGAGGCGTATCTCGCCTTCGCGCGCGGCGACGCCGGCGAGCAGTCGGCACCGACCGACATGGCGGCATTTCTCGACGAACTCAAGGCCGATGCCGAGCGCAACGGCCACCGGACCACCGTCGTGTTCCACGGCCATCCGATCGTCACGGTGCGGCCGGCCTCGTTCAAGCGCTGCCTCGCCAATCTGGTGTCGAATGCGGCGCGCTTTGCGCCGTCGATCGCCATCACGGGCCACCGCGACCATCGCTGGCTGACCGTCACGGTCGATGACGACGGGCCCGGCATTCCGCAGAAGCTGCGCGAGGAAGTATTCAAGCCCTTCCTGCGGCTCGACGACGCCCGCAATCAGGATGAGGGCGGCACCGGGCTCGGTCTTGCTATCGCGCGCGACATCGCGCGTTCGCATGGCGGCGACATCATGCTGGGCGACTCGCCGCTCGGCGGCTTGCGGGCGACGGTGCGCGTGCCGGTTTGACGTTCTTGGCCGTTAAAATAACGACATCTCGCCGATCAGACCGTTGCGAGCGAGCCACGGCGTCTGCTCGCCTTTGGTAGCGGACTGCACCTGCGCCTTCACAGACCCATAGACCTCGCGAAGGTCGAGCAGCCCGCTGCGGTCAGAGTCGGTGGCCGTGCGTGCGGCCGTAACTGCATGGACCAACGCGTTGGTGAACTGGCCGCCACGGCCGCCGGGCAGTTCCTGGCTTTCCTGCCGGCCCTTGGCGGCGGCCAGGACGACCATCGGAGCACCCGAGCGCGTCAGCAGCGCCGATACAGCGGCATCGTTGGTCGTGAACGCATCGCTCCCGGCCAGGCCGGAGTGGCAGGAATCAAGGACGAAGATCACCGTCCCCTTGGCCGCCGTGATGGCGTCGGCCAAGGCCGTCCACGGCACCGAGCTGCCGCCGATGTCGGACATCTTGGTTGTATGCGTGGTCAGCACCAGACCGGCTTTCTGTCCGAGCGCGGTTGCGTCCAGGCCATGGCCGGCGAAGTAGAACAACAGCGTGTCATCCGGGCCGGTCGCTTTCGCGGCCTCACGCAGTGCGCTCAGCGTCGCCTCTGGCGTGACCTGCTGGTCGAGCAGCGTGTTGACCCGCACAGCCTTGTAGGCGCGGCCTTCGGTGGTGGCGAGGCTGCGGGCGAAATTGTTGGCGTCGACCTTGGCTGATGCCAAGGTCGAAATGCCGGGATCCTGATAGACGTCGAGGCCGATCACCACGGCGGACAGCGTGCCACGCGGTTTGATCGCGCCGGGAATCTGAACGGCGCTGGGCATACTGACGAGACGCTGGGCGTCGACCGCCACGACCGTAATCCAGCGCGCGCCACCGGGATCGGGCAGGTCGACCGCGACATCGACCCGCTTGCCCTTGACGGGAATTTCGCGGATCAGCCGCCCATCGACATGAAGCCGCAGCGACGCCAATTCATGGTCTGAACTGGCGATGACGCGGCCGGTGCGTTTGCCGTCGCGCCCGACCGCCGAGGCGAGCCGAAGTTCGACCGTCGGCGGCGCGGCGAGGGTCGGCGGCGCCGGCGCGGTGTCGCGACCGTCCAGCACGGATTTCGCCAGCCCGGGCCGCAGCAAGGTGGCTTGAAACTGATGAAACGTATGCAGGCCGCGCAGGCCGACAAAGCGCACCTGCACGGCCATCGCACCTTCATAGGTGGTGTCGTAGCGGCCGTCATCGGTCGTCACCACGATTTCGTCATCGACATGCACGCCGGACAGCACGCGGACGCCGTCGGCGATCCGATACACGACAAAACGTCCATCGCTGTTGAGCTGCACCAGATGGCGTTGGTCGGTTGTCACCCGCAATTCGCTGAGCAGCGCGGCGCGCAGCAGCGGAATACGAACACCGACGCGCTGCGCGGTGACGGCGTCAATGAGTTCGACATGCTCCCACAGCGGCACGACCAGTGCGGTCAGGCGGTCGCTCACGCGAAACACACGGACACGTTGGCTTTCCTCGGCGCCTTTCAGGCCCTGCGCATTGCCGGCATCCGTCAGATCCGCCAGCGACACCACGCGGCCGCCACGGCCTTCATTGGTCAGATAAAGGTCGACCGTCACAAAACCGGCATTGCCGCCCTTGCAGATGGTCTGCACCAGCCAGCGCGTGTCCTGTTCGTCGCGCCACTTGAAAGCTTGCGACACATAGAGCGGATCGATCTGCACCGCGCCGCCCGGCGCATCGGTGCCGCATTCCTTGACCTTGCGAAACAGCTTGGCGGCAGCAGGCACGCGCTTGCGCATGGTTTCGGCAAATGCCGCGCTGGCGCGTTCATCGCTCTTGCGCGGCTTCGGTCCAGTCTCAGCGTTGGTATAGACGGACTCGGCTTCAAACCTCGGGCGCGTCACGAGGCCGACCGCCGCGATGCGTTCGAATATCACCGAGGGCACAACCGAGAAGGGGGCCTGGACGGTTTTCTGCACCGTGCTGGCGGGCTCCGGCACGGCTGGTCCCAATGCGCGACCGAACTGGGTTTGTCCCTTCAGATCGCCATCGGCGGCCGGCGACGCCGGCTTGAGATCGGCCGGCTGATGCTGAACGACGAAGGGAAGCTGCACCTTGGTTTCGTCGGCCAGGAATTTATTGGCCGTGGCGTGCGACAGCGCTATTTTCTCGCCCAATTCCCACAGCTTCGGCAGCGCCGGATAAGACGGGTCGTAAGACTTGCGCAGATCGTTCAGAATATTGGCGCTGGCCGGCGGCGTCACGTCCGGCTTCGGCGCCCGCGCGGTGAGGTCGACAATACGCCCCGCGCCATCCTGATTCAGCGCCACGAAGCCGCGATCGACATCGAGAATAACCTGGCCGTCGTTCCAACTGCGACAGGCCTTGCATCCGTCGTTGAAGCGCAGCAGCGTGCCGTCATTGACCAGCGTGTTGACGACTTCGATTTCACCATATTGCAGGCCGGCGAGCAGCAAATAGCTGTCGCCACGCGCCCAGGCCAGGAGACCAATCGGGCCGTCGTAAAATTCCATTCCGACCGGCAGTTCGGTCTGCGAGACAAGATCGAAGACCTCGAACCGGCCATCGGCTTCGCGCCGCGCGGCGACGAACCGGCAGGCTGGCGAGAAGTTCGCATCGATGCCGGGACGGTCGATGATTTTCGCGCCAGTCGCGACGTCGTGAACCTCATACCGGCTCTTGAACACCAGCAGATCGTGGCTGCCGGATTTGGCGCGGATACGCTTGAGCGGTTGATCGAGCGAAAAGCGATCCTGCACGACAAGTTCCACCGCGCCGGCCGCGACGTCGACGGTGGCGGCGCCACGCTCGAAGACGCGTTCGCCGCATTGTCCCGCGGTCACCACCGCCAATGAAAAATTTTGCCGCCCGACCCGATACGGAAGAACGGAAATGCTTCCGCCTTTCGATGTGTCGACCGCACGGTTGAGCGGCACCAGCGCCCGCGCGCCGTCGCTGCCGTATTTGATCTTTTGCGGGCCTTCGGCACCGGCGCCGAGCGCCAAGAAGGTGTCGCCGGCGAACCGCACGTCGGCTGGCGCCTTGAGCACAAGATAGATCGGCAACTGCGGACGCTTGGTGCCGGTATTGGTCCAGCGCACGTTGATGGCGATGCCGGCCTTGGCCGGCTGCGCGGACTCAAAGCGGCCGGAGACGCCCTGCGCATAGGCCTGCACCTCTGCCAACAGCGTGTCGCACTCGGCCGCGCGAGCATCGGATAAGGCGTTGAAAACAGCCAGACAGCATATCGTCGCTGTCAGCCCAAGAGACTGCCGCATCCCACGCCCCGCAGGTTATCGGCATCACTCGACCCAACGTCCGCTATCCGATGACAATTTCTGCATCAAATGACGCGTAGCGGCAAGAAAGATGAGTGAGTTCCGGATTGCGGCTCAGGACGCCGGCTTGGTCTCGCGGAAATACGGCTCGACCGGGCCCTTGAGCTTGACGGTCATCGGGTTGCCGTGACGGTCCTTGGCGGTGCCGACCGCGAGGCGAACCCAGCCTTCGCTGACGCAATACTCCTCGACATTGTTCTTCTCGACGCCTTTGAAGCGCACGCCGATGTCGTGCTGAAGAACGGCCTCGTTGTAGTACGGGCTGTTCGGATCGGTGGACAGGCGGTCGGGCAATTCAAGATCCATCGCGTCGGCTCTCTGCAAGGTCGGTTTGGGTGTCGTTTGGCGTAGGGATACAGACTTGCGGCCGGGATGCCAAATCAGGAGGAAAGCGCCGGGGCCGAGACCACCCGCAGCTCGATCCGGCCGATCAACTCGGTGCGCAGGGCTTCGGCGGCTTCCAGCTTGGCAGTCAGTTCCTGCCAAGTACTGGAATTCGAGCCAAGCACGACCACGCCGGCGATCATGGACGTCATCGAGCCGAGCAACCCTGTTGCATTCGGCCATACGACACCGACGATGATGGCCGCCAGCCACATGCCGCCGATGCCGATGGCAAGCTTCGAGGCCACCGAGATCTTGCGGCAGCGCTCGGCGGCTGCGGCCAGGGCCTCGATCTGAAGTTCAAGATCTTCGATCTGGTCATGCAGGCCGCTGTCGTTCATCGAGTGACTCTACTACGCCGCGATGGTGGCGTCGTCCGCCTCGTCGCGGCGCGTACGGCGGCGCCTGCCGGCCCGGCACAGCGCCTCGGGAATGCAGAGCAGGTTGTCGAGCAAGCCGGACAGCCGCTGGCCGTTGGCGAGTTCACGGTCGAGCGCCGCCATGGTGCGGGCGAAGCCCGGATCGTCATCGTGGATCCAGACCCGCGCCACTTTGGCGTAGAGCAGTGCGAGGCCCTGGGCGCGCAACATGCCCTTCGGACCGGACGCGCCGATGCCGGCCGCCGACAGCATCCACTGCTGCGAATTCACGGCAAGGCCATTCAGCGCCAATGCCAGGCCGGGATCTCGCGCGGCCGAGCGCAGCAGCGAGCGCAGCGCCGGCCGGTCGTCGACCATCGCCTCGAAGCGCCGCATCAGCACGTCGAACAGCCGTTCGCGCGCCGGCTCCTCGGCCATGTCGGCATCGGCGCCTGACAGCACGGCGCGGTCGATCTGCTTGGTGCGCTCGGCCAGGATGGCGAGCTTCGAGGGAAACAGGTCGCGCAGCGCGGCCAGCGTGATGCCGGCCTGATCGGCGATGTCGTTGAAGCCGATCCGCTCGAACGGCTTTTCGGCCAGCAGCGCCATCAGGGCGGCGACCACATTCTCGCGATCGGTGCCGGTCGGCGGCATCGAAACAGTGGATGCGGTTGTCGACGAGGCTGTGGGCTTGGCTTGCGGGGCGGGCTTATCGTTGGACGGCTTGCGGGCCATGGCGGGCCTCCTGCTGTGAGGAAGGACGTTGCTGACAATCTAGGCCGGTAACGGGGCCGTTCCAAGGCCGCTCACGCCGGCAAACGTGCAGGTCAGCCGGCCAATTCCCGCGAACGTTTGGTGGCGGCGTCGATCGCCCGGTCCAGCAGCGCCTGCAGGCCGGGCTCGGCCATCAGTACACTCAGCGCCGCCGCCGTGGTGCCGCCCGGCGACGTCACATTCTGGCGCAGCACGGCGGCATCGAGCGGCGATGTATGCAGCAATTCGCCCGAGCCCGCGACCGTTTCACGGGCCAGCCTCGCGGCCAGCTCCGGCGGCAGCCCGGCCGCGACGCCGGCCTTGGCCAGTGCCTCAGCCAGCAGGAACACATAGGCCGGCCCGGAGCCCGAGACCGCCGTGACGGCGTCCATCAGGGCCTCGTCGGCAACCCATTCGACGGCGCCCGTCGCCGCCAGCAATTGATGCGCGAGGTCGCGCTGCGCGGCCGAGACCCGGGCGTTCGGCACCGCCACCGTCATGCCGCGGCCGATCGCGGCTGGGGTATTCGGCATTGCCCGCACCGCGGCGGTGCCGGCCGGCAGATGCTGTTCAAGGAAGGCCAGCGGCCGTCCGGCCATGATCGACACGGCCACGGTCTGCGGCCCGACCATCGACGCGAGACTGGCCATGGCGTCAGCCGCGCCCTGCGGCTTGACGGCGATCACGATGGCGGCGGCCGGCACTGCGGCCACCCCCGAAGACAGCGGATTGACCTGCACGCCGCGCGCCGCCAGCGCGGTCAGTTCGTCGGACGGCATCGGCTCGATGACGACGGCCCGTCGGGGATCGAGGCCGCCGGCCAGCCATCCGGCCAGCATCGCGCCGCCCATCTTGCCGGCGCCGACCAGGACGAGATTTCCGGTCAGCGCGCCGAGTGAGGTTTGTGATGTGTTGGAGCTTGCCATGGTCATTGGATGCCCTGCTTTCGCCGGGCGTGGCAAGTCGAAATCCGAGGGTTAGAACCTAGGCTTCGCCGGCAGTCTCGAACATCGCGGCGGTCAGCGCCTCACGGGCCGGCTTGCCGGCCCACAGCACGAACTGGAACGCCGGGAAGTAACGCTCGCAGGCATCGAGCGCGGTGCCAAGCAGCGCCTCGCATTGCTGGCTGGAGGCCGCGCCGCCGCCCGGCAACATCAGGGCATGGCGGAACATCGCGATGCCGTCCTGCTGCCACAGGTCGAAATGGCCGACCCATAATTGTTCGTTGATCTGCGCGATCAGAGATTGCACCTCGGCGCGCCGCCGGTCCGGCACCTTGATGTCGAAGGCGCAGGCCAGATGCAGCGACTCGATCTCATCCATCCAAGTGAACGAGACCTGATAGTCGGTCCAGCGCCCGGTGACGAGGATCGTGATCTCGTCCTCGCCGGCCCGTTCAAACGACCAGTCGTTGATGGATGCGACGCGTTCGACGACGTCGAGCGGATTGCTGCGATGCTGTTCGCTAAAGTCGATAAGGGACATGCCGTCTCCACCCTGCCGCTTGAAGTGGGCGCACGCATTCACGCGCGGAAACACGCAACGCCACTTCCGACGGACCGGTAACTATTTGACGCAGGCCCTGACACTGTGGGGCGATTGACCACCCCAAACCGAATCACTTAGCCCACTGAATATAGACTCTAGATTCGGGCCGACCAAAGCCTCGTTTGGTCAGGCAGTGATCGGGGATTCGCGCAGTAAGCGCAACGCGTCCCCAGGACTCCGTCCACAGCGCAATATGCGACAAGTTGACTCAATGTTGTGCAAACCGGAATCCATTACCGGTTAGCTCTGGCAATTTGCGGCGAGTGGAATCCGACTCGCCAAATCGCTGTGTGGAGTCGAAGAGACTCGGCAAAAGCGTTTTCAAGCGAAGTGGACCCACTTCGCGTGAAGAAAACGCGTCTTGTTAAAAAGTTAGAGCGCGTCCGGACGCAAAACCGGCGTCCACTTTTGCTGGACGCGCTCTAATCGAACAGGCTCGACACCGACTCTTCGTGCGCGGTGCGGCCGATGGCTTCGCCGATCAGCGTGGCGATTTCCAGCACGCGGATGTTATGCGCGGCGCGCACCGCCTCGGTTGGCTGAATCGAATCCGTGATCACCAGTTCCTTGAGCTTCGAGCCGGTGATGCGCGCGACTGCGCCTCCCGACAGCACGCCATGCGTGATGTAGGCGTAGACGTCGCCGGCGCCTTGTTCGATCAGCGCCTCGGCGGCGTTCACCAGCGTGCCGCCGGAGTCGATGATGTCGTCGACCAGGATGCAGGTATGGCCCGTGACGTCGCCGATCACATTCATCACTTCGGACTCGCCGGCGCGCTCGCGGCGTTTGTCGATGATGGCGAGCGGGGCATTGATGCGCTTGGCGAGGCCACGGGCGCGCACCACGCCGCCGACGTCCGGCGACACCACCATCAACTTGCTGAGGTCGAACCGCTCGCGGATGTCGCGGACCATCACGGGCGACGCATAGAGATTGTCGGTCGGGATATCGAAGAAGCCCTGGATCTGTCCGGCATGAAGGTCGAGCGTCATCACGCGGTCGGCGCCGGCGCGGGTGATCAGGTTGGCGACCAGCTTGGCCGAGATCGGCGTGCGCGGACCGGGTTTGCGGTCCTGCCGGGCATAGCCGAAATACGGCAGCACCGCCGTGATGCGGCGCGCCGAAGAGCGGCGCAGCGCGTCGATGATGATCAGCAATTCCATCAGATGGTCGTTGGCCGGGAACGAGGTCGACTGCACCACGAACACGTCGGCGCCTCGGACGTTCTCCTGGATCTCGACGAAGATCTCCATGTCGGCGAAGCGGCGGACCACTGCCTTGGTCATCGGCGTGTTCAGGTGTGCGGCGATCGCGTCGGCCAGGGCCGGATTGGAATTGCCGGCCACGAGTTTGATTGCGCCGTTTTTACCCGCCATCGTGGTCTCCTCAATCGTAAATCGCCAAGCTCTCAGGCGGACAGGAAATACCGGTGGTCGCCCACAGCGCCGCCCGAGATGACGGCGCGAAGGGCAGGGACCGAATTCCTCATGTGTTCTGAAAGCGTTCTAGATGGCAGCGCCGTGATACAAGGCGGCCCCCGGGCAGGCAATACGCAGGAATTCGTTGTCCCGCCGCTTTTTCCACCGCTACAGCGTTTTCAAGCGAAGTGGCTTCCACTTCGCGTAAAGAAAACGCGTCTTTCTAAGAAGTTAGAGCGCGTCCGGACGCAAAACCGGTGTCCACTTTTGCTGGACGCGCTCTAGCGCCGGTAGATCGCCGAAAGGCTTAATCCTGCGTTGCGGCCGGTCCGGCCGCCAGGGTGACGGTTGCGGTGGATTTGCGGGCGGGACTGGCCGGACGCTGGCGCGGTACTGGCACGACCGGGTCGGCCGCCGCGATCTCGGTTCCTCCAGCCGCCGGAGGTGTCGCCGGCTCAGCCGGCCGCAGCAGGCGGAAGATACCGGAGGCTTCCGGCGCAAAATCGTCATTACGTGCAAGACCCTGGCGGGGGAGGGCATCGGCCTCCGGAGCCGTATTGGCGCTCGCCACCGCATAAGTCGCGCCGCCGATGGTTGCTTCCGGAGCGCTGGCCATCGCGGCCGGGGAGGCGATGAAGGCCGCGACGCGGTCCATGCCGGTCTGGGCGATCTTGCGCAGCACCTCGTCGTCCGCCCCGGTCCAGGCGTCGCCGCCGACCGCGCGGCCCGGCACTTCGCCGCTGATCCGCAGCGCCCGGCGCTGTTCGGCGTCGTAGACGTCCCAGACCCAGGCGAAGCTGGTGCGGTTGTTGGCGACATGCGCGGCCAGATAGCCCCGGATGCGGTAGCTCGCCTGGCTCTGCCGCGACACCACCGGCAATTGCCGGGCGGTGGCTTCATCGTTGAGGTTCTGCACCAGTTTCTGGAAGACCCCGGGGGGCGGGCCGTCGATCGACTCGAAGGCGACGCTCGGACTGGAAGCGCTCGGGCCGCGCGGGGTTCCGAGCGACGCGGTCGGCTGGCCGCTGGTGTTGCAGCCGGCTGTCATCAGTCCGCACAGCAACACAGCGACAACGCTCAATCGGCGGTGCGTGTTGCTCGTGGCTTGCGCCATGCGTCGGACTGTACAACTTCGCATCGACACCCCCACTGCCGCGACGCCGTACAAAGCTGGCGGTCACGGGTCGATGGGCATCCGTAGCGTTAATTTCCGTTAACGTCCAGGCGCCGTTAAGCATCCGTTTACCATTGCACGGAAGAGCGTTAATCCACGAGTGCAATTGCGCTGATGTGCCGGCCGTAATCCGGCTCCGAGCGATGCGTCGAGCGGCGATACGAATAAAATTTTTCCGCGTCCGCATAGGTGCAGGCGCCGAGATCCTCGATCTTTGAGATGCCGGCGCGCTGGAGCTGCAGCGCGATGAAGCCCGGCAGATCGAATTGCCAATGCGCGACGCGCCGGCCCGGCACGAAGAATTGCTCGTGCTCCGGTGCGCCGGCCACGAAGGCCACGCGCATCTCGTCGCCGACTTCGTAACTGGGTTGCCGGATCAACGGACCGATCGCGGTCACGATCCGCGCGCGGTCGGCGCCGAGTTTTTCCATCGCGGCGACGGTCGATTCAATGACGCCGCCGAGCGCGCCGCGCCAGCCGGCATGGGCTGCGCCGACGACGCGCGCCTCTGCGTCGGCGAACAGCACCGGGCCGCAATCGGCCGTGGAGATGCCGCACGCAAGGCCGGTCACGCGGGTCACGACCGCGTCAACGCGTGGCCGCTGATCCACAGGCCACGGCCGCTCCGCCACGACCACATCCGGCGAATGGATCTGGTAGGCGGACAGCAGCGCGTCCGGTTGGATGCCGAGCGCCGTCGCCATGCGGGCGCGGTTTTCGGCGACATGCGCCGGCACGTCGCGCGAGCCGACCCCGCCGTTCAGACTCTCATAGATGCCCAGCGATACGCCGCCTTGCCGGGTGAAGAAGGCATGGCGGATACCGGGCAGGACGGACAGCGTGCGCGATGACAGCATGGTTACCGGCCGTGTTTGAACATTACGTTGCCGTAACCTGGATTACGCTGATGTGCAATTCGCCGCAGCTTTGAACAATTCACCGCAGTCCTGAGATGGCGCGGGTCCCCGAATAGTCACAATCGAACCGGACGGTGCAACGATTGCGTCCGCGCCGCGTTGTGTCGCGATGCCCGCATATCGAAAGGAAGACCGATGCGTGTTTTGAAGTCTCTTGTCCTGACAGGCGCGCTGCTTGGCGTCGCCGCCGCGCTCGCGCCGTCGGGAGCCTCCGCGATGCCGCTGTCCGCGGGCGCGATGGGCCTGTCGAATGCCGAAGCGCCGCCGCTGGTTTCGGTGCAATACCGCCGTGGCTATTACAACCGCGGATATCGAGGCGGATACCGCCGCAACAATGTCGGCGGCGCGATCGCCGCGGGTGCGGCCATCGGCATTATCGGTGGGATCATCGCGTCGCAGGCGCAGCCGCGCTATTACGAGCCGGCTCCGGTCTATGGCGCGCCGGTTGGCGACGACGCTTACTGCTTCAGCAAATACAAGTCGTACGATCCGGAGAGCGGCACGTATCTCGGCTATGACGGCTACCGGCATCCGTGCCAGTAAGCTGACTGCACATGCAAAAGCCTCTTCTCGTGTTGACGAGGAGAGGCTTTTTGTTATGTAGCGTCAGCTCTCAAATCCCGGCAGCGTTCCGAGCGCCGGATGCGCCAGCGTCAGCGCCTTGAACAACTGGCCCATGCCCTTCGGGCCTCCGGCCGTAAGCCGCTCATGCGCGGCATCGACCTCCGCCGCGGCCTCGCGCGTCGCCTGCGACTTGAGCACGGCGGCGCGGTGCTCGATGCCGATCCGCCGCAGAAACTCTGCCTGCTCGATCGGTCCTAATGCTTTGGCGCCGATGCTCTCGGCGGTGGTCGCCAGTGCCTGAAAATCCACATGCGCGGTGATATCCGCCTGGCCGGGCGCGATCAGCGGATTGGCGAAGGCATGCGAGCGCACCGCCTGGAACGTGTCGCCGGTCGCGCTTTCGACGTGGCCGTAATCGACGATCAGCGCGGCGCCGCCATGCGCGACGCGCCGGCCGACCTCCAACACGGCGGTGTCGGTACGCCATTCATAGATCGCACCTGAGGGAGCTTGCCGAACTTGCTTCGGCAACGTCGCTTCGAAATGCGGAATGACCTCGCGGCCGACGCCGAACACGAGTTTGTTGTCGCCGCCGATCTCGACCATTCGCTCGTGCCAGCCGTCGTCTTGCCGGACCGCCTGATGCACCGGCAGCGCATCAAAGAATTCGTTGGCCAGGATGATGGTCGGTCCGTGCGGCACGTCTTGCAGGCGTTCATGCCACAGCACCGGCACATCGAGATGGTTCAGTGTGTCCTGCTGGCGTTGCCGCAGCACCTCGCTGATCTCGACCAGATGCACCGTCACGGCTTCTCGAAACGCCGGCACCACCTTGGCAGCGCGCATGGCGTCCGCCATCAGCGTGCCGCGGCCGGGACCGAGTTCGACGAGGCGCAGGCCGTCCGGCGAACCCATCTGCTGCCACACGGAGACGGCCCACAGCCCGATCAACTCGCCGAACATCTGGCTGATTTCCGGCGCGGTGGTGAAGTCGCCGGCGCGGCCGAGCGGATCGCGCGTGGTGTAATAGCCGTGCTCGGGATGGCCGAGGCACAGGCTCATATATCGCGCGACCGACATCGGGCCGGTGCGTGCGATCTGGCGGCGGATTTCGGTGTCGAGCGGGGTTGGCCCGGTCACGTGGCTTGGGCGTCTTTGATTTGCGGCGCGGCACGCCGCGCCGCCGCAACCAGAAAACCGATGCCGGCGAGAATGAGCGGCACCGACAGCACCATGCCCATGGTCAGGCCGCCCCACAGGAAGCCGAGCTGCGCATCGGGTTCGCGGAAAAATTCAGCGCAGATGCGGGCGATGCCATAGCCGACCGCGAACACGCCGATCACGGTGCCGGGCCGCTTCAACGCGCCTGACCGTACCACGAAGGCCAGAATGACAAACAGCACGATGCCTTCCAGCGCTGCCTCGTAAAGTTGGCTCGGATGGCGCGGCAGCGCCCCGCCGGTCGGAAATACGAAGGCCCACGGCACGTCGGTCGGCCGGCCCCACAACTCGCTGTTGATGAAGTTGGCGAGGCGCCCGAGGAACAGGCCGATCGGCCCGACCGCGCAGGTGATGTCGCCGAGCGCCAGGATTGGGATGCCGCGCTTTTTCGCAAACAGGATGACGGCGGCGACGCAGCCGAGGAAGCCGCCATGGAACGACATGCCGCCGTTCCAGAGCTGGAAGATTTCCATCGGGTGGCTGACAAAGTGCGACAGATTGTAGAACAGCACATAACCGGTGCGGCCGCCGAGGATGATGCCGATGGTGATCCAGACGATGAAGTCGTCATAATCGACCAGCGTCAGCGGCGCCTTGCCGCCCCATAGCCGCTCGTTGCGGATGATCCAGCGCGCATACAGCCAGCCGAGCAGGATGCCGGCGATATAGGCGAGCGCATACCAGCGGATGGCGAACGGTCCGAACGAAACGATGATCGGATCGATCATCGGGAACGGCAGAGCGGAAACCGGCATTGAGCCTCGAAATTTTACAAGCGTTACGGGGAGTTCGGCGCGAATCTATCACGGCAATGGGCTTCGGGTCTTGCAGTGCGGTGGCTGCGACGCCATTGTCCAGCCTGTTCGATTTCCGGGAGCCACCGATGACCCAGACCAGCAGCCGTTTTTTTGACGAGATCGCCCGGCTGATGAATGACGCCGCCGGTGTCGCGTCGGGCGTGCGGCGCGAGGCCGACACCCTGTTCCGTACCCAGGCCGAGCGCATCCTGCGCGATCTCGACGTGGTGCCGCGCGAGGAATTCGAGGCCGTGAAGGACATGGCCCGGCTGGCCCGCGAGGAGAACGAAGCCCTCAAAGCCCGCCTCGGCGCCCTGGAGGCGCAGGTCAAGGCGCTGGAAGCGCTCAGCCCCGGCCAGAGCCCGACCATCGTCTGAGGGTCCGGCGAGCCGGTTCGGCCGATTTTTCGCGGCTTTCCTTGTCATTTCGGCGGGTTGCGGCTATAAGCCCGGCCGCGCTGGCTGCCTGCGGGCCGCCGGCCTTTCGAGCACGATCCCGAGAATTTCAACCGGTTTTCGGACCAAGATCGTGGCGTAAACCTGGGAATCAACGGCCCCGACACCCCTGGAGGCAGGCCGTGAGTTTCCTTACCGTTTCAATGGCTTAAGTTTAGACAAGGACAAACCATGGCCACCATCAATCAACTCCAGGCGACGACTCGCCCGAACAGCGGCAAGGGGGCCGCACGGGCCGAACGTCGCGCTGGCCGCGTGCCGGCCGTTATCTACGGCGACAATCAGGCCCCCGTTGGCATCTTGCTTGCCTCCAAGGAACTGACCCTGAAAATCCATGCCGGACGGTTTCTCAGCACCGTCTGCGACATCGAAGTCGACGGCAAGAAGCACCGCGCGATCCCGCGCGACTACCAGCTTCATCCGGTCAACGATTCGGTGATGCATGTCGATTTCCTGCGGCTCGGTGAAGGCGCCCTGGTCCGCGTCAGCATCCCGGTCCACATCCTGGGCGCCGAGCAGGCGCCGGGCGTGAAGCGCGGTGGCGCGGTCAATATCGTTACGCATTCGATCGAAGTCGAGTGTCAGGCCGATGCCATTCCGCAGTCGATCGACGTCGATGTCTCGAGCCTTGACATGAATCACTCGAAGCATCTCAGCGACATCGAACTGCCGAAGAACGTGCGCGTTCTGGCCCATGGCGACATTACGCTGGTGACCATCGTGCCGCCGTCCGGCTACGCGGAAGAAATCAAGGCCGCCGCCGATGCCGTGGCCGCGACTGCCGCCGCTGCCGCGTCTGCCGCCGCTGCCGCCGCCTCCGCGCCGAAGGGCGCGCCGGGCGCCGAGGTGGACAAGAAGTAATCGGGCGGCCTCGCGAGGCCGTTTGAACTTTACTTTACGAACGAACGGGGCCACGGAAATCTTCGATTTTCGTGGCCTCTTTCTATCCCGTTCATTCGCCTAGAGCGCGTCCAGCAAAAGTGGACACCGGTTTTGCGTCCGGACGCGCTCTAAATCTTTAAAACGCTCTACCACCGGCAGGATCCCATGCGCCTCTTGGTCGGGCTCGGTAATCCCGGCGCGGAGTATGCCGGCAACCGCCACAATATCGGCTTCATGGCGATCGAAGCGATCGCCAAGCGGCATAATATCGGGCCGTTCCGCCGCAAGTTTCAGGGCGTCGTGGCCGAGGGCATGATCGGCGGCGAGCGCGTGCTGCTGCTGCTGCCCGGCACCTACATGAACGAGTCCGGCCGCGCCGTGGCCGAAGCGATGAAGTTCTACAAGCTGGAGCTTGGCGACCTGATCGTGCTGCACGACGAACTCGACCTGCCGCCCGGCAAGCTGCGGGTGAAAACCGGCGGCGGCGGCGCCGGCCATAACGGCCTGCGCTCGATCACCGCGCATGTCGGCAACGATTATCGGCGGGTGCGGATCGGCATCGGCCATCCGGGCGACAAGGCGCGGGTGCATGGCTATGTGCTCAGCGACTTCGCCAAGGACGAGCGCGACTGGGTCGAGACGCTGATCGGCGCGATCGCCGACAATGTCGAGCGCATCGCGCGCGGCCAGGATGCGAGCTTCCAGAACAAGATTCACCTGGCCATGGACGCCAAAGGCTTTGGCGACAAGGCGGATAAAGCGGACGACAAAGCGGCGAAGTAGTTCGCTATATTTTTCGACCAACAAACGAGCGGATCATCATGGGCTTCAAATGCGGCATTGTCGGCCTGCCGAATGTCGGCAAATCGACGCTCTTCAACGCACTGACCGAAACCGCGGCCGCGCAGGCGGCGAATTATCCGTTCTGCACCATCGAGCCGAATGTCGGCGAGGTGGCGGTGCCGGATCCGCGGCTCGATAAATTGTGCGCGGTGGCCAGCTCGCTGCAGATTATTCCGACGCGGCTGACCTTTGTCGACATCGCCGGTCTGGTGCGCGGCGCCTCGAAAGGCGAGGGGCTCGGCAATCAGTTCCTGGCCACCATCCGCGAAGTCGATGCCATCGCCCATGTGGTGCGCTGCTTCGAGGACGGCGACGTCACCCATGTCGAGGGCAAGGTCGATCCGATCGCCGACATCGACACCATCGAAACCGAACTGATGCTGGCCGATCTCGACAGCCTGGAGCGGCGCGCCGACGCGTTGGAGAAGAAGGCCAAGGGCAACGACAAGGAAGCCAAGGAAACGCTGGAACTGGTGAAGCCGGCGCTGGAACTGCTGCGCGAAGGCAAGCCGGCTCGCATGGTCGAAAGGAAGCCCGAACAGGAAAAGCTGTTCCGCGGCCTCGGCCTGATGACGGCGAAGCCGGTGCTGTATGTGTGCAACGTCGAGGAAGGCGCCGCCGCGACCGGCAACGAGTTCGCCAAACGTGTCGAGGCGCGGGCCAAGGAAGAGGGCGCGGTCGCGGTAGTGATCTCGGCCAAGATCGAATCCGAAATCGCCGTGCTGTCGCGCGCCGAGCGCGAGGAATATCTTAGTGCGATCGACCTGAAGGAACCGGGCCTCGATCGGCTGATCCGCGCCGGCTACCAGCTTCTCGATCTGGTGACGTTCTTCACCGTCGGCCCGAAAGAAACGCGGGCTTGGACCGTGACGCGCGGCTCGCGCGCGCCGCAGGCGGCCGGCGTCATCCATACCGATTTCGAGCGCGGCTTCATCCGCGCCGAGACCATCGCGTATGACGACTACATCACCTATGACGGCGAAGCCGGCGCTCGCGATGCCGGACGCTTCCGGCTCGAGGGTAAGGATTACGTCGTTGCCGACGGCGACGTGATGCATTTTAGGTTTAACACGTGAGGCCTCTCTCGGCCTCATAGTGAGGAAGCGGGTATAACCCGCCGTCTCGAATTTTAGGGCCGCCCATCCTTCGAGACGCGTTCCTTCGGAACGCCCTCAGGATGAGGGCGGAGTTGACGCCTCCCTTGAGCCCGGTTACCCAAATAGGTACTTCCCGCCGGAGCCCCGCCGCATGTCCAACCCGACGCTTTATTTCGAAGACTTTGCCGTCGGCGAGGTGAAAACCTACGGCCCGCGTGTCATCACGCGCGAGGAGATCGTCGCCTTCGCGGCCGAATTCGATCCGCAGCCGATGCATCTCGACGAGGAAGCCGCCCGGCTCAGCCTGCTCGGCGGCCTCGCGGCATCGGGCTGGCACACCTGTTCGCTGATGATGCGGCTGATCTGCGACGGCTTCGTGCTGGACACGGCGTCGATGGGCTCGCCCGGCGTCGACGAGATCAAGTGGCTGGCGCCGGTGCGCCCCGGCGACAGCCTCAGCGTCCGCGCCACGGTGCTCGAAACCCGCGTCTCAAGCTCGAAGCCAAACCGCGGTTTCGTCACCTTCCGGTATGACGGGCTGGCCGGCGACGCGACGGTGATGACCATGAAGACCGCGTTGATGGCCCAGCGCCGCTCGGCGGGCGAGACGATTACTGCCGCGGCGTCGGCCGCGCCATGAAGTTTCTGGAGGACATCCGCATCGGCGACATCGATGCGCTCGGCAGCCATGTTTTCACGGCCGAGGGCATCAAATCGTTCGCCACGCGGTTCGACCCGCAGCTCTTCCATACGGACGACGACGCCGCCGCGCGTTCAAGTTTCGGTGCGCTGTGCGCCTCAGGCTGGCACACTGTGTCGCAATGGATGCGCTGCCTGGTCGACCATCGCCGCCTCGCCGATGAAGCGCAACGCGCACGCGGCGAGCCCGTTGCCAAAAACGGGCCGTCGCCCGGCATCCGCGACCTCAAATGGCTGAAGCCGGTTTATGCCGGCGACACGATTGCGTTTGCCAGCGAAGTGGTCGAGACGCGCGACCTGCCGCACCGGCCGGGCTGGGGCCTTGTCACCATGCGCAACACCGGCACCAATCAGCATGGCGATCTGGTGCTGTCATTCACCGGATCGGAATTCATCGAGCGGCATCCGCAGGATTAAGCGATGACGGAGAGCGTCACGACAGCCGAGACTCCGGACCGCGGGACCCTGCCGGAAGAGCGCCGCGCGCTCGGCGTCGCCGGTGGCGCGCACGCGCTGCACGATGGCTACAGCGATCTGATTTACGTGATGCTGCCGATCTGGCAGGCCGAGTTCGGCCTGAGCTATGCGGCGCTCGGCCTGCTGCGCGGCGTCTATGCGGGCACGCTGGCGAGCCTGCAAATCCCGTCCGGCCTGGTCGCGGAGCGTCTCGGCATCGCGGTGGTGCTGGCCGGCGGCACCGCACTGGCCGGCATCGGCTATGTGCTGGCCGGAGTGAGCAATAGTTTCATGCTGCTGCTGGCGGCGCTGTTCGTCGGCGGCATCGGGGCCAGCACGCAGCATCCGCTCGCCTCGGCGCTGGTCGCGCGCGCCTTCGCCGGGCCGCGTTCGCTCAAGGCGCTTGGCACCTATAATTTCGCCGGCGACATCGGCAAGATGGCGGTGCCGGCCGGTGTCGCGCTCCTTGTCATGCTGATGCCGTGGCGCGGCGCGTTGGCGTTGGTCGGCGGCCTCGGCTTGATCGCCGCGGTCGCGATCTTCCGCCTGACGCCGCGCTTTCCCGGCGAGACGGCGCATGAGACGGCGGCGCGAGACGGCAAGGCCGCATTAGCGCCGCCACGCTTCGGCTTTCCACTGCTGCTGTCGATCGGCGTGATCGATAGCGCGACCCGCATGGCGTTCCTGCTGTTCCTGCCGTTCGTGCTGACGCAGAAGGGCGCCAGCCTGCCGACCGTCGGCCTCGCACTGACCTTGGTGTTCGCGGGCGGCGCCGCCGGCAAACTGGTGTGCGCATTTCTGGCCGCGCGGATCGGCGGGTTCGCGACCGTGCTGCTGACCGAGGCGCTGACGGCGGTTCTGGTCGTGGCGCTGCTGCCGCTGTCGCTATTGCCCGCGATGGTGCTGCTGCCGCTGATCGGCGTCGCGCTCAACGGCACCTCATCGGTGCTGTACGGCTCGGTGCCGCTGATGGTGACGCCGGAGCGCCGCGCCCGCGCGTTCGGCGTGTTCTACACCGGGACCATCGGGGCCGGCGCCGTGGCGCCGACGCTCTACGGCCTTGCCGGCGATGCGTTCGGCGTTCCGGCCGCGCTGATGCTGGTGGCTTGTATTGTGCTGCTGACGCTGCCGCTCGCCGTGATGCTGCGGCCGGCGCTGCCACGAGCATGATCCCGAAAAGCATGCCCCCGCACTATCCGTGGGTGGGAACCGGTTTTTGGATCAGATCATACTCAACGAAAAAAGCTCAGGCATCCTCTAAGACAGGCACGAGCTCCTGGTTGAGGACCTGCTCGACGGTGTCGAGGCTGTCCAACATCCCACAGAATTCGACGATCTGGCCGTCGCGCCAGCGCATGAAATGTGAAAATCGGCTGACGACTTTGCGCTCGTCCGGCGGCAACGTAGTCCGAGTCTTGATCAGCGCCGCCGAGCGGTCGCGCTCGACCACCAAGGCGGAGAGGTCGAACATGTGCAGCGTGTTGAAGCGGAAAAGTCTGTCGTAGCGATCGCGCACCGCGTCCTTGCCGTGGTACTCGCCGCAATAGGGCAGCACCGAAGGCGGACCGCGATAGGTCCAGGCGACGTCGGGTGCGAAGAAGGTCATCAGCCGTTCGAGGTCGCGCACCGCGCAGGCCTCGTAAAAGCGTTCGACGATGGCACGATCGATTTCGCCCGGCATGGCACCTCCCGAGACCTCAAAACGGTAGGCCCCGAAGGTTAACGAGCAATTACCGATAGGTGGCCAGATATGGGGTAAGCCATCCGCCGCCGCTGACTTTGGCTGACGATCGGCCGCGCCGGGTCCTTCGGCGCTGCAAAATCACCGAATAGGGATGGAACGGGGCCGCTTCGGGCGCGTTCGTTCTGCAAGCAGTCATCGACGCGTCTCAAACGTGTTTTTGCCTACAACCATTGAACCTAATGGGGCGGCGAGCCGACTAATCGCCGTCAACCTAGACTTCTTGAGGACACCATGGCCGACCACCGCTCTCTTGGACTTCTTGGACTCGTGTTCGGCGGGCTGACCTTCGCCGTGATCATGGTGGCGGCTACGCTGGTGCAGGCCCATGTCAGCGGCCGGTTGAGCCTGGACGGCTCGGGTCCCCAGACCATGGTCAATGCGCCGATGACCTTCGCGGCGTCCGCTGTGCCCGAGGCGCAGTAGGCGGTCGCAACACCCGTTCCGCCTGCCGGAAATCCGAACTGCGACTTTCCAGCATGCAACCGTTCCAGGGACGGGACGTTGTCTCCCATCAGCCCGGTTTCGGCAGGGAGACTTTCGATGAATATCCATTTCCAACGTTGTGGAACGATTGCTCTGATGCTGACGGGCGCCGTCTGCATGGCTTTGACAGGCACGGCGTCGGCGCAGGGGCTCGCGCCCAGCCCATCGGCCGCACCGGCGACTTTGGCACCGAGCGCCGTGAAGCCGGGTGCGCCGCTGATGCTCACACCCGAACAGAAGTCGACGATCTTCGCGGCTATTCAGCAGGACAATAAGAAGATCACGCCGCCGCAGGAATTCCAGGTGTCGGTCGGCGCCGAAGTGCCGCCGTCCATCGAATTGTACAGCCTGCCGGATGGCGTGATGGCGTCCACGCCGGCCGCGCGCGCATTCAAATACACCAAGCTGCGCGAGTATGTGGTGCTGGTCGATCCGACCAACATGCGCGTCGCCGAGGTTCTGAAGCCCTAGCGGCTTTGGGTATCGCGCTGCGACTCGTGGACCATCTTGTCGACGGCCTTCGGCAGCAATTCGAGATACGGGCCGACGAAAAACGCTTCGCCCGAACCGACACCGAAATAGTGATCGTAAGTTTCGATCATCGTCCGCATCGGGCTGGCGCAGGTCGCCATCGAATCGACGATCAGGTCTCCGAGATCGGCGCTCGGCTTCGCCTTCATATCGGCCGCGACGGTGCGGGCGACGCACTCGGTTGCCGTTTGCAGCACGGGCTGAAGCGCCGCGCGTTTCTGTGGCATTGTCATCGCCATGCCGGACGGCCCGGATTGTTCAAGCGGACTGACGGCGACGGCCGTTATAAGTGCCAATGCGGCGAGTGGCGCAGCGATCATCTGTTGGATCTCCCCCGAGCCCGACATCCCAGGCTAGGCGAAGATTCGCCGCTCCGCATCGCGGACAATCCGTATGGCGGCGGTTCGGTTGGCGAAATTCTGGATCTGTGGATTGTTGGTCACACTGATGTGCGGATGGAACTTTCCGCTCCGCATGGCCGTTGTTCCCGACAATGACTTTTGGGAGACGTTCATGCGGTTCCGCCCTGCAGCTTCGATTGCCGCGATACCGCTCGTCTGGCTGGCGTTGACCGGCAGCGCGTTGAGTCAGACAGCCCCCGGCCCGGGTCAGGCTAATCCGGCCACGGTCCCGGCTATTGAGCTCAGCCAGGCGCAACGTCAGACTATTTTTCAAAGCGTCAGCAATGGCGGCAAGAACAATGCGGCGCCGCCCGGATTTCGCGTCGCGGTCGGCGAGAACGTGCCGAACGGCATCGAGCTCGCGCCGGTATCGAATACGCTCACCACGCTCATTCCGGCCACCGATGGCCTCGAGGTGGCGATGATCGAAAAGCAGGTCGTGCTGGTTGATCCCAAAACCAAGCGGATCATCGCCGTGGTGGTACACGATTGACGTCGCATGATCGACGTCGACGGGTTCCGCAGGAGCGGCGCGGTCGGAACCACCGCGATCATGAGACGTTGTCACTCGTTGATTTAACGAGGAGCACGGACATGAACATCAATACTCGAAAGAAAATTCGCGATTCCGCATTGGGCCTATCTTTGGCAGCGTCCGCTTTGGCGGCCTGTGTTGGCGCCGCGAGCGCGCAGACCACGATCATCACCCGCGAGCCTGCGCCGGTCATCGTGCAGCAGCCCGGCGTGGTCGTGCAGGAGCGGGTGCAGCAGCCCGGCGTAGTCGTTCAGGAGCGTGTGGTTCAGGAGCGGCCGTTGATGCTGTCGCCCGAGCAGCGCACCACCGTCTATCGCACCATTCGCGAACGTCAGGTTGCGCCGTCGGCTGGAGTCGAGGTGACTGTCGGCGGGCGCGTACCGGGCACCGTGCAGCTCTATGACGTGCCGCCGTCGGTCGCCGTCGAGGTGCCGGCCGTGCGGTCCTACAAATACATGGTGGTGAATAATCGCGTCGTATTGGTCGATCCGGCGACCAGCACGATCGTGGCCGAATTCGCCGATTAGTTCGGTTAGCGGTTGAGCGCCACGGCCACCAGTACCAGCGCGGCGGCGGCGAGAACCGCGAATCGGATCATTATTCCGATGTTGTTCGGGCGTTCCCGCGGCATCTGTTCGGGTTCGTCCGGTCGTATGGTTTTCTTCACGGCGGCTCCCCGGCCACCGAGGCGGTAGCCTCGGTTGGTCGCGGGTAACCCGCTGCGGGTTCAACGTCGCAAATCCGGTCACAGGAGGCCAATATGCGGACGCTATGGCTCAAGACATCGCTCACCGGTGCTGTGTCGCGCGCGGCGATCATTGCTGTCGTGCTGACAGGCACCGCGGCGCTCACGTTCGCACCAAGCTGGGCACAGACCGAGCCGAGCGGCGAGAAGCGGCCACCGCAGCAGGCCATCGAAAAGGCCGCGCCCGGGCCACCGAATGCCGAGCCCGCCGGCACGGGCTTCAATGACGGCCGCAAGGCGACTCCGCCGGCCGATGCCGCCGCGGCTGCGCAGCCGCCCGTCGCAGGTCCACCTTTTGAAAAAGGTGTGCTGACCAGCGGCGGTGCGCAGTCGGGCAAGGACGTCGACACCGCGCCGGCCAAGTTCTCGGCGCAAAATTCAGCGGACGATAAATTGCCAGTGGTCGCCTATACGTTCAGGGATCTGACGCCGGAGCAGCGGCGCGCGGTGTTCGACGCGGTCACCGGCGGCGATGCGGCAGTGTCGGCCGATGCGCCGGCCGTGTCGGCGACGCTCGGCAGCGAAATTCCGAACGTCATCGCGAGCCGGCAGCTCAAGCCGATGCCGGGCGCGCTCACCGCGCAGATGCCGCAGTTTGCGCAACTGCGCTACATGCGCAGCGGTGATCTGGTGCTGGCGGTCGAGCCGAACAACAACATCGTGGTCGGTGTGTTCACCAAGGACGGCTCGTTGCCGCCGGCCGCGATCGAAACCACCGCGGCGACCGATCCGAAGGGCGTCAACGATGCGCCGCCCGCGACCGCGGCGCCGGGGAGCCGTTAAGCGGGGCTATAAGTTTACCAAGTCCGGCGGAACGTGGCCGTGACGGATTTGGAAATCTCGCCGGTTGTCGTTTCGCTGGCGGAGCCGTTCAGGCTGACCGGGCCGCCGAACATTTTCTGTTCGGCGCTGAGCGAACGAAGCCATTTTTCATCCAGGCTGTTCAACGACTGGCCGGCCGAAAAGCTGGTGCCGCTGTCCGGCAGCGTGACGCGCAACGAGCGGTCGGTCGACCAGATCTCACTTGCGGCCGGCACCGTCACCGTGCCGGTCGGAAACGATTGTGTGACCGCGTAGCCGTTCTGCAATGTGACAGACAGGCTTTCCCCGATCGGCAGCGAGCGGCTGAAGCGCGTGCCAAGTCGGCCCTGTTCGGAACTCGGATCGATGCGGGCGTCGATCTGCGCCTGATCCCATGTCAGCGGCGTATTGAATCCCGGAATTTTCAAATTCGCCCAAGCGGCGCCGCTTCCGGCCGTGCCGGTCGGCGGATCGAGCCGATAGGTCGTCGCCGGGTCGGCCGCAACACCCAGATCGACACCGACCTTGGTTTCCCAGTCGGTCGGCAGACGACGTCCGACGGTAACGGCCGCGCCGCCGTCCTTACGGTCGGTACGGCTGGCAAAGGTCGAATCAGGAGCGGGTCCAATCGGCCGTGGGCGTAGCACCGCGCCCGGCGAACCATCGGGCATGCCGCGATCCGACAGCACCTGCCAATTCCACTTTTCGGGATCGGGCAGCGGTTCGGCTTGGGCGCGGGCCCAGCCGTCGGCGTCGAGTTCGGATGCGAGCGATGGCGGGCTGACGGAAAATTCGGATTCCGCGGCCGCTGTCGTGATGGTCGTCACATGGGCGGCGAACAGGCCGAGCAACAGGGTGCCGGCGGCCGGCGCGATCGATCGGTGTGTATGTGGCATGAGCCCCCAGAGTCCCCGTGTCGAAAATTTAGCAGCAGATTTCACGCGAAGTGGAATCCACTTCGCATGAAGAAAACGCGTCTTACTAAAGAGTTAGAGCGCGCGTACGCAGATTAGTTTACCCGCAATCTGCGCAAGCTTGATTGCTCTTGCAAAACCGGTGTCCACTTTTGCTGGACGCGCTCCAGCCTGCCGCCGTTCGGTTAACCGAAGTTTGCTGCTTTGCACCAAAATTCGGGCATTGCTGTGACATTACGGGGCGATGGAACTTTGTTCTTTTTTGCCGAACTCACAGCGAACAGCCCCGGAACGATCGGTTCCGAGGCTGCATTTTGCGTCGCTGACAATAGCGGCGGGCTATTTCACGAGCGCTCGGGACGTGCCGCCGGGGCGCTGCCCATGGTCGACTTCCACTGGGTCATGCTGTCGCCGATGATCTTCATCGAGGACATCGCGGCCTGACTGAGATTGGCATAACCGACGATTTCACGCTGCACGCGCTCGCCTTCATTGCGCAGGATATCGCGCACGTTCTGCAGCTCGGCAATAACGTGCTCGATCTCCTGCACCGACTGGCCGGAGACGCGCTGAATCAACTGGTTGACGCTGTCGACCGGCAGTTCCTGGCTGGGGCTGCCCGGCATGCGAGCGCGACGCCATGGCGCCAGATCCTTGCGGACGAATTCCCGGATTTCGCCCTCAAAAGCGGCGGTGGCGGCGTCGTTATTGTCTTCCGGTAGAATCTCGGGGGTGGCGTTCATATCAGTCGACTCCTCACGGCATGAAATTGCTGGTGATGCGCCCCCATCGGGCTCGGCAATCTCCGCACGCGAATCCGGCCACAAGGCGGCCATGATACGGCGAGTCTCGGAAAACGGTCCTGGTGCCAACGCACCGTCGCAGCTAAATCCGTAATGGTTCCATGGGGATGGACGAAATATAAATTCGCATGACGGTCGGTTTTCATGAACCGACTTCCAATTCGGGCGTTGTAGGCAACGGAACTTCCATCCGTCGAAACGTCCAGAAACTTCTATCCTTCGAAACGTCCAGAGGAGACAACAATGAAAATGCTCGCTTACGGGCTCGCCTGCGCCGCCCTTCTTACGCTTGCCGTGCCGGCCAGCGCCCAGGTTGTGATCCGCGACGGCCATCGCGACAGCGGCGTCTCGGTCCGCATTGGCGATGGCGACCGCCATCATGATCGCGATCGCGATCGCGGCTGGCGCCGGTCGCATGCCGACTGCCGGGTCATCAAGACCCGTACCCATCGGCCGAACGGCACCGTGGTGATCAAGACTCGTCGCGTCTGCGGCTAATTCGCTCACAACTGATTTCACGAGAAACGGCCCCGCTTGCGCGGGGCCGTTTTGTATTGAGCATGATCCGAAAAAGCCTGCCCCGGACTTGATCCGGGGTGGCAATCGGTTTTCGGAAAAGATCTTGCTTACATAAGAAGCTAGAGCGTTTTCAAGTGAAGTGGAATCCACTTCACGTGAAGAAAACGCGTCTGTCTAAACACTTAGAGCGCGTCCGCAGGTAAGTTTACGCAATCTGCGATTGCTTTCCCGCAAAACCGGTGTCCACTTTTGTTGGACGCGCTCTGGCCGGCTGTGTGCTCAGCTTGACGATGGATCAGGCCGGCAATTCCAGCACCGTGCGCGTCTTGTTCACGGCGTCATACACCACGACCTGCAGCACCGGATATTTGGTCTTGAGGGCGAGGCCGCGCTCCTGCGCGGTTTCGAGGCTGTCGTGCTCGGACTTCACCTTGCCGTCGATTTCCAGCGCGAAGCCTTCGGACGGATAGGCATTCGGGCGCTTGCTGGCGGGCTTCTGCTTGGATTCGGCGACTTTAGGCTCCGCGACTTTGATCTCGGCGAATTTGATCTCAACCGATTTGCTCTCGATTGATTTGGCTTCTGCTTTTGCTTCTGCTTTGGCTTCTGCGGATTTGGTCTCGGCGGCCATGGTGGGCTCCTGCGGTTCGTCCAGGAACGGGCTCGATCCGACGCGCGGATCGTTTCCACTCCAGGGTTTGGATGGGGCGGCATTTCGGTGGGCGGGCCGGCAGGCCTTCGCCCGCTGTGCCTGAGCTAATCCCTATACGGCGAAAGGGCAGGGGGCGGGCGGATTTCTTTTCCGCGCTGCGCCAGTCATTCGATTGGCAAGCTCAGTGGTGCCCTGTCCACTAGATCAGTGCCATACCGGAGCAGGAAACTGAACGATTAAACCCAATATAGGAAAATATACCGCGCAAGTGAAAATTAAGGCGTGGGGCGGAAGCTAAAATCATCATTTTTTGCAGAAATTCTGCAAAAAAAGTGGTATAAGGCTGGGTCATGAGACTGCGACTTGGCGGAAGGGCTTGCAATGCTAATGCGTTTCGGTGTTTCGAACTATCGCTCTATACGAGATTATCAAGAGCTTTCTCTGGTCGCTTCCGCATTAAAAGATGGAGGCTCAGAGCCGATGAGCGTGCCTGGTGTTAAGGAGAGAATCCTTCCTTTCACTACCATCTATGGCGCAAACGCCTCGGGGAAAACTAATCTGCTTCGTGCGTTCGCTTTTTTTCGCGAGGCGATTCTTAAATCTCACCGCGTAAGCACTCCAACGGGTGCCATCCCGCGTAAAGCGTTTGCGCTTGATGAAGTCTCTCCTCGCTCTCCTTCGCGTTTTGACTGCGACTTTATCGTTAGCGGAGTGCGCTATCATTACGGCTTCTCTGCTACGGATAATGAGTTTGAGGAGGAGTGGCTTTACGCATTCCCCAAAGGAAGCCGCCAGACATTGTTTAATCGAGACCGAAGTCACAAGAAAATAAATTTTGGAAAAAACCTCAGGGGAAAGAATACTACAATCGCAAGTTTGGTAAGGCCGAACAGTCTTTTTTTGTCTGCTGCCGCTCAGAATGGTCATGAACAGCTGTTGCCTATCTATAATTATTTTGAAAATAAGTGGCATGGAATGGTCAGTGCAAAGGTCGATCTTAGGCAGCTTGCGCTGTTGATCGCCGCGCACGGCATAGACGACAGGCTGTTGTCTTTCTTAAAGCACGCAGATATAGGAATAAATTCAGCTAGAATTGAAGATCAGCAAGTGCCCGCTGAAGTTGAGAAGCTGGTTGAGCGATTTCAGCATGTGATTAGTGAGGAATTTTCAAGCTCCGAAAATCTTCGCTTAGAGTATTACAAGGAAAGGAAGAATATTGCGTTGGGCCATCAAACTGCTTCTGGGGAAGATTGGTTTTTAAATTTAGGTTCCGAGAGTCGTGGAACGCTTCGGTTGTTAAATTTAATATTTCCCATCTTGCAGGTTATTGACAATGGGGGGGTTTTGTTTGTCGATGAAATTGACTCAAGCCTGCATACGTTGCTCTCAATGAAGCTGCTTGAGGTTTTCGGTGAAAAAAAATCGAATCCTTGTGGCGCTCAGTTGGTTGTTACCACGCACGATACCAATTTGCTTTGCTCTGGTCGGGTGAGGCGTGATCAGATTTGGTTCTGCGAAAAGAGTAAGATTGGTGCGACGCACGTTTATCCTCTGACTGATATTCAGACTAGGAATACTGATAATCTTGAGAAGGGTTATCTTGAGGGGAGATTTGGCGCGGTGCCTTTCCTTGGGGCGGTTCAGAAAATGTTGTCCGGGAAGGTAGCCTAGCATGTCACGGCGGCCCCCTTTGATTTTGCGGCGGCGAAGCTCAAAAATTAAGCCAAAGCTTGCGCTGACGGTTTTCTGTGAAGGTAAACTTACCGAGCCTTCCTATTTTCGCGAATTTTCCGAAGAACACGGAAATATGCTCGTTGCTCTTGATTTAAGATTTCCTGGCGCGCCAATGACGCTAGTTGAGGAAGCTGCCGCATTTAAAAAGCGGAAGAGGTCGCGTGACAGTTTCGATGCGTATGATCAGATTTGGTGCGTTTTTGATCGGGATGAGCATCCAAATTTAGATCGTGCTTTTGACATGGCGCGTGCCAATGGTATTTTTATCGCGTACTCTAATCCCTGCTTTGAGCTATGGTTCATATTGCATGTTCAAGATCACGATAGGCCGCTTGGTAGGCACGATTTGCAAAGTCTGTGCAAGAAGCTGGTCCCGGGTTATAGTTCGTCGGGGCGGAAATGTTGTGACTATAAAGCGATTGGCGTTGGATATGAGCGGGCTGAAGAACGTGCTGAAAGAATGAATAATCGGAGAGTTACTGAAAGAGATGATAGAGGAAATCCATACACGAATGTTTATGAACTGACGAG
>JAQGJU010000046.1 GCA_028290465.1 Xanthobacteraceae bacterium | reverse complement strand
GAGCACCTGCCCGGCCGTGGCGTCGAGCGAAGCGGCGAACGTTTTGGCTTTCTCCGCGGACCTTGAGCCAATGACCACGCGGTAGCCTGCCGCCAGCAGCCGCTTGGCGAGTCCGGAACCGAGATCGCCGGTGCCGCCGAGAATGGCAATGGTCGGAAGAGGGTCGGTCACATCATCACCTACGTCTTTGTCTTCATGTTTCTAGAGACGATCGCGATCCCCATCCCGCCATGGCGGGCCTAGAGCGACTAGCGACCCACCAGATCCCGTATGACCTTAAGCGCGAGCAGTCGCTCTTCTGGATTTCCGGAAACTTCGATGATGGGTTCGTGCAATCCGATCGACAGATAGGCCTCCAGCCGATCGCGGCATTCATTGGGCGTTCCAGCCACCCCAAACACGTCGGCCGCTTCTATCGGCAGCAGCCGCGTCGCAGCGTCGAGATCCCGGCGACCCAACGCCGCGATGATGGCGGCATGATCGATATCGAGTCCCGACGAACGAATGTTCTCGGCATGACCTTTGCTGCGGAACAAATACGCCAGCTTGCGGAGCAGCGCGGTCTTTGCGGCCTGCCCATCCTGCGACACGTTGAAGTTGATGAAGCCGGCCTTGCGCACCGCGTTTGGGTCGCGGCTTTCGGCGCGAGCCCCATCGTCGACAATGTCCAGGCAACGCCGGCAGTTCGCCAGTGTCATGCCGGCCGACAGCAAAATGCCGTCGGCGATCTGCCCGGCAAGCTTCAATACCTGCGGTCCGGTGGAGGCGACATAGATCGGAACGTCAATATCCTTGCCAAATTCCATGTGGGCACCACGGAGTTTCTGCACCTCGCCGTCCTGATGAACCGCTTGTCCCGCGAACAGTCCGCGCAATGCCGCGACATATTCGCGTATCACCCGCACTGGCTTTACCGCCTCGACACCCGACTCGCCGAGATTGAGCACGTTGCCGACCGAAACCGCTATCTTCGTTCGCCCGGGCGCGATCTCATCCAAGGTTGCCATGGACATCGCGACTGGTAAGGCCGGCCAAAGATATGGGGTGATCGCCGTTGGCACCAGCGTGGCCTTTTTCGTCATGGCTGCCGCGGCCCCGGCAAGGACCGTGGCCTCGCGATAGCCCATGTGTTGCGCGAACCACAGGCTGTCGATACCGACGTCCTCGGCCCGTTGGCAGGTTTCCAGAATCTCATTCGTCGACGAGAAACCGTCGAAATAGATGCCGAGCCGCATAAGTCATGCCCTTGTTGCGCAAAGCCCGTTGGAGCAGCACGGACCGCTCCAACGAGGTCCAATCTGGAGTTGCGAAAATCTGATTATTTCAGCACCAGGTCTTCGCGTTTCGGCAGGAATTCGGCCGAATAGGTCGACTTCACGTCCATCGCTGGCAACTTGAATACGGAAGCCACGGTGTCGATGGTCGTCTGCATCCGGGCGTCGTCAACCGCGCTCAGGCCGTTCTTCTTCACGTGATCGGTGACGATCGCACTTTCCAGCACGTACTTAAGCCGCTCAAGTTCGACCGCCTCGGTAACGAGCGGCTCACGTTTCTTGATAGCCGCAATCGCCAGCGCCGGATCCTTGATCGATGCCTTGAGAGCTTCGGCAAAGCCCTTCACCACCTTCTTCACGATCTCCGGATTGGCTTTGGCGTATTCTTCCTTCATGATGATGCCGTGGCCATACAGGTTCACGCCATAGTCGGCGTACTTCATCACGTTGATGTCCTGCGCGCTGATGTTCAGGCGGCCGAGGCCGGCGAGGTCGGTGATGAACGCAACCGTGGCGTCAGCCTGACCCTGCACCAGCATGGTCTCGCGCAATTGCGGGGTCACGTCGAGCCACTGAATGGTGGCCAGGTCCAATTTGGTGGCCGAGGCGAACAGCGGAAACATCACCCGGCTGCCGGCGGCCGGCGGCGACGCCAGTTTCTTGCCGGCCAGATCCGACGGCTTGGCGATGCCCGATTTCTTCAACGCCAGCACCACCATCGGTGCGGCGTCATACACCTGAAACACGCTGATCAGGTTGCCGGCCTGTTTACGGCCGTTGAACTGAATCATTGCGCCGAGATCGGCGAACGTCATGTCGTAGGTCCCGGCCGCCACCTTGGCGATCCCGTCAGCCGAGCCGTAACCGCGCTCGACGCTGACTTTCACGCCGGCGCGCTCGAAATAGCCACCATCGGCCGCGAGGATGAATGGCGACTGCTGCCCTTGAATGGCGAAATCGAGCGTGAGCTTGACCTGCGGCAGATCCTGGCCCATCGCGGCCGAGTCGATCGTCGCGGCCAACACCAGGCCGGCCATTGTAGCAAAGGAAGATTTGATCATTGCATCGCCTTTCCTCGGACAGATTTGTCCGTGTTTCAGACTTCCATTTCCATCTTGCGGTTGGCCCATTGGGTCGTGTGCTGTTCGATCACCGCAAAAAACGCATACATCACGATGCCCATCACGGCGGTCACCATCAGTCCGGCAAATACCAGGGCGACGCGGAAATCTGCGGACGCCTGCACCATCAGCGTGCCAATGCCTCGGCTTGAGGCGATCGACTCCGAAATCACGGCGCCGACGAAGGCGAGCGTGATTGCGATTTTCAGCGAAGCAAAGAAGAACGGCATCGAGCGCGGCAGTCCGACCTTGAGAATCAGATCGCGCGGCTTGGCTCCGAGCGAACGCAGCACGTCTTCCAGCTCTGGCTCGACCGTGGCCAGGCCGGTGGCGACGTTCACCGCGATCGGGAAGAAGCTCATCAAAAATGCGATTAGGATCGCCGGAATAGCGCCGACGCCGAACCAGATCACCAGCACCGGCACGATCGCCACCTTTGGTACTGAATTGAAGCCGATCAGCAGTGGATAAAGCCCCTGATATGCCAACCGGGAGGAACCGACGGCGATGCCCAGCAGCAATCCAAACACCACCGCCAGCGCGAAACCGATCAGCGTCATCACCAGGGTGTGCGACGCATGGAACCAGATAGCGTCCCAATACTCGATGGTTGCGGCGAGGATCCGCAGCGGCGCCGGCAGGATGAACTCCGGCACGCGAAACAGGCGGCACAAGCCTTCCCACAGCGCCAGGGTGCCGGCCGTCACCAACCACGGCATGGCGCGACCCAGGAATTCTGAATTCACGACGCGGCCCTCCCCGCGGATGCTGCCTGAGGCACGTGTCGCTGATGCCGGATATTCTCCCGGAGATGCTGCACGATCTCGGCGAAGGCCGGATCGAAGACGAGATCCGGGCGGCGCGGACGCGGAAACGTCACATCGTAGGTTTCGATGATGCGGCCCGGGCGGGCGGACATTACGAATACCTTGTCGGCCAGATAGACGGCTTCGCGCAGGTCGTGCGTCACCAGAATGGTGGTGCATTTCTGCGCCAGCCAGATGTCCTGCAAGACGTCCCAGAGTTCCTCACGGGTGAATGCATCCAGCGCCCCGAACGGCTCGTCGAGCATCAGCAGCGAAGGCTCGTGCATCAGTGCTCGGCACAGTGAGGCGCGCTGTTGCATGCCACCTGATAGTTGCCAGGGAAATTTGGTGGCGAAACCGTCGAGGCCTACCGAATCCAGCAACGCCAGCGCCCGCGCCTCATGCTGCTTGCGGTCGGCGCGGAAGCTGTGGCGATGCGGCTCGACGATCTCCATCGGCAGCATGACGTTGGACAGGGTTCGGCGCCACGGCAGCAGCGTCGGGTTCTGAAACGCCATACCGACGATCTTCAGCGGCCGGTCGATCCGCTGCCCGCCGACATCGATCGTACCGGAGGTCGGCGGCCGCAGCCCAGTGACGAGCTTCATCAGCGAGGACTTGCCGCAGCCTGACGGTCCGACCACCGCGACGAACTGGCCCTCGGTGATGGCCATGTTCAATTCGTCGAGCGCTTTCGTCTGGTCCTTTTTGCCGTAGACCAGGCTGACGCCGTTAATATTGACGAAACTGGAGGCTGACGGCGCACTCATTAAACCTTCTCCGAACACGCCTGAATACCTGTCCCGCTCCGGTCGCCCAATCCGACCACGCCAACGGTCATTGGATGACCAGAAGCCGGTCGGTATCGGTGTAGCTCGATAACAGTTCCGAACCGGTCGCGGTGACCAGCAACATATCCTTGTTCTGCATGCCGAAGCCGTAACCGGTTTCGTAACACAGCGGCTCGAAGCCAAGCACCATGTTCTCCTCGATCAACGCATCCGCGTCGATTTGGCCCAGTATCGGAGTCTTGCCCAGATACGGCTCTTCATGGAGGTGCAATCCGATGCCGTGGCCGACAAATGAGATCGGCGGCAGGTTGGCTTTCGACAGTTTTTCGATGAACGCGTTGTAGACTGCACGGCAACTGGCGCCGGGCTTCACCATGTCCAAAATCTGGTACTTACATTCAACCAGTTGCCGCCAGATCTCATCGGCCATCGGCGGCGCTTCCTGCACTACGGCGGTGCGGCAAACGCCGGCCTGGTAACCGCCGATTACCGCAAAAATCTCGACGCGGCAGACATCGCCTCGCACCAGTACACGATCAGTCGGCCCGACATTCGGCAGGCGGCTGCGATCGCCGGTTGCGATGATCAGCAGCTTGAACTGCTCGGCGCCCAGTTCGTAGATGTTCCGGGTCAGATGGCCGGCAATATCCATCTCCGTGTCACCGGCTTTGACGCTCGAAATGGCGTCCGCAATCGCATGGTCGGCAATCAACGACAATCTGCGCAGCAGCGCAATTTCTTCGGGGTTCTTGATCTGCCGCAGCCTTGCCAGGATGTGCTCGCAGGATACGAACGCAGCTTTGGGCAACGCGGCCTGTAGGCGCGCGAAATCGCCGGCCGGCAAATAGTCCATTTCGATGCCGATCTTGCCCCCGGCAAGTCCGAGCTCAGTCAACTGGCTCGCCAGCACCGCCATCGCGTCGTCGCTGAATTCTTTCCAGATCCGGCGCGGCACGTCGGGCTCGCGGCGCTTGATCGTGGATTCTTCCATATCCACGGCGAAGATCGCGGCGGATGCCGACGCGCTGACGATGACCATGGCATGCCGATGCCGGATCAACGGCTGCGACGGCACGACAAAGCCGGTCGCATAGGCGAAGTTTTCCGGCGAGCAGGAAACCATCGCGTCGAGGCCCTGGGCCTGCATCGCCTTGGCCTGTCGCTCGAGTATCTCTTTCCGCATGTCGCTTGGCCTTCCAACACCAGCGTGTCGCGCGATCAGTCGCGCACGCGATAGGTCTCGATTTTCTTCGGATCGACGTCGATGCCCATGCCCGGCCCGGCCGGGACTTCGATTGCGCCGTCGATCAGACGCATCGGCTCCACCAACAGATCGTCGCGGTAATAGATGCCGCCGATCTGGCCGTGCTGCGCTTCTGCCGGCGTCGACACCGGCACCACGCAGGACAGCGTGACCGCCGGCGACGCCGCCGCGAGTTGGATGTTGGCGAGATTGCCGACGCCGGTCTCGACGGAACCGTTGACGTTGCACACAAGGCCGGCGGCGCGGCAGACCGCGCCGACTTCCATCGCCTTATAAAGACCGCCGGCTTTGGTGGTGTAAATGGAGACAATCTGCGCGGCATCCGCCTGTGCGATCTGCACCGCGTCATGCGCGTTCCAGGCCGACTCGTCTGCCATCACCGGCGCCGAAATTGCCCGCGCGACCTTGGCCAAGCGTTCGATGCCCATTACCGGCTGCTCAAAGTACTGAATGCGCTGGTCTTCGAGGGCACGGAATACGGCAATGGCCTCGCCCGGGGTCTTGTAACCTTCGTTGGCGTCCATGCAGAGCTGGGTATCTTCGCCGACTGCGGCCCGCACCGCGCGCACCACCGCAATATCACGCCGAGAATCCACCCCGACCTTGATCTTGAGCGTCTTGATGCCTTCGGAGACAACCTGCGCCGCCTCCTTGGCCGCGTCTTCAAGCGATAACAGACCGATGGAATGCGTCACCGCGATCGCAGCCCTCGCTCGACCGCCAAGCAGCACATGCGCGGGAATGCCGAGCCAGCGGCCGGTTAGATCGTACACCGCGAATTCGACCGCCGCCTTGGCGTAAGGATAGCCCTTGATGACCGCGTCCATGCGGGCATGCAGATCGACGAAGTTGCCAAGTTCGATGCCGACAATCGCCGGCGCCAAATAATTCTGGATGATGGTGCGAACGATCAGCGTCGACTCGCCGAAATAGCGGCCATATTCGCCGCCCCAATCTTTCAACGCAGGCGCCTCGCCCCAGCCGACGTGGCCGGAATCGTCCGTGATCCGGGTAAGGAGATAGCGCCCGATCGGCTCCGTCAGGCCGGTCCATTTGTGCTCCCGCCGGGTCGGCAGTTGCACCAGGATTGTCTCCACCGATTTAATCGCCGGCATAACGTCCTTCACCCGCGCCAACTGTGATCACAGTAATCGTGTCAACCGGCCGCGCTGTCAAGGAAGTTGATGCCTTGTTTTTATGCGGCAGCCGCCGCTTTGCAGCTCATCGGCAAAAGACCGGCGACTTACGATCGCTTTTGGGTCACCGCCACTGCTCCTTCCACAACCAAGCGGCGCATCGGCGCCAAGGACCGAAGCAATTGAATTTGCAATCGCATAGTCTAAACGATAGCTTCTCTACTGTGATCACAGTTTTTAGGCCGGACTTACTCACCGCGATGGCCACCACAGCCAAGGTTGATATGATCAAGACCATTGCCGTTTTGGGCGCGGGACACGGCGGCCACGCCGCTGCCGCGGATCTGGTCCGCCGCGGCTTCGACGTCCGCCTGCACGCCCGAAGCGAGAAAAGCCTCGTCGCCATCCGCGACCAGGGCGGCATCGTCATGCGCGGCATTTATGACGGCTTGGTGCCGTTCACCCGCACCACCACCGACATTGCCGAAGCGGTGAACGGCGCCGACCTGATCATGCTGGTGGTGCCGTCGGTGGCGCACGAAACCTATGCCCGCCTGCTGGCGCCGCTGCTGCGCCCCGAACAGATCCTATTCCTCAATCCCGGCCACACCGGCGGTGGACTGCACATGGTGCAGGCCCTGCGCGAGGCCGGATATACCGCGCCGGTGCAGACCTGCGAAACGGTCACCCTCACCTATATCTGCCGTATGGAAGAACCGGCAGCCGTCAACGTCTTCAGCTATACCAAGAACCTTGCCTTCGCGGCGTTCCCCGGCCGTCACGCGGCGCGGTTGTTCGAACTGATGAAGCCGTTGTTTCCCGAGATTGCGCTGGCGTCCAGTGTTTTGGAGACGGCGCTGTCCAATATCAACGCCATCTTCCATCCCCCCGGCATGCTGATGAATGCCGGCTGGATCGAGGCGACCGACGGCGATTTCCTTTTTTACAAAGAAGGCATCACCGAAAGTGTCGGCCGCGTCACCGCCGGGGTCGATGCCGAGCGCATGGCCATCGCCCAGGCGCTAGGCGTACCAACCACCCGTTTCCTCGACACATTCCTTCGCGCCGGTTTAACCACGATCGCGGCAGTCAAGAGCGGGTCGATTTCCCGCGCCTGCCGCGAGAGCGTGCCGAACCAGACAATCAAATCCCCGCCTTCACTGGACCACCGCTATGTCCACGAGGACGTCGGCTGTGGCCTCGTCCCGTTTTCGGAACTTGGCCGGCTGGTCGGTATTGCCACGCCGACCATCGATGCGCTGATCGTGTTGGCTAGCCTTTCCCTCAACATCGATTTCCGCAAGACCGGGCTATCGCTGGAAAAAATGGGGCTGGCGGACAAGACACCGGCTCAGTTATTGAACTTCCTGGAGTCGGGCGCATAAGGAATTCTCAAACCTTGCCTGTCGAGAAACCTACCGCACACCGGCGCTCTCCTCGCCACGCAGTTCCAGGACGACATGGTCGATATGCTGCTGACGGACAGCAAGCACGCGCTGGTGCGGAGACCGCTCCGGTTTAGACAGGCAGCCGAAGTTAAATGTCGTTGGTCCACAGATAGCTATATTGGGTGGCGACAATTTTTTCATACGCGACGTCGGCACCAAGCATCCCGATCCGTTGGGTGTAACGGTTCATCCGCTGCACCTGTTCGGCGGAAATGGCCGGATCGTAGTACGGGAGATCGCGCGCCACGATGTCGGCTATCAAGCCTGCCTCGCGCGCGGGATACAGTCTGCGGGCCGCAAGCGTGGCGTTATTGAGGTCCGCTTTCAACATCTTCTGTGCTTGGCGAATGGCGCGAATGACTCCAGCGGCAGCATCCGGCGTGTCGTGGATCACCTTGTCGGTCGTCGCAATCGCACCGAACGTATAATTGAAACATTCCGCGGGGCCGTCGCCCCGACGCACGTCCAACACAATATCGCCGATGCCCTCCTTCACTGCGACGGCAGCCCCCATGCCGTTGGCAAAGAAGCCGTCAATCGAACCATCTCGCAGCCCCTCCGCAATCGCCACGCCAAAATTCACGCCGGGCTTGCGTGCCGATTCCGGGACCATGATCTCGATACTCTCATGTTCCGGATCCATGCCGGCGACTTTTAAGAGTTCACGTAAGGCGGCGCCGACAAACGGCACAGCGGCAATCCGCCGTTGTTTCAGGGCGGCGAGATCACCCCGGGCAACGTGAAGGTCTTTGCGCATCACCAGAAACCAGTACGTGCCCTGCGCCTGCGCGCACAACAATTTCGCGCCCTCCCATTCCGGAAAGGCCAGCAGCGGAGCATGCGCGGACGCCGCGATAAAGCTTACATGGCCATCTTTGAGCGCCGCCGCGCATTGGTCGAGCGGCGAAACCAACTCCAGCGTCAGATCAAGCCCCTGTTCCTTGAACAGACCGAGTTCAGCGGCGGCGATCGCGGGGAAATAGGAGTTGGAAACCAGATCGGGAACGGCGATTCGCATTGTGTCTGCCAATCTTCTGTGCGCGGGCGGAACAGCATCGCGCAGGTGGTCCTGGGATGCACATCGATTATCGGCGGAGCGTCCGAACTGGGACTCACGAAGGGACCAAATTGGTATGCTATTCCCAGCTCCGGCGCGTGGTCAATCTGTGATCACACTGCCTCCGAGAGATGCGCGGCTATGATGCCGCACACTCATGCTGTTGCCGGCCGATCCGGGCTGCTCCTGATTGGAATGACTGCAGATGCCGGCAGCTACGACTTGCGATGGTTAGCATCGCGTGTGCCTTAGCGGGCCTGATCAACCGTCGGCGAACCGCGGGTACGACCTGGATTGCGGATTTTCCAGATTGGCGTGCTTCAATATCTGCTGAAGGGTCTCATCGATGTCCTGCTCGGCCGCCTTTCGCGCAAGCGCCGGCTTACGGTCGGATAGCGCACGAAGGATGTCGTCGTGAAATTTTGCAGTCCAAGCCACGCCGTTCATTCGTGGCGTCATTGCGACGAACGGGCCGGCCTGCCGCCACAGCATTTCAATCAGCGGATAGGTCACTTCCGCCTCTGCAGCCTCATAGAGCGACAGGTGAAAGTTGAGATTTTGGGACAGCATCTGACGAATGTTGCCGTCAGTTATGTTTTGCTTAATGGAATTGTTGATTTTTGTGAGTTTCTGCAACAGCGTGGGCGTCATCCGCTCGCAAGCCGACGCCGTTACCATGCCTTCAAGAACCTGCCGAACCCGGAACAACTCAGTGAATCGAGACCGGGTCATCCATGGAACGATGACGGTTCTGTTGGGCAGCAGCACCAATGCCTGTTCGGCGATCAACCTGTTGATGGCGCCGCGCACCGGCATCGGGCTGGTGCCGAGCTGCACGGCGATCGTGCGCAGGCTCACCGTGTCGCCGGGCATATAACGCCCCATCATCAGATTGCGCGACAACGTCCGGTACGCTCGCAATTGCAAGGTGTTTCGGGCTGGGTCCTGAACCATGTCACCCTTGAACAGCGTGTCAGACAATTGGGAGGCTGGTTCGACGGCTGATTTTTCCGCAACACGGCTTCGACGCATGCTTGCTTTCCGTGTCATTCCGGCGCGCTGAACCGAAGCGCTCGGCCCGGCGGTGGGGGCGAGTCTGCACTCATTTGAGCCGTTGAGGCTCCGTAATGCAACGGCGACGGGCGATCAAGTCCCGGTTTCTGCGGTAAACCGCGCGTTAGGCCGTCGATGCGTTCGCCGTGAAAGCCCCGATAGATAGTCGCGACAGTGCCACTCAGTTCGTTGGCTATAAGGGCCCGTGATCCCAGCCGCACAGGCGGGCTAAATCAGAACAATTTTAGTAATCGCATCAGTTCGACTTTAACTGGCTTTCCGCAAACAGCGCCAACATCAGTCCCGTCTTAAGCCAACGCAAGAGAGGTCGAGCCTATCCCTACCCGTGCAGTGTGGGGAGAGATCGAGCATAAGCTCGGCAAAACGCCCCGCCGCAGGGGCGTTAAATGGCATTCTCTCGCTGGCGCGTTATTGCGACGTCTGCAGTTTTTGCATTGCTGTGTCTTGGCCTCTCGGCTGTTCTGAGCCCGGCCTCGGCGGCACTGGACCGATCTGACTCGTACGTCGCTCGCTCTTTGCCGGCTCTGAAGCCGTTCAACACCGTCCCCGATCTCGGTCCGGACGAGACAGCTCCGGAGCCGTTTGGGATGGCCACGACAGGTGTTACCAGCGGGGGGCTGATCCGAAAGTGGCATGACGTCCGAGCCGGGCTTGCCAACGAGTACCGGACCTTGAGCGAGTGCCGTCAGAATCCGACGTCGTGCGCCGCGGCGCCAACGCGGTTCCTGACCCTTATCGAGAAGGCTCATAACCTTGTGGGTCGTGCCCGCATCATCGAGGTCAATCGCGCCGTCAACCTGGCAATTCGTCCGATGACTGACCTGGCCCAATATGGTCAGGTTGAACTTTGGGCGACGCCGTTGATGACGTTCAAATCCGGCGCCGGAGACTGCGAAGATTACGCGATCGCCAAATATGCCGCCCTGATCCAACTCGGCGTTCCTTCGGATGATCTCCGTCTCCTGGTCGTCTATGATCACGACGCGCGTGAGAACCATGCCGTCATGGCTGTCCGTTTGGAACAGCGCTGGCTGATTCTCGACAACCGCACCATGGACATCAAGGAGGATGCCAAGGCCGCCACCATGAGTCCGCTCTTCATTCTTGGCGATCAATGGGTGCGCCGGGTGGACGCGGGCCAGAAGCCTCAACCCGTCAAAGACCAGGGCCAAGTCAGTCGCTTCGGCATGTCCGATCTGCCGGAATCCTTATCCATCAGATTTGGGCTGATGAGCCCGGGTGTTTGACGAGGCAGCTTTCAACCCGAGCTAATATCTATCTGCGGCACGACGACTATGGATGCCATGGATTGCCGCCCCTCATCACTGACCGAAACGCTCATCGACATAAAATAAGCTGGTGCCTGGCCCAAATGCCGTTGGGTTACCCGCTCCACTGCTGATGGGCATGACGGGCATAAAAACAATAACGCTGTTCGTACCGGGACTTTGGATCATGTTGGTCAGAGTACTGGCCGCCGAAGAAGGATAGCTCGCCGCGATAGTCCCGACGTTGCCCGGCACGATCACGGGCGGCTGCGGGACTCCTGCCGGAACCCTCCAGATCAGAGAAGGATACTGCCCCGGGGTGGTGGCCCAGACCGAAGTGCTGAATCCGCTCGGCTCCGTGCCCTGGAGCTGTGCCGTGGTCAGGCCGGTGCCGCCGGCGCTGGTCGCAACGCCCGAGCTGTTGGTGTCCCAATAGGACGCGGTCACCGTGGCGCCCGAGCCTGCATAAATTTCCCCGACCAACCCGCCCGTCCTGGAGCCGCCCGAAACAGCGCCGGTCGAGAAACTCGTCTCGATCGAGCCCGGGACCGAGCTCTGGCTGTAATAGCCGGCAAAGCCGCCGGTCGAGCTGACCCCATTGACCGCGCCGGTGGCGTAGCTGTTTCGCACGATGGCACCGAAATCCACTGCGCCGACAAATCCGCCGCTCCGGTTAACGCCGGTCACAGTGCCGGTCGCATAACTCGATTGCACAACGGCCATCTTTTCGATCATGCCGATCAGCCCGCCGACCTGCCAGTTGCCGGTAACATTGGTTTTAGCGAAGCTGTTCTGAACAACGCCGAAGTCCTTGTCTCCAATCAGCGGTCCGACCCAGTCGTGACCGATCACGCTGCCGCCAACCAGGCCGACATTCGAGATGCTGCCGTTCTGGAAGTAGCCGATCAATCCGACATAATCGGTGCTTGGCGCATTGATCGTCAGCCCGGTGATGGTGTGGCCGAGTCCATCGATGCGACCGAAGAAACGGGTCGCGCTGTTGTTCGTGCTGTTGGTTCCGATCAGCGCTCTAGTATAGGTCGTGCCGGTGGCGGTGAGATCGGTCGCCAGCGCGTATCGTCCCGTCAGTCCGGCCCCGTAGATCGTCAGTCCCGAACCGTTGACCGCGTTGAGACCGTCGATCGCGTCGAGCTGAGCCATCGAATAGACCAGCGTGTAGCTGAGACCATTGAGCGAGAACGACTGGCCGTTAATGGCTCCGCCGCCCGCATAGGTCACCGACACGCCCTCGTCGAAGGTAAGCCCCGTGGTCGTGATGCCGCTCTGCGCGCTTGCCGTGATGGCAAGTCCGCCAGCGCCGTTGATGCTGATCGGCGCGTTGATCGCGATAGCGCCCGCCGCATTCAACGTCAGTCTGGTCGCAGCCGCCCAGGTGAGCGGCGCCGCGACCGTGATATTGCCGGCTTGCGCGCCGCCGGAGCCCGACGACACCGTGACGTTCGCCGAACCGAGCGCGGTCTGCAGCGTGGTCGCGTTGATGATGCTGTCGTTGGTGTTGGCGCTGAAGCTGCCACCGGTGTTGTTGGTGCCGGCCGAGATCGTGACATTGTACGGATCGAGCAGCAGCGTGCCGAACGTGCCGTTCGCGGCTGACAGATCGGTGAAGCCCGTATAGCCGAGCTTGGCCTTGCCGGAGACTTCGGCGTCGCCGCCATTGCCATTCTGGAAGCCGCCGCGCGCCGTGATGGTGCCGGCGAACATGGTGATCTGGTCGGACCAGAGCATGATGTTGCCGCCGTTGCCCGAGGCCGTCGCATCGGCGCGGATCGCCGTCGCGGCATCGACAGTAAGAGTATCGGCATGTTGCAGGGAGCCCTGACCCTGGCGTCCGCCGCCGATATTGATGGTGCCGCCGCCGGTCTTGCCGGAGGCGTCGAGCGTCGCGCCTTCGAGCGTAATGTCCTGTCCGGTGACCGTGATGGCGCCGCCTGTCGTCTTGCGCGCCGTCGCCGTCACGCTGCCGGTGACCTTCACCGCACCGCCCTCGCCGCCGCCGATCGAAATCGAGCCGGTTCGGCCGCCGATGGTGCGCGCCTGGACGATACCCGAAATGTTCACCGCATTGCGGGCCGCTTCACGCGCTGTCGCGGCGCTGATGATCACACTGCCGCCATCGGCCCGGATGGTACCGGAATTGCGGATCAGCGCGTCGCTGCTGCCGGCTTTAGTGGGTACCGCTACCTGGAGGAACCCGTCGCCGGAAAAATCCAGCGTCGCGCGTTCGCCCGAGCCAAGGCCGACCTTGCCGAGCGGCACGACGATATTGCCGGTGTTCTCCACCGTGCCGCCGATCAACGCCGCGTAGCCGCCGCGACCGACCGTGATGGTGCCGGCATTGCTGACGTCCGCGGACGCGCCGGTGCCGGCAAAGGTGCGCTTGCCGGCCATGAAGTCGCTGTCCGAAATTCCAAGCGTCGAGGCGACGAAGCCGCCGGTGTTGACCACGCCAGTGCTGGTGATTGCGATGCCGTTGGGATTGACCAGATAGACCTGTCCGTTCGCAGTTATCGACCCGGCGATAGTCGAAGGCGCATTGCCGGTGACACGGTTGAGCAGCGCCGAGGTGCTGTTCGGCTGCTGGATGTTGACCGAATAGCCCTGGCCGACCGAGAAGCTTTGCCAGTTGACGACAGCGCTCTGGCTGGTCTGCATGATGTTCAGTTGCGTCGGTGTCGGCGCCGCCACCGACACGCTGCCGGCCGCGACGCTGCCGCCGGTCGGCAGGTTCTGCGCGTGCGCCGGCGCGATCAGCAGAGAAGTGCCCAACGCCGTGGTGGCCAGCAGCAACGCCCTGCGTAGAGCACTTCGGCCCGGACGGCAGGGCGTACGACTTCGGCAGAACGCCGCCGCTCGTTGCATCAGCGAGGACCCGCTGCCGGAACGTTCACCGCCGCAAACCGATCAACCGACAATTTCGTGAGTTGGTCGAGTTGAGCCTGGCTCAGCCGTCCATCGCTTGGCTTCACATCGGCAAGCTTGGTCCAGGTTCCGGTCTTGGCATTGAAGATGCTCGCGATCGATCCGAGCTTCTTTGTTTCAGAATTATAGGCGAGCAGCACCTGCTGTCCGGTGCCGGGATCGTTCGCCACGATTCCCTGTGCGGTCATCGCGATGCCAAGGAGCGGGAACGAAACTGCATTCGGTTCTTTGGAAGAGGCGGTCAAAATCAAGACCCCCTTGCCGAGCAGCGCCGCCAGATCCGTCGTGCCGGCCTGGATCGGGAAGCTGTCACCGGGCGCGCCGGTGCGGCCTGCCCCGTCCGAGAAGCCGACCTTATCGGCCACCGGGTTTTCCCAGTTCACGCCCTTCCACTGCAGGCCCTTACCAGGCTCGAACAGTTGATCGATCTTAGGCGTGTCGTTTGAGCGTTGCGTGCCCCGTAGCAGCATGGCGACGACGGTCGCGTCGCCGGCCTCGCCCTCATAGCCGGGCAACTTGTTGCCGGTGTATTGAGCGGCATCGTATTGGCTCAGGGGCCAATAGATGAAGCCATCGGCACTTTTGATCGCCTGCGGACCGACGCTGCCGGTCACAACGTCGTCGTCGTTATTTTGAACCGCGGCGGTCTGCGGCGGCGGCGTCGTCGGTGTGGTCTGTGTCGGCTGGTCAGGCGTGCTGGCTACCCGGGTTGGCGGCGCGTTCAGCGGCGAAATGCTTCCTCCGCCGGACTGGTCGGACTGCAAATTGATCGTCGACGTATTCGGCGGAACTACATTTGGGCCCGGAAGGATAAAGGGTGAAGGTGCGAGCGCCGGCCCGTCCGTTGGTGCCGGAGCCGGCGCGGCGGCAACGACCGTCAGATCCGCGCCCGTATAGGTGATGGCGTAGTTCGGATTGACGGCGCTGATGAGCGTGCCCTCCCCAATCGCATAAAGGCCGACCGCCGAGACTGGCGTTGCGGCTGTGGCGAGACTGCCGGTCAAGGTGTCGCCATTGACCAGCCCTCGCGTCCCGACCGTATAGGTCAGCGCCGGATTGGCATCGCCATAGACCCGGCTCTGTGCATCCGCCGTCACCGTGATCGCACGCGCCGTGACCGCAAGGTTGGCACCGACATACGTCAGTGCATAATTGTTGCTGGCGGCCAGATTGCCTTGCGCGATGCCGTAGCTGCCGACACCGGTCGCCGTCGTCGCACTGCTGGTCAGGCCGCCCGACAGGTTGTCGCTGTTGACGAGGCCGCGGCCGCCGATCGCATAGGTCAGCGCCGGATTGGCATCGCCATAGGCCCGGCTCTGCGCATCGGCCCTCACCGTGATCGGACGCGCCGTCACCGCGAGATCGGCGCCCGCATAAGTCAGCGCATAATTGCTGCTGACGGCCAGATCGCCCTGCGTGATGCCGTAGCTGCCGACACCGGTCGCGGTCGTGGCGGCGGTGGTCAGACCGCCTGACAGACCATCGCCATTCACGAACCCGAGACCACTCACCGCATAACTGAACGCCGGATTGGCATCGCCATAGGTCCGGCTCTGCGCATCCGCCGTCACCGTGATCGCACGCGTCGCGACCGTGCCGATGGCGCCGGATGCGGTCGTTGACCCGAGCGTGTAGCCATAAACGGTGGCGCCGCCATCGGTCACAGACGTGATCGCGACGCCAGTGGCCGTAACCGTCTTGCCGGCGCCAACATTGGCGTTGCCGTAGGTCAGACCGGCATAGGTGATCCCGAGCACTTCGCCGTCGATGCCGGCCCCATTGATGCTGGGCGACCCGGTCACGTTGGTATTGCCGTCATAGGTCTTCGAAGCGGTTCCGCTGAGGCTCGCCGTCGGCGCGACCGTGTAGAGCACGCCGTTGCCGCTCGCTTGGCCCACGGCTGTCACGCCATAAGTCGCGCCATACTGCTTGAAGTCATAGCCAAGACCGTTGCGCGTGTCGTTGCGCGGGTCCGCCGAATAGATCAGCCAGCGGCCATTTGCGGCCGACACGGCGTCAATTCCACGGTTGTTGATGAAGCTCGATCCGGCCACCAGGGTTACGTTGCTGCTCGACGAAGACACCGAACCGGTCGATGCAATGGTCACGTTGGCGGCGTTGATCGTCACGGCATTCGGTACGACGAGGTTCTGGTCGACGTTGAACGCGCCCGTGGCGGTGAGCGAAACGCTGGCGCCGGCGTTCGGCGTCAGTACGCCGGCCGGTGTCGTAAACAAAAGATCGCTGGTCGGCGTGATGCCGGCAGCGCTGGCGATAGCGGAGGCTACAGCCGACAACGCGGTCGCATCGGTCCTGACGGTCAGCAGCTTGTCGCGCAGATCGAGGTTCTGCACCTGGCCGCCGGCGCCCAAGACATAGGCATTCGACTTCACGGCGTTTCCGGCGATGTCGACAAATACACCGCTGCCTTGCGCCGTCGAACCTTGCGGCAGCACGAAATAATAATAGCCGTTCGCGCCGGTACCGGTATTACCGGCAAACGCCTTGCCGTCGAGAGTGCCGGCCACAGTGGCGCCGACCAGCGCCGTGCCGTTCGACTGATAGGCAATACCGGAGATCGATTGCGGCGTGGAGCCGGGCGCGAACTGCCAGTTCAGATAAGCATAAAGCCCGGCGCCGGTGCTCCAACTCGTGGCACTGAAGCCGGTCGGCAGGAGGCCCTGCAACTGCGCCGTGGTCAGGCCGGTGACGTTGCCTGACTGGTTGTTCGTGTCGGCGCCAAAGCCGGCCCCCTTCCCGCTGGTCTGGGTGTTCCAATACGACGTCGAGACCGTACCGCCGGTCTCGTTGCTTCCAATCAAGCCGCCAGTGTTGGTGGAGCCCGAAACCGTACCGGTGGAATAGCTCGCCTGCACGCTGCTCGAACCGTTAAAGCCGATCAATCCGCCGGTGGTCGTCGCAAAAGCGGTCACACCCGAAAGGTTGGTGATGTCGTTGCCCGCAACCGCGCCGGTGGCATAGCTCGACTGCACCGTACTGCCGCCCTCATTGCTTCCAACCAATCCGCCAGTGTTAGTCGCCTGCACGGCGGCGCCCATAGCATTTATGATGCTGTTGCCGGTCACCGCTCCGGTCGCGTAGCTCGACTGTATCCTGCCGGCGCCGCTGTTCTGTCCGATCAGGCCGCCGGTGTTGTCTTTACCAGTGACATCACCGGTCGCGTAGCTATTCCGCACCATGGAGCCGAAATTGTATCCGATCAGCCCGCCGGTTCGGCTATTCCCGCGGACGGTCGCGGTGGAATAGCTGGTCTGCACGCCGGCGTCCCCGCCGTTGCTTCTCCCGACAAGTCCGCCGGTACCGCTGGTGCCCGTAACCGTACCCGTGACGAAACTGCCTTGGACAACGCCTTCACTGTATCCAACCAGTCCGGCGACGAATTGCCTGCCGACGATATAGGCGTCGACGATCCCGATATTCGAAATGCTGGAATTTGCCCCGGTGAGGTAGCCCACCAACCCAACCTGGCCCGAATTGGCCACATTGGTCGTGGGTGCGTTGATCGTCAGCCCGGTGACGGTGTGGCCAAGTCCGTCGAGCTTGCCATTCAAGAACGCGAGTGGTGACCGTGTATAGGTGGCCGTGGCGGGGAGGTCGTTGGCAAGCGCGTAATTGCCGACGGCGCCAGTACCGAACGACGTAAGCGGATTGCCATTTACAGAATTGATTCTGTCGATGGCATCAAACTGATCCATAGAATAGACCAGCGTGTAGTTGGCGCCGTTGAGGACGAAACGACCGCCACTATCGATCTCACCAAAATTGACCGAAGCACCTTTGCCGAATGTCAGGCCCGTCGAGCTGATGCCAAATTGATTGGTCGCGGCCAGCGCCACCGCTCCGTTGTCGGCCGCCGTGATCGGAGCGTTGATCGTCAGCGCGCCATTGGCATTGAGCGTCAGCGAAGTGCCGCCTTGCAGCGTGATCGGCGACGCGACCGTGATCGGCGCGCCGGCCGCAGAGGTTAGAATGCTGAGGTTTGCGGTGAGATCGAGCGTTTGATCGATGGTGAAGCTCGCACCGGTGGCGATGAACCCGCGTCCATCGGCGCCCGCAACGGCCGAAAGTGCGGTGGTGTTGCCGCCAGCCGCACTGCTCGCGGCGGTCTGGGCCTGGGCCAGCGTCGGCGCGCTGGACAGCAGCGTCGCGCCGGTCCGGATGGTCATGGTGTTGCCGTATATATTCACCCCCGACTGCGCTTCGGCACCCGTCGAGGTCGAGAGCGTCGCCGCATTGGTGGCGCCGGTCGCACCGTTGGCCGACGAAAAGGCCAGCACGCTGTTGCCCCCAGCCAAAGCCCCTGCCTGAGTCAAGACATAGTAGTAGCCGTTGACGCCGGTGGACGCCGTGCCGAGCAATTTGCCGTCGCCGATCACCGATACCGTCGCATCGACGATGCCGCCGCTGTTGGCAAGCGGCGTGACGCCCGCATCCCGATAGGCGATGCCCGAGGCCGCCTGCGCGCCTGTCGGATAAGCATGCTTCAGATACGGATAGAGTCCAGGGCCGGCGCCCCAGATGTCCGCATTCAATTCGTACGGAAGTGCGCTCTGCAATTCCGCCGTGGTCTGGTAGAAGGCTTCCTCGGTATAGGTCCGGTTTCCGACGCCGGCCGACTCGTCAACGCCGGTGGTCTCGGTGTTGAAAAAGGATGCCTTGATCGTGCCGCCGTCGAACGATCCGATCAGCCCGCCAAAGGTCCCGGTGGCGCTGTATACCGACCCGGTGGCGTAGGTGCCGTCGATCAAGCCGTCCTGCATAAGGCCGATCAGCCCCCCGACATTGTTCGTGCCAGCGACCGCGCCCATCGCGTAACTGTTTCGGATCGTGCCGCTGTTGCTTCCGACCAACCCGCCGATATTGTCGCCGCCCGAAACCGCGCCGGTGGCGTAGCTCGCCTGCACCGTGCCGCCGTCGTTCACTCCGATCAATCCGCCGACGGCTTGATTGCCCGAGACCGTGGTAGTGGCGTTGCTGGTCTGCACCGTGGCTGTGGTACCGCTGATACTGCCGACCAGTGCACCGACATTATTTTGGCCGACCACATTGCCGCCGATGAGACCGATATTCGAGACCGATCCATCGACCATCATGCCGATCAGTCCGACATAATCCCTGGCAGGAGCATCAATCGTCAGACCGGTGACGATGTGGCCAAGGCCATCGAGACGCCCGGTAAACTGAGTGTCGACGTCGCCGCTGCTGTTGGTCGCAACAAGGGCTTCCGTATAGGTGGTGCCAGTAGCGATGAGGTTCGTCGCCAACGCGTAATTGCCGCCAGTGCCTGCGCCGAACGGCGTAACGTTGTTGCCGCTGACCGCGCTCTTACCGTCGATGGCGTCCAGTTGCGCCATCGAATAGACCAGCGTGTAGTTGCTGCCGTTGAGGCTGAAGGTGCCACCCTTGTCCGTGGCGCCATAATCGACCGACGCACCGTTGCCGAAGGTGAGGCCCGTGGTCGTGACACCGTCTTGCGCTGTCGCGTTGAGCGCAAGCCCGCCCGCGCCGGTGATGCTGATCGGCGCGTTGATCGCAATGCCGCCTGCCGCCGTCAGGGACAGGGTCGTAGCGGTCGACCAGGTGAGCGGCGCCGCCACCGTGATATTGCCGGCCTGCGCGCCACTGGAGCCCGTCGTCACCGTGACGTTCGCCGCACCGAGCGCGGTTTGCAGCGTGGCGGCGTTGATGATGCTGTCGTCGGTATTGGCGGCAAAACTGCCGCCGGTGTTGTTGGTGCCGTTCGAAATCGTCACATTGTACGGGTCGAGCAGCAGCGTGCCGAACCGGCCGTTGGTCGCCGACAGATCCGCGAATCCCGTATAGGCAAGCTTCGCCTTGCCGGAGACCTCGGCTTCGCCGCCATTGCCGGCCTGGAAACCGCCGCGCGCCGTGATGGTGCCGGCGAACATGGTGAGCTGATCCGACCACAGCACGACATTGCCGCCGTTGCCGGCAGTCGTCGCATCGGCGCGGATCGTCGTCGTGGCATCGACGGTCAAAGTGTCGGCATGTTGCAGGGCGCCCTGCCCCTGACGTCCACCGCCGATATGGATGGTGCCGCCGCCGTTTCGCCCGGTCACGTCAATGGTGGCGCCGTCAAGAACGATGTACTGACCGGTGACCGTGATAGCGCCGCCGGTGGTCTGGCGCGCCGTCGCCGTCACGCTGCCGGTGACCTTCACCACACCGCCCTCGCCGCCGCCGATCGAAATCGAGCCGGTTCGGCCGCCGATGGTGCGCGCCTGGACGACACCCGAAATGTTCACCGCATTGCGGGCCGCTTCGCGCGCTGTCGCGGCGCTGATGATCACGCTGCCGCCGTCGGCCCGAATGGTGCCTGAATTACGGATCAGCGCGTCGTTGCTGTCAGCCGTCGTCGGCATCGCCACCTGAAGAAAGCCGTCACCGGAGAAATCCAGCGTCGCGCGCTTACCGGAGCCGAGGCCGACCTTGCCGAGCGGCACGAAGATATTGCCGGTGTTCTCCACCGTGCCGCCGATCAGCGCCGCGTAGCCGCCGCGACCGACCGTGATGGTGCCGGCGTTGCTGACCGCGGCTGACGTGCCATTGCCGGCAAAGGTGCGCTTGCCGCTCTGAAAATCCGCATCCGAAATTCCAAGCGTCGAGGCGACGAAGCCGCCGGTGTTGACGACGCCGGTACTGGTAATCGCGATGCCGTTGGGATTGACCAGATAGACTTGCCCGTTCGCGGTGACCGAGCCGGCGATGGTCGAGGGCGTGTTGCCGGTGACGCGGTTGAGCAGCGCCGAGGTGGTGTTCGGCTGCTGGATATTGACCGAATAGCCCTGGCCGACGGAGAAGCTTTGCCAGTTGACGACAGCGCTCTGGCTGGTCTGCGTGATGTTCAGTTGCGTCGATGACGGATTGGCGACCGACACGCCGCCGGCCGCGACGCTGCCGCCAGTCGGCAGATTCTGCGCGTACGCCGGACCGACGACCAGGGAACCAGTGAGCGCGGTCGTGGCGAGCAGCAAGGTAATTTGTGCGGAGCGTGTCTGGCGGGCCGCCGTAGCGCGTGGCATCGATGCCTCCTGGGCGCTCAAAATCGGAATGCCGTCGTGACGGTGACGCGGTCCGTCGCGTCGACACCGTCGCTGCGGGTGGCCCGCCCATATTCCAGCGTCAGCGAACCGTTCGACAGCTGGCCGGGAACGTTGCCGCCGAGGCGCAAGCCGCCACCATACGAAGTCGCGCTGATCTCCGAGGCTTCGAGCGCGGTCGGCTGCAGCAGTTCGACTCTGCCATAGGCCGCATACACATAGGGCGCGGCCACGAGGCCGAAGGGCATGTCCGACAGCGGGACGACCCAGGGCGATGCCAATTCGCCGCGCGCAACATAGCCCTGATCGCCGACAAGGCTGCCGGCATCCAGCGCCGAAATGGCCGTCGTATTGGCGATGCCGATCTGCTCGCTACGCAACAGTGGCTGGCCGAACGAGGTCTGGGCGCGGGCAGCAAAGTTCACGGTCAGATGTTCGTGCAGCGCTTGGGAGTAGCCGAGCGTGGCCTCAAGTTTCTGGAACGTGGCGTCCGCGCCCTGTCGCGATAGCGGCAGCATGGCCGTTGCACTGGCCGCCGATCGCGCACCAAGCGCATCGATGCCGAACGAGGCGGTGAACCGAGCGGAAATCAAGCCGCCCCAGGGCGTGAAAACGTCGCCATCATGGGTGAAGCGCACGATGCGCAGCCGATCTTCCGACAGCGGAATGGGATCCGTTGCGACAAACAGGCTCTGCGTTTCGTCCTGCGCGTCGAACGACACTTCACTGTAGAAGTTGGCCGCACGTCCGCGCAGCCAGGAATACCGCAGCCGCAGCGACAGGCGCTGGAACGTGTCGGTGGTCTGCACCCCGAGGCTCTCCCGCGGGGTAGTGCGCGCGTCGGTGACCTCGGCGTTGAACGTCAGGCCGTCAACCCAGAGCGGCAAGATGATGCCAGCCGCCAGTGACCTATTGGTTGGATAGCGGTCAAAAAACCCGTTGTCGCCGCCTTCGGGATGGCCGTTGGCGCGGAGATAGACCAGTTCGCCGAAGCCGGCGATGCTGTTGAAATCGACGCCAGTACCTATCGTTGTCCGGCCGAGCGCCTGCGACAGCGTATTGTCAAATGTGAAAATCGCGCTGACCGGCTGATACTTCGCCTCGATCACCAGCACGGTGGCGCCTTCCGCTGCGCCGGGGGCGAGCGTCGTACGCAGAATCGAACCCGGCGTGTCGCCCGCCAGCAACACGCGACGTTCGAGCTCGACCAGCGTCAGGCCGCGCCGGCCTACGAGCGGCTGGACTAGCTTGGCAATGCGATCGCGCACCCGTTCCGGTACATCCTTGAGCTCGATGCGTTCGATGAAGCCGTCGACGACCGTGAGCTTCAGACGGGCCCCGTTGACGAGATGCTGCGGTGGCAGCACCACGCGCGCCAGCACATAGCCGGCCCTGGCATACGCCGCCTCAAGATCGCGGGCGGCGGCAAAAACCTCCGCGCCCGATACCGGGCGTCCCACCAAGCGCCGCTCAAGCTCCGCAGTCGCCGCGGCCAGTTCCGGCAGGCCGCCCTTGATTTGAATACCGGACAGCTTGACGAAAAGCTTCTCCGCGCCCGCCGGCGTCGCCAAGCCCCGCCCGCCCGACAGGGCGAACCCGCCCTGGTGTTCCACATTCGGCCGAAAGCTCGGCGGCGTAATCTGCGACGCGGTCTGAGCCTGCGCGATAACGGGCAGCATCGTCAGACATACGACAATGGCGCACCGAGTCATACACTTGGACACTACGCGACCGCCTTCCACGTCCCCGCAGGATTGGGACGATTCCTTTACTTGCAGACGCAAGTACTCACTCGCAGGCGCCGGCAGCACCTACGCCTCAACCAGAGTCACGTTTCCAGAAAGTTCCGCCCGCCGATGGAACAATCACCAGCAAGGCCGCACGGCGAGGACGATGAGAATCAGATGTCACGTGTTCTGAGTCGCAACCATGTGACCACAGATATTTGCGAAAGCATGCGCAACGGTCATTGCGGGCTGTGCAAAACCCATTTGCACGACGACATCACCGACCTTGTCGAAGAAGACCGCGAAGAACTACGTACGCTCCAAGCTAACCTTGCCAAAGGCTTCAGAGCTTAAGCAGGGACGACGTGCAGAACCTGGAGTTCTGAACGAACTCCGCCTGGCGATGTGTTCCCGTTGTTCTTCAAACGCACGTTGAAGATGTGTGCGGACGGTCGAGAGACAGACGTGCGCGCAGACGCTTCATCGCACAACCAATGCTGGGCCTGCGAACATGATCAAGCCCATCAATCGGCTCTCCGACAAGTGTCGGGCCACGGCGTTCACGGCCAGCCGCCTCGCGGCGGTTTCAAGAGCATTTTTAATGCATCAACATTGCGCATTATACACATCAGTTGCACATATCGCTCATTGTTCATGTATTTTTCGACCAAAAATGAGCACAAGATTTGAAATTGCCAGGAGTGACGCGCATGGACAACTTTGATATCAAAATCCTTCAGGCCCTGCAGGAAGACGGTCGGCTGACCAACAACGACCTGGCCGAGAAAGTCGGACTGTCGCCGTCGCAATGCTCCCGGCGCCGCACCGCCCTTGAAGGCCGCGGCGTCATCGCGAGCTACCATGCGCAACTGTCACCCGAAGCCATCGGCCTCGATGTTCTGGTCTTTGTGCATGTGACGCTCGCAACGCATTCGCCGGATAATGCGGACCGCTTCTTGCAGCTGGTGCAAGGCATCGACGAGGTCCAGGAAGCCTATTCACTGACCGGCGAGTCGGACTACCTGGTAAAATTGTCGGTGCCGACTCTGAAAGTCCTGTCACGGATTCTTGCCGATGTATTCCTGCCGCATCCGGCTGTCGCCCATCTTCGCTCTTCGATTGTGCTGGACCGGCTCAAGCAGACAAGCCGCTTGTCATTGAAGCACGTGCGAGAGAACTCCAATTTATCGGCATCGCTCAATGGAAAATGATCCGCCAAGGATGTGCGGCAGGATTAGCCTTTCGCCCGCCCCTCCGACAATGGCAGCTTGGCCAGTTCGCGGATCGCGTCACGGTCCGGCTCGAAGCCAAGTCCCGGCCGGTCCGGCAGAGTGAGCCAGCCGTCCTTCGGCATCGGCAGATCGCGATACAGCAGCTTATACAATTCGACCGCGAGATAGTGATGCTCGACCAAAGAGCCATTGGCGACGCCGGCCTGCAGATGCATGTTGTGGTACGACCAGGCACCGCCATTGGCGACCGACACATTGAATGATGCCGCGAGCCCGGCGATCTTCAGGCATTGCGTATAGCCGCCGGTGATGCAGACATTCGGCTGCGCGTAGTCGATCGCCTGGTTCACCAGGAAGTCGCGAAAACGGAACAGCAGCCCTTCGTTCTGCCCGCAGGCCAATGCCATGCCGGTGTTGCGCCGAAGCTGCGCCATGGCCAGCGGGTCGTTCTGGGTGATCGGCTCCTCGAAGAACGAAATGTTGAACGGCTTGATCATCTCGGCGAGTTTGGTCGCGTGATAGAGATCGAGATTGCAATTGGCATCGATGAAAATATCGATCTCGGGGCCGACCGCCTCGCGCACCGCCTGCACCCGTTTGGCATCTTCCCTAATGGCGTCCATCAGCGGATGCGTATCCTTGTGGCGCAAGGCTTCGCCCGCCACGGTCATCTTCAAGCGGCGGAAGCCCTGCTTCACCCATTCCTTCGCGGCGGCGGCCAATTGTTCGCGATCGAAAAAGCCGAAACCGAATGTCGCATAGACCGGCACGCGGTCGCGCGCTCCGCCGAGCAGCTTCCATACCGGCAGATCGAGCGCCTTGCCCTTGATGTCCCACAACGCCAGATCGACGGCGGCCAGCGCATGCGCGGCATAGCCGGTCTGCCCGCGCGGCATCATGGTCCAGTACAATTTTTCCCAGATGCGCTCGTGCAATAGCGGATCGTCTCCGACCATATTGGGGCCGATAACGCCGTTGACGATCTGGGCGATCACGTCTTCCTCGGTGATCGACGTAAAGCCGTGGCCGATAATGCCGCTGTCGGTTTCGACCTCGACATGACAACAGGCCAGCGACGTCTTCTTGTCGAGCCCCAGCAGCGTGATATGCAGCGGGACGTTGAGCGGCGTGGCGGTGACACGGGCGATTTTCATGCGTTTCTTCTTCTGCAAGACCTAAGGAAGATGGACGGCGAGCGCCGGATCGATGGTCATGAACACGCGATCGCCGGCCTCGAACGTGACGGCGGGCGACGTCGAGACCCGAATTTGCAACCCGGAGCCGTCGGGCGTCACCAGATAATCCCAGTATTCGCCGAGATACGCCCGGTGCACGATGGTGCCGCCCAGCGTCCAGAGCGGCCGGTCGGACGACCCAGGCGGCGTCTTCGATAGTTGGATATTCTGCGGCCGTACCGACAGCGTAACGCGATCTTTCACATCGGCGGCAAATGGAAACAGCGAGATGGGCGCCTCGAAGCCGTCAAATCGGATGACACCGTTCGCCACCTGGCCTTCGAAGAAATTGGTGCGGCCGATGAAACCCGCCACAAAGCGTGTGGTCGGCTTGTTGTAGATGGCATGCGGCGTGTCGAGTTGCTCGACACGGCCCTGATTCATTACTGCGACGCGGTCCGACGTCACCATCGCCTCGGCCTGGTCATGCGTCACATAGACAGTGGTGATCTTGAATTCGTCGTGCAGCCGCCGGATTTCGAACCGCATCTCCTCGCGCAGGCCGGCATCGAGATTGGACAGGGGCTCATCCAGCAGCAGCACGCCCGGCTCGATGACCATGGCGCGCGCCAGCGCCACCCGCTGCTGCTGACCGCCGGACAATTCCGCCGGATAGCGGCCGGCCAGATGGCCGAGCTTTACGATGTCGAGCATGCGCGCGACCTTCTCGCGCGCGGTGGCCGACGTCATTTTGCGCAGCGACAGTCCGAAAGCGACGTTCTGCTCCACCGTCATATGCGGCCAGATCGCATAACTCTGGAAGATCATCGACATGTTGCGCCGCTCGGGCGGCCGGCTGGTGGCCGGCGAGGACAGCACCTCGCCGTTCATTTCGATCGTGCCTTCGGTCGGCTTGATGAACCCCGCGATCATGCGCAGCGTCGTCGTCTTGCCGCAGCCGGACGGCCCCAGCAGCGACAGAAATTCGCCGGCTGCAAGCTCGATATTGACGTTATCGACCGCCGCAATGCTGCCGAAGCGGCGACCGAGGCCGCGCAGGGCCAATCGTGACGTGGTCATTGCCGGCAAATCCTATTCACTTCGGCGTTCCATGAAATCGCGGCCCATCAGCAGATAGCCGAGGCCGACGATGGCAATAATGATGATCAGCAGCAACAGACCGAACGCCGCGGCCGGCTCCAGTACGCCTTCGTCGGTGAGGTTAAGCAGCATCACCGACATCACCCTTGTATTCGGTCCGTAGAGAAACACCGCGGTGCTGAGCTCGCGCGTCGCCGGAATGAACACCAGCAGCCAGGCGCCGAACAGGCTGCCCTTCAGCAACGGCGCGACCACGCGGCGAATCGCGGTCAACCGCCCGCCGCCAAGAATGCGCACGGCCTCTTCCATCTCCGGATTGACGCCGCGGATGCTGGCCGACGCATTGGCGTAAGCGATCGGCAGAAAGCGCGTGGTGAAGGCCAGGATCATGATGGCGGCCGTGCCATAGAGCGCGAATGGCGGCGGCGCGTAGGCCGCGTAGAAACCGATCGCCAGCACAATGCCTGGCACGACGAAGGGCGCAAGGCACAGAAAACTCAGCACCCCGCCGAACGGCATCAGCCGGCGATTGACGATATAGGCGATGGCCAGCGCCAGCCCGAGCGCCAGCGTGGCCGAGGCCCCGGCAAACCAGAACGAATTGAGCGCCGCGCGCCAGGCCGCCTGGTTCTCGAACAGAATGTAGTAGAAGTTTTGAAAGGTCAGATTGTTCAGCGAAAGGCCTCGGCCCCAGGTCTTGGCGAATGACGCCTGCAGCAGCACCAGCACCGGCAGCACGGCGGCCAGCAGGCAGACCAACAACGATCCCGCGAAAGCCACCCAGCGCCACCGTCCGAGTTCGATCTTGCGGCGGTCGCCGCCCTTGCCGGTCATGGTGACATGGCCGCGCCGGCCGATGATGCGCTGCTGCAGGCTGTACAGTGCAATGGTGATCGCCAGCAGCGGCAGCGCGTAGGCGGCGGCGACCTCGACGCGGACCGGATAACTGAAGAATTCCAGCAATTGCGTGGTGACGACATTGTAGCGCGCCGGAATCGCGATCATTGCCGGGGAGCCGAACAGCGCAATCGCCTCCAGGAAGGTGATGATCGCGCCGCCCATGATGGCCGGCAGCACCAGCGGCAGCGTGATTCGGAACGTGGTGCGCCAGGTGCCGGCGCCATGGATGTTGGCGGCGTCCTCCATCTCGGACGATACGGTGTCGAGCGCCGCCGAGGTGAACACGAAAATGTACGGGTAGCTGTAGATCGCGATGATGAACACCAGCCCGGGAAACGAGAAGATGTTGAACAGCCCGCTCTCCGCGCCGGTCATCAGCTTGTACGCAGTATTAAGCCAGCCGGCATTCGGACCGGCGAGGAAAATCCAGGCCAGCGCGCCCAGATAGGGCGGCGTGATGAACGCCCCCAAGGTCAGCAACCGGATCAGCATCTTGCCGGGCATGTCGGTACGCGACACCGCCCAGGCCATCGGCACTGCTGTCGCGACGCACAGCGCCGTCACCCACAGGCCCATCACCACGGTGTTGGTCAGCGCGGTGATATAGCGCGGGCGGCCATAGGCGGCGAAGAAATTTGACAGTGTAAAGTGGCCGCTGGCCGGATCGGTGAGACTGCTGATCAGCAGTCTCACCAAGGGATTGACCACCAGAAAGACCAGGATGGCGACCAGGACGATCCAGAGCAAAAGGCTTGGCTCGAGGTTACGCAACCTCGCCGTCAGACTTCCACGCATCGGATTACTGACCGAAAATGTCGCGCCACAATTCGGCGACCTTTGGAATGCCGTCCACGCTGTCGTCGATGGTCGGACGGATCAGCTTGATGTCGGTCACGGATTTCACGCCGGGCAACGGCTTCACGTCCGCCCGCATCGACTCATAGCGTGCCTTCACCATGATCTGATTGAATTCCGGTCCCTGCAGGAACTCCAGGAACAGTTTGGCCGCGTTCGGATGCGGCGCATTGGCGAGAATGCCAGATGGCGTCGCCACGAAGATCGCGCCGTCGCTCGGATATTCGATCGCCAGAGGATTTCCCTTGTCGGCGCTCTCGATGATCGGCGCGACCGGAATCGCCGAGACCTGGCGCTCGCCAGATCCCAACAAGCCAACGGCATCCTGCAGCGAGCGGCTGACCTGCGGCCGCATTTTCTCGATCCGCTCCAGATAGGCCTTGCCGTGAAGCTTATGCATCTGCGCGGCCCAGGTGCCGGCAAAGCCGCTGAACCCTGGATGACCGAGCGCCAGCTTGCCCTCCCATTTCGGATCCAGCAGATCCTTCCAGGTGCGCGGAATATCGGCGCCCTTCACCTTGTCGGTGTTGTACGCAATGACGATCACGCTGGCGACCGTGGCGTGGAAGAACTTGTCGGGATCGAGATTGTGGAACGGCTCGAGCAACTGCGCTTCGGTTTCGGTCTTGTATTGCAGCAGCGATCCATTCTTCTTCAGCGTGACGAAATTTCCGATATCGACCGACGAGAAAACGTCCGCATTGGCGATCTTTTGCGACAGATCCTGCGACAGCCGCTGATAGATGATCTGCGAGGCGGCGCGCACGACATTGACCTTGATGCCGTATTTGGTCGTGAAGGCCTTGCCGGCCGTCTCCGCGTTGCGGCCATCGATGCTGCCGACATACCAGTTGACCTCGGCTTCCTTGCGGGCCGCGTCTTCAAGCGGCTTGAGGTCGGCGAATGCCGGAAGACTTCCGCCGACCCACGCGGCGATCAGGGTTGCCGGCACAACGAGCCATCGCCTGAAATCTTTCACGTCTTTTCCTCTCGTTTTACCGGACCGTTATTCGGCCCGTTGATCTCGTTAAGAGCGTCCGTCAGGGCTGCGGATCACGCCTGGAACAGCCTGCCATACCCGTCCGCGCGGGGATCCTTGCCGGCCAACCGCACCACATCCCAGAATCCAGCGGGTGAGCTGGTGATGACCGGAATGCCAAGTTTGCTCTCAAGCCCGGTGATAATGTCGAGCGTCAGCAATCCGCCGCAGGAAATCAAGATCCCTTCGACGGTGCGATCCATTTCGAAGACGGCTTCGGCCAGCGCGGTGAGCGTGTCAGGCGTCGTGTCCTTCACGGTGCCGACATTCGTCAGCGCGAGACCTTTCACGGCGCCGATATCAAACCCCTCGTCGCGCAGGAAGGCCTGCAGGCGCACATTGAGATCGTCGACATAGGCGGTGGCCAGACCGACGCGCCTGACACCGGTCTTGCGCAGCGCATTCACAACGGCGCTGCTCATCGTGGTGACGGGTAATTTTGTCGCGTCGTGAACCGCTGTTTGAAGCTGCCGGTTGACCTCCGCGCCGCGATAAAACGTCAGGGACGTCCCCATGATGGAGATGGCTTCCGCGCCCCGCGCCCGCAATTCCACGGCCCTTTCGACGATACTGTCGATGACGGCGTTGAAACCCGACGGTGACATTTCGGCAAGCGCAAGGCCGCGCGCCTCGAACTTGAGATGCGGATACAGAATGGCCCCCTCCGGCGGCACGTTTCCGTCGGCCGGAGGAACGATCAATCCAATCAAAACAACTCCTCCGCTTGCGGAACGCGCCGTTCAGAACATCGCGGCGCTCAGAACATCGTATTACCGTTCTCCGACTTCTCCGGCACGGGCTGGACGACATCCCAATGCTCGACGATCTTGCCGTCGGCGACGCGGAAGATGTTGACAATAGCCCTGCCGCGGTCTGCGGGGTTCGCAAGCGAGTGGGTATGCAAGAACACCAGATCGCCATCGACGGCGCTTCGTACAATCCTCGCATGCGCCTCCGGATTCTGCTTGAACCGTTTGGCAAGGATCTCGATGAAAGCCGCCCGGCCTGTCGGAAAATGCGGATTGTGCTGGATGTAGCCCTCAGCGACCAAATCTTCGGCGGCCTTCAGATCATGCTTATTGAAGACGCGCTGATAGAAATCGATGACGAAAGTTCGATTACGCTCTTCTTTTGCAATATCGCGTGCCGTGGATGCGGGCGCCGCACTGCCCTGGGCCAGCGCGGATGTCCCGCACGCCAGCGCCATGAGCATCACGATGGCACGAACATTCTCGAGTGCCAGTCTTCCAGTCCTCATCTTACGTCTCCATCGTTTTTCGTTGCCGGGCGGAACTGCCTTGCAGACAGCCGCGCTCCATGAGGTTTGTCGTAGACGAGGTTGGATCAAATTTTTCACTACTCTGGCTGAATGGCCAGCGACGGAATGATCCTGCCCCAACTCTCAATCTCTGCCTTGACGAGACGGTCAGCCTCTTCCGCCGTGCTGCCAACCGGACGCGCGCCTTGAAGCAGAAGTTTCTCAATGACGTCCGGCTGCTTCAGGGCCGACACGAACACCCTATTCAGTTTCTCGATAATGGGCCGTGGCGTTCCTGCTGGTGCATAGACGCCAACCCAAGTGGACGTGACGACGCCGGGGATGGTTTCCGCAACCGTCGGCACGTCCGGCAAATCCGGCGACCGTTGAGCTTCGACGGCGGCCAGAACCCGTATGGTACCCGCCTTGGCCTGCGGCAACACCGAGGGAGAGGTGCCAAAACTGATCGGTATGTGCCCGGCCACCAAATCCTGCATGGCCGGACCGCCACCCCGATACGGCAAGTGCTGCAGTTTGATCCCAGCTATCTGGTTGATCAGTTCGCCCGCGATGTGATGCGGCGAACCAATTCCTGAGCTGCCATAGCTGAGCTGGTTGGGACGCTCCTTGGCATAGGCCACGAGCTCGGCCACGGTCTTGACCGGGATGGCGGCGTTCACCGCGAGAAACAGCGCCGTCTCCGCGACGTTGACGATCGGCGTCAAATCTTTCTGAGGATCGAACGGAAAACTTTTCTGCAGATACTTGTTCATGGTGATCGGGCCATTCGCGGTGATCACAATGGTGTATCCGTCGGGCGCTGCCCGTACGACGCTGTTCACCGCAATCGTTCCCGCCGCACCCGGCCGGTTTTCAACGACGATCGGTTGTCCCAGCAATTGACTGACCGGATCACGCAAGATCCGCGCGGTCGCATCCGTTATAGCTCCAGGTGCGAACGGAACGATCAGCGTAATGGGGCGGACCGGATAGTCCTGCGCCGACGACACCGCCACCGAGGCGATCCAAAGCGCGATGGCGAGCGGCACGATCCGGAGCGGGCCGCTTCCATTTCTACTTCGGTAAGATCGGTAAGAGGAGCCTCGCCCGCCGCTGCGCGACGCGGCTTCCACGCGATCGGCTTTATTCATCGTTCCCTCCCGGTATGGCTTATCGGTCTCGCGATCTGCGTCGCGTTTCCAATGACGGCGTATTCGTTGCCTAGACTCTGATCCGATTTGGTTGAATCGGATCAGAGTCTAGGCTCTTGTTTGAGCATGATCTTTTCCGAAAACCGGTTTCCACTTTTCGGGATCATGCTCTAGCGCTTTTGCATCCGGTCACCCGTCAGTTAAGCGACGAAGCTGATGGCGACGAAGTCAAGCTTTATCGATCTTTCGCAGGCATGACGAATTCAGATCAAGCGGCCATATCCGAACCCGGACCTGCGACCGCAAATTCCAGATGTAACGTACGGCGTTGTGTTATTCAACCATGCAGCACGCCGCGACGGATCTGGTCCTCCTCGATGGATTCGAACAGCGCCCGAAAATTGCCTTCGCCGAAGCCATCGTCACCCTTGCGTTGAATGAACTCGAAGAAGATCGGCCCGATCACGGTCTTGGAAAAAATCTGCAGCAGAATGCGGGTGCTCCCACCATCCACGACTCCCTCGCCGTCGATGAGAATCCCGTGCTTTTTCATACGATCCATCGGCTCCGAATGACCGTGAACCCGCGTATGGGAGCGGTCGTAGTAGATGTCCGGCGGCCCCGGCATGAACTGAAGGCCCTGATCCGCAATCGCATCCGTCGATGCGTAAATGTCTTCGGTGCCGACGGCGATGTGTTGGATTCCCTCGCCTTTGTACTGTTTCAGATACTCTTCGATCTGGCTCTTGTCGTCGGCACTTTCGTTGATCGGAATGCGGATCTTTCCGCAAGGCGACGTCAAGGCCCGACTGGTCAGCCCGGTCAACTTGCCGGAAATATCGAAAAAGCGAATCTCGCGGAAATTGAAGATGCTGGAATAGAACTTGTACCAGGTGTCCATGTTTCCACGAGAAACATTATGGGTGAGGTGATCCAGATAGTAGAAGCCAACGCCGGTCGGCATCGGATCTGCGGCTCCCAACCAAATGAATTCCGCCTCATACGGCGACCCCTTTTCACCATAGGTCTCGACGAAATACAGCAGCGATCCGCCGATGCCGACGATGGCGGGCACGTTCAGCGTCTTGTCAGCGCCGGTATACTCCGTCGCGCCCAAGGCGAGCGCGCGCCTGAGGGCGTGAGCGGCATCGACCACGCGCCACGCCATGGCCGACGCGCAGGGTCCATGCGCCTTGCCGAAACGCGTCGCATGCATTTCGGGTTCGCGATTGATGATGTAGTTGATGCGGCCTTGTCGATAGAGCGCAATATCCTTGGTCTTGTGCCGCGCAACCTCGACGTAGCCCATGCGCTCGAACAGATCAGAAAGCTGAGACGGATCTGGATGCGAGAACTCGACGAATTCGAATCCGTCGGTTCCAGCTGGATTCAAATCACTGATCGCGGCCGGCGGCGCGTCATGCGGAAATGGACCCACTGGAAGCTTCCCTTGTCATATCAATAAGAAACCGACTTTAGGGGTCATCCATGCCAATGTCCGTGCAAAGAGCGCGTCCTGGCGAACTCCCATGCAAGAAGTTTGCAATGCGGGCTGGCTGACGCAGAAATATTGCATTGGTGGGCCTTCCGCTGGATCGCGCCGGCCGCGCGATTTGACAACAGAACCGGGGTTGCCGATAGGTTCCTGAAATTGTCAGGACCGTGGAATCTCTCGTGATTCCGACGCGTCGGTCGTAGAAGCTGGAATTGCAAAAGATGAGTGACCAGTCGCATGGCTTGCGCGACGCGCCGCCGCTCCTCGGCAAGGTCGCCGTGATATCCGGTGCCAGCGGAGGCATCGGCGCGGCCGCGGCCCGCATGCTGGCGCACGACGGCGCCAGTGTCGTGGTCGGCTATAAGGGCGGAGAAGACCGGGCGCGCCGGGTGGTGGCGGAGTTGCCCGGCAACACCCACGTCGCGTTGCAGCTTGCGTTGGAGGATTCCCAAAGCGTCGTCCGCTTTGCCGCCGACGTATCGGAAGAATACGGCCGCGCGGACATTCTGGTCAACTCCGCCGGCTTCACCGTGCCGGTGCCGCACGCCAACCTCGACGCGCTGACCGACGAGCTGATGGATTCGATGCTGATCGCCAATGTGCGCGGCACGTTCTCCGTCATTCGGGCCTTCGCTCCGATGCTCAAGGCCAGCGGGGACGGCGTCGTGATCAATGTGTCTTCAATCTCGGCATTCACCGGGTCGGGCAGCAGCATCGCCTACTGCGCGTGCAAAGCGGCGCTCGATACCATGACGATGTCACTTGCCCGCGCCATGGGGCCCAGCGTCCGCGTTCTGTGCGTATCGCCGGGCGCGGTCGCGACGGATTTTGTCGCCGGCCGAGACCGTGCCGCGTTGGAAAAGATCTCCGCTGCGACGCCCCTCAAACAGGTGGTGGAGCCCGAGGACGTCGCAACCGCCATCATGGCCTGCGTGGCGCTGAAGAAAAGCACCGGATCGAAAATCATCGTCGACGGTGGCCGCTTTCTTGTTTGAGCGTCGAGATGTGAAGCACCCGCTATCGAAACCTCATGGTGCGGGGACGACCGTTCCTCGGCATTCGCCAAAGCCAATCGAGACAAAGCCGTCCCGTCGGCAACTGGCCCGATAGATCACCGAGTCGCCATCCTCCAGGAAGATGCGGGATTTTCCCGACGCCAGCTGCATTGGAACGCGGCCGCCATTGGTGATCTCAAGCAGGCTTCCATGGCTGTCCGGCGTTTCGCCGGACAGGGTGCCAGAGCCCAGCAGATCGCCGGGCTGAAGATTGCAGTCGCCGGAGGTGTGATGCGCGACCAGTTGCGCCGCGGTCCAGTACATCGCCAGACTGCTTCCGGATGAAAGCTGATGTGACTCACTTGGCTCCGCCCCGCCCGCCGCGACGGCGCCAGCGGCTACCGCGTCAAGCAATCCCAGCTCGGCGACGGACATCAGATCAAGAATGACATCGCCAACGGCCATTCCAAGGCGTTTTGCGCTTGGCGATGGAGAAGATGCCGAGCGGAAGATTCTCGATTGGAAAGTCGTTAAGGATAATCTACTCCGCAGCAACCGCAGCAGTCTTCGTGACCACCGTCGGGAATCGGAGCGTCCACACCGTGCCATGATCCGACGCGACCATCGCGGTTCCGCGAATCTGTTCCATCAGCCGCCGCACCAAGCCGAGCCCGTGCCGCTTGCTCCCAATTTGGGCCGTGAAGCCTGCGCCGTTGTCGCTGATCGTCATGGTCGCCATGTCGATGTCACCGGGAACGCGATGCACCGACACGGTGATCGCGCCCTTGCCGTCCGGGAAGGCATGCTCATAGCTGTTGGTGACCAATTCGGCGACGACGAGGCCCAGCGCCGTCACCACATCGAGATCGAGAATGAGCGATTCACTGTCGCATTTCAGCGTGACCGAGCCGCCCGCCGCCTCTTGAATCTCCGCGAGGTTGAGGCACAGCGCCTTCACATAGCCGCCGAAATCGGTGGTCCGCGTCATGTCGCTGCCGAGCAGATGGTCGTAGACCTGCGCCAGGGTGGAGACCCGGCGCGCGATCGCCTTGACGCCCTGCTGCCCGACCTGGCCCGCGGTGTCGTCCACCTGCTTGCTCAGCATGCCGTAGACCAGTTGCAGATTGTTGCGCACCCGGTGCTGCAACTCCTCGGCCAGGATCTTCTTCTGCGCCAGCAACCGGTCCTTTTCCTCGACCAGGACATGCATCTGCGCGATGGTGGTCTGCAGAACCGCCGTGCGCACCGAGGTGGCGACGGCTTCGGCCAGCACATTGGCGAAGCCGGTGAGAAAATCGATGTCGTGCTGGTCATAATCGTGCTGCCGGTTATTGTCGATTTCCAGCACGCCATAAGGCAGGTCGTCGCCTTTGATGATGACGTCGATGGTCGAGACGACGCCATGCTGGGCGTAGAACGGCGGCAGCTCGTAATCATTGTCCAGGCGCAGATCGTTGCAGATCGATGGCTGCCCGGTGATGAAGGCTCGCCCTTGCAGCGAACTCGCATCGGCGCGCGAGACGACGTGACCGACAACGCCTTCCTGCCAGCCATAACCGGCCTCGATGAGAAGATCGTTCTCCTCGGGGCGGTAGCGACACACTTTGCAGAACGGCACGCTGAGGCCCTCGGCGCAGACCCGCGCCGCTTCCGTCAAGACCTTCATGAGATCGTCCTGGCGCAGCGCAAAGCTGCCGAACCCGGCAACCGCGGCCTGCTGGCGAAGCAGCTTGCGGACTTTTTCGGTAGACTTATCCGCTTCCGCAGTCGACGTATCCATTCTCGCAACGGACTCATTCACATTCATATGAGGCGCTCCGGGCGTTTGGTGAGGGCCGACGGCAACAACTGGAAGCCGCGGGGAAACGGCGGCGACGCCGTACCGGTGGCGACAATGTCGGCGACGATTTGCAGACTGCGCAGCAGGTCGACCGAACGGTACGGCTTGGAGATGCAGGCGTCCCCCTTGGGGACGCTCAGCATGAGATACGACATGTTGCCGGTGGCGTAGAGCACACCGAGCCGGCCGAGAGCATCCAATTGGGCGGCGACCTCGGTGCCGAGCCCGCCATCGGCGAGCCGCACATCGATGACTGCAAGATCAGGCTTGTGTTGCCGGCCGAGCGCGACGGCGTCCGCGACAGTGCGGGCGATGCCGCACACGTCATACCCATGCTCGACCAGGACCTCTTCGGTCATGTCGGCGATCATCAGGTCGTCTTCGGCAATCAAGACCTTGAGCATGCACCGCCCTTTTCGACCGCCCTTGGCGCCTCCGGTAGGCGCGGTCAAATTCGACTGGATCCGGCATCACCCGTGTCCTGATGCAAAGCCACCTGGAAGTTTAATGCTGGGAAAAACGCTTTGCTGAGCAAAACGGCACACTTCTGCAATCATGGGTTTCGGCGCAAAAATCGGGCAACAAGCAGCTTAAACGGTTGCGGCCGTGTCACTCATGCTCGGTGCCGATCGTCGGAGTCAGCACATGAAATCCGCGAGGGAATGGGGGCGATGCCGCGCCGGTATCGACGATATTTTTGACAATTCGCAGGCCCCGCAGCAGATCGGCACTGCTGTAGGGCTTGGCGATGCAGGCATCGCCCCGCGCGACGAGCCGCATCAACTGCTCGACATTGCCGGTGGCATACAGCACGCCCAGCATTGCGCTCAATTGGGTAACAATGTCGGTGCCAAGCCCGCCGTCGGCAAGCCGCAGGTCGATGACGGCAAGGTCAGGCGTGTGAAGCCGGCCAAGCGCGACCGCTTCGGGGACCGTTCGGGCAATGCCGCACACCTCATAGCCGCCCTGGACGAGAACTTCTTCCACCATGTCGGCGATCATCAGGTCGTCTTCGGCGATCAAGACCTTCGGCATAATATTCCGCCTTTCGTCCTTCGCGACCAAGCTTGGTGGGATGCGATATTTTCCGTGTCCAAAGCCAATAAACGCGGGGCGCCCCGCTGTGCACCACAGAACTCTGGAAAGGTATGGGAGGGCTGGTTACGCCACACGGACGAAGGGCTATGCGCCTTCACATTGGTGTTGTACGCACCAACTCCGATCGCGTGCATTTGTTCCGAAAGCAATGACCGGCCGCCGTGCCACCGCTGGTTCAATGGTGGCTTAGCGCCAGCCGCGTGCGTTCGGCATGATGAAACGCCCCCGGCGGCTCATTTTGTCAGCGTGGCGCGCCATGGCGCCGCAGCATGATGGCTTCCACGGTCTGGATGATCACGAACAGCAGCGACGAGATCACGGCCAACACCACGATGGCGGTCATCACCAGGTTCATCTGGAAAATCTGGCTGCCATACGTAATCAGATAGCCGAGGCCGGCCTTGGCGGCCTGGAATTCGCCGACCACGACGCCGACCAGCGCTAGCCCGACATTTACTTTCAAAGCCGAGATGATGGTCGGCACGCTGCCGGGCAGCACGATCTTGTACAGAATCTGGCGGCGCGAGCCGCCGAACAGCCGCGCCAGCTTGATCTTGTCGGGATCGATCGCCTGGAAGCCGGTGTACAGCATCAGGATGGTGACGAATACGCTGACCGCGATCGCCATCGCGTAGATCGACGCGACATCGCCGAGCCAGATGTAGAAGATCGGCACCAGCGCAATCTTCGGGATCGCGTTCAGCACCACGATAAACGGGTCGAGCACCTTGTACAGATAAGGCGACCACCACAGCGCGACCGCGCAGGCGAGACCGAGCAGCATACCGCCGCCAAAACCGCCGACGGTTTCCGACACGGTCACCCAGGTGTGGGTGGCGAGCGTACCGTCTTGCAGCATCGTCATGAAGGTGCGGGCCACAGCCGACGGATAGCTCGTCAGCATCGGATTGATCCAGCCGGCGCGCGGCGCAATTTCCCACAGGACCAGGAATCCGGCCACCAGCCCGAACTGCCACGCCTGGATCGACAGCGCGCGGCGGCGTAGCGCTCGTAGATAGCTATCATAGCCTGGGCTGCGCGCCACCGGCTTGGCTGCGGGCCGTTCGGCAGGTCGGTCGGAGGCGACAGATTGAGCGATCGCTTCAGTGCCCATGGTCTTGCTCCGAAACTTGTCTGGGCATGATCTTTTCCGAAAATCGGTTTCCACTTTTCGGGTTCATGCCTTAGTGAACTTCGTGCAGATCGAGTTCATCCCAGATGGTCTGGAAATACTGCGGGAATTCGGCACATTTGCGGGCTTCGAACGGCGTCGGCCGTTTGGCGCCGAAACTTGGGAACGCGATCTTGTGTTCGCTCTTGATGCGGCCCGGCCGCCGGCTCATCACGATCACCCGGTCGGCCATGCTGATCGCTTCGCCGATATCATGCGTGACCAGCACGACCGTCTTGCCTTCCGCCGACAGGATGGCGGCGATCTCGTCGGACAGGGCCAGCCGCGTCTGGTAGTCGAGCGCGGAGAACGGCTCATCGAGCAGCAGTAACTCCGGCTCGCAGCACAACGTCCGGGCCAACGCCGCGCGCTGGCGCATGCCGCCGGACAATTGGCTCGGCAGGCTGTGCATGAACTCGCCGAGGCCGTAGCGCTTCAGCAGTTCCTCGGCGCGCTGGCGGGCGCGACGCCGATCAAGACCCAGCAGTTCGGCGCCAAGCAGCACGTTGTCGATAATCGAGCGCCAGTCGAGCAGCGTGTCCTTCTGGAACATGTAGCCGACGCGGGGCGATGGCGCCTTCACCTCGATGCCGTCGACCTGGATGCTGCCGCGCGACGGCGTCAGCAGGCCGGACACCAACGTCAGCAGCGTGCTCTTGCCGCAGCCGGACGATCCGACGATGGCGACGAACTCGCCCTTGGCCACGTCGAGCGAGACATTGGACAGCGCCAATGTCTCGCGCTCCGGCGTGAAGTAGTTCAGCGTGACGTCGCGGATCGCGACCGCCGGGAACGGACCGGTCTGCAGCATGGTTGTGGCTCCGTTCGTTACTGGCCCGCGAAAGCCTTCTCCGCTTTGGCGGAGAACTCGTTGGTGACCAGCTTGTCGTAGGACACCTTCTTGTCGGCCGGCAGTACGCCGCCGACCACCATGATTTCCTGCGCCTTGGCGAGACCGCCTTCATCCGGCACCGTGCTGGTCGCCCAGATCGGCACGCCGACAGTGCGATAGCGGTTCACCACCGTGATGTTGTCCTCGGTCGTGAGTCCGGGAAAAAATGGCGCAATGGCTTCGGCGATATCCTGCGCGCTCGCGGTCTTTACGTAGGCCTGGGCTTTCGCGATCGCATTGGTCCATTTCTGCGCGATAGCGCCGTTCTTCTCCATCCAGCTCTTCTTGGCGAAGAACAGCGTGTAGTCGGCGCGGCCGACCTCCTTGCCGATCGATGCCACCAGATGGGCGTGGCCGGCTTTTTCCAGCTTGGTGAAGTTCGGCTCGTTGAAAATGCCGAAATCGCCATTTCCCGACATCCAGGAGCCGTCGCGCGCCGACGGGGCGATATTGGTGATGATGTTCTTGACCGTTTCGGCGTTCACACCGCGCTGCTTCATGGCGTATTCGAGATAGAGCTCCGGCGTGCTGCCGGGGCGCCAGCCGATTACCTTCTTGCCGTTCATCATCGACCAGTCGAACTTGTCGATCTTCTGCCGCGACACCAGGAACAGGCCGTCGGTCGCGGTCAGCGCACAGAAGATGACCGGCTTGTCGGGGGATTCGCCGTTGTAGATGTAGACTGCCACTTCGGGACCGGCGAGCGCGAAGTCGGCCTGCCCGGCCAGAACCATCGCGCCGGCGCGGTCGCCGCCATTGGTGGTGACCATTTCGACCTCAAGGCCCTCGTCTTTGACGAAGCCCTTGCCGAACGCGACATACATCGGGATGTAGAATTGCGAACGCACGACCTCAGCCATCTTGACCTTGATGAGATCGGCAGCGGAAGCGGACGGAATAGCGGACGACAGCGCGAGCGTCGCGATGAGAGCACCAAGCGCAGCGAAACGGGTCGTTTTTTGCAGCATGTGCGGGATCCTTTTGTTCCCACACGACATTGCAACATGCATGCCATGACACTTCGTCAGGAGGTCGCACCGGGCATCGCGCGCCGTAGCCGGTCTAACGCAGTGCGTTAAGTCCGCGCTTTAGGCCGGTTCCGCGCCCGTGGCGCGTATCGAGGCAGCCACCCGCCCAAGCTTTGATCACGAAGCATGATGCATTTGGCCCGCATCGCATAAAGCGCGGGCTATGAGCCGGCACGGAATTTGCTCAATTCACCAGACCGTTTTCACAGGAGCAGGCCGATGCACTCATTCTCGCTTCCCGCCGACCTCGTCGAGCGCGTCACCGCGCGCACCGGCCGGGCGCACCCGTTCGACGTGATGGATCCGAGCAAGACCGCGCTGGTTGTCATCGATATGCAGAACTACTTCATGAAGCCCGGCTTCCAGGGCGAAGTGCCGAAGGCGCGCGACATCGTGCCGGACGTCAACCGATTGGCGTCGGCCTTGCGCGCGATGGGCGGCCACGTGGTGTGGATCAAGAACACCACCAATGACACCCGCGAGAGTTGGTCGGTGTTCCACGACTGGGTCATGACGCCGCAGCGGCGCGACACCCGTTACGCCACCATGGAGCTCGGCCATGAAGGCCACGCGCTGTGGGCCGAACTCGATGCCAAGCCGGAGGACGCGCAGATCGTCAAGAAGCGCTTCAGCGCCTTCATCCAGGGCTCGTCAGAGATCGAAGCGCATCTTCGCGCGCGCGGCATCGACACGCTGCTGATCGCCGGCACCGCGACCCAGGTGTGCTGCGAAAGCTCGGCACGCGACGCGATGATGCTGAACTTCAAGGTCGTGATGGTGCCCGACGCGCTCGCCACCTATACCGACGAAGAGCACGGCGCCTCGCTGCGGGCGTTCTATTCGATCTTCGGCGACGTGCAGACCATCGACGAGGCGGTCGCGTCGCTGGAACGCGGCAGGGCCCAGGCGGCGGCGTAGAATCTCTCTCTTCTTCACCTCTCCCCGCGTGCGGGGAGAGGTCGACTT
>JAQGJU010000018.1 GCA_028290465.1 Xanthobacteraceae bacterium | reverse complement strand
CGGTGCGAATTCACGCCGACGGCGCGGCGCACGCCTCGGCCAGGGACGTGAATGCGCGCGCCTATGCGGTCGGACCCAACATCGTGTTCGGGGCCGGACAATATGACCGGAGCAGCGCCGGCGGGCGCCACTTGATCGCGCACGAATTGGCGCATGTTCTGCAACAATCGGGCGCAAGCCAGGATTCCCCAGCCCGACTGCGACGCTCGACAGGCGCGACCGGCACCGGCACACCGACGCCTCCCATACCGCTCCCCACGCCCACTCCGGGGCCGGCGCCCGCCGGAGCCCCGACCCGCGTCGAAATGGATGTGCTCGCCGCGCAAGGCGACAATTTCCTGGTTCGCGCGGCGGCAGAGGATTTGGGGGTCGACCTCACGGTCACGTCCATGAGCGACATGATCACGCAACTGGTGGGACGCGTCGGAACGGGCAGTTGCCTGGCCAGTCTCGACATTTTCAATCACGCGAATCCGGCGTACCAGATGGTCGCCGGCGGCAACAAAGCCAAGCTGCCGACCGGCAAGATGGGCGAAACACCAAGGAGTGGGTTCAGCCTGAATTGGCTGGGCAACGACGCCAACCAGGCCTCGCTGAACAGCCTGCGCGGCCTGTTCTGCTGCGGCAGCGAATTACGTTGGCAGGGCTGCTCGACGGCGGGGGTCTGGGCCGAAGGCGACACGCGAGCGGCGGACGAAATCAAAAGCAATGAACATCGCTTCGGCGGCACGTTCGGACATTGGTATCACACGATTGAAGAAGCGGCCGCGCATGGCGCCAAGGCGTTCGGCGCCCTTGGGCCGGTCAATGTACAGAGTTGGGCCAATGCGCTTTGCACGCCGGTGTCCGGCGCGACCGACTTCACCTACTGGAACTCCTCAGGCAAGCGTGTCATCCGGACCATCGGACATGGCGGCGCACCGGTGCGCGTATCCCCACAGGCCGATATGGGTTGCGCATGCGATACGGCCACGCAGCGCATTTCCGGCGCGGCGCCGACCGCCGCGCAGATCAACGATCGCGCCGCACAATTGCGCGAACAGGCGCTGCTTCCGATGTATCAGGAAGCGCGCAACGTATTGGGCACCCCGGTCACGCCCGCGGCCGAGAGCGACACGCAGAAGGCCGACCGCGAGAAGCTGGAGCAGAGCCAGGCCGAGCAAACCCGAAAGCGCGGCGAACTCATCCGCGCTAACGTCGCGACCCGGGCCGGCTTCACCGGGGGCGCGCTGCCGAAGACGCCCGACGAAGCGCTACGCGTCACGACTTTGTGGAATTTGCCGATCAACAAGATCGTGGCCGCTTTTGGCTCTTCTCTCGGCACCGTCCCCGACAGGCCACGCGGCGCGGTTGGGTCCGACGACCTGAACGTGCGTCAGCGCGATTTCGAAGCGGCCTTGACACCGAAGGGCCGCGAAACTTTCATGGAAGCCTTGCGGGCGGTCCGCCGCGAGCCGTTCTGGGACAAGTATCTTCAGAACCATACGGTCTATGTGTTCCCGGATCTGACCGGCACCAACCGCTACCGAGGCTATACGCAGCGCGGTTCGCATAAGGACGACGCCACCGGGCGGACAATGCCGGTCTACATCATCCATATTAGTCAGGATCTGCTGAACAACGAGCAGACCGAACTGGTGACGACCAACCTGGTGCACGAACTGACGCACACGGTCGACAATCCGGTGTCGGTCGAAAGCGCGATGGAGAGCTTCCAAGGCGACCTCGCCGAACTGCTCGCCGACCATCCGCAAGTCAAGGCGTTGCGTGCCGCCGCCGCCGATGCCACCGCCAGTCGGCAAGAGCATGTCGCGCGCATCCGCCAGATGCTGCACGAAGTCACTGGCTATGCCGAAGGCGAAATCATGTCGCTGCTGCAGCAGTTCACGTATCAGCCCGCGATGGACGTCAGTGGCACGACCTACAATAGATCGCAGTTCGTCCTGGAACAGGTCACGATCTACGCCAAACAGCTTGCCCGGATCGGAATGCCGGCGCAGATGCAGGCCAACGTGTTCAATTCGATCCAGAAGCGTACCGCGGCGCTGTACGACAGTCGGATCGCGGCCTTCCCTGCGGGCTCGCTTGGCCAGGAGCATTTGAAATCCGACAAGACACTTGCACTCATGATACTCAAGATGGCGGTTGACGAAGCCAATAGCGGGCCATGACAGCTACGAGACCGGACCATGCAAACCTTCGCGATGAAGTCGCAGGCCGCACGGGCCTTCAACAAGCCGAACACACCCGCGCATGCGCTCCGTCAAACGCCCGCCGTCCGGTCGATCCTGCGCGGTCCGCGCGTCCAACCCAAGCTCGCCATCGGCGCCATCAACGATCCGGCCGAGCACGAGGCCGACCGGGTGGCCGATCAGGTGATGCGAATGCCGGATCGCAACGCGGCCGCGGGCGACGCCAGCCCGCCGCCGGTCGCGCCGCAAGGCGGCGGCGCGATGCCGTCATCCTTGGTGCGCCGCACCTGCGCGGCGTGCGGGGCCGAACACAATCGCGACCACGAGACCGAAAGCCCGCCGATCACCATCGGGCAGACTGTGCAGGCTCCTGGCGTCCAGCGCCTATGCGCCGAGTGCGAGAAGGAACACGGCGCCACCCTGCAACGCCGCTCCACCGGCGCCAGCACGTCGGATGCTGCACCGCCCAGCGTGCATCAGGTGCTGCGGTCGTCGGGCCGGCCGCTCGACACCGCGACGCGCACCTTCATGGAGCCGCGCTTCGGGCGAGACTTTAGCCAGATCCGAATTCACACGGACAGACAGGCCGCCGCGTCGGCACGCGACGTCAATGCATTGGCGTATACGGTCGGCCGCAATGTGGTGTTCGGCACCGGAACATATGCGCCGCACACCGAATCCGGCCGGCACCTGCTGGCCCATGAGCTCACGCATTCGCTACAGCAGGGCCAGACCGTCGCGTTCTCGGGCGAATTGCAGCGGGCCTGCGGTCCGGTCGAAATCGGAAAGCCGGCGGGCTGCACCTTCAGCGAGGCGGCGGTCACGGAGCCGAGATTTCTGTTCGACGTGAACTGCGATGTGTTTCGCACCGGTCACGACAAGGACCTGGAAACCGTCGCCACGACCATTGTCGATGGCGAGACCGTCGACGTCCACGGCATCGCCAGCATTGAAGGCGACCCGGACTTCAATGCGAACCTATCCTGCGCCCGCGCGCTGCGGGCGAAGGACATCATCGAAGCCGTGCTGACGAAGCGCGGCGTCAAGGCAACGGTTCGGACCTTCCATCACGGCCCCCTGCCGGGCGACGCCAAACTGCAACGCAGCGTGGTTCTGGTTCGAACCAAGCCGGTAGAACCGGAGCCGCCGAAAGAGGAAGTACCGCCCAAGTGCGGCCCGGACGCGACGCGCTGGTTCGTCACCACCGTCAATATGGCAATGCTCGATCCCGACGTGCTCGCGATCCAGGCGCAACTTGCCAGGGCGAAGACGGCACTTTCCCTTTCCAGCGCGACTGTGGACGATCTCGCCGAGGCGGGCGCGACCACTGCGATCCTGGCGCAGGAGGCCCGTTTGGGATCCAGCGCGCCGGCGCGCACCGCAGTCGCGTCGTCGCAGATTGCGGACGGTATGCGTTCGGTGAGCGCGGCCCGCAAGGCCGCTACCGATATCGGCATACCGCCAGCGCTTCTGTTCATTGCGGATGCCGCCTTCAAGTGGCGCGCTTTGGTGAACCACGGCGCACGATTCGACTTCAAGGCGCATGTGATGAACCACCCGAAAGGCGCCTCCTGTCCGGAAGAAGGTTGCGATCCCGGCGAGGTCGGCATCATCACTTTGTGTCCGGGCGCCAAGTCGGAGAACTGTTACGAGTCCGATTTGCCGGGAAATCTGTTCTACGCACTGATCGGCCGGTTCATCGGCTGGAGTCTCTTGACGCTCCAACTCGGCTCGCAACTGGCGGAGCTGACCGACACGCGGGTCACGAAATTCCATCCGGCCGTTACCTGGGACTCGCCGCAGGATACGGGGGCCATTATACTTGGATTCCATCTACCGCTGCCGCTGACGCGATCCATGTTTTGCGGGATTGTGCCCAAGTTCCGCGCCGCTCTCTCCAAGCGCGACGGCTGCGCCGATTGCACCGACAAAGTACCGCTTCCGCCGCCATAGGACGGAGACAGGATGCAGCGCTTTGCCACAAAGTGTCGTGCCGCGCCGACCTTTCAGACTCTGCCTGCTGGTGCGCAATCGCTGACCGGCTCGCCGGTCGTGCGCACCATTCTGCGCGGCCCGCGCATTCAACCCAAGCTGACCGTCGGCGCCGTCGACGATCCGGCCGAGCGCGAGGCTGATCAAGTGGCCGGCCAGGTGATGCGGATGCCGGACCGCGATATCACGGCGAGCGAGGCGGGCGCGCCGTCGATCGGATCGCGCGATGGCGGCATCCGGCGTCTATGCGCCGACTGCGAGAAGGAACAAGGCGGGACGATCCAGCGTCTTGCGACTGGCAAAGATACGCCTGACGCGGCGCCACCGAGTGTGCGTGACGTGCTGCGTTCGCCGGGCCGGCCGCTCGATGCCGGCCCGCGCGCGTTCATGGAGCCGCGCTTCGGGCAGGATTTTGGCGACGTGCGCGTCCATACCGGACCGAAGGCGGCGGAGTCCGCACGGTCCTTACAGGCGCTGGCCTATACGTCGGGCCGCAACGTGGTGTTCGGCGCCGGCCAATATGCGCCGGAGACGGATTCCGGCCGCCACGTATTGGCGCATGAACTGACGCATGTCGTGCAGCAGAATGCGCACGCAGCGGATCCGAAAGCCGTCAACCGCCTGGCCGATCCCGAAACATCGAGCATTGTGCGTCGATCGCCCTCCCCGCAACCGGCCGCCACGCCTCCCTATCTCGAGGCGACCGAGCTCAACGAATGCATTCGCATCATGGGCGAGGAGAACGCCACCTATTGCCGGGAAACTGTGCTGGGCGAGCCTCCGGGACCATGGGTTGCGCCGAGCATCACAGCGCCGTTGATCATTACCCTGGAGAACATCGGCAGCGTGCCGCGTTCCAACGTCGTCGAAGCCACGATCCGACAGGCCTATGAGCCAATCGCCAAGGCGGCCGGCCGTGAACTGAAATTCAACCGGCTCGGGCCCGGAGATTTGAGCTTGGAGTTCGACGCGGGCGGACGCGGAAAAACGCCGTGCGGCGACCTCATTCTCGGCATCGACGGCGGCGCGGTCGTCTTTGTCGGTGCGCACGAGGATCTACGGGTGTGCAACGCACCGCAGGGTGATCCTACGACCTCCCCCACGTTGGACCATACGTCGGCGCTCGAGCACGTATTCGACAAAGGCGAGGTCGAGTTCGGGCAATTCGTCGGAACCACTGCCGTTCACGAGCTTGGGCACATCTTGGCAAAATTGCCGCATACCGCCGACCCACACAACGTCATGTTTGCCGCGGGCCCGGATGGAGCCAACCTGCCAAAAGACCAGCGCACGCTCCAGTCCATGCGTCGACATTGGTCCGAGCAGAAGAGTTTTTCTGCCGATCAGACCGCGCTGTTGCAGGAAGCGATCCGCACCGGACAATTCACCGGTGGAATGACCACAACGTCCGGAGCGCCAACGCCTCCGATATCGCCGAAAAGACCGAGAGTGCCGACAACGCCGACGGCTCCGAAGCCACCGAGAAAGCCATAGCGATGTTACCGGTGACTAGAGCGTTTTCAAGTGAAGTGGAATCCACTTCACGTGAAGAAAACGCGTCTGTCTAAACACTTAGAGCGCGTACGCAGATAAGTTTACGCGATCTGCGCACGCTTGATCGCTTCCCGCAAAACCGGTTTCCACTTTTGCTGGACGCGCTCTAGGTCCCGGCCAGCCATCGTATGAGACTCGAGTACGGATTTGAGTATGGGACTTGGTCGTATCCACCTGGGAGGCCAGTATGCGAACCGCCACAACAAAAGCCCGCGCCGCGCCTTTGTTCGGACACGCGTCGCCGGCCGCCGTTCGGCCTATGCACCGCATACCGGAAGTGCGAGCCATTCTGCGCACGCCACAGGTTCAGCCCAAGCTGACCATCGGCGCGGTCAACGATCCGGCCGAACATGAGGCCGACCGCGTCGCCGATCGGGTGATGCGGACACCGGAGCCACAGATTGCGACGGTCGCGGCGCCAAGAGGCGTGCAGCGCACGTGCGCCACCTGCGAGCCGCAAGCCAACCACGAGGATCGAAAATCCGGCGCGAGGCTCGACGACACCGACGGCGAGCTCAAGGCCAAGGCCGAGCCGAGCGGCGGCCCCACCACGCACGTACCGCCCGGCTTCGGCGCCAAATTTCAGGCGTTGCAGAGCGGCGGCCAGGGACTCTCCGCCTCCGAACGCGGCTTCTTCGAGCCACGCCTCGCAAGCCATTTTTCCGGCGTGCGCGTGCACACCGGTCCCGCGGCCGGCGAACTGGCGCGGTCGGTCCAGGCCCGCGCCTTCACGCTGGGCAATTCCGTCGTCTTCGGCGCCGGGCAATATTCACCCGGCACCGATACCGGTCGACGATTGATGGCGCATGAGTTGACCCATGTCGTGCAACAGGGCGGTGCGGCCACGGGTGCGAATGTGGTGCAGCGCGTCGTCGACTTTACGGCGAGCTTCGCCAATATCAGCCTGACCCAAGGTGCGGGCGCGACGATCGGCGGATCGAATTTCACCTATCACGACGCCAATTTTTCCGCCGATATCACCATCACGGCGACCGGCGACAGCGTCGCCGAACTGAATGAATGGGACGTCGGAACGCTCCAGGACCTTATCGGGCACTGGGACCGCTATTATTGGCAGCGGCAGAATGCGGACCGTCTTGCAAGATTCGTCGAAAAAAAATACCGACCGGTCAATACCCGCTTACGCGACCAGGTGAATGGAACCGCATCCGACTGGTATGCGGACAGCATCCATCAACCCTTAAACGGCTTGGCCAATACGCCGGTAGGCGCCCGCTTCCGCGCATCGACAACGCTGACGCACCAGGATGTTCCGGGCGGCCCGGAGACCGTCGACGGCTCCGCACAGCCCGGCATGGACGCCACGGACGGCACCCGCAATATCGACATCGAGCGTTCGGGGGCCCGCTTCGAGACCTGGGCGTCGGCGCACAACACCACGACCGGCGAATGGCGGCACATCCGTTTCCTGAACTGGAATTACCAGCGCTCGCTCGATTTCTCAGGTAGCGGCGGCACGCTGGCCGTCGCCAACGAAACGTGGCAACTCGGCCGGCACGGTCCGCACGCCGGAGGCGCAGCCGCACCGCTGATCGCGGGCACGACCTACAACACGAACCTGAACGATCCAGCCGAGAACCCCGCGCGGCGGGTCAACGGCTGGACGTGATACTTTCTACAGAAAACGGAAGTCGTCCTGGTTCAGATGAGCCAGCGCGACATGCTGCAACGTGATGATGGTCGACACGTCCAGGGCGATGACCGTGCTCGATCCCGATGTCGAGGCCGCCGCCGATCAGCGTCTCGGCGCCGGGACTAGGCAGATCTTGACCAAGCAGGTATTGCTCCCGCTGGCTATTCGATCAAGTCATTGCCTCGTTGTGCCAGGACGCGATCGTTCGCGTTCAAAGTCGGAGACTGCCTGCTCCGACGGCTTATCCACCCTGCCGCAAACCGTACCGCCCGCCGTTGCGAAGAGCTATCTCACCGGGATGGGATCGCTTATTCTGCATCAACGATCACGTAAGGAATCTCCATGCCCGCGACCTACTATCCTGACGTTTTCAACGTCAACGATATCCCATCGGCGATGCGAATCATCTTGACGCCGGAAGGCACGACGACCGAAGAGCGCTGGAGGATCGAGACGCCGTATCTGGCCGATCTGATCGCAAGCAAGATCGAGATCACTCCGGACACGATACTGATCGATTATGGTTGCGGCATCGGCCGCATGGCGAAGGAGTTGATCGCGCGCCACGGCTGCCGTGTCATAGGAGTGGACATCAGCCCTTCGATGCGGGCCCTGGCGGTCATTTACGTGGCGTCGGATCGGTTTTTCAGTTGCGCGCCGACGATGCTCGACGCGATCGTCGAACGAGGCTTTAGCTGCGACGCCGCGATCTCGATCTGGGTATTGCAGCATTGCGCAAAGCCCGCCGACGATATCGCCCGTCTGCGCCGCGCGGTGAAGCCCGCGGGCCATGTATTCGTCGTCAATAATGATACGCGGGCGGTTCCGATCGCCGAACAGGGGTGGACCGACGATGGCATCGATATCAAAGCAATGTTGCGCGGCGATTTCGTGCCGCAGGAAGACGGCCGGCCGGCGCGTGAAATGACCACCGAGTCGATCGCACGACATACCTTCTGGGCCAGCTTCCGGCAGCGTGGCTAACGTGTGGCCGCATCCACCTCGACCAGGGGCTTCCGATTCATCGATCCTGATCTCGGCCTTGATTATTGGTGCCACAAGCCGGTATCTTTCGGAGAAGCCGGGGCCGAATCTTCCATTTACTCTCTGATTTCCATACAGTTCGCAGCTATCTGGGCTGCTGCGCACGATTTGTAGCGCGCAAGTTCACGCGCGATACCCAAACAGGTCGATGATGATGAATGCGCGGGAGCACGTCGCCGCTGTCGCGGCTGCCTTTGCATGCATCGCCTTGGCACATCCGGCGCAGGCGATCGAGGGCGGGCAAAGTTACTATCTGAAAGGCTATCGCGACTTCATGTCCGGCGTCCTCCCGGCGCCGGGCGTGCAAGTGCGCAGCGACAGCATCTCATATAGCGGTTCCGAACAGTCGCGGATTCGTCCAGGCCGACTTGGCGTCGAGTTGCGAACGTACTCAGAAATTTTCGGCCTTACCGTCGTCACTCCGTACCGCATTCTCGGCGGCCACTATGCATTTGCCGGCCGCGTCGCCGGATCACGGGTTGACGCCGAACGCACAGTGATGACGCCCGCCGCAACCACCTTCCGGGAGGGAGCGATTACGGGCTTCAACGATCCGGTCATCAGCCCGCTGATCATCGGCTGGCACGCCGGAAAGCTTCACTGGAATTTCGCGACGGCGCTCTGGGTGCCGGTTGGCAGCTATGACGCCAAGCGGGCGGTCAACACCGGTAAGAATTACTGGGCCTGGTCCCCGCAGGTCGCAGCGACCTATTTCGATCCGGCAACCGGCTTGGATCTTTCGATGGCCGCGATTTATGTTTTCAATTACGAGAACCCCGAGACCCGCTATCGGTCGGGCGACGTCTTCCATCTCGACTTTGCTGTCGGCCATTACGTGTTGCCCAATGTCACCGTTGGGGCCGTCGGCTACATGATGCAACAGATGAGCGCCGATGAAGGCAGCGGAAACCTGCTTGGCGAGCGCAAAGCGCGCGTCTTCGGCATTGGACCCGGCTTGAAGTTCGTCACGAAAGCCGGCGAAACGCCGGTGACCCTCGTGGCGAAATATTACCGCGAGTTCTCCGCGGAAAATACCACGGAAGGTAACTCCGCCTCGTTGTCGCTTCGCGTCAATTTTTGACGATGGGTTAGCGCGCGCGGCGGCGCGTCTGCGACAATCTTCAGACTTGCGGGTGCGTGGTATGTGGCCCGCGGCAAGCGCGACGCGCTTCTCGACGAGCAGATGCCGGCTGTTGGGACTTTTCGGCAATATAGGCGGCAGGTTCTCAAGCTGCGTGACGGCGCTGACTGTCGGAACGGAAGAAAGAAACACGCTCGTCAGCACAAATTCGGCATACTTCGAGCAACATCCAGCAATCATTCGACGGCGGCGCGACATAGGTTAGGCGCATCCGGTGTTTCCCCCCCGAACCGGACACTCCAGCGGCCGGCTCCGTCCTATGCCCCCCAGGGGCCGGCCGCACTTTTCATTGGACCCTGTCCGACAGACGCATGCGGAGGCGCCGTGACTCCAGACAACCTGCGACTGCTGCACTACCTTCCCTTGAGCACGACGTCCTTCACCATTCTGGTCGCCGGCCTCATCGTCCTGTTCGTGCTGATCCAGTTGGGCATCCTGCGATACGCCTATATGCGCCTGGGCCTGAGCTCGCGCGCCGCGCTGCTGTTGCTGGTCGCGTCCTTGATCGGCAGCTTTATCAACATTCCTGTCGCCCAATTGCCCGGGGAGCAGTTCGTATCCGCGCGGGAGGTCACCTACTTCGGCATGACCCATGCGGTCCCGGCCGTGGTGGACTGGCCGGGCACGATCATCGCCGTCAACGTCGGCGGGGCGCTGCTGCCCACGCTGACGTCCCTGTATCTTCTGGCAATGCAAGGCCTGTGGTGGCGCGGTCTGGCGGCCACCGCCTTCGTGGCGGCCATCTGTCATTGGCTGGCGCAACCGGTGCCCGGGATGGGGATCGCACTGCCCACATTCGTGCCATCCATCGCAACCGCCATTGTGGCGTGGCTGCTGTCTGCGCGGCAGGCCGCGCCGCTCGCTTATGTGGCCGGCACCATGGGCACGCTGATCGGCGCCGATCTCCTCAACCTCGATAAGATCCAAGGGCTCGGAGCGCCCGTGGCCTCGATCGGCGGGGCCGGCACCTTCGACGGCATCTTCATCGTCGGTATCGTGGCGGTTCTGATCGCGAGCCTTTCGCCCCGAGCACGTCGGCCACCGCCGCTGACGCGGCCGGATGCCGGCCAGTCGGGTCGCTCCGAGTCCAGTGAGCCGACCCCTCTCGCGCCGTCGCGCTGATCGCTTAGAGCGTTCTCAAGCGAATGGAATCCGGTTCGCGTAAGAAAACGCGTTTGTTTAAAGATAGAGCGCGTACGCAGATAAGTTTACGCGATCTGCGCACGCTTGATCGCTTTTCCGCAAAACCGGTGTCCACTTTTGCTGAACGCGCTCTAGCCGGGGCTAGATGTCGCGGCAGGCTCCGCGATGGCCGGCAGCATAAAGGAGAAGGTCGCGCCCTCGCCCGGCTTGCTTGAGGCCCAGATGCGCCCATCATGGGCGTCGATGATCGAGCGGCAGATGGACAGGCCCATGCCCATGCCGTCGCGCTTGGTGGTGAAGAAGGGCTGGAAGAGCCGCTCTATGACATCGGCGCTGATGCCGGTCCCGGAGTCCGTGACCACTACGAGCACGTGCCCTTCGTCGTCAAGCCGTGAACCGAGCTGGAGCAGCCGCGCCCGGTCGGCCACGGAGGACGTGGCCTGGATCCCGTTGACGAGCAAGTTCAGGATCACCTGCTGAAGCTGAATGCGATCGCCGAGCACCCGAGGCAGCGTCGGCGCCAGGTCCATCTGCAGCACGACCCGATGATGGCTCAGCTCACGCTGTACCAGTTGGACCACCTCTTGGACGAGGGTGCCGATATCGAGCGCCGCTTTCTCGGGATCGGCCTTGCGGGCGAATGCGCGCATCCGCAGCACGACCTGAGTCGCGCGACGCGCGTCGGCCACGATATCGCCGATGGCGCCTCGGGCTTCCTCGACCTCAGGAACCGCCCGGTCGAGCCAGCGCAGCGCGGCCTCTGCGTTGGTGACGATGGCGCCGAGCGGCTGATTCACCTCATGCGCGATGGAGGCGCTCAGCTCTCCCAAGGTCGCCACGCGGGAGACGTGAGCGAGTTCCGCCTGCAAAGCATGCAAGGCGTCGCTCGCAAGCTTTGTTTCGGTGATATCCATCCCGGCGCCGATCACCGCCCGGGACCCGTCGTCCTCCACAAACGCCTGTCCTACGAAATGCACGACCTTCACCGATCGCTCCGACGGCAGCAGCCGAAACTCGAGATCGACGCTGTCGCGCCCCTGCGCCAATTCGTCGAGCGCGCCGCGAACCAGCGTCCGCTCGTCAGGGTGAATGCGCTCAAACAAGAGCGCCATGGTTGCCGGCGTTGCCGGGTCAACGCCGACCAGCCGATAGCTCTCCTCCGACCAGAAGACCTCTCCCGAGCGGACGTTCCAGTAGATGCTACCGGTGTGACTGAGCCGCTGAGCGCCGGCCAGATAGGCCTCGCTCCGGCGGAGCGCATCTTCCGCCCGCTTGCGTTCGCTGATGTCGTTGTTGGTTTCCAGGATCGATATCGGACGTCCGTGCGGATCCTTCTGCAGCGCCCACCGGCTGGCCACGACCACTTGCGTTCCGTTGCGCGTGGCGTGGACGAGTTCTCCCTCCCAGCGCCCAGTCTGCAGCAGCGTGGCATAGATGTTTTTCACGCTGTCGGGAAAGATCGTCTTCAACAGATCGTGCGAGATCGTGCCATTAGCCTCCTCCTTAAACCAGCCGTACATCTCCTCGGCACCGCGATTCCAGTAGGTGATGCAGTCGTTCATGTCGCGAACGAAAATCGTGTCATGCGTCTGGTTGAGGAGTTCGGCCTGCTCGCGCAGCACCGTCTCCGAGTCTTGGATCTTGAGCACCAGAAATGTACTCAGCCCGATCGCCGACAGGCTCATCATGCAGCGCAGAAAGGCTGCGACGGTGCCGAGCCCATGGGACACGACATAGCTGAGCAGCGTCAAGGCGGCGCAACCGGCGGCGATCCAGAGAATCCCGTTCCGGCTCGTAAAATTTGCCGCCAGGAGGACGACGAGGACGTACAGGATCGCGACGGCGCTATCGAGCAACGTCAAGGTGTCGAGCAGAAAGATCGCCAACGCCAACACGGCCGCGAGCACCGGCAAAGTCGCCGGCGACGACTTGAAAAATGACGTTCCCCGATCCATTCGCAGCACGCCCCATGCCCCGGCGACGCATCACCCGCAAAGCCGGGCTCAAAACGGCACCGAGAAAAAACAACGGGCCGACCGCAAATAATTGCACGCAAGGCAGGTAAAGGCGAGGCTGACGCGAGCAACTATTGTGATTGCAGCAAGATTTTAACAAGCCCGCAATGTCACCAGGGATCGGGCGGCGTCAGGTCCACTCCCGGGCGTCTGCGCCGTTTCGGCCAGCAACGACCGGCGGTCTCGCTATCGGCACGGGCTCTGAGCGCTCCCGTACGATCACGTGACCGCCGGCGACTACTATGAAAGGCTTCGCTGATATGCAGTGGGCGTCAGTCCGGTCACCTTGCCGAAAGCCGCCGTGAAGGAGCTGGTCTCGCTGTATCCGACGACCAGGCCGATCTCCGTGACCGACTGGCTGCGCCTGGCGAGCAACGTCTTCGCAGCCTCGATCCGGCGCATCATGAGATAGCGATGCGGCGGCACACCAAACGATTCCCTGAACGCGCGGCAGAAGTAGTGCATGCTCAGGCGGACCAGCTTGGCAAGCGTGGCGAGCGGGACCTGCTCGGCCATGTGCTCATCGATGTAGGCGGCCACGGTCCGTTCCTGCCAAGCCGCGAGTCCACCACGCACCGGCGTCTGCGGAACGCGGGCGCCTCCGTTGAGGCGCACCAGTTCGTGGACGAGGACGGTGCCGAGCGCATCCGCATAGAGTCGCCCTCCCGGACACGGGTTCTCGATTGCCCGCTTCAGCTTGATGGCTGTCGCGCGCAGGGCCGCATCGTCGAAGAACAGGCGCGGCCCGAACGACAGGTCGCTTTCGTCGAAATCACCGACGACAACAGCAGGATCGATGTAGAAGAAGAGGAGCCTGGCAAGTGTACGTGGTTCGTGCCACTCGCGGAACTCGTGCCCCGCCGGCACCAGCGTCAGCTTGCGGGCGAGATCGCGTTGCGTCGAGCGCGGCGCGCCGTCCACGATGGTCTCTCCGTCGCTGCGCTCCCCCTGCTCGTAGGCGACCAGCAGGTGCACCGGAGCACGGAACCGCAAGCTCACCCGCTCATGACCTGTGAACCGGACGAGCTCTGCGTGGACGCCCTTCAACCCGACCGTCTGGCGCGTGACAGCCTCGGGCGGGGTAATGGTGACCAGCGACGGGCCTTCTCGTGCGTCGTCGCGGCTCCACCGCCGGCCACCTGCCGCTTCGTGCGACGGCAAGGGCCGGTCGGGCCTTGCATATGCGTCGGAGCGCGGTGAGCGAACGGCAGGATGATCGAAGGAAGAGACGGAGGTCATCGACATGATTTTCTAGCCTCTGCTTGACTTCGCTGGCGTGCCGTCCGATCGGCCGCGTTCGTTAACCCTGAGATATATCTCGCCAGCTACGTGCTCTACCGGACGTAAGTTGCCTCGTACCCAATGGTCGTTTACCGCGACCATACTTTGGTTTGTCTCGTGCGGCGGCTGAAGGATGCTGCGCGCCAAGCCTGACGGATCTGCCCCGACGATCGTCAGTCATCACGCGTCGATGCATTGTCGGCGTCGATCGCGCGCTCTTTACAGCGTTGGATTGGATGCCGACGTCAGTCGGCTTCAGCGGTGCTCGGCGTCCGTGTCGGCGTCGGGATCATGGGACGCCAACGCCTGTTTGATACATCGCATCACGCAGTCCGCTTCCAAAGGCTTGCTGAGGAAGCAGGCCGCCCCCGCCGCAAGTGCGCGGCGTTCGACGCTCTCGGTCGGAAAGGCGGTGACCAGAATCATCGGCGTCTTGTATCCGCGCACCGCCAGCATCTCCTGCAGCTGGAGGCCGTCAATCTTCGGCATCTGAACATCCGAGATGATGCAGGAGGAATTTTTCAGGCTTGCGGACCGCAAGAACTCCTCGGCGGACGCGAAGGTGTGCACGGTGAATCCCAAGGACCTGACGAGATTGCACGCGGCGACGCGGGCCGACGTGTCGTCGTCAATGATCGAGATGATCGAAACCGGTTCCAAGTGAAATATCCACGCCTGTCGCTAGAGGGGTGCGGTGTCGGCCCAGGTTGGACCTCTACCGCTCCATAAGACTAGTCATGTGGCGGAGACAATTGAACCCATACATAGGTTTACGGCAGGTCCGGCTTCGGACCGCGGATCTCGAGCGCGTCGGCCATCCGCACCAGTTGGGCCAGCGACTTCGCCCGCATCTTCTTCATCACTTGGCCGCGATGAATCTTTACCGTGATCTCGCTGAGGCCGATCTCGCCGGCGACCTGCTTGTTCATCAGGCCCGTGGTGACCAGCGACATTACCTGCTTCTCACGCGGGGTCAGGGCCTCGAACAGGTCTTTCAGCTTCGCCTGCGCCCCTTCGGCCTCGCGCCGGAGCCGGTCGCGCTTCAAGGCCGATGCCACCGCATCCAGCATGTCCTGGTCGCGAAAGGGCTTGGTCAGGAAGTCAATCGCACCCGCCTTCATGGCCTTGACCGACATTGGAATATCGCCATGGCCGGTGATGAATATGATTGGAACGCGGATGCCGGCTTTCGCCAACTCGGCCTGCAGGTCGAAGCCGCTCAAGTTCGGCAACCGAACGTCGAGGACCAGGCAAATCGCCATGTCCGGCAAGGTGCTCTGCAGCAACTCGGCCGCAGAGGCGAACAACCCGACCTCAAGGCCGACCGATCGGAACAGGCGGCCGAGCGCGGTGCGCATCGACTCGTCATCGTCGATGACGAGAACCATTGAGCCCGTCTCCGGCTCGGATTTCTGCGGAGTCGATGAACGGCCGGTCAAGTGACCATCCTTGCCGGTTGCAATCCTGGATGCGAGCATAGAACAGGAAATCTGAATGGCCAAGATGCCGGCCGGAACCAGGGGGCCGGGTCGGCGTCGCGAAACAGTGATCGGTGGCCCGTGGGGCTTGCGCCGGCAAACGACGCAAGCCGCTCCAGCGACCGACGAAAAGGCTGAGCCAGCCGCACGCCGCAGCGGGCGGGCGAGCCGCAAACCGGCCCTCCGGCCGACGTGATCTCAACCGTCCGCCACGGCTCGCTATTGAAAGTCGTTGGGGTGCTGTTTCTTCATCTCGGCCGCGTCGCGGCTCATGATCAGGCACTCGAGCAACTCGACATAACTCGCGTCGCCGCCGACGGATGAAGCGACCGCGCATTCGCGCTGAGACTGCAGCGGATACGTCGTCCAGTCGGACTGTAGTTCCTTCCGGGCATCCTGCTCGTCCTGCAAGCACCGCTGAAGCGTCACATCCAGGCCGTCGCCCGCTGAGGCCGCGCCGCGGCAAGCCGGCTCCACATTGAAGCTAGGAATGGCGTCGGACACTGCCAGTTGATGTGCAGCCCGCGGCGCGGCCCAGGACGGGCTCGCACTGCCGAGAAGGCTTGCAGCCAATGCCGCTGCGAGCGCGGCCCTGTTGATGATCCGTTTCATGTGCTGACCTCGGAATGGCGGAATTGCCCATGCGGAGCCCGCGTGCCCGCCAGGCTACGGCTCATGACTGACATAATAGTGAGGGGCCTCGCCGGCGACTTGATGCACATTGCGACGCCTTTCCCGAGCTTGCGCGGATCCGCGCGCCGCCTGCCTGTTCAGGCCTGCGCTTCGGACTTGCACGCCTGTCCGGCGACACCGCAAGAACGAACAATTCTCCGCAAGCGGCCCCGAGCAGCAATGCCGAGCATGAATAGATAGCCGGCAGGCCGCCGCATCAGGACGGGCCGCATCGAGTAGGAGCGGACATGACCGACATCGGAGCTTCCTCGTCCCCGGCAGGCCCGAATGGGCCAGCGGTAATGACCGTCGGCTTCATCGGCCTGGGCCGCATGGGTCGTCGCATGGCGGCCAATCTCGTCGCGGCCGGATACCGAGTCGTCGGGTTTGTGCGCACGCCCGCGCGGGCGGCGGAGCTGGCGCCACTGGGGATCGAGACCGTGACCGCGATCGAGCAGGTGCTCGACTGCAAGGTTGTCATCACCATGCTGCCCGACGACGCGGCCGTGCGCGAGGTCGTGTTCGGCCGGCAGCCGGAGACGACGGGCCTCGCCATCGGGCTGGCGCCCGGCGCGGTCCATCTCTCCATGAGCACGATTAGTCCAGGATGCAGCGCTGAACTTGCCGCCGAGCATGCGCGACACGGCCAGGGCTATGTCGCGGCGCCTGTGTTCGGCAATCCTGACGCTGCCAGAGCGCGTGAGCTGTTCGTCATCGCGGCCGGCGCCCCGGACTACTTCGAGCGCTGCCGGCTCCTCCTCGACACGCTCGGGCAGAAGACCTTCTTCGTCGGCTCCGATCCGGCCACCGCCAACCTCATCAAGCTTGCCGGAAACGTCACCACCGCTGCGACGCTGCAGATCCTCGGCGAAGTCGTCGCGCTGGCGCGTAAGCGAGGCGTCGACCCGGAACTGCTCATGACGGTGCTGACGAGCACGATGTTCGGCGGCCGCGCGCACCGGATCTACGGCGAGAAAATCGCCGGACAGCACTACACGACTGGCGGCTTCGTGATGCCGCTGGCGCTGAAGGACATCCGCCTTGCGCTCGCCGAGGCGGAGGCCGCAGCCGTGCCGATGCCGATGGTGAGTGTGGTGCGCGACCGCCTGCTCACGGGTATCGCGACCGGCTACGCGGGCTACGACTGGTCCGCGCTCGGACTTCTCGCGGCCGACGGGGCGGGACTCAGCCCAGCCCAGCCGGCGCCGCTTGCCTCCGCACATGGCTGAACCAGAAAGGATGACCCATGACCGCTCACGCTGCGATGATCACCACGGAGATGGAGTTTGCGACTATTCCGGGCACCTCGCTTAAGGTCTCGCGTGTCGCGCTCGGGACCTGGGCGATCGGCGGCTGGATGTGGGGCGGCACCGATGGCGCCGACTCGGTCGCCACCATCCGTGCGGCCGTGGACCACGGCATCAACCTCATCGACACGGCGCCGGTCTACGGCTTCGGCCGTTCCGAGGAAATCGTTGGCACGGCGCTCGCGACGGATGGTCTTCGCGACCGCGTGCTGATCTCCAGCAAGGTCGGCCTCGCGTGGCGGGATGGAAAGCCCTACCGCGACGCGAGCCGCGCGCGCATCATGCAGGAGGTCGACGACTCGCTGCGGCGCCTGCGCACCGACCGCATCGACATCTACCAGGTCCATTGGCCTGACCCCCGCGTGCCGGTCGCGGAGACGGCCGACGCCATGCAGACGCTGCTGCGCCAGGGAAAAATCAGGGCGATCGGGGTCAGCAACTTCTCGGTCGAGCAGATGGAGGAATTCCGCCGCGTGGCGCCGCTGCACGTGCTGCAGCCGCCTTACAATCTGTTCGAGCGCGGGATCGAGACCGACATTCTGCCTTATTGCCGCAGGCACAAGATCGCGATGCTCGGCTATGGCGCGCTGTGCCGCGGGCTGCTCTCGGGCCGGATGCGGCCGGATACGGCCTTCGAGGGCGACGACCTGCGCCGCAGCGACCCCAAATTCCAGGCGCCCCGGTTCGGGCAGTATCTTGCCGCGGTGCAGAGGCTCGACGAGTTGGCCAGGAGGCGCTTTCGCAAGCGCGTCATTCATCTCGCCGTGCGCTGGATGCTCGACCAGGGCATCACCACCGCATTATGGGGGGCGCGTCACCCCGGCCAACTGGACCCGGTCGATCAGGTAAGCGGCTGGACGCTCGACGACAGCGCCAGAGCCGAGATCGAGCGCGTGCTGCGGGCGCAGATCACGGATCCGGTCGGGCCCGAGTTCATGGCGCCACCGACACAATCCTGACCTGCGGCCACGCCGGCATCGCAAGCGAGTTGCGTCATAGACCGCGCGCCCGCCCCGGCGCGCGGTAAATTTCGTCAGATCTCGTCGACGAGGACGGACTCAAGATCGATGGTCATCGACTCGTCCACCGCAGGGAACACTTCGTCCAGCATACGGCGTAAGGTGTCCCGGTCGGCCGCGACGCGCAGCGATACGCTTCGCGCGTTGCGGTCGACCACAATCACCACGCAAGCCGCTTCATGCGAATTCGTCCTCATGGTTTTCCTCCTGGCAGCGCCTTCTCGATCGTCTGCGACAGCCAAGCCTCGCGCGATTGCCGCGCCTGATGGGCCGCATCGTTCACCCTTTTCGCCACGTCCGGCGCGAGAGGCACGGTCACCAGCATGTCTTCCACCTGCGCCTGCGAGGCCGGATAGACGATGGCGGTGACTTGGCTACCGAAATTCTTGACGCGCTCCGTCTTCTGCGCCGGCGTGAGACCGGTCTCCGCCGCGACGAGAGGGCAATAGGCCGCGATCAGGGTGTCGATGATGAGGTCCTGATTTAGCCCCTGCCCTCGCAGGAGGCTGATCGCTTCGCCGATCCGATTCGACAGCGTGCCCGCATCGGCGCCCGGGAGGATGTTGTAAATGCCGGAGGTGGCATCCGGGAGCCCGTTTGGCGTGCCGCCCGCCCCCGCTTGCGGGCAGCTGAATGCGACAGCGGACTCGGTTCCGGGGCCCGGCACGTTCGACTGCTGGCGCAGGTTCGCGACGAGCTCCGGCGTGGCGTTGGCCGGCGCCTGGTTGGACCACGCGGTGCGGACATAGTTGGCCAGTGCGGCCACCTGCCGGTCGTCAAGTGCCGCCGCAAAGCCGGGCATGGCGCCGAAGGAACCCGCCCCGGGCAGGCCGTTGAGGATGGCCATGACCAGGTCGTTGGGCTCGATCGCGTTCACGGCTGCATTCTGTGCCAGCGCCGGGATCGCGCCGGGAATGCCGACGCCCTGCGCCTGATGGCACTGGGCACAATTATCGAGATAGAGCGTGGCGCTCTGCGCCTTGGCCGGATCTGTCGCCGGTACAGCGGGCTGCTGTTGCGGCGGTGTCGTACGCAGATAGGCGACGATCGCGCGAATATCGGCGTCGGTGGCATATTTCAGACTGTCGTGGACGACGTCCGCCATCGGGCCGAACGCCACGCCCTTTCCGGGGCTGACGCCGGTCTTGAGAAAGGCTGCGAGTTCATCGTCGCTCCAGCCGCCGATACCTTGCCGCATGTCGGACGAGATGTTCAAGGCCAACCAACCGTCGACCACGCCGCCTGCTAGGCTTTGACGGCTTTCGGTCGCCCCAAGCACGTTCCTTGGCGTGTGGCATTCGCCGCAGTGGCCGAGTCCTTCGACCAGATAGGCGCCGCGATTGACCTCGGCCGAGCGGGCCGGATCGGGCTTGAAGGTGCCGGCGCGGAAGAACAGCTCGCGCCACGCAATAAGCCCGCTGCGGATGTTGAACGGAAAGCCCAGGGTGTTGGGCTGCTGCGGCGCATGGACCGGCGCCAGCGAGAACAGGTAAGCCTTGATGGCCAGCACGTCCTCCCGGGTCACCTTGCTGAAAGAGGTGAAGGGAAAAGCCGGATAAAGGTAGCTGCCGTGACCACCGATGCCCTCGTGCACGGCACGATAGAACTGCGCGTCGGTCCAGTTGCCGATCCCGGTCGCGGTGTCGGGCGTGATGTTCGGAGTAGCGATGCCGCCGAATGGCGTGTTGATGGTCAGGCCCCCGGCATAGGGCCGGCCGCCCGGCACCGTATGGCATGCGGCGCAGTCGCCCATGCGCGCGAGATATTCGCCACGCTGCACGAGATCCTTCGAGGGCGCCGGTTGCGCCCACGCCGCCACGGTGCCGGCCACCAGCATGGCAGCCGCTTGTGCGGTTTTGTGCCCTAAAGCAGTCACGTCTTCTCCTCCTCGTCAGAAAACGCCGGGCGCCAATGCGCCGAACGGGGCGCAAGCCCATGAGGATTGCGCAGCCTGATTGCTAACGCTTGGCGGCCGGCAGTTCTTGGCTGGGCTTGCGGCGACTGGCCGGGTCTTGCCGATATCGTTCGCACGGCGCTGAAGGGCGAGAGCGGCCGACGAACGTCGCGCCAAGCCTATGCGTTCCGGCGTTGCGCCGCTCCTGAGCAAGATCGCGCAAGAGGCCGCAAACGAGACGAAGCAGGTGGATACGCCCACCACTAATTTCACGGAAAGCAGGTCTCTCCGCAGCGCCAGCCCCGCGCGCGACACGACGACCAAGAGGCAGCGCCATGAACGATCGGCAACATCCGAATATCGGCCGCCGCGACGTGTTGCGCGTCCTCACGCTCACGGCCGGTGTGGCGGTTGCGGCGACGGCACCACTGGCGTCCGCCGAGGCGGCGCCCGCCAACGATCCGAAGATCGGCAGAGCGCGGTACCAGCCAAACTCCGCGGACGTGCAGAATTATTATCGCGTCAATCGCTATCCGCCAAAATGAGGGGCGCGTCATGCTGATCAAGCGAGAGCAAGTCGAGCGCCGCCGCGGCTCCCTGGCAGGCGCCCTCCCAGGTTCAACAAGCGGCGGCCTCGATCGTCGCAGCTTCCTGCGCCGCTCGGGCCTGGCCGCCGGCGGTCTTGCGGCGCTGGGGACGTTTTCTCCGGGCATGCTGCGCACAACCCAAGCCGGGCCCCCTCCGACTCCCGGAGTTCCCGTCGAACGGCGTAAGAACATCTGTACGCACTGCTCGGTTGGCTGCACCGTCACCGCCGAAGTGCAGAACGGCGTGTGGATCGGCCAGGAGCCGAGCTGGGACAGCCCGATCAATCGGGGCTCGCACTGCTCGAAAGGCGCCTCCGTGCGGGAGCTCGTGCACGGCGATCGGCGCGTCAAATATCCCATGAAACTTGTGGACGGGAACTGGACCCGCATCTCCTGGGACATGGCGATCGACGAAATCGGCAACACGCTCGCCGCCATCCGGGAGAAGTCGGGTCCCGACTCGGTCTATTGGCTCGGCTCGACCAAGTTCTCTAACGAGGCGGGATATCTGTTCCGCAAGTTCGTCGCCTTTTGGGGAACCAACAACGTCGATTGTCAGGCGCGCATCTGTCATTCGACCACCGTCGCCGGTGTCGCCAACACCTGGGGCTACGGGGCGATGACCAACAGCTTCAACGATATCCGCAGATCCAAAACGCTGCTGATCATGGGCGGCAACCCAGCGGAGGCCCATCCGGTCTCGCTGCAGCATCTGCTCGAAGGCAAGGAGCTCAACCGGGCGAACTTCATCGTCATAGACCCGCGCATGACCCGCACCGCCGCGCACGCCAACGACTATGTCCGCATCAGGCCGGGAACGGACATCGCCGCGATCTGGGGCATGCTCTGGCACATCTTTCAGAACGGCTGGGAAGACAAGGAATTCATCAGCCAGCGCGTGTATGGGATGGACGAGACCCGTAAGGAAGTGGCCAAGTGGACGCCCGACGAAGTCGAGCGCGTGACCGGCATTCCCGGAGAGCAGTTGCGCCGGGTAGCGGAGAAATTCGCCAAGGACCGGCCGTCCACGTTGATCTGGGCGATGGGCCAGACCCAGCATACTGTCGGCACCGCCAATGTGCGGGCGAGTTGTACCTTGCTGCTGGCGACCGGCAATGTCGGCGGCTTCGGCAACGGTGCGAACATCTTCCGCGGGCACGACAACGTGCAGGGCACCACGGATCTCGGGCTCGATGTCACGAGCCTGCCCCTCTATTACGGGCTCGACGAGGGTGCCTGGCGCCATTGGTGCCGGGTGTGGGGTGTCGACTACGCGTGGGTGCAGTCGCGCTTCGCTTCGAAGCAGTTGATGGAGGCGCCCGGCATCGCGGCGCCGCGCTGGTTCGACGCCACGATGCTGGCAAAGAGCAGTATCGGCCAGTCCGACAATCTCCGCGCCATGATGGTGTTCGGGCATAACGGCAACACCATCACCCGCATGCCGGAAGCCGTGAAGGGGATCGAGGCGCTCGAGTTGCTGGTCATCGTCGACACCGTGCCGACCAACTGGTCCTCGGTCTCGCAGCGCAAGAACGGAACCTATCTGCTTCCCTGCGGGACACAGTTCGAATCCTCAGGCTCACGCACCAATTCCAACCGCGCCCTGCAGTGGTACGATCAAGTCGTCCAGCCCATCTTCGAATCCAAAGAAGATCAAGAGATCGTCTACCTGTTCGCCAAAAAGCTCGGCGTCGCCGACCAACTGTGCAAGAACATCGCGGTCGAGACCAACCGGCCGTTACCGGAAGACCTGCTGCGCGAGATCAATCGGGGCGGATGGAGCACCGGATATTCCGGACAATCGCCCGAGCGCCTGAAACGGCAGCGAGACCATCAAGGGGACTTCGACCTGGTATCGCTGCGGGCGAAGGACGGCCCGTGCGCCGGCGAATATTATGGGCTGCCATGGCCGTGCTGGGGCACGCCTGATCTGAACCATCCCGGCACCGCCATTCTGTACAACAACCATCTGCATGTGAAGGACGGCGGTGGTGCCTTCCGGGCCCGCTTTGGCGTTGAACGCAACGGCGCGACGCTGCTGGCCGAGGGCTCCTACCCGCTCGGTTCGGACATCAAGGACGGCTATCCCGAGTTCACCATGGCCGTGCTCAAGAAGCTCGGCTGGGACTCAGAACTCACAACGCCGGAAATGACGGTGATCCGGGAGGTCGGCGGCAACAATATCGATGCGGTGTCGTGGTCGACCGACCTGTCGGGCGGCATCCAGCGCGTTGCGCTGGCGCATGGCTGCATCCCCTACGGCAATGCCAAGGCGCGCGCCGTGGCGTGGAATCTGCCCGATCCGGTGCCGGTTCACCGCGAGCCGATCTACACGCCGCGTCCCGATCTCGTCGCCAAGTACCCTACCCTGCCCGACGCCACTCAGCTGCGCGTGCCGAACATCGGCTTCACGGTCCAGAAGGCCGCGGTCGACCAGAAAGTGGCCAATCGGTTCCCGCTGATCCTGACCTCGGGACGTCTGGTCGACTACGAGGGCGGCGGCGACGAGACGCGCGCCAATATTTGGCTCGCCGAATTGCGCCAGGACATGTTCGTGGAGATCAGTCCCGCGGACGCGCAGGCTCGCGGCATCAGCAACGGCAGCTGGGTCTGGGTGACCGGTGCGGAGAACAGCTCCAAGGCGCGCGTGAAGGCGCTGGTCACCGAGCGCGTCGGTAAAGGCGTGGCGTTCATGCCCTTCCATTTCAGCGGCTGGTTTCAGGGAGTCGATCAGCGCGACAGGTTCCCGCAGGGCATCGACCCTTACGTTCTGGGCGAGGCCGTCAACTCGATTACGACCTACGGCTACGATCCGGTGACCAACATGCCGGAGTCGAAGGTCACCTTGTGCCAGATCACTGCCATATGAGGAGCGGCCATGGCCCGCATGAAATTCCTTTGCGACGCCGACCGGTGCATCGAGTGCAACGCCTGCGTCACCGCGTGCAAGAACGAGAATGAGGTCCCCTGGGGCATCAATCGCCGCCGGGTCGTCACTCTCAACGACGGCAAGCCGGGCGAACGCTCGGTGTCCATGGCCTGCATGCACTGCACCGACGCGCCCTGCGCGGCGGTTTGCCCGGTCAGTTGTATCTTGTCGACCGACGAAGGAGTCGTGCTGCATTCGAAGGACCTGTGCATCGGCTGCGGCTACTGCTTCTACGCCTGCCCGTTCGGCGCGCCGCAATATCCTCAACTCGGAAATTTCGGGTCGCGCGGGAAGATGGACAAATGCACGTATTGCGCCGGCGGCGGCGGCACGGAAGTGCCCGGCAGCATTGAGGAATACCGCAAATACGGCGCCAACCGGCTGCTCGAAGGCAAACTGCCGTTGTGCGCCGAGATGTGCTCGACCAAGTCGTTGCTCGCCGGCGACAGCGAGATCATCGCCCAAATCTACAAGGAGCGCGTGCTGACGCGCGGCTATGGCAGCGGCGCCTGGGGCTGGCGGACCGCCTATCGCGAGAGCATCGCCATCTAGCTACGGCAGCCGGCTGCAACCGCCGCGCTCGCACGATTCGATGAAAGGAGCCATGCATGTCGGCACTATCAACAAGGCTGCGACACGCGCTCGGCACTCTCGTGCTTCTCGGGATCATTGCATCGGCGGTCCCGGCGAGCGCGCAGCAGGCGGCGCCACCTCCGCCAGCCCAATCAAGCCAATCAAGCCCACTGATTGACCCTGACGCCCTCGCCGTCAACGAACAGACTTTGTTGGGCGATTTTTCGCGAGTCGAGGGATCCATCCTCATTCCGAACACACGCGAACGCGTGCTCATTCAGCCGGCTGGGCGGCTGTGGGACTATTTTCACGAGGTCCTGCTCCGTCCGATCGCGCTGATCGTGATCTTCGGCATGGTGGCGCTTCTGGCGATCGCCTATTTGGCTATGGGACGGCTGCGGATTTCCGCCGGGCGCTCAGGCAAACGGATGCAGCGGTTCTCGGCGTTCGAGCGCTTCTCCCACTGGCTGACCGCGACATCCTTCATCGTGCTCGCCCTGACCGGGCTCAACATCACGTTCGGCAAAGTCGCGCTACGCCCGCTGATCGGGCCGGACGCCTTCTCGACGGTCTCCCAGTACGCGAAGTATATCCACAACTACGTCAGCTTCGCGTTCGTCGCGGGACTCGTACTGATCGCGGCGATGTGGATGAAGCAAAACATCCCGCGCAAGATGGACATCACGTGGCTCAAGGAAGGTGGCGGCCTGATCGGCTCGAAGCATCCGACCGCGGGCCGGTTCAATGCCGGGCAGAAGATGATCTTCTGGTTCGTCGTCGGAGCGGGCGCCGCCGCCGCAATTTCGGGTTACCTGCTGATCTTCCCATTCTACGTGACGAACATCGCCGGGATGCAGGTCGCTCAGGTGGTTCACAGCCTGCTCGCTGCCGCGTTCGTCGCCGTGATCCTGGCGCACATCTATATCGGCACGCTCGGCATGGAAGGCGCCTTCGAGGCCATGGGCACGGGAAGCGTCGACTTCAATTGGGCCAAGCAGCACCACCGCGCCTGGGTCGAGGAGGAAGTCGCGAAAGGCCATCTACCGCAACCGACTCTATCGGCCACACCGGCCGAGTGATCGGGCGCAAGTTCGCTCACGCCGCTCACGACACAGGAGAACATCGTGGATACGATCTCACGTCGAAAAATACTGGCAGTCGCCGCTGCCGGAGGGGCTTTGACCGCGACCAACGCCGTTGCGCAGTCGGTCGGCTCGATCCCGCAACCGATCCGTCCTGGCCATGGCGGGACCGATCCGGGCCCACGCAATGTAATGCGCGACATTCAGAATCCCGACATGCTGGTGCCGCCCGCGACAGATAGCGGTACGTTGCCGAACCTGCGGTTCTCGTTCTCGGACGCTCATATGCGACTGGAGTCGGGCGGCTGGACCCGCCAGGTCACGGTGCGCGAGCTCGGGATCTCGAAGGCGATGGCCGGCGTGAACATGCGCCTTAATCGCGGCGGCGTGCGCGAGCTTCATTGGCATAAGGCCGCCGAATGGGCCTATATGCTTTACGGAACTGCCCGTATCACCGCCGTCGACGCTCAGGGGCGAAACTTCGTCGACGATGTCAGCACCGGTGATCTGTGGTACTTCCCGAGCGGCGTTCCGCATTCCATTCAGGGACTTGGCTCAGACGGTTGCGAGTTCCTGCTGGTGTTCGACGACGGTGAATTTGACGAGGACAACACGTTCCTCATCTCCGATTGGTTCAAGCATACGCCGCCCGAGGTGCTCGGAAAGAATTTCGGCGTACCGGCCGCGCTGTTCGGCCACACCCCGGACCCGAGCGCGCGCTACATCTTCGCGGGCACTGTGCCGGGCCCATTGAGCTCCGACAGGATCGCCGGCGCAGCATCCGTTACTCAGCCCTTCAGTCACCGCCTGATGGCGCAGGAGCCCATCAGGACGACAAGCGGCACGGTGCGGATCGCCGACACCAGCAACTTCCCGGCAAGCACCACCATCGCGGCGGCGCTCGTCGAGGTCGTGCCCGGCGGAATGCGGGAACTGCATTGGCATCCGAATGCCGATGAATGGCAATATTACATCGAGGGCGAAGCGCGCATGGGCGTGTTCGGCGCCTCGGGCCAAGCACGCACCTTCGATTACCGGGCCGGCGATGTCGGCTACGTGCCGTTCGCGATGGGCCACTACGTCGAGAATATCGGCACGACGCCGCTGCGTTTCCTGGAGATGTTCAAGAGCAGCCGCTACGCCGATCTGTCCCTCGACACGTGGATGGCACTCACGCCCCCCGAATTGGTGGAGGCGCACTTGAATCTCGACCCGCAGGTCATGGGGGCGCTGCGGAAAAAGGTAGCGCCCATCGTACCGGCCACGAATCCCACATGACCTGGGAGAGGCGGCGCGATTGCGTCGCCGGCTTGGCCGCGTTCAAGGCGGTATGCTGGAGGTTTGAAGTGCCGGAGGTTTGAAGGTCATTTCGTCGGGCGCGCCGTCGGCGCCGCGACAGCTTGCTGATAGCGGCGCGCGCCGGCGCTAGAGCAATATCCCGTAAAAGCCTGCCCCCGGACGCGATCCGGGGGTGGGAACGATTTTCGGAAAGACCGTACTCAACCAGGAAGCTGGACCATGATCCGATTCAATCGAATTGGATCATGGCGTCGATCGCTGTCTACGATCCCCGAAACGTGAATGCGGCGCCGGCTGCGATCAGCGCGAAGCCGATGGCGTGATTCCAGGTCAGGGTCTGCTTCAGGTAGACGGCCGAGAATCCGCTGAACACAACCAGGGTGATCACTTCCTGCATCGTCTTAAGCTGAACCGTGCTGTAGACGGCGCTGCCCCATCGGTTGGCCGGGACGGCCAGGCAGTATTCGAAGAAGGCGATGCCCCAGCTCGCCAGGATCACGATGAAGAGCGACGCCGACTTGAAGCGCAGGTGGCCGTACCAGGCCGTCGTCATGAATAGGTTGGATGCGACCAGCATCAGCGGAGGCAGCCAATAGGAAAGCAGGGAGGCAGGCATGCGAAGATCCGGCGCGCTCAAGGGACGGAGGTCTCGGCGCTGGCCGGTTCCGCACGTCCCAGCTTGCGCCGCACCAGATCGCCCAGCCGATCGAGATACAGATAGACGACCGGCGTCGTGTAGAGCGTGAGCACCTGCGAGACCAAGAGGCCGCCGACGATGGTGTAGCCCAGCGGCTGGCGCAACTCGGATCCGACACCGCTCCCGAGCATCAGCGGCACGCCTCCCAGCAGCGCCGCCATGGTGGTCATCAGGATCGGCCGGAAGCGCATCACGCAGGCCTGGTAGATCGACTCCTCGGCGGAAAGCTTGTGATCGCGCTCCACCTCGAGCGCGAAGTCCACGAGCATGATGCCGTTCTTCTTGACGATGCCGATGAGCAGGATGATGCCGATCATGGCGATCACGCTCAGATCCATCTTGACCGCCATCAGGAGCAACAGCGCGCCGATGCCGGCGGACGGCAGCGTCGACAGGATAGTGATCGGGTGGACCAAGCTCTCGTAGAGCACCCCGAGGATGATGTAGATCACCACCAGCGCCGCCAGGACCAGAATCAGTTCTCCCGACAGAGCCGAGAGAAAGGCATTGGCATTACCTTGAAAGGCCGTCACGAGCGAGGCCGGCTTGCCGCTCTGCTGCTCGATCTGGCGGATGGCGGTGACGGCGTTGCCGAGCGCGACGCCGGGCTTCAGGTTGAAGGAAATGGTGGTCGACGGGAACATGCCCTGGTGATTGATGACGATCGGCGCCGGCATGATGCTGGTGTTGGTCAGGGTGCTCAGCGGCACCTGCTGGCCGGCGGACGAGTTCACGTAGATCGACTTGAGATCTTCCGGGCCCATCTGGAAGCGCGGATCGACCTCCAGGACCACGTGATACTGGTTGAGGGCCGTGTACATCGTGGAAACGATGCGCTGTCCGAAGGCGTCGTCCAGCGTGTTGTCTATCTGCGACGGCAAGATGCCGAAGCTCGACGCCACCTCGCGGTTGACCGTAACGTTGAGCCGCGGCCCGGCATTCTCCTGGTCGGTGGTGACGTCGGTGATGCCCGGAATGCTCTTCAGCTTGTCGAGAAAGAAGGCGGACCATTGATTGAGCTCGTTGGAATCCGCGTCGGTCAGCGTGTATTGATACTGGGTCTTAGACAGGCGCCCGCCGACCGTGATGTCCTGCGCGGCCTGCATGTATAAGGTGATGCCTTCGACGTTCGCCAGCTGGGTCCCCAGGCGGGTGATCACCTGATCGGCACTGGCATCGCGCTGGTTGCGCGGCTTAAGCGCGATGAACACGCGCCCCTGGTTCAAGGTGCCGCTCGACGCGCCGACCTGGGCACCCGTGGACGCGACCGCCGGATCCTTCAGCACCGTATTGAGCACCATCTCCATGCGCTGGACCATCGCCTGATAGGAAATATCCTGGGCTGCCTCGGCAATCCCCACGATCATCCCGGTGTCCTGCTGCGGGAAGAAGCCCTTGGGAATCACCAAATAGAGCCAGCCGGTGGCGCCGATCGTGCCGAGCATCACCAGCAGGGTAACGAACCGGTGGTGCAGCGCGACCTTCAGCCCCCGCTCGTACAGACCGAGCAAGCCGTCGAAGCCGCGCTCGAAGAACCGGTAGAGCCAGCCGTGCTCCCCCGTCTGATGCTTGAGCAAGCGCGAGCACATCATCGGCGTGAGCGTCAGGGAGACCAGCAGCGAGATCACCAGCGAGACGCTGACCGTGATCGCGAATTCCTGGAACAGCTTGCCGACATAGCCGCCCATCAGGAACAGAGGGATGAAGACCGCGATCAAGGAGAGCGTGATCGAAACGATCGTGAAACCGATCTCGCTCGAACCCTTGAGCGCGGCTTCCATGGGGGTCAGACCCTCTTCGAGGTGACGAACGATGTTCTCGATCACCACGACCGCGTCGTCGACCACGAAGCCGACCCCGATCGAGAGCGCCATGAGCGACAGATTGTCAAGGCTGTAGTTGAGCTCGTATAGAACCGCAAAGGTCCCGATCAGCGAAAGCGGCACGGTAACGGCGGGAATGACCGTCGCCCAGAAATTGCGCAGGAACACGAAGATCACCATCACCACGAGAGCGACGGTCAGAATCAAGGTGAACTGCACGTCCGCGACGGAGGCGCGGATGGTGGTCGTGCGGTCGGCTGCGATCGACACCTTGATGGCCGGCGGGAGCGAAGCTTGGAGCTGAGGCAGCATTGCCTTTATGCTGTCCACCGTCTCGATGACGTTGGCGCCGGGC
>JAQGJU010000154.1 GCA_028290465.1 Xanthobacteraceae bacterium | reverse complement strand
ATTCCCCGGTCCGCATCGAGCCGTTCCTGACCGCACAACAGATCGCCGCCGAATAGGAAGCTGGCGGCGCTGCTTGCCGCCAGCCACCCCCGGGTGCTATCCCGCGCGACATGGCCTCCATCCCTATTGAGAACATCCGCAACTTTGCCATCGTGGCCCATATCGACCACGGCAAGTCGACTTTGGCCGACCGGCTGATCCAGCTCACCGGCGGGCTGACCGACCGCGAGATGGTCGGCAAGGAGCAGGTGCTCGACTCGATGGATATCGAGCGCGAGCGCGGTATCACCATCAAGGCGCAGACCGTCCGGCTGACCTATCCGGCCAAGGACGGCAAGACCTATATCCTCAACCTGATCGACACCCCCGGCCATGTCGACTTCGCCTACGAAGTGAGCCGGTCGCTCGCCGCCTGCGAAGGCTCGCTGCTGGTGGTCGACGCCTCGCAAGGCGTCGAGGCGCAGACCCTCGCCAACGTCTACCAGGCGCTCGACAACGGCCACGAGATCGTGTCGGTGCTCAACAAGGTCGACCTGCCGGCCGCCGAGCCCGAAAAAATCCGCCAGCAGATCGAGGACGTCATCGGCCTCGACGCATCGGAAGCGGTGCTGATCTCGGCCAAGACCGGCCTGAACATCGAAGGCGTGCTGGAGGCGATCGTCACCCGGCTGCCGCCGCCGACCGGCGACCGCTCGGCGAACCTGAAGGCGCTGCTGGTCGACAGCTGGTACGACGTCTATCTCGGCGTCGTCGTGCTGGTCCGCATCATCGATGGCGTGATGAAGAAGGGCCAGCGCATCCGCATGATGGGCACGGGCGCGGCGTACGACGTCGACCGCGTCGGCGTGTTCACGCCGAAGCTGACCGCCGCCGAGGAACTCGGCCCCGGCGAGATCGGCTTCCTGACCGGCTCGATCAAGGAAGTCGCCGACACGCGGGTCGGCGACACCATCACGGACGACCGCAAGCCGATCACTGAAGCACTCGCCGGTTTCCGCCCGGCGATTCCGGTGGTGTTCTGCGGCCTGTTCCCGGTCGATGCCGCCAACTTCGAAGAGTTGCGCGCCGCGATGGGCAAGCTGCGGCTCAACGACGCCAGTTTCTCGTTCGAGATGGAGACCTCGGCCGCGCTCGGCTTCGGCTTCCGCTGCGGCTTCCTCGGCCTGCTGCATCTCGAGATTATCCAGGAGCGGCTGGAGCGCGAGTTCAATCTCGACCTGATCGCGACCGCGCCGTCGGTGATCTACAAGATGTCGCTGATCGACGGCCGCGAGATCGAGATCCACAATCCGGTCGACATGCCCGATGTCGTGCAGATCAAGGAAATCCAGGAGCCGTGGATCGAAGCCACCATCCTGACGCCCGACGAATATCTCGGCTCGGTGCTGAAACTCTGCCAGGACCGCCGCGGCAGCCAGAAAGAGCTCACTTACGTCGGCAACCGCGCGATGGTGAAGTACGACCTGCCGCTGAACGAAGTGGTGTTCGATTTTTACGACCGGCTGAAATCGGTGTCGAAGGGCTACGCGTCGTTCGACTATCACCTGACCGACTACCGGCCGGCCGATCTCGTCAAGATGCAGATCCTGGTCAATGCAGAACCGGTCGACGCGCTGTCGATGCTGGTGCACCGGACCCGCGCCGAAGGCCGTGGCCGCGGCATGGTCGAAAAGCTGAAAGAGCTGATCCCGCCGCACATGTTCCAGGTGCCGATCCAGGCCGCGATCGGCGGCAAGGTGATCGCGCGCGAAACGGTGCGGGCGTTCCGCAAGGACGTCACCGCGAAGTGCTATGGCGGCGATGCCACGCGCAAGCGCAAGCTCCTCGACAAGCAGAAAGAGGGCAAGAAGAAGCTGCGCCAATACGGCAAGGTCGACATCCCCCAGGAGGCGTTCATCGCCGCCCTGAAGGTGGATGTGTGACGCCGGAGTTCGTCATGCCCGGCCTTGTGCCGGGCATCCACGGCTTAACAGTTTCACGGCAAGGAAGACGTGGATGGCCGGGACAAGCCCGGCCATGACGGGGAGTTAGACCCCTCACGCCACCTGCTTCTTGTGGCGCTTCGCCTGACTGGCCAGGATATCGCTCTGCGGCCGGGCCTTGGCGAACAGATAGCCCTGCCCTTCGTCGCAGCCTTCGGCGCGCAGATGCGCGAGATCGGTTTCGGTCTCTACGCCTTCGGCCGTGATCGTGATACCGAGGCTGGTGCCGAGACTGACGATGGCACGCACGATCGCCTGCGAGTCGGCATTGGCGCCGAGATCGTGCACGAAGGAGCGATCGATCTTGATCTTGTCGAACGGGAAACTGCGCAGATAGCTCAGCGACGAATAGCCGGTGCCGAAATCGTCCATCGAGATCCGCACGCCGAGCGCGCGCAACGCATGCAGCGTCGCCAGGATCTGTTCGCTGCGCTCCAGCAGCAGCGTTTCGGTGATCTCAAGTTCAAGCCGTTTCGGCGACAGGCCGGCCTCTTCCAGCGCGTCCTTGACCTGGACGAACAGATTGCCGGTCTTGAACTGCAGCGGCGACAGGTTGACGGCCACCTTGATGTGGTCCGGCCATTTCGCCGCGTCGGAACACGCTTGGCGCAGCACGAAGGCGCCGAGCGGCGCGATCAGGCCGGTTTCCTCGGCCACCGGGATGAAGTCGCAGGGCGGGATCATGCCGCGCTCGGCATGCGGCCAGCGGATCAGCGCCTCATAGCCGGTGATTTCGCCGCTCGCGAGTTCGACCAGCGGCTGGTAGTGCAATTCCAGCCCTTCGTTCTGAAGGGCGAGACGCAGGTCCAGCTCAAGCCGGCGGCGCGCCTGCGCGCGCGCATCCATCTCGGATTCAAAGAACCGATAGGCGCCCTTGCCGTCTGCCTTGGCGCGGTACATCGCCATGTCGGCGCTCTTGAGCAGCCGGTCGGCATCGTCGCCGTCGCCGGGCGCGAACGCGATGCCGACGCTGGCGCCGATCGTGACCTGATGACCGTCGAGATCGTAGGGCTGTGAAACTTCGGCGAGCAGCCGTTCGGCCAGCGTGACGACTTCCTGCGGATCGGAAACATCGGCCTGCACGATGGCGAACTCGTCGCCGCCGAGCCGCGCCACCATGTCCTGGTCGCGCAGCAGGCCGCGCAACCGGCCGCCGACCAGGCGCAGCAGCAGGTCGCCGGCCGGATGGCCGAGCGAATCGTTGACCGACTTGAAATTGTCGAGGTCGATGCACAGCGTGGCGATGCCGTTGCCGTGGCGGCGCATCCGGTTCAGCATCTCTTCCATGCGGCTGCGCAGCAGAATGCGGTTCGGCAGCGAGGTCAGCGCGTCGTGATGCGCCATGAAGGCGATGCGCGCTTCGGCGCGCTTGCGCTCGGTGATGTCGATGGCGGCGATCAGCACCGCCGGCGCTTCCTCATAGGTCATGCGGCTCGACAATAGCGCGACATCGATCGCGGTGCCGTCGGCCTTGTATTGCCGCCAGGTACGACCGGCCTGTTCCTCGGTCGACTCGTTGTCGAGCAAAGCAAGATCGGCCAATTCGGACGGATCGTGCAGGTCGCCGAGCGCCATGCCGAGCAGCGCCGAACGCGCAAAGCCGTAATGCTCGATCGCGGCGTCATTGACCGCGAGAATACGCTGACCGTTCAGCGCATACACGAACATCGGCACCGGATTGCTGTCGAACAGCAGGCGGAACGACGCCTCGCGCCGCTTCATCTCGGTAATGTCGACGCGCAGACCGATGATGCCGCCGTCGCTGGTGCGGCCTTCCTCGATCATGATGGTGCGGCCGTCCGACAGGCGCTGCTCGTGGCGGCCGCGCGGATTGGCCAGCAGCGACAGGCGCTCGGCAAGCCATTCTGCTTCGCGGCCGGCGGCCTCGGGATAGTCGCCGCGCGCGACGCCGATGCGCAACGTGTCCTCCAGCTTGACGCCGGTCTTGAACAGATCGGCGGAGCGCTTGTAGATGTCGGCGTATTCCTTGTTCCAGAGGATGTAGCGGCCTTCGGCGTCCAGCACCACGATGCCCTGCGGCAGCAGGTCGATGGCGTCGCGCAACCGCGCATGGGAGCGCCGCGCTTCCTCGATCGCCGCTCGCGCTTCGGCGCGCGCGCGCACCAGCGCTTCGGCGTCGGCGGACCGCTTCATCGACGCTGACTTACGAACGACCTTCGGACCGTTGCGCTTCGGCTTGCTGGCGGCCTTCGAGCGAAGACGGGGCATCGACCAATCCCTATTTCATTCACGTAATTGTTTTTGCGCCCCAACATTAAATATTCAGTATCTCTGGGGTCTCGACCGGTCGCCGGCACCATCGCGCCGACTTCGCACGGCACGGAAAGGCAAGATCTGGCGTGGCACAAACATGCTGCTGTGAGGGTCAGATCGACGTTTTGCAGGTGATTTTGCGCGGCCCATAAAAAGACCTCGCGGGTGTCGCCCGCCAAAGCGGCAATTGCACCTTTTGGCGACAATCCTATCGATGGTTAAAAATCCGCGACGCAATAAGTCGTTTTGTCGGCTACGCGTCAGTACTGCAACTTAGCAACCCACATGCCGTTGCTGTGTTTTGCACGTCTCGCCAACGCGCCGCGCGGGCAAGAACAGCGGACCGGGTCGCGGCGCCGCGACACCAAAATATCGTCGCGCAAGGATGGCCGGACCGGTGGCCGGGGCGGCGCCCGCGCAACGGCTCCGCGACGGTAACGCGACGCCGTCATATGAACCGGAACACCTCATACTGACGCCGGATTGTCACATAATTTCGTCATAATACGGCTTCGTCGCCGCCATATGCGGCCGGTCGCCGCGTTTGACGTAACTTGCGACGGTAAGGGAACCAACGGAACCTTAGACCGTTGAATCCGCCGGGACGAAACGGCCACCGGGAGCGGTTTCACATGCAACGCGTGATCGGCCACCTGCGTTCTCCGCTCATACCGGAGCCGGAGGCGACGCAGGACGTGCGTCCATTGGGCGACGCGGAAAGCGTGGCGGTCGTGATCCCGTGCTTCCGGGTCCGCGCGCATATCCTAAAGGTCATCTCCGGCATCGGACCGGAAGTAGACGTCATTTACGTCGTTGACGATGCTTGTCCGGAGGCCACCGGCACGCTGGTCGAACGCGAGGCCCGCGATCCCCGGGTGCAGGTGCTCTATCACGAGGTCAATCAGGGGGTCGGCGGCGCCACCATAACGGGCATACGCCGAGCGATCGCGGACGGTGCGCGGATCATCGTCAAGATGGACGGCGACGGCCAGATGGACCCGGCGATGCTGCCGGAGTTGATCGAGACCATCCGCAGTGGCGAAGCCGACCATGCCAAGGGCAACCGGTTCTTCGATCCGGACGGGCTGACCGATATGCCGGCGGTGCGCATGATCGGCAATGCCGGACTGTCGTTTCTGGCCAAGCTCTCCACCGGCTATTGGCGATCGTTCGATCCGACCAATGGCTATTTCGCCATTCATGCCGAGGTGGCGCGCCGGCTGCCGCTGCACAAGGTTCATAAGCGCTATTTCTTCGAGACCGACCTGCTGTTCCGGCTCAGCACACTGCGAGCCCGCGTCGTCGATGTGCCGATGCCGGCGATCTACGGCACCGAGACCAGTAATCTGCGCATCGGCCATATCTTTCTGCCGTTCCTGGCCGGCCATCTGCGCAATATCGCCAAGCGCATCGGCTACAATTACTTTCTGCGCGACTTCAACATTGCGTCCCTGGAGCTGATCGCCAGCGTGGCACTGATTGCCTTTGGCCTGACGTTCGGCTTGGCCAACTGGAGCAGCGACCAAGTCGCCAGCGCCGGCACCGTGATGCTGGCCGGCCTGCCGCTGATCCTCGGCCTGCAATTGCTGCTGGCCTTTATCGGCTATGATATTCAGTCCAGCCCGGAGACCGCGCTGCATCCGCGCCTGACCCGCCGTCATTACGGCGTGCAGCGCCTGTTGCGGACCGCCCCGGCGCAGGGCCCCACGGGTCAAGAGGTGCACCGTCATGCAGGCTGAGCCGGATATCGACGTTTACAATGCGCGTTTGGCGGCGGCTTACGACTCGCTGAATTACGGCAGGTCGCTGTCGGCCTATTTCATGCGGCGCGGCCATGTCGTGCTGGAGCAGGCGTTCGGGCCGGACCGGCATTTCGGCAAGGTGGTCGAAGTCGGCGCCGGCGCCGGCGAGCATCTGTCGTTCGTGCGCCACGGCTTCGACGAATATCTGATGACCGATTGGAACGACATCAGGCTGCAGCGGGCCCGCGACGCCCTGCCGGCCGAACTGCGCTCCAAAGTGTCGATCGGCCGCGAGGACGCCACCAAGCTGTCGCTGCCGGACGGCTCCGTCGACCGGCTGATCGCCACCCATATTCTCGAACATCTCTATCGGCCGCATGACGTGCTGCGCGAATGGCACCGCGTCCTGAAGCGCGGCGGCGTGATGTCCATCCTGCTGCCGTGCGATCCCGGCCTGCTGTGGCGGTTCGGCCGGCTGCTCGGTCCGCGCGCCAGCGCGGAAAAGGCCGGCATCGAGTATGATTACTGGATGGCGCGCGAGCACGTGAACCCGATCGGCAATCTGGTGGTGTTCCTGCGTTATTATTTCGAGGATTTGCAGGAGACCTGGTACCCGACCCGGCTTCCGTCGACCGATTTTAACCTGTTTTATATGTGCCACGTCACCAAGCGTTGAAATTTGGCGCGGATCGCGGCTGCCGTTCATGAGTATTGCCCAGCACCTGTTGGCCGTCCTGTGTGTCGCCATGATCGCGGCCGGCCAGGTGCTGTTCAAGTACGGCGCGGAAGCGTTGCGCACCGCCGGCACGGTGTTCGACCGCGACGTCATCCTGATCGTCGGCGGCGCCTTGGCGATCTACGGCATCGCGACGCTGTTCTGGATCGCGCTGTTGCAGCACGCGCCGCTCGGACGGCTATATCCGTACATGGCGTTGAGTTTCGTCATCGTCGCGGTCGCCAGCCGCTACCTGTTCGGCGAGGCGATCGTGGCCGGTCATCTGGCCGGGCTCAGCATGATCGTGCTTGGTCTTATCGTCATCGCGGCGACGGCCTGACATGACCGCAACCGAACATCCCACCGCCATCTCTCTCGCCCGGTCGACCGGCGACACGGCTTTGACGCGGTCGATACGCTGGATCGTGGCGCGGCCGGCGACGATCTTCGTCATTCTGTCGATGTTGTTCGGCCTGATCATCATGGCGCTGAACCCGCCATTGCGCGGGCCTGACGAGCCGGCGCACATGCTGCGCTCTTACGGCTATGCGGGCGGCGAGATCCTGCCCAGCACCGAGGTCAACGGCCGCAAGGGCCTCTACGTGCCGGCGGCCTGGAACGATGGCGTGGAAGTCTACATCGCCGCGCAACTCCGGTTCTGGAAGGACAACAAGAACGGCTATACCGGCCATCTCGATGCATATCGGCGCCAGCAAGCCGCGACGCCGCCGGATGATAAACGCCCACCCGTGTTCCGGCTGTATGAAGGCTCGGAGGCCTATACGCCGATCGCCTATCTGCCTTATATCGCAGCCGGCATGATCGCCCGGCTGTTCAACTTCGACTTCCTGGCCACGATCTATCTGATGCGGCTGTTCGGCCTCGTGGCCATGACGGCGGTCGCCGCCTATGCGGTCGCGCTGACGCCCCGGCTGAAATGGGCGTTCTTCCTGATCGCCATGATGCCGGCGGCGCTGTATGGCCGCACGGCGGTCAGCGCCGATGGCGCGACCGTCAGCTACGCTCTTATGGTGACGGCGCTGTGCCTGCGCGCCGCCGTCGGCCTGCCGACCAGCACCCGGCAGCGCGTGTGGTGGATGCTGCTGTGCGTGCTGGCCAAGCCGCCGCAGATCGCCTTTGTGCTGCTGGAAGCGATGGCGCAGCGTTTCAAAGATCTGCCACGCCACGGGAAGACCGTTGCGCTGGTGACGCTGCCCGGCCTGGTCCTTTCACCACTGTGGATCGTCGCGGTGTCCGGCGAGATGGCGGCCTGGCGCATCGTCGCCACCACCCAGCTTCCGGCCGAGCAATTCGACCCGGTGTGGAAGCTCGGCTTCATGCTGCAGCATCCGCTGCACTTCCCGTATGCGATGCTCAACACCATCGTGACCGAATGGAACGGGCTGTGGCGGCAATTGATCGGCGTGCTCGGCTGGCTCGACATGGGCCTGCAGCCGATCGCCTATCCGCTGATCAGCGCCGCCCTGATCGCGGTCGCGCTGGAACGGCTTGATCTCGACCGCTCGACGCGATTGCGCCTCGCACTCGTCAGCGCCGTCACGGTCGTGGCCTATACGACCGCGGTCTACATGATCCTGTACATGACCTGGACGCCGCCCCATGAGACGACCGTGTGGGGCGTACAGGGTCGCTATTCCATTCCAGCGCTGCCGGCGGCCGCCATCGTGATCGCGGCCGCCGTCAACTGGGGGTTCGGCGACAAGACCCGGGCCGGCATCGCCGTTGTAGGCGCGCTCGGTTCCGGCATCGCCTGCATCGAGACGCTGTGGCGCGTGTTGTGGTGACTACCGGTCCGGCCACGCTTGGCGTAAACTGGGTTTCGATGATGATTCACCGCGCCGGCCTTCCGTGGCTTCCCGCCGTTATATTCGTAGCGCTCGCCTGCACCGGCGCCGCCGCGCAGGATCGCGGCACGGTCAATCCGAAGCCACTGCCGCCGCTGGCCAATCCGAACGATCCCTCGACGCCGGCCAAGGAACTGTTCGGCCGGAAAGACGCGCCGGCGCCGTTAGAGGCGCGCTCCATCGGCTTCTACACGCGCGGCTGTCTGGCCGGCGGCGTCGCCCTGCCGATCAACGGCAAGACCTGGCAGGTGATGCGGCTGTCGCGCAATCGCAACTGGGGCCATCCGGACATGATCCGCGTGCTGGAGCGCCTCGCTGACAAGGTGCCGAAAACGTCCGGCTGGCCGGGCCTCCTGGTCGGCGACATGGCGCAGGCGCGCGGCGGCCCGATGCGAACCGGCCACGCCAGCCATCAGATCGGCCTCGATGCCGACATCTGGCTGACCCCGATGCCGAGCCGTGAACTCACCCGCCAGGAGCGCGAGGAAATGTCGGCCACCATGGTGGTGGCGGCCAACAAAAAAGACGTCGATCCGAGCGTCTGGACGCCCGACCATTTGGCGGTGCTGAAAACGGTCGCGCAGGATCCCGACGTTGAGCGCGTCCTGGTCAATGCCGCGATCAAGAAGGCGCTGTGCCGCGAGGCCGGCACCGACCGCGCCTGGCTGCACAAGGTGCGGCCGTGGTGGGGTCACGACTATCATTTTCATCTGCGTATTGGTTGCCGGAAGGGCGACACCGGCTGCGAGGCGCAGCCCGCGACGCCGGCCGGGGATGGTTGCGGCGCCGAACTGGATTATTGGTTTCGCGACGCCATTCTGAATCCACCGCCGCCCAAAGAGCCGCCGAAGCCCCGGCCGCCGATGACCATGGCCAACCTGCCGGCGGCCTGCAAACAGGTGCTGCTGGCGGAGTGAGTGCTTCTCACCTCTCCCGCTAAAGCGGGGCGAGGGAAAGAGCATCACCGCAACGGCAGCACGTTGGTGTACTTCACCTGCTCCAGCGCGAAGCTCGATTCGATCGAGGCGACACCTTCGAGCTTCGTCAGCTTCGTTTTCAGAAACACTTCATAGGCGGCGAGATCCGGCACCACGACGCGCAGCCAGTAATCGCGCGGCCCAGTCATCAGATAGCACTCCAGCACTTCCGGCCAGCGCGCGATGGTCTTGGCGAAGCGGTCCAGCGCCTGCTCGCGCTGGCGCTCCAGTTTCACTGAGATGAACACGCTGACCGGCAGACCGACGGCGCGCTGATCCAGCACCGCGACATAGCGGGCGATCACGCCGGCCTGCTCCATCAATTTAATTCTTCGCAGGCACGGCGACGGCGACAGGCCGACCTTCGCCGACAGCTCGGCGAGACCGATGCGGCCGTCCTGCTGCAACTCCGCAAGAATTTTGCGGTCCACCGCATCCATGATCTTTTTCGCCATTTTATGTCTTTCTGGCCGATAATTTGGCAAAATTTGCCAACCTGGCATTCTATCTTGATCATGTTTGGCGTTCGCTGCCAAGCCGGTGCGCCTATATTGGGATTGTAAAAGCGGGCAGCGAAAACACGACGCGCCCCGCGATCCGAGGAGATGCCCCGTGTCGATCCCGGCCGACGATCTGCGCATCCTGACCGAACTCGATAGAAAAGTGCTCTGGCTGTCGAGCTGGATGATCCACCACGCCAATCACCTGCGCGACAGCACCGATGGATTGAAAGTCGGCGGACATCAGGCATCGTCGGCTTCGCTCGCCACGATATTGAGCGCGCTGTATTTCCGCGTGCTGCGGCCGCAGGACCGCGTCGCGGTGAAGCCGCATGCTTCGCCGGCCTATCACGCGATCCAATATCTGCTCGGCCGCCAGACCCGCGACAAGCTGGAGGCGTTTCGCGGCTACAAGGGTGCGCAGAGCTATCCGTCGCGCACCAAGGACACCGACGACGTTGATTTCTCCACCGGCTCGGTCGGGCTCGGCGTCGCGCAGACGCTATTCTCGTCGCTGGTGCAGGACTACGCGAGGGCGCATGGGCTTGGTCTTGAGCGGCCCGAAGGCCGCATGATCGCCCTGGTAGGCGATGCCGAACTCGACGAAGGCAACATCTTCGAAGCGCTGCTCGAAGGCTGGAAGCAGGGCCTGCGCAACTGCTGGTGGATCATCGACTACAATCGCCAGAGCCTGGACGCGGTGATCCGTGAGGGTCTGTGGGAACGCTACGAAACCATGTTCAAGAATTTCGGCTGGGACGTGGTGATCCTGAAATACGGCTCCTTGCAGCAGGCCGCATTCCGCGAGCCCGGCGGCGAGAGATTGCGTCAGTGGATCGACGCCTGCCCGAACCAGCTCTATTCGGCGCTGGTGTTTCAGGGCGGCGCGGCTTGGCGCAAGCGTCTGGTCGATGAACTCGGCGACCAGGGCGATGTCAGCGGCCTGATCGAGCGGCGCACCGACGACGAACTGGCTTTGCTGATGAACAATCTCGCCGGCCACGATCTGCCGACACTGATCGACGCGTTCGCGGCGATCGATCACGACCGGCCGACCTGCTTCATCGCCTATACGGTGAAGGGCATCGGCCTGCCGTTCGCCGGCCACAAGGACAACCACGCCGGCCTGATGACGCCGGCCCAGATGGAAACCTTCCGCACGTCGATGCAGGTGCGGCCCGGACACGAATGGGACCGCTTCGAAGGATTGGCGCTGCCGGAGGCAAAGCTGCAGGCGTTTCTCGACCGCGTACCGTTCGCGCAGGAAGGCACGCGACGCTATCGCGCCGAGCCGATCGCGGTGCCGGACGCGCTGGCCGTTACGATCCAGCCCACCATGTCGACCCAGATGGGGTTCGGCGCGCTGCTCAACGAAATCGGCCGCAACGACGACGCGTTCGCATCGCGCATCGTCACCACGGCGCCGGACGTGACGGTCTCGACCAATCTCGGACCGTGGGTCAATCGCAAGGGCGTGTTCGCTAAAGCTGCGCTGGCCGACACCTTCAAGAGCGAGCGTATTCCGTCGACCTTCAACTGGGATTCCTCGCCGAAGGGCCAGCACATCGAACTCGGCATCGCCGAGATGAACCTGTTCATTCTGCTGTCCGCGCTCGGCCTGTCACACTCGATCAACGGCGCGCGATTGCTGCCGATCGGCACGCTGTACGATCCGTTCATCGCGCGCGGCCTCGATGCGCTGAATTACGCCTGTTACCAGGACGCCCGGTTCATTGTGGTGGCGACACCGTCCGGCATTACGCTGGCCGGCGAAGGCGGCGCACATCAGTCGATCGGCACGCCGTTGATCGGCATCGCCCAGGATGGCTTGGCGTCGTTCGAGCCGGCCTTTGTCGACGAGTTGGCGGCGATCCTCGGCTTCGCCTTCCGCTACATCCAGAAGGACGGCGACGGCGAAGCCTCCGAGCAGAACTGGCTGCGCGACGAAACCGGCGGCTCGGTCTATCTGCGGCTGTCGACGCGCGCCGTCGAACAGATCAAGCGGCCGATGACGGACGATTTGCGCCGCGACATCATCGATGGCGGCTATTGGCTGCGCGAGCCCGGGCCGAACTGCGAGGTGGTGGTGGCCTATACAGGCGCGGTGGCGCCGGAAGCCATTCAGGCCATCGGGTTGATGGCCGAAGATCGCCGCGACATCGGCCTGCTGGCCGTCACGTCGGCCGACCGGCTCGCCGCCGGCTGGTCGGCCGCGCAGCGCGCGCGGGAACGTGGCTTGGTGCATGCCCGCTCGCACATGGAGAAGCTGTTGGAGGACGTGCCGCCGCATTGCGGTCTCGTCACGGTGGTCGACGGCCATCCGGCGACGCTGGCGTGGCTCGGCTCGGTCTATGGCCATCGCACCCGCGCGCTCGGCGTCGAGCATTTCGGCCAGACCGGATCGCTGCCGGAGCTGTATCGGCACTACGGCATCGATGCCAATGCCATCGTGGCGGCGGCCCAGACGGTGGCGCCCGGCCGGCCGATCCGACACCTCAAGGCGCTGCCGTAACCCTTTGGGAATCTACGTCTTGGGGCTGTTTATCCAATACGCTCCACTCTAAATTTACCGTGGATCTGCTTTTTCCTTGCTAAAGCACCAAAGCAGTGCTTTATATATTTCCATGGTTCCGCATCACCATACCGCTGTGGCCACCCTCCGGTATCGCCTGTCGCCGGACGACGAGGCGATCAAGGCGCTGGAAGCCACGTTCGCCGACTACGACCGCATGATGCAGATCCTCGACGAGGTCGCCCAAGGCGTCGGGGCGAACCTGGTCACGCTGCACACCCAGGCCTATGACCCGATCCGCAAGCAGACCCGCCTGCCGGCCCGTCTCGTCACCCTCGGATTCCGCGACCGCGCCGACCATCGCGACAGTCCGGTCCGCCGGCTTCCGCTGGACGACAAGCTGTTCGCCATCAAAGGCCCGACGGTACTGACCATCAGCACGGTTCTCGGCCGCGTCACCATACCGTTCGACATCGCCGGCTATACGCCCGGCTGGGGGCACAGCTTCCCGGCCTATCTGATGAGCCGCGACGGCATCTTCGAGATTCACTTCGGCGTCACCCCCAAGAACTCAGCCATCGAGGAGAAAGCCATGTCCACCGACAACATCCTTTCCCGTATGGGCCGTTTGATCGCCGGCATCGCGCATTCCGTCATCGACGCGGCCGAGGACGCCAACAAGGTGGCGCTGGTCGAACAGGCGATCCGCGAAATCAGCGCCGCCGAAGATGAGACCCGCGCCAATCTCGGCAAGGCCCAGGCCGAGGAATACCGGCTGACGGCGCGTCAGCGTGAGATCAAGGACGAGTTGGACGATCTCACCGTCAAAATCCAGACGGCGCTGAAGGACGGCCGTGAGGATCTTGCGACCGCCGGCATCGGCCGTCAGATCGACCTCGAATCCCAGTCCAACGCGCTATCCAAGGCGCTCGACGATACGCGGGAGACGATCGAGGAAAATCAGAATTCGTTCCAGGCCGTGGTCGCGGCCCGCAAGGACGCCGAGAGCCGGCTGGCCGATCTGAAGAAAAGCCTGTCTTCTGCGGCCCCGGCCGGCCGCGAAGATACGCCCTCGCCCTATCCCAAGGCCGAACGCGCCAGCCGGGCGATCGAGCGCGTCACCGGCGTTCCTTCGGACTCGAATGCGTCCTCGCAGGCGCTCGATGAACTTAATTCGCTCCACCGCAACAAACAGATCGCCGAGCGCCTGCAAAAGTTTCGATCCGGCATGTGAGCATCGTCATGGATCTGTTCCTGTCTCCGGACGTCCGGCCGTTCGCCATCGCGGCGGTGATGATCGTTTTCATCATCGGCATCGAATTGGCCGCCATGCTGGTCGGCTTCTCACTCAGCGAGATCGTCGGCAAGGCCATCCATTTCGAGCACGACACCGACAGCGGGCACGGCAGCATGATGTCGTGGGTGAATGTCGGCGGCGTTCCGCTCCTGGTTCTTATTCTGCTGCTGCTCGGACTGTTCGCGATTGACGGCTTTGTCATCCAGGGCATCGCGCGCATCATCTGGCGGCCTTTGCCCTGGTTCATCGCCACGCCGCTGGCTTTCGCCGCAGCGATCCCGCTTGTCCGTCAGGGCAGCCGCTGGCTGTCGAATGTCATTCCGCGCGATGAAACCTATGTGATCGCGCAGTCCGACCTGGTCGGACGCGTCGGCGAAGTCACGGTTGGCCCTCTCGATCAGGGACTTGCCGGACGCGTTCGCGTCAAGGACGCTCATAACAACTGGCACTTCGTCACCGCGCGGGCCGCTTCCGGGTCCGGAGATCTTCCGGTCGGCTCCAACGTTCTTCTCGTCGATCTACAGCAGTCGGACTTCCTCGCCATTGCGGCTCCGGCCGAGCTTCACGTATCGCGCCCTTAATTGGAGAGTCCTATGTCCATGTACGACATCGCCATTCCGGCCTTTATCGGTGTCTTGGTCATCGTCGCCATCGGCATCGTATTCACCACGCTTTACCGTCGATCGACACGCGATGAGGCTTATGTGCGAACCGGGCTCGGCGGCCAGAAGGTCGTCCTCGATGGCGGCTCGATCGTGCTGCCGATCTTTCATTCGATCGCGCATGTCAATCTCAAGACGCTGCGGCTGGAAGTTAAGCGCAGCGACAAGGAATCCATGATCACCAAGGACCGGATGCGTGTCGACATCGGCGCCGAGTTCTACGTCCGGGTCCGGCCCAATTCCGAATCGATCGCGCTGGCGGCGCAGACGCTCGGCGATCTGACCAATAACGCCGACGCGCTGCGCAATCAGGTCGAAGCCAAATTCGTCGACGGCCTGCGCTCGGTGGCCGCCACCATGGATCTTCAGGACCTCCAGGAAAAGCGCATCGACTTCGTCAAGCATGTGCAGTCCGCGGTCGGCGCCGACATCCAGTCCAACGGACTTGAACTGGAATCCGTGTCGCTGACCAAGCTCGACCAGACCGACATCAAGTTCTTCAATCCCGACAATTTCTTCGACGCTCATGGCCTCACGGCGCTGAAGCAGATCACCGAGGAGCGCAAGAAGGCCCGCAACGCCATTGTCCGCGACAACGAAGTCGCGATCGCCCAGAAGGATCTGGAAGCCAGGCAGCAGACCCTCGCGATCGACCTCAATAAGAAGGAAGCCGAGCTGTCGCAGGAACGCGACGTCGCCAACAAGACCGCCAGCACCCGCGCCGAAGTCGCGCAGGCCGAACAAAGCGCGCTGCTCACCGAACAGAGCGCCCGCATCGAGACCGAACAACAGGTCGCCCAGAAGGAAGCCGCCGCCGCCAAAATCAAGGAAACGGCGGCGATCGACTCCAAAATGGCGGTGCGTCAGCGCACCACCGAGGCGGATCGCGACGTCCAGATCGTCAGCCAGGACAGCGCGATCGCCATTGCCAACAAGAGCCGGCAGGAATCCGAGGCCAAGGCGCAGGCCAAGGCGGCCGAAGCCCTCGCGGTCACGGCTGACGAAAAAGTCACCACGGCGCGGCAGGTGGAAATCGCCGAGCGCCAGCGCCAGACCACCGTGATCGCGGCCCGCATGGAAGCGGAACGCAAATCAACGGAAATCACGGTCGCGGCGGAAGCCGAAAAGAATGCCGCGATCAATCAGGCCGAGGCGATCAAGACGCTGGCGACCGCCGAAGCCGAGGCCAACACCATCAAGGCCAAGGGCATCGTCGACATCGGCAAGGCGCAGGCCGCCAGCACCGAGATGGCCAATGAGGCCCGCAACAAACTTTCGACCGAGATCATCGAGTTCGATCTCGCGGTCGAACGCCTGCGGGTCATTCCGAAGGCGCTCGAACAGGCCGTCAAGCCGATCGAGAAGATCAGCGACATCCGGATATTCGATTCCGGCGGCCTGCTCCGCAATGGCAACGGCGATGGCAACGGCCATCCGGGCATCGGACTAGGCGATGGGCTGGCCGGTCAACTGCTCAGCGTGCAGGCGCTCAAGCCGGTGATCGACAAGATCCTGTCGGAGGCCGGCTTCACGCCCGGACACGACGTCATCGCGACCCTGACCGACGCCGTGACCGGACGACCCGGCCCGCACCCGCAGAATGCGCCGGCGACGGACGGCCAAGCTCTTCCGGCAAAAATCAAATCGTAGGCCTGGAAAAGCTCACCCGAGAAACACGATCCTTCCTTTCGGCCTTGCCGGAAGGAGGGACAAAGCCGGCTACAGGCCGCTCACTCCTAGAAGCGCCGCGACGGCGGTCTGTAGAATGCCGAGCACGACGGCGACCAGCACCGTGCTGACCACGACCGCGACGGTGTACATCGCGGTTTTTTCCTGCGGCGGCTTCATCAGCACCGGCAAGCCGAGCCACAGCAGATAGAAGCTGTACAGCCCGAGCAGCGTCAGGAAGGTCAGGCCCGGAAGGATCAGAAAGATTCCTGCGAGCCATGAAGGTGTCGACGAATAGGCCGCGAGCTTCAGCGCTTTCGGAAAGTTCTTGGCGCCGCCGAAGCTCGGCGCCAGCGCGTCGATGATCAGCGCCACCACATAAACGATCACGAAACTGAGCACATAGCCCAGCACGGCACTCAACATGCCGGAAAAGATCGACATGTGGACCGTGCCGACCGACGGCACCGACACGCCGATGATCGAACCGCCGATGAAGCCGGCAACGGCCGGAATCAACGCCAGGACGGCGACATAGTGCGTCAACAGATAGGCGATATCGACCGGCTCGTGTTCGATCGCCGGCCATTCGGTCTTGGGCGAGAACAGTATCGCCTTCACGCGCATAAAGAAATTCATGGCAGCCCCCTAACGCCTGCTGTTGTCGATCAGCGATATCGGATCAATGAGCGTCTTGCAAAATCATCGCGGCGCCCTTCTCGGCGATCATCACGGTCGGCGAATTGGTGTTGCCCGATGTGATGGTCGGCATCACCGAGGCATCGACCACCCGCAGCCGCTCGATCCCAAATACCCGCAGCCGCTCGTCCACCACCGCCATCGGGTCGTCCGGCCTGCCCATCCGGGCGGTGCCGACCGGATGGAAGATCGTCGTGCCGACATCGCCGGCAGCTTTGGCCAGCGCCGCGTCGTCGTCGCCGACCGAAGGACCCGGCAACCGCTCGATGGGCTTGAAGCCGGCCAGCGCCGGCTTGGCGACAATCTTGCGCGTCAGGCGGATCGATTCCGCGGCGATTCGCCTGTCCGATTCCGCGGAAAGATAATGCGGCTGGATCATCGGCTTGGCGGCCGGATCGGCCGAGCGCAGCCGCACCCGACCGCGGCTTTCCGGCTGCAGATTGCACACGCTGGCTGTAAACGCCGGGAAGCGATGCAGCGGGTCGCCGAATTTGTCGAGCGACAGCGGCTGCACATGGAATTGCAGATTGGCACGGGACTGTTCGGGGCCGGATCTCGTAAAGGCGCCGAGCTGCGACGGCGCCATGGTCAGCGGTCCGCGCCGGAACAGCGCGTAGTCGAAGCCCATATGGGCCCGGCGCAGCAGCGAATGATACGTCTCGTTCAGTGTGCGCACGCCGGAGACTTGATAGATCAGCCGAAGCTGCAGATGGTCCTGTAGATTGCCGCCGACGCCGCGCCGGTCCGCGACCATTTCGATACCGAAGCGGGTCAGCTCTTCGGCCGGACCGATGCCGGACAATTGCAGGATCTGCGCCGAGCCGATTGCGCCGGCCGACAGGATCACCTCGCCCCGGCAGCGCGCGGTCTGGCTGACGCCGTCCCGGCGAAACCGCACACCGGTGGCGCGCGTGCCGTCGAACTCCAGGCCTTCGACCAGACAGCCGGTTTCGAGACGCAGATTTTTCCGGCCAAGTACCGGCTTGAGAAATCCGCGCGCCGCCGACCAGCGCCGGCCGCGCTTCTGGTTGACCTGGAAATAGCACGAGCCTTCATTGTCGCCGGTATTGAAGTCGCCGATCGGCGCGATGCCGGCTTCGGCGGCGGCCGCGCGAAATGCGTCGAGAATATCCCAGCGCAGGCGCGGCGGCTCGACCCGCCATTCGCCGCCGGCGCCATGCTGTTCGCTCGGTCCCATGAAGTGGTCTTCGTGTTTCTTGAAATAGGGCAGCACGTCATCCCAACCCCAGCCGGCCAAACCGAGCTGGCGCCAGTGGTCGTAATCGGCGGCCTGGCCGCGCATATAGATCATCGCGTTGATGGCGGACGAACCGCCGATCACCTTGCCGCGCGGATAGGCAAGGCTGCGGCCGTTGAGGCCGGGCTCCGGCTCGGTGCGAAACATCCAGTCGGAGCGCGGATTGCCGATCGCAAACAGATAGCCGACCGGGATGTGATACCAGATCCAGTTGTCGCGGCCGCCCGCCTCCAGCAGCAGCACACGCTTGCCGGCATCGGCCGACAGCCGGTTCCCCAGCACGCAGCCGGCCGAGCCGGCCCCGACCACGATGTAATCGTACTCGCCATCGAGCGGCGATGTGGCTGCCATGGTTGTCCTCCCCGCGCTTTGCCTTGTCATAACATCGACACCGCACGGAGCGGATGAAAAATGAGCGGACGAAAAAATCCGGCTTTGCGTTGCCGCGAACCGCTTGCTAATGTCCGCGCCTGACCCGTGGCGCGCCGTAAGCCTGCCGGGCGATCCGGAACGGCGTTTCCGGAATGGTCGATCCAACGCAATCCCTTGACCATTTTGATCAAGGCGCGGCCCGCGCGTGCGGCGCCGTGGCAGCCTCGGAGCACCGCCATGTTCGGGCGCCATTTCCTGATTTCGTTCGTGCTGTTCGGTACGCTCAGCGCCGCCCCGGCGCTCGCCCAGGACCGGCCCATCACCGTGTTCGCGGCCGCCTCGATGAAGAATGCGCTCGACGACGTCAACGCCGCCTTCACCAAGGCGACGAAGGTCAAAGTGACGGCCAGCTATGCGGCCAGTTCCACGCTGATGAAGCAGATCGAGCAGGGCGCGCCGGCCGACGTGTTCGTGTCGGCCGATCTCGACTGGATGGACTATGCTGCCGGCAAGAAACTGATCCGCGACGACACCCGCGTGAACCTGCTCGGCAACCGGCTGGTGCTGATCGCGCCGAAGGATTCCAAACTCGCGAACATCACCATTGGCCCGAACTTCAATCTCGGCGCACTGGCCGGCGAGGGCCGCGTCGCGGTCGGCGACGTGCAGGCGGTGCCGGCCGGCAAATACGCCAAGGCGGCGCTGGAAAAGCTCGGCGCGTGGGCCGGCGTATCGTCCAAGCTGGCGATGACGGAAAGCGTGCGCGCCGCGCTGGCGTTGGTCGCGCGCGGCGAAGCGGTGTTCGGCATCGTGTACGAAACCGACGCCAAGGCAGAACCGAACGTTAAGATCGTTGACGCATTTCCGGCTGACTCGCATCCGGCGATCGTTTATCCGGTCGCGTTGACATCGGATGCGCGGGCCGCGGCGGCGCCGTATCTGGCGTTCCTGCGCACCCAGGTAGCTAAGGACGTGTTCGAGCGCTACGGCTTCACGTCGCTGATCCGGCCGACGTCCTAGTGCCGGCCGGTAAAGACAGGATAGAGTAACCGCGTGCTGTCTCTGACCCCCGACGAATGGACCGCCGTCCTGCTGTCGCTGCGCGTGGCGGCGGTCGCGACGCTGTTTGCGCTGCCGGCCGGCATCGCCATCGCGTGGTTGCTGGCCCGCAAAAAGTTCTACGGCAAGGCGCTGGTCGATGCGCTGGTGCATCTGCCCCTGGTGCTGCCTCCTGTCGTCACCGGCTATCTGCTGTTGATCTGGTTCGGCCGGCGCGGCGCCATTGGGGCGTTCCTGGCCGACAATTTCGGCATTGTGTTCTCGTTCCGCTGGACCGGCGCGGCCCTCGCGTGTGGCGTGATGGGCTTTCCGCTGATGGTCCGGGCGATCCGGCTGTCGATCGAGGCGGTCGACCGCAAACTGGAAGATGCCGCGTCAACGCTCGGCGCCAACCGTACGCGCCTGTTCCTGACGGTGACGTTGCCACTGGCTTTGCCGGGCGTCATCGCCGGCATGGTGCTGTGCTTCGCCAAGGCGCTCGGCGAATTCGGCGCCACCATCACCTTCGTGTCGAATATTCCGGGCGAGACCCAGACCATCTCGGCCGCGATCTATACCTATACGCAGGTGCCGGGCGGCGACGACGCGGCGATGCGGTTGGTGATCGTCTCCGTCGTGATCTCGCTGGTTGCGCTGGTCGCGTCCGAATGGCTGTCGCGCCGCGCCGGCGCGCGTGTGCACGGAAACTGATCATGCTCGAAGTCGATGTCAGGAAACAGCTTGGCGGTTTCGACCTCGCGGCGCGGTTCAATAGCGTCGGCGGCGTCACCGCGCTGTTCGGCCCGTCGGGCGCCGGCAAGACCACGCTGGTCAATATCCTGGCCGGGCTGGTCAAGCCGGACAGCGGCCACATCGTGCTGGATGGCGAAGCGCTGTATGCGTCCGCCGCCAGCATCCACGTGCCGCCGCACCGGCGGCGGATCGGCTATGTGTTCCAGGAAGGCCGGCTGTTTCCGCATCTGTCAGTGCGCGGCAATCTCGACTACGGCCGCCGCATGAGCCGGCTCAAGGCCGACCCGGCCGAGACCGCGCATGTGATCGAGTTGCTGGATCTCGGTGAGTTGCTCGACCGGCGGCCCGGCACCTTGTCGGGCGGCGAGCGCCAGCGCGTCGCCATTGGCCGCGCATTGCTGATGCGCCCGCGCCTGCTGCTGCTCGACGAGCCGCTGGCCTCGCTCGATGCGGCGCGCAAGCGCGAGATCTTTCCTTATCTGGAGCGGCTGCGCGACGCCGCGAAAGTGCCGATGGTCTATGTCAGCCATCAGGCCGCCGAGGTGAAGCGGATCGCCACGCGCGTGGTGCGGCTGGAGGCCGGCCGAATCGTCGCGGTCGGCGGCTTTGAATTGCTGGACGGCGGCACGGATAAATTGGCGTAGCGGAGCATTGTCAGGCGAAGTGGCATCCGGTTCGCCGTCCGACAATGCGACCAAGGAAATTCGCGCATGTTTCCGCCCGAGCGCATCGTCTGCCTCACCGAAGAGACCGTCGAGACGTTGTATCTGCTCGGCGAGGAGGCGCGCATCGTCGCGGTGTCCGGCTATGCGGTGCGCCCGACACGGGTGCGGCGCGAGAAGCCGCGCGTGTCAGCCTTTATCTCGGCGGACTTCGAAAAGATCGTCGCGCTCCAGCCCGATCTGGTGCTGACCTTTTCGGACTTGCAGGCCGACATCGCGGCCGAACTGATCCGCCGCAACATCGCGGTCCATGCCTTCAACCAGCGCGACGTAGCGGGAATTTTCGCCATGATCCGCACGCTGGGCGCACTGGTCGGCGCGAGCGACCAGGCCGACGCGCTGGCGGTTTCGCTGCAGGCACGGCTCGATACCGTGCGAGCACAAGCCGCACCGCAGCGCCGCCCGCGCGTCTATTTCGAGGAATGGGACGAGCCGATGATCTCCGGCATCGGCTGGGTGTCCGAACTGATTGAGGCCGCCGGTGGCATCGACGTGTTCGCGCATCTGGCCGGCCAGAAGAGCGCGAAGGACCGCATCGTCAGCGTCGACGCCGTGATCGCGGCTAAACCCGACATCGTGGTCGGCTCGTGGTGCGGCAAGAAATTCGTGCCCGAGAAATTTTCAGCACGGCCGGGCTTCGGTGCCATTCCGGCGGTTCGCAACGGCTTCCTGCGCGAGATCAAATCGCCGCTGATCCTGCAGCCGGGGCCGGCGGCGCTGACCGATGGGCTGGACGCGCTGGTGGCGATTTTCGACGAGTGGCGAGCGGCACAGAGCGCCTAAGCCCCCACACCCTTCCCCTTCAGCGCCACGCCGATCTCATCCAGCACACCGGGATCGTCGATGGTGGCCGGCATCGCCCAGGTGTCGCCATCGGCGATCTTCTTCATGGTGCCGCGCAGGATTTTTCCCGAGCGTGTCTTCGGCAGCCGGTTGACCGTGATCGCCAGTTTGAACGCCGCGACCGGCCCGATGTGCTCGCGCACCAACGCGACGATCTCCTTCTCGATGTCGGTCGGCGGGCGCGTGACACCGGATTTGAGCACGACGAAGCCGCACGGCACTTCGCCCTTTAACTCGTCCTTGATGCCGATCACCGCGCATTCGGCAACGTCTGGATGCGACGACAGCACTTCCTCCATGCCACCGGTCGAGAGTCGATGGCCGGCGACGTTGATGATGTCGTCGGTGCGGCCCATGATGTACAGATAGCCATCGCTATCCTTGAAGCCTGCGTCGGCGGTCTTGTAGTAGCCGGGAAATTCCGTGGTGTAGCTCTCGCGGAAGCGGTCGTCCTGCTGCCACAGCGTCGGCAGGCAGGCTGGCGGCAGCGGCAACTTGATCACGATCGAGCCCATCTGGTTGACCGGCACTTCGCGGTTCGACTCGTCGACGATGCGCACGTCGTAGCCCGGCATAGGCACCGTCGGCGAACCGTGCTTCACCGGCAGCATGCCGAGCCCCATCGGATTGCCGGCGATGCACCAGCCGGTTTCGGTCTGCCACCAGTGGTCGATCACCGGCACATGCAGCAGAGCCTCCGCCCATTTCAGCGTATCGGGATCGGCGCGCTCGCCGGCCAGGAATAGCGTGCGGAATTTTGACAGGTCGTATTGGGCGAGAAATTTGCCCTGCGGATCTTCCTTCTTGATCGCCCGGAACGCGGTCGGCGCCGTGAACATCGCGACCGCGCCATGCTCGGCGATCACCCGCCAGAATGCGCCGGCATCCGGCGTGCCGACGGGTTTTCCTTCGTACAAAATCGTGGTGCAGCCGTGCAGCAGTGGCGCATAGACGATGTAGGAATGGCCGACCACCCAGCCGACATCGGACGCGCACCAGAAAATCTCGCCGGGCTCGATGCCGTACAAGCCGTGCATCGACCATTTCAGCGCGACCATGTGGCCGCCATTGTCGCGCACCACGCCTTTCGGCCGGCCGGTCGTGCCAGACGTGTACAGGATATACAGCGGATCGGTCGCCGCGACCTCGACGCAGTCGGCGGTCTTGCCGGCCGCGCGTGCGGCATCGCGCAACGAGCCCCAATCATAATCGCGCCCATGCGTCAGAACGGCGGTCACCTGCGGACGTTGCAGGATGAGGCAGGCTTCCGGCTTCGCGCTCGCCAGCCTTATCGCCTCATCGAGCAGCGGTTTGTATTTGACGACGCGGCCCGGCTCGATGCCGCACGCCGCCGACAGGATGAGCTTCGGCGACGCGTCATCGATCCGGGTCGCCAGTTCCTTCGCCGCGAAGCCGCCGAACACCACCGAATGAATCGCGCCGATCCGGGCGCAGGCCAGCATCGCGAACACCGCCTCGGGCACCATCGGCATGTAGAGAATAACGCGGTCGCCCTTGGCGACGCCGAAGTCCCGCAGCACCGCCGCCAGGGTGCGGACCTCGTCGAGAAGTTCGGCGTAGCTGAAGGACTTCTTCGTGCCAGTGACCGGCGAGTCGTAGATCAGCGCCGCCTGCTGGCCGCGCCCAGCGTCCACATGGCGGTCGAGCGTATTCCAGCAGGTGTTGCAGGTGCCGTCCACGAACCAGCGGCCATAGACCCCGGCGTTCTTATCAAAGATTTTTGTCGGCGGCTTGATCCAGTCGATGGCCCGCGCGGCCTCGCCCCAGAACCCTTCCGGGTCGTTCATCGCCCGCGCATAGACCTGCGCGTAGCGGCTTTGCCCTGCCTTGCCCACGCCTGCACTCCCTTTGGCCGCTCGCGTCGGCCTGTCTTTTCTAATGGCGCAATTGTGCGTCCGGCCCCGCGCAATGCAAGCGCCGTCCCCTTCACCTTTCGTTGGTCGGCCAATCCCACCATGCGGTGGCCATGCGCCCGCAACAATGGAGCCCCCCGGTCCCGGCCGCTTTGATTTAGCGCATCCGCGTGCGATACCGCGTTTTGCCGGATCGCTTAACGCCGGTCCCGCCTCCTGCTCAGGCCGAAACCCTTGCTCACCGATCCCCTCTTCCTGGTGACCGCCCTGGTGGCCGTGACCTTTCTCGGCCTCTCCAAAGGCGGCTTCGCGGGCGTCGGCATGGCGGCGACGCCTTTGCTGGCGCTGGTGTTGCCGCCGTTGCAGGCCGCCGCCATCCTGCTGCCGATCCTGCTGGTGCAGGACGTGATCTCGGTATGGGTCTATCGGCGCGAATGGAGCGCCTGGAATCTCAAGGTGCTGCTGCCCGGCGCCCTGATCGGGGTCGTGATCGCCTGGGCGCTCGCCGCCTATGTGTCGGACGCCGCCGTGCGGCTTTTGATCGGCCTGATCGGCGTCACCTTCGTGCTGTACACATGGTTCGGCCCAAAGCCGGCCGAACTGCCGCCGCGGCCCGGCGCGGTCGCGGGCGTGTTCTGGGGCAGCCTCGCCGGCTTCACGTCGACGCTGAGCCAGGCCGGTGCGCCGCCGTTCCAGGTCTATGTGCTGCCGCAGAAGCTGCCCAAGATGGAACTGGTCGGCACCACGGCGATCTGCTTTGCGGCCATCAATGCCATGAAGGTGGCGCCGTATTTCGCGCTCGGCCAGTTTTCGACCGAAGGCCTCACCACCTCGCTGGCGTTGCTGCCGTTCGCCGTCGCGGTCAACTTCCTGGGCATCTGGCTGGTCAGGCGCACGCCGACCGCGCTGTTCTATAAGATCGCCTATGTGCTGGTGTTCCTGATCTCGCTGGAATTGCTGCGCCACGGGCTTTTCGAACTGCTGCGAACCTGACGATTTTCTCCCGGGCGACAATCATCTAGGTTGCTGCCCGACCGGGAGAAGACCATGACGACGTCGCCCTACGACACCGATCTCGACCGCAACGCAGCAAACTTCCAGCCGCTGACGCCACTGACCTTTCTCGAGCGCGCCGCGGCCGTCTTCCCCGATCACACGGCGATCGTCCACGGCAAACTGTCGCGCAACTATCGCGACTTCTATGCGCGCGCGCGCCGGCTCGCCTCGGCGCTGGCCCAACACGGCATCGGACGCGGCGACACGGTGTCCGTCGTGCTGCCGAACACGCCGGCGATGCTGGAGGCGCACTACGGTGTGCCGATGACCGGCGGCGTGCTCAACTCGATCAATACGCGGCTCGACGCCGCCGTGATCGCATTCACGCTCGACCACGCCAATGCCAAGGTGCTGATCACCGACCGCGAATTTTCCAAGACCGTCGAACACGCGCTCACCCTCGCCAAGGTGAAGCCGCTGGTGATCGATTACGACGATCCGGAATTTAATGGCTCCGGCGACCGCTTCGGCAAGATTGAATACGAAGACTTCATCGCGCAAGGCGACCCGGACTTCGCCTGGAAGATGCCGGACGACGAGTGGGACGCGATCTGCCTGAACTACACCTCCGGCACTACGGGCGATCCGAAAGGCGTCGTGTATCATCATCGCGGCGCTTACTTGCTGGCGGTCGGCAATATCCTGACCTGCAACATGGCCAAGCATCCGGTCTATCTGTGGACGCTGCCGATGTTCCACTGCAACGGCTGGTGCTTTCCGTGGACCATCTCGATCAATGCCGGCACCCATGTATGCCTGCGCGCGGTGCGCGGTCCGGCGATGTATGACGCCATCGCAACACATAAAGTCACGCATCTGTGCGGCGCACCGATCGTGATGTCGACGTTGCTCGGCACGCCGCCGGACGAGCAGAAGCCGCTGCCGCATGTGGTCGAGTTCGTGACGGCCGCCGCACCGCCGCCCGAAGCCGTGCTGGCCGCGATGAAGTCGGCCGGCTTCAACGTCACGCATGTGTATGGGCTGACCGAGGTGTACGGCCCGGCCGTGGTGAACGACTGGCATACGCAATGGGACGCACTGCCGCTCGACCAACAGGCCGCGAAGAAGTCCCGCCAGGGCGTGCGCTATCATGTGCTGGAAGGTCTCGACGTGCGCGACCCCGAGACGATGCAGCCGGTGCCGCGCGACGGCGAAAGCCTCGGCGAAGTGATGATGCGCGGCAATGTAGTGATGAAGGGCTACCTGAAGAACAAGACGGCGACCGACAAGGCGTTCGCGGGCGGCTGGTTCCACACCGGCGATCTCGGCGTGATCTATCCGGACGGCTACGTCCAACTCAAGGACCGCTCCAAGGACATCATCATCTCGGGCGGCGAGAACATCTCGTCGATCGAGGTCGAAGACGCGCTGTACAAGCATCCGGCGGTCGCCAGCGCGGCCGTGGTGGCCAAGCCCGACGACAAATGGGGCGAGACGCCCTGCGCCTTCGTCGAACTCAAGCCCGGCCAGACCGCGACCGCGGAAGACATCATCGCGCACTGCCGGGCACATCTGGCCGGCTACAAGGTGCCGCGCACCATCGTGTTCGCCGAGATTCCGAAGACCAGCACCGGCAAGATTCAGAAGTTCAAGCTGCGCGACATGGCGAAGACGGTTTGAAGCAAACATCGCTTCTCCGCCGCGCCTCTTCACACAGTTCACGCCCGTCGCATGGGGATTGCGAAAGCCTACTATCCTAAGTAGTATTTGCGGCAGGAAGCAATTCTAGGGGAGGTCGTTGTGCGTACCCTTGAGGCTGCTAAGGCTGCAATTCTTCCTGCGCTCGCGCTGATCCTGTTGTGTACGGCGTCGTCGGCGCAGGCCGTCAATCCGACCGATGGCGGCAACATCGCGGTGCCGATCAGCACCTTCGGCAATCGCGAATGGATGACCGCGCTGATCCTCGTGTTCGGCATGTTCATCATCGTGATCGAGTATCTGCTGCTGAAGAACCGGATCAGCGACAAGGTCGAGGATGTCGGCAAATACCTTGTCATCACGATCATCATCATTGGCACGCTGGCCCTGATGGTCGGCAGCCTGGACAATAATCAGACCGCCCCCGCCGTCGGCCTGTTCGGCACCATCGCCGGTTATCTGCTGGGCCGCTCCGACAAATCGCGCGCCGACCAGATCGCGGAAGACGTTAGGGAAGAACACCAGAACGTTGTAAAAAACGGCGCCAAGAGCGCCACCAAGAACGGCACAAAAGGCCCGACGAAGACCGCCGACAAAAGCATCGACAAGCCGAAGGAGCCGGACGATGCCAGAAACGCGGCGTAATCAGTTTTTCACGGCGCGTGATCCGGAAAAGCGGATGCCGGTTTTCCGAAAAAGATCACGCGCTGTCATAATAAGCGGCGGCGTTCTGTTCGGCGCGGCCATATTGCTGATGGCCGGCATTCAAGCCGCCACAGCGCAGATCCCGTCACGCGGCAATATTCGGATTGTCAATCTCGGCAATTCGGCGCTGAGCTACAAAATCCGGCCGAACAACGGCGTCTGGACACAACAGAAAATCGAGCGTGGCGGCACGGCGTCATTCGATTGCACGGGATGCGTCGCCTTCGAGACGCAAATAGAGACGCCCGGCCATCCGCCCCTCACCCGTACGCTTCCGCTGAACCAGCGCTACCAGATTTTTTGGAACGATGCCGCAAAGGCCTGGGACATCGGCGCGGCGGCGGCGCGCTGAAAAGATTCGATACAGACACATCTCGAAGCATGAAGCCGCCCCATCCAGGATGGGGCGGCTTCCGTGTGCGATAGACGGCAGATAGGTCTCGCGATGTCCGCCTTCACGATCGGCGCTCGGTTTTAGTAACCGCGCTGTCCATAGTTCGGCGCGCCGTTATATCGGTTCGAATAGCCATCGCGCGGGACGTAATGGCGCGGTTCGACGTAACGCGGTTCGACGTAACGGGGCTCAACGTACCGAGGCGCGACATAACGCTCTTTGTAACGCGGCTCATAGTACTCCTTGTAACGCGGCTCCTGGTACTGGCGGGCCTCATAGCGCTCGATGTAGCGCTCGCGGTTCCGGCGCCTGGCTTCATCGGAGATAGTGGGCTTCGGCTCGGCCTGCGTCGGCGCGGTCGCGGTGAGCGCCGGGGCGGCGACGGACGGCTGCTGTCCAACGTTGGCCGGGGGCGCATCCTGCGGGGCGTTGGGGGAGCCATTGGCCAAGGCCGCATCCTGCGGGACGTTAGAGGAACCGTTGGCCGAGGTCGCGTCCTGCGGGGCGTTAGGGGAGCCGTTGGCCGAAGCCGCGTCCTGCGGGGCATTGGCCGGGGCATCGGCCCGAACGTCCCCCTGAGCGGCGGCCGGGGCATCGGTCGGAGCGCCGGCCCGCAGTTCGGTCTCAGGCTGCGCGGACGGCGCAGGCGCTCCCGGAAGGACCTCGATCTGACGGGCCGTACCAGCCGAGGGCTGCTGGGCCTCTTGGGAAGGCTGCTGGGCGGCCTCTTGGTCCGTGGGCTGCTGGGCCTGGGCGCTGCTGAGCGCGACCAACAGGCTGAAGGCGATGGCCGAGGAAGCGAGCAAGGTCTTGGTCGACAAGCTCTTGGACATGACTGGCTCCTAAGGCGTTTTCAAGCGAAGTGGAATCCACTTCGCGTGAGAAAACGCGTCTGTCTAAACATTTAGAGCGTGTCCGGACGCAAAACCGGTGTCCACTTTTGCTGGACGCGCTCTAGCGGGCGACTGGATGATCTCTTCTCCTTTTGTAACACCGACGCCCGACCGGGTTCATGACCTCTGAAAGAAAAAGGAGCGCCCCATCCATTAGGATGAGGCGCTCCATGTGTCAGCCTGGCGATTTCCGCCGGGATACGGTCTTAGTAGCCGCGCGACGACCGATACTCGACGCGACGCTGCGTGTGTCCGTAGTTCGGCGCGGCCTGATATCGGTGCGTATAGGTATCGTGCGGGACGTAGTGACGCGGCGCAACATATTGAGGCGCAAAGTAGCGAGGCTCGACGTAGCGCGGCTCAACATAACGCTCTTTGTAACGCGGCTCGACGTAACGCGGCTCGACGTAACGTTCGGTGTAGCGCGGCTCGACATAACGCTCGTTGTAACTCGGCTCGTTGTCGTAGCGGACCTCATAGCGCTCGATATAGCGCTGGCGGTTCAGGCGCTTGGCCTCATCGGAAGTAATGAACTTCGGCTCGACCTTCGACGACCCGGTCTCGATGCTCGCCAGCGCGGCGGCAGCGGCCGGAGGCGCATCCTGCGAGGCGTTGGGCGGGGCATCGGCCGGAGCATTGGAAGCATCAGCCCGAATATCGGCGGTGCCGCCGGCCGGAACGTCGGCTTCGGCCTGTTGGTCCGCAGCCGCGGCCACCTGCGTCGAGGGGGCTGCGTTGAACGGGATCACCTCGATCTTACGGACCGCCGCGGCGACGGCCGAGCTATTCGACTGCTGGGCCTGGGCGCTGCCGAGCACGGCCAGAAGGCCGAGGGCGATGGCGGAGGACGCTAACAAGGTCTTGGAAAGCGACGGCATGGTGGGCTCCTGTGCGGCGCGACCGGGTTAATCTCCCTTGGTTGTCGCGCCGCCCCGGAGCCGGGTTCACGGCCTTCGGCCTGAAACCTTCAACAAAGTTCTGGAACTTGTTCGGGCAGATTTTCCGAAGCCGGTTCCCGCCCCCGGATCACGTCCGAGGGCGGGCTTTTCGGGATCTTGCTCTACTCCACCTTCAGGTTCAGCTCCTTGATCAGCTTCCCCCACTTGGCGCTATCCCGCTCGATATCGGCGCGATGTTCCGCCGGCGACGAGGTCAAGGGATCGCCGCCCTCCAGGCGGATACGCTCCTTCACCGCGTCGGTGTTGACCAGCGCCAAGAGTTCCTTGTTGAGCCGATCGATGATCGGCTGCGGAGTGCCGGCCGGCGCCAGCAGCCCATAACGCAACACGGCATCAAAGCCCGGCAGGCCGGATTCATCCGCCGTTGGCACGTCCGGGAGTCCGCCCCACCGCTTCAAGCCGGTCACCGCCAGCACCTTCAGATTTCCCGCCGCGATATTGCCGAGCGCCGGCGGCAGCACGCCGAATGCCACTTTCACATGCCCGCCGAGCAGATCGTTCATCATCGGCGCCGTGCCCTTGTAAGGAATCAGCGTCATCTTGACCCCGGCCATCGACTTGAACAGTTCGGCGCACATATAGCCGCCTGTGCCGATCGCCGAAGTCCCAAAATTAAGGTCGCCGTTGGCCTTGCGGGCGATTTCGATCGCTTCCTTGACGGTCTTGCCCGGAAACGTCGGATGCGCCAGCAACGCGACCGGCATTTCGGCGACCAGGCCGATCGGCACGAAATCCTTCAGTGTTTCGTAGCCGGGATTCTTGTACAGATGCGGGTTGATGGCGGTCGTCGCCGAATGGCCGAGCATCAGCGTGTGGCCATCGGGATCGGAACGAGCGGCCAAGCGAACGCCGATATTACCGCCGCCGCCACCCTTGTTTTCAACGATGACGTTCTGTCCGAGCGCGGCGGTCAGCTTCTCGGCAACGAGGCGTGCCATGGCGTCGACACCGCCCCCCGCCGGATAGGGCACGATCAGCGTGATCGGCCGTGATGGCCAAGCCTGCGCCTGTGCGCTGGCCGTCACCGCATCCAGCGCAGCCGCGCCGGTCGCCGCCATCATCAGCTTCATCATGGCGCGCTTCGAATAGGTCTGCACGATCGTTCCCCTCCCTGTACGAAGTTCTTTTGTGGTTCTTTAGCCCATGATCCGGCGCGCGGGAACCCATCGCCGCCAGATCACACGCGGCGTTTGGACGCCGCCGCGTACTCTCAAACCGTACCCTGAAATGAAAAACCGCCGGCTTCGGAAACGAAGCCGGCGGTTTGCTAATGTACACCGTGATGACGAGCGGCGCGACAGGTGCGTCTAACGCTAGTGCACCATGTCGGCGTCGGTACTCAGACGCGTGATTTCGTCCTTCAACAGCAACTTGCGACGCTTCAACTCGGCAATTTTCAGATCGTCAGTCGATGGATGCATGATGGCGTCATTGAGTTCGCTTTCGAGCGTCCGGTGACGCTGCTCGAGCGCTGCAAGATGCGACTGCATGGACATGTGGTATGCCTCCTTGGTCAGATGGCTGACTCGCTCGAATAGTCTACATCAACAAGGCCGCAAGTCGACGTTTGTGACGCCCCTGCGACATAAAATTCAATTGCTTGCTTGCTGAACCGTTATGCCGTGCTCTTGCGGCAGAGCCGGAAAAACGCAATAGTGATCAGCATATTAGCGTGACCGACGGCCAAGCAATACCGGCGGGTCGCAAGCGAACGGCGGCCATGACCAAAGAAGAAGAGCAGGAGTTCCGGGCGCAGTTGGCGCGTCTCCTCCAGGAGCACCGGGATCTCGACGCCGCCATTGCCGCGCTGCAGGATTCGCCGGGCTCCGACGTGTTGCAGGTGCAGCGGCTGAAGAAGCGAAAATTGTACCTGCGCGACCTCATCCAGTTCGTCGAAGATCAACTGACCCCCGACATCATCGCCTAACTTCGAGGCGGCTTGGGTCGTCAGCTACGTAGTTACCGGCGCCCGAGTTACTTGCGTCGTCGCGCGGCCTTGCGGGCGTACATCGCCGCGTCGGCGCGGGCCAGCACGTCGGCGGGCAAATCCTCCGCCTCCAGCATGGTCATGCCGGCCGAAGCTCCGACACCCATCGCTTCCAGTCCGGCGGTCGCCTGTTCGATCTGCGTCTCTATCGCGGCCGCCTTGGCCCGGGCATCGGCCGGCGAAATATTCCACATCAGTACCGCGAACTCGTCGCCGCCAAGCCGCGCCACCACGTCCGAGCCGCGCACGCTCAACGTCAGGGCCGCGGCGACCTGCCGCAACACGACATCGCCGGCCGCGTGGCCATAGCGGTCGTTGACCGGCTTGAACGCATCGAGATCGAGGTAGACCAACGCCGCCGGGGTGCCGTAGCGCCGCGCATAGGCCAGCGAGCGCTCCAATTCGCGAGCAAAGCCGCGCCGGTTGAATACGTCAGTCAGCGGGTCCCGCTCGGCCCTGGCCGACAGGGTGGCGATCTCGGCCTTGGCGGCCGCGAGTTCGGCGGCCAGCCGCGCGACTTCATCGGCCAGCCGCTTGGCCAGCGCCGAGCCGGGGGACCGCACGATTCGGACGTCAGCCGGCCCGGCCGAACGGCCGGCGGCCAATTGAGGCGTCACGCGAGGCGGCCTCGCGGTGCGCAGTTTTGGGCTTTCGGGATTGGGCTTGGCCACTAAGAACTCGTCGTTAAAGCGCTTCAGACGAAGTAATCCGGTTCGCGTTAAGAAAACGCTCACCATGTGACAAATTAAGACGCTGAAATCGCCTAGTGTGGTGGATTTGAAGTTCGCCCCTTTTATCGCGGCGGCTCGCAGGCGAACTTCAAATCCAAAACCACACTAGAAACGTTAGCTTGCTAGTGTCCCTTTGATTCCGAAGTTCGCCTCAGGGGATGCAGCACGGCACGGCGGCTTCGGAATCGGGACACTAGGAATACCCGGCCGTTCCGGCTTGCCACACAAGAGCCCGGACCTATAATCCGCCGCTTGCTTTTGCGGGGCACGCGCCTCGTGTTGCGGGGACCCGATGGCAAGCACGCCGGTTGCGATTATCATGGGCAGTCAATCCGACTGGCCCACCATGAAACATGCCGCCGATACGCTCGACGCGCTCGGCGTCGGTCATGACGCCCGCATCGTATCGGCCCACCGCACGCCCGAACGGCTCTATGCGTTCGCCAAGGGCGCCAAGGCGGCCGGCTTCAAGATCATCATCGCCGGGGCCGGCGGCGCCGCGCATCTGCCCGGCATGACGGCCTCGATGACCGCGCTGCCGGTGTTCGGCGTGCCGGTCGAATCGAAGGCGCTGTCGGGCGTCGATTCGCTGTATTCGATCGTGCAGATGCCGCCCGGCATTCCGGTCGGCACCCTGGCGATCGGTCCGGCCGGCGCAACCAATGCGGCTCTCCTGGCCGCCAGTGTGCTGGCGCTCACCGACGATGCGCTGGCCGAGCGGCTGGCGGCGTGGCGCGCGCGCCAGACCGAATCGGTCGCCGAACGGCCCGAGGGCGGCGCGTGACCGCCAAGTTCGAGCCGCTCAAGCCCGGCGCCACCATCGGTATTCTGGGCGGCGGCCAGCTTGGCCGCATGCTGGCGCTCGCCGCCGCGCGGCTCGGCCTGAAGTGCCATGTGTTCAGCCCAAGCCCCGATTCGCCGGCGTTCGACGTGGTGCACCGGGTCAGCGTGCATGACTACACCGATACCGACGCGCTCGACCGATTCGCGGCCGATGTCGATGTCGTGACCTATGAATTCGAGAACGTGCCGGCCGAGACCGCGACCTTTCTGTCGGCCCGCCGGCCGGTGCTGCCCGATCCCCATGTGCTGGCCATCACCCAGGACCGGCTGCGGGAGAAGACCTTCGTGGCCGGGCTCGGCATCGGCACGGCGCGCTTCGCCCCGGTTGACACAGCGGACGCGCTGCCGGCGGCGCTCGAGGCGACCGGACGGCCGGCGGTGCTCAAGACCCGCCGCTTTGGCTATGACGGCAAGGGCCAGACGACGCTGCGCGACGGCACCGATCCGCAGGCGGCCTGGCTTGAGGTCGGCGGCCAGCCGTCGATCCTGGAAGCGTTCGTGCCGTTCGAGCGGGAGATTTCCGTGGTCGCCGCCCGCTCCCGCGACGGCCAGATCGAATGCTTCGACGTGACCGAAAACCAGCACCGTGACCATATCCTGAAGGTTTCCAAGGTTCCGGCGGCGATTTCCGACACCGTGGGCGCCGAGGCCCGCCGAATCGCGGCGACTCTCGCCGAAGCGTTCGACTATGTCGGCGTACTGGCGGTCGAGATGTTCGTCGTGCCTGACGGCGCCGGTCACACCGTGCTGGTCAACGAAATCGCCCCAAGGGTGCACAATTCCGGGCACTGGACCCTCGATGGCGCCTCGATTTCGCAGTTCGAGCAGCATATCCGGGCGGTGGCCGGCTGGCCGCTCGGCAAGCCGGTCCGCCATGGCCGGATTGAAATGCTCAACCTGATCGGCGACGAGGCCGCCGATTACGGCAAATGGCTCACGGTGCCGGGCGCGGGGGTGCACTTATACGGCAAGGCCGGGATGCGGCCCGGCCGAAAAATGGGCCATGTCACCCTGGTGACCCCGGAGGAATGACCCCTTCAGGGTCGTACCGAAAAGTCCGCACTATTGTGGACTTTTCGCGCCACGTCTGTTAAATGCCCCCAACTCCGAAGGCTGCCTGTCGGCCTTTGACCCAGCCATTCACCGCCAAGCGGCTTCGAAGAGGATAACGCGTGCAGGTTCTCGTTCGCGACAACAATGTCGACCAGGCTCTCAAGGCGCTCAAGAAGAAGATGCAGCGCGAGGGCATTTTCCGCGAGATGAAGCTCCGCGGCCATTACGAAAAGCCATCGGAAAAGAAGGCCCGCGAAAAGGCCGAGGCGATCCGCCGCGCCCGCAAGCTGGCCCGCAAGAAGCTGCAGCGCGAAGGCCTGCTGCCGATGAAGCCGCGCGTAATACCGGGCGCCGCCGGTCCGGGCGGCCCGGGTGCTGGCGGCCGCAGCGCCGCGCCGCGCCGCTTCTGATCGGTTTTGTATGTGATGTGTTGGCGCGGGCCCTTTGCGGCCCGCGTTGGCGTTTCTGAGACCCGGTATCGAGTTCTGCGGACTCTAACGTCCTACCTTCGCCGCATTCGCGCGCTGAACACGGGACCATCGCGGCCGATCAGTCCGCGCAAGGGTGGAACGTCCCATGACCCAACGGCCCCGCCGCAGCCGACCGGAGCGCCTCCGCTTCGTTGCCGCTGGCGCGTTTGTGGCGCTGGCGCTGGCCGGTTGCCAGACCATGGGCACCGGCGGCGCGCCGGAATCGCAGGACACGGCCTATAGCACCTCGCCGGCCAACATCTCGTCGCTGACCGAGGTGGTGCAGAAAAATCCGAGCGATCCGCAGGCCTACAACATGCGCGGCTCGGTGCTCGGCCAAGCCGGGCGCTATGACGAAGCGCTGGCCGACTTCAACAAAGCCGTCAGCATCGATCCGCAATACGCGCAGGCCTATGCCAATCGCGGCCTGGTCTATCGCCAGACCAACAAGCTCGATCAGGCGCTGAGCGATTACAACAAGGCGATCTCGATCGATCCGGCCTACGCGGCCGCGCATCTCGGCCGCGGCATCATCGCGCGCCAGCGCGGCCAGTTGATGCAGGCGCTGACCGATTTCAACAAGGCGATCTCGATTCGGCCGGACAACGCCGAGGCCTATTACAATCGCGGCCTATTGTATCAGAGCCAGAAGCAGTACCAGTTCGCGATCGACGACTTCTCGACCGCGGTCGGCCTGTCGCAGCAGAAGGCCGAGCCCTATGTGGCGCGCGGCCTGAGCTATTTGGCGATCAATGACTTCAAGGCGGCGGCCGGCGATCTCGACGACGCGGTGCTGGTCGATCCGCAGAACGTGCAGGCCTGGACCAGCCGCGGCCTTGCCTATGAACGGCTCGGCGACAAGAACAAGGCCGCCGGCTCCTACGCGCGCGCGCTGAACATCAATCAGGGCTATGAGGCGGCGAAAGCCGGCTTCGCCCGCGTCGGCGGCAAGTTCGGCGAGACGTATCAAACTTTCGATTGAACGATCTTAGGACATGATCCCGAAAACTGGGAACCGGTTTTCGGAAAAGATCATGCTCAGCTAAAGAACTTCGCCCCCGGAAAGGAATTCCGGAGGCGCGTATACGAACGCTTTGCGATCAGCCGTCACGGCACCACGACGTAGACCGTCCGCCCGGCCTGCACCACCGGGCGATAGACCACGCGGCCGCAACGCCAGACCTTCACGCCATTGACGTAGACGACGGCGCAACCGCGCGGCAACGCATAGACCGGCGCGCCGACGCCCGGATAACCATAACCGACGCCTGGGCCGGGACGCCCGACGCCGAAGCCCGGGTCGCGGGCATTCCCGGTCGCCGACATCAGCAACACAAACCCGGCGGTGAGCACGCCGACCGTCAACCCGCCGCGAAAAACTGTTCCGTTGATCATCATCTTGAGTTCCCTGCCGCGCGGCATCTCCGCGCTCAATGCGGCCGGATCATCGTCGGATTTCGAAAATCGTATAGTGGAGATCTTTGGCTGGAGATTTCTGGTGGTTTTAACGAGGGCGAGATCACTCGCCGAGAAATTGCCGCGCCACCGCCATCGCGCCATACGCATCGAGATCGGTATGGCCGGCATCCGGAAACCGCACCATGCGTTTCGGCTCATTGGCCTGCGCGTAAAGCCGTTCGCCGAAACGCATCGGCACCACACCGTCGCGCGCGCCATGCAGCACCAGCAACGGCACCTTGACCTGCGCGATGCGCAGGTCGGAGCGGAACGTGTCCTTCATCAACCAGCGTACCGGCAGATACCAAAACACAGCCGCCGCGACATCGACAGTCGAACTGTACGGCGCTTCGAGCACCAATCTGTTGACCGGCTGGCTTGCCGCGATCGCGACCGCGACACCGCTGCCGAGCGAATACCCCCACGGCACGATGCGGTTCGTCGGGTAGCGCTCGGCCGCGAAGGCGTAAGTGGCTGCGCCGTCTTCGATCAACGCGGCCTCGCTTGGGCGTCCGGTCGAGCCGCCATAGCCGCGAAACGACAATGCGACGAGGCCGGTGCCGTCCGCGGTCAGTTCGCGAAAGCGCGGCACGCGCCAAGCCAGCACCTCGCCATTGCCGTGAAAGAACAGCGCGATCTTTTTGCCGTCGCGCGGCGGCACATGCCAGAGGATGATCTTGGCGCCGTCAGGCCTGTCGAGAACGATTTCCTGCGCTTGCGGAAAGCCGGCCTGTTCCGGCGACATGCGCGCCGGGTCCGGCGACGGATATAGGATGGTGCGCTGTGCGACATAGACCAGCAGCACGACCGCGCCGTAACCGCACAGCCCCAATAGAAGCAGCCATTTCAACACGGTCATGCGCGCTTTTTCTCTCAGGCACGCCTCAAAAGAAAATGCCCGGCACAAGGCCGGGCATCAAAATCGTAACTGCTCAACTTGTGCTCGTTGAGCGAGCGCCACTACATCGACTTGACGATGGTCTCGGTCATCTTCTTGGCGTCGCCGAGCAGCATCATCGTGTTGTCGCGGTAGAACAGCGTGTTGTCGATGCCGGCATAGCCGGACGCCAGCGAACGCTTGATGAACATCACGGTGCCGGCTTTCCAGACCTGGAGCACCGGCATGCCGTCGATCGGCGAGGACTTGTCCTCCTCGGCGGCCGGGTTGGTCACGTCGTTGGCGCCGATCACGAAGGCGACGTCGGCCTGCGCGAATTCCGAATTGATGTCCTCGAGTTCGAACACTTCGTCATACGGCACATTGGCCTCGGCCAGCAGCACGTTCATGTGGCCCGGCATGCGGCCGGCGACCGGGTGAATGGCGTACTTCACCTCAACGCCTTCCTTCTTCAGATGGTCGGCGAGTTCACGCAGCGCGTGCTGGGCCTGCGCCACCGCCATGCCGTAGCCCGGCACGATGATGACCTTCTGGGCGTTCTTCATGATGAAGGCCGCGTCCTCGGCCGAGCCGAGCTTGACCGGACGCTGTTCGCCGCCGGCCGCCGGTCCCGCCACTTCGCCGCCGAAGCCGCCGAGAATGACCGAGATGAACGAACGGTTCATACCCTTGCACATGATGTAGGACAGGATCGCGCCGGACGAGCCGACCAGCGCGCCGGTGATGATCAGCGCCGAGTTGCCGAGCGTGAAGCCGATGCCGGCCGCTGCCCAACCGGAATACGAGTTCAGCATCGAGATTACGACCGGCATGTCGGCGCCGCCGATCGGCACGATGATCAACACGCCGAGCACCAGCGCCAGCACCGTGATCAGCCAGAAGTCGATGGCGCTCTGCGACACCACGAAGCCGTAGATGAAGAACACCAGCGCCAGCACCAGCGCGATGTTGATGACATGGCGGAACGGCAGCAGGATCGGCGAGCCGCTCATGCGGCCGGATAATTTCAGGAACGCGATCACCGAGCCCGTGAACGTCAGGGCGCCGATCGCGACGCCAATCGACATTTCGACCAGCGTCGCTTTGGCGATGGCGCCCGGTGCGCCAATGTCGAACGCGCGGGGGGCATAATAGGCGGCCGCCGCGACCAGCACCGCCGCCATGCCGACCAGCGAATGGAACGCCGCGACCAGTTCGGGCATCGAGGTCATCGGCACCCGGCGCGCGATGGTGGCGCCGATGCCGCCGCCGACCGCGATGCCGATCACCACCAGAGCCCAGGCCCAGAAGCCGGCCGGCGGATGCGCGGCCAGCGTGGTCACGACCGCGATGGTCATGCCGATCATGCCGAACAGGTTGCCGCGCTGGCTGGAGGCCGGGCTCGACAGTCCGCGCAGCGCCAGGATGAACAGCACACCGGCGACGAGATAGAGAACAGCGGCGAAATTGGCGGTCATGACGCGCTCACTTTTTCTTCTTCTGATACATCGCCAGCATGCGCTGCGTGACCAGGAAGCCGCCAAAGATATTGATCGAGGCGAAGATCAGCGCGATCAGGCCGAAGAAGCGCGCCCAAAACGATCCGGATTCGATCGTCGGCACGCCAACCGCCAGCAGCGCACCAACCACGATCACCGACGAGATCGCGTTGGTGACCGACATCAGCGGCGTATGCAGTGCTGGCGTCACCGCCCACACCACGTAATAGCCGACGAACACGGCGAGAACGAAAATCGACAGCCGGAACACGAACGGATCCACGGCCTGGGCGATATGATCCATGTTGGCTCTCCTAGGCTGCCGTCTTCGGCTGGAAGTTCGGATGCACCACGGCGCCGTCGCGGGTGAGTGCCGTGGCCTTGACGATGTCGTCGTCCCATTTGACGTCGAGCGTCTTGGTCGTCTTGTCGATCAGGATGTCGAGGAACGCCATCAGATTGCGCGCATACAGCATCGAGGCCGAAGCCGCGATCCGGCCCGGCACGTTGAGATGGCCGACGATCTTCACGCCATTGACGTCGGCGATCTTGCCGGCTTCGGCGCCTTCGACATTGCCGCCGCGCTCGACCGCGAGATCGACCAGCACCGAGCCCGGCTTCATCGACGCGACCATCTCCTTGGAGATCAGACGCGGCGCCGGACGGCCGGGGATCAAGGCCGTGGTGATCACGATGTCCTGCTTCTTGATGTGCTCGGCGACCAGAGCGGCCTGCTTGGCCTGATACTCTTTCGACATTTCCTTGGCGTAGCCGCCGGCGGTCTCGGCCTGCTTGAACTCGTCGTCCTCGACGGCGACGAACTTGGCGCCGAGGCTTTCAACTTGCTCTTTCGTCGCGGGCCGCACATCGGTCGCCGTCACCACGGCGCCCATGCGGCGCGCGGTCGCGATCGCCTGCAGGCCGGCAACGCCGACGCCCATCACAAATACCTTGGTCGCCGGCACGGTGCCGGCCGCCGTCATCATCATCGGCATCGCGCGGCCGAATTCGCTGGCGGCGTCGATCACCGCGCGATAGCCGGCGAGATTGGCCTGGCTGGACAGCACGTCCATCACCTGCGCGCGCGTAATGCGCGGCATCAGTTCCATCGCGAACGCGGTGATGCCGGCATCGGCCATCGCTTTCAGCGCGGCGTCGTTGCCGTACGGGTCCATGATCGCGAACACCAGCGCGCCCTTTTTGTAGGCGCCAAGCTCGGTCGCGGTCGGCCGGCGTACCTTGAGCACAATGTCGGCGCCGCTCACGGCGTCGGCGGCAACAGTGGCGCCGACCGCCTGATAGTCGGCATCGAGAATGCCGGACTTCATGCCGGCGCCCGGCTCGACGACGACGTCGGCACCGAGCGCTTTCATCTTCTTCACGGTGTCGGGAGTGGCCGCGACCCGAGGTTCGCCGGCATCGCTCTCACGAGGTATGGCAATACGCATTCACGTCGTCTCCCGACTGGCGAGACCGCCGAAAAAGGCGGACGCCGGCCTAACAGGGCAGGCCAAATAGGGGGTTAGTGACTTACGGCCAGAAGCGCCAACAGTCCTGCCACCACCACGGCAAAGCTCGGCCACTTGGTATCGGTGGCGAGGCCAATCAGCGCCGCGATGGTCGCAAAAATAAACAGACCCAGCGAAACCAGCCAGTGGCCGGTGGTGCCGCCGATCGCCAGTCCGATGACGATGGCAATAACGTGCAGCGTTCCGTAGGTCGCCAGCCGGATGAAGAACGCATAGGTGCCTTCGTGTTCCCGGTAGTCGTTGCCTTGCGCGGTTGCGTATTCCACTTCGCCGTGATCGGCCATCGTGATCCTCAAAGCCCAAATGTTGACTGGCTGAGGGGTAGCGCAAATGTTCCGCAAGGGCAACGGCGGCGAGCCGTTTCCGGGCCTAAATGGCGGGTAAAATCCGCTACAAAAGCCCGGCTTCGGTGAGCGCGGCCTGCTGCCGGGCCGCTACTTTCGCCACCGCAAAGTCCTCGATCGCCTCATTGAACAGGCGAAAGAAATTCAGCTCGGCCCGCAGGTGCAGGAACACAGCGCCGAGCCCGATCGCCGCCCGGTCCATGAACACGAACTCGCGCGGCACCGTGACCGGGCCCTTTTGCTTGAGCGCCTGATGCACCCGGAACGCTTCCCTCCGTCCGTACTCGGCCGGCTTCACGCCATCAGCGATCGAGCGCACGCGGTCGTCGAGCAGCGGGCCGTAGATGAACTTCGCCCAGATGTTCAGCACGTCGATCAACTCGCGGGACAGTTTTTTGAAGCCCCAGGTCTCGTAGGCGTGCACCACCAGATCGTCGTCGCCGCGCAACAAACCGTTATAAAGATCGACCACGCCACCGACGAAGCTCGGCGGAAAAATCCGCACGCAGCCATAGTCCAGCAGGTTGATGCCGCCGGGCACACCGGCCTCGTCGCTGAACACGGTGTAGTTGCCGAGATGCGGATCGCCGTGAATGACGCCGAAACGGCTGAACGGAAACCACCATGCGGTGAACATCGCCTGCGCGAGGCGATTGCGGGTTTCGAGATCGGCGTCCTTGTGATCGAGCAGCCTGTTGCCTTCCAGCCAATCGAGCGTGAGCAGCCGCCCGGTCGACAATTCCGGCCGGGCCTTCGGCACCCGCACCGTCTCGGCGTCACGCAGCATCGCGCCATATAGGGCGGCGTGCTTGGCCTCGCGCCGATAATCGAGTTCCTCGCGCAGCCGCTCGCCGATCTCCTGCGCGATTTCGCTGGTGTCGATCGCGACGTCCATGCGGCTGCGGATCGCGAACAGCCACCCCAACTGCTTCAGGTCGGCTTCGACCGCCGACTGCATGTCCGGATATTGCAACTTGCAGGCCAGCAAGGCTCCGTCATGCGCGGTCGCGCGGTGCACCTGACCGAGCGAGGCGGCGGCGGCTGGACGATGCTCGAAGCTGGCGAATTTCCTTTCCCAGCCGAGGCCTAGTTCGGCCGCCATGCGGCGCTTCACGAAGGCCCAGCCCATCGGCGGCGCCTGGCTCTGCAAGGTGGCGAGTTCGGCGGCGTATTCGGCCGGCAGCAGATCCGGAATCGTCGCCAGCAGCTGGGCGACCTTCATGATCGGTCCCTTGAGGTTGCCGAGCGCGGACGCGATGTCGGCCGCGTTGCCGGCGCTGTCATGTCCGCGCCCCATCAGCCTTGCGCCGGCCATGCGCATCGCGACGCCGCCGACATTGGCGCCGACCCGCGCATAGCGCGAGGCGCGGGCCGACAGACGGTTCTTTTCCTTATCGTCCAATGCAGAGTTCCTCGCCGGCGGGGCAGACACCACAGCGCATCATCTAGGCGCGAAGGCGGCGCGGTGAAAGGCGTTCAGGCCTTCGGCCAGTTGTCGGCGATCCAACGGGCCAATGCGACTTCGCCGATCTCACCGGCGGCGAGACCGCGGATCATCACCACCGCTTCGGCTTCGTCCGCGACAAAGTCGATGTCGTTGAGTCCGAGAAACGTCACAAGCGCGAGCAGTGCGGTGCGCTTGTTGCCGTCGATGAACGGATGGTTCTTGGCGATTCCGAATGCGTAGGCAGCCGCCAATTGAGCCAAATCGGCAGCCTCATACGCCCAGCGGTTGACCGGCCGGCCAAGCGCGGATTCCAGCGCTCCTAGATCGCGGACGCCCGGCGGTCCGCCGTGCTCCCGCAATTGCCGTTCGTGGATGGCCAGGACAAGTTCGATCGGTAGCCAAATCGGCTCGCTCACTTGGCCAACTCTGCAAGAGCGTTCCGATAAGTCTTCATCGCCTTCTCGGCGACTTTCATGCCCTTCTCAAAGGTCGGGTCGTAGGGGCTCAACTGAATGCCACCATCGGCCATCTCAGTCACGAACAGCCAATCGCCCTGGTCGAGGCGCAACCGCGACAGCATTTCTTTCGGCAGAATAAGACCGGTCGAATTACCGATCTTCTTGATCTCGATTTTCATATGAGCCTCCGGACGTTGTACAAAGTGTATAACATTTCTTGGCGTTGTACAATATGTACAACAGCCACTATCGCTCTTCAGCAGCGCCCCGCTGGCCTGCCGCCCCACGCCATGTGATCCTTCTGAGACAAACAACCGCAGGAAAACCCCATGCGTCACTGGCCGATCGTTGCGCTGTGCCTGGCTCTGCTCGCGGTACCGGCGCTCGCCCAGGATGGGCCGCGCCTATCACTGGCGGCCGCCGAGGCCGGAAAGACCCTGACGCTTCGCTTGAGCGAGTTGGCGACGGCCAAAGCGCCGCTGGAAATCGCCAAGCCTCCGGTCGCCGAGCCGTTCGGGCGGATCTTCAACGCCAAGGCGTTGCTCGCGCTGCCGCCTGTCACCGCGAAGGATGTGCCCTGGCTGCTGGAATGGCTGACCGCCACATCCTCGGCCTATCAGCAGCTTTTGCTGTTCGGCAGCGAGCCAGGTGCGCCGCAGGAATCTGTCGTGGCAGCCAATCTGCAACGCAACGAGAAAGAGATCTCGGTCGCGATGGAGTTCTTGCTGTTTATCATGCCGCGCACAACCGGCGCCGCGTCGGCCTTCTTCGAGACATTGCCCGAAAGCGAACGCAATTCGACGGTCCGGCAGAATGGACTGGCGCGGATGCGCGCGGGCTACATGCAGACGGTGTCGGGCGCCGTGACTTTCATCGGCGGCGGGCCGAAACCGGAAAATGCACGGCTGGTCGCGGCGGCGTTGCGCACGACGCTTGGCGACTGGATCCAACTATCCAACGCGGAGAATCGCACCGAGTTGCTGACACTGCTGGCGCAGGCCCGCAACGGCAACAAGGACGAAAAAGTACAGGCGGATCTGCTGGCGGTATCGTCAGCGCTGGCCGCCATGAAATAGCCGGCCGAGTTCTTTCTCAGCGCTTGCCTTCCAGCGCCTCGAGTTCGGTGATCATGCCGTCGATCACCGACAGTCCGCCGCTCCAGAATGCCGGATCGCGGGCATCGAGGCCGAAAGGTTTCAGCAGATCGGAGTGATGCTTGGTGCCGCCGGCCGACAGCATCGCCAGATAGCGGTCGGCGAAGCCCTCATGCGATTTTTCGTAGACCGCATAGAGCGAGTTCACCAGGCAATCGCCGAACGCATAGGCGTACACATAGAACGGCGAATGGATGAAGTGGCCGATATAGGCCCAGAACGTCTCGTAGCCGGGCTTGAGCTCAATCGCCGGGCCCAGACTTTCACGTTGTACTTCCAGCCATAGTTCGCCGATGCGCTCGGCGGTCAATTCGCCGGTTTTGCGCTCGGTGTGGATCTTACGCTCGAACGTATAGAACGCGATCTGGCGCACCACGGTGTTGATCATGTCCTCGACCTTGCCGGCCAACAGCGCCTTGCGCTGCTTCGGCTCGGTGGTCGCGGCCAGCAGGCGCTTGAAGGTCATGATCTCGCCGAACACG
>JAQGJU010000155.1 GCA_028290465.1 Xanthobacteraceae bacterium | reverse complement strand
GCAAGGGCGGCGCCATCAAGCGGATCTCGCAGCGTCTCAATCCCCGAGTCTGTCGCACCGTCGCATTGCCGGCGCCCACCGAACGCGAACGGTCCCAATGGTACTTCCAGCGTTATGTGCCGCATCTGCCGGCCGCTGGCGAGATCGTGCTGTTCGACCGCTCCTGGTACAACCGCGCCGGGGTCGAGCGGGTGATGAACTTCGCGAACCCGACGCAGGTCGAGCAGTTCTTCAACGACGTGCCCGAGTTCGAACGCATGCTGGTCCGCTCCGGCATCAAGCTCGTCAAGTATTGGTTCTCGATCACCGACGAAGAACAACAACGCCGCTTCCTGATGCGGATCCACGATCCGATCAAGCAATGGAAGCTGAGCCCGATGGACCTGCAATCGCGGGCGCGCTGGGAAGACTATACCCGCGTGAAGGAAGAGATGTTCGAGCGCACCAATATTCCGGAAGCCCCGTGGTGGATCGTCGAAGGCAATGACAAGAAGCGGGCTCGGCTCAACTGCATCCAGCACCTGCTTGGCCAGGTGCCGTACGAAGACGTGCCGCACGATCCGATCACCTTGCCGGAGCGGGTGTTCAATCCGAACTACGAGCGCAAGGTGCTGCCGGACGAACTCTACGTGCCGGAGAATTATTGAGCGTCACCCGTCGCTCGGCGGCCGCACGGCGTGAATTAATGCGCGATCATTTTCGCTGCGCTGCCCGCCACGGTATCATTGTGGGCGACGAAGAGGTAGCATTAGCACGACGTAAATCTTTTCTGTGCAACTGTCCCGTTCAGTCGTGGGGGGCTGTATCTCGTTGAGACCCCCCTCAGTGAACCAGGGTGTCGCATGGCGCGGTCTTTTCGCTCTCTGAAAATCAGCGCCACGCTCCGTGCCCTGTTCGGCGTTCTGATCGTCATCATTATCGGCGCCCTGGCGATCCCCATCCATGGGGCGTATCGCAAGCGCGCCGAGAGCGAACAGATCGTCAGCATCGCCCGGGCCGGCAATACCGTCTTTGTGGCCATGCAGAACCTGCGATCGGAGCGCGGGCCGACGCGGTTGGCGCTGCAAGCGCAGGGGCCTGCACCGGCCTCTTTCCTCACTTTGGTGGCCAAACTGCGCGCTACCGCCGACCCGGCTTTGACGGAATTGCTGGAGGTCTGCGCCAAGGTCGACTGCGTCGGCGCCGATGTCGCGGTGTTTTCCGGTTTGCGCGCCAGCATTGACAAGATGATTGCGCAGCGGGGCGCCGTCGATGCCGGGCTGCGCCAGCCGCTGAGCGAGCGCCCCAACGGCTTCGCCATGACGTTCAACGCGACGATGACCGATGTCGTCGACCGGCTGGAGAAAATGGCCGTCGTGCTGGGCGAGAAAGCCCGGATGACCGACGCCGAAACCGGCGAGTTGATGGAAGTCAAGCAACTCGCGTGGCTGGCCCGTGACGGCATCGGCCTGGAGCGCACGCTTCTCATCGAAGGGACCAACATCGGCAAATTGACGCCGCAAGCCCAGGCCAAGATCATCGAGCTACGCGCCCGCGCCGAGGTAAGTTGGTCGGTCGTGATGGAGCTCAACGCCCGCGCCGGCTTCCCGGACGATGTCGGCAAGGCAATTAAGACTGCCAACGATCAAGCGTTCGGCTCCTACCACAAGATCCGCAATGCCGTCGTGGAGGCCCTCGCCAACGGCAAGCCGGCCCCGATATCGGGTGAAGAGCTGACGAGGATTTCGCTTGCCGCGACCGATGACGTGGCCGCGGTGTCGAGTGCCGCGCTGAACGCGACCGAGCAGCGCGCGGTGGGCGCGCTGGCCGCGGCGCATCGCAGCCTGCTGATCTATTCGGCCGTATTTGTCGTCGCCGTCTTGTTCGGCCTGTTTGGTTTTGTCATCGTGCAATTCCGGGTCAGCGGCCCGATCACGATGGTCACAGCGATGATGCGCCGGCTGATCGACGGCGATCTGTCGGCCGTCGCCGCCGCCACCAGCCGGCGCGACGAGATCGGCGAGATGGTCGCCGCCGTCGAGGTGTTCCGCACCAACATGATCGACACAGAGCGTTTGCGCGGCGAGCAGGAAGCGCTCAAGTCCACCAACGAACAGGAACGCCGTGATTTCACGGCCAAGATAGCGAATGACTTCGAGACCGCTGTCGGCGGCATCGCGACCGGGGTGTCGTCGGCGGCGGGGCAACTCCAGTCCGTCGCACAGAAGATGACGGCGGCGATCGAAGCGGTGTCCAGCCAATCCAACGCGATAGCGGCCGCCGCCGAGCAATGCTCGGTCAGCGTCAAGACCGTCTCGGCCGCTTCGGAAGAGCTGTCGTCCTCGATGCAGGAGATCGGCCACCAGGTGGCGAGCGCGGTAACGATCAGCGACGAGGCCGTAGGGCGGGCCGATCAAACTATCGAGAAGGTTCGCCGGCTGTCGCACGTCGCCCAGAAGATCGGCGACGTCGTCGCCATCATCACCAGCATCGCCAGCCAGACCAACCTTTTGGCGCTGAACGCAACGATCGAGGCCGCCCGTGCCGGCGAGGCCGGCAAAGGCTTCGCGGTGGTTGCCCATGAAGTCAAGGCGCTGGCCAATCAGACCACGCAGGCGACCCAGCAGATCTCGGAGCAGGTCGCCGAGATTCAAAACTCCACGTCGGATTCCGCCGAAGCCATCGACGGGATCGCCGACACCATCAAGCGGATGAACCAGATCGCCGCGGCCATCGCCGTCTCGGTTCAGCAGCGCGAGGTGGCGTCGGGCGAAATGTCGCACAATATCGCCCAGGCGGCTGAAGGCACGTTGGAAGTATCTGGCAATATCGGTTTAGTCGCAGCGGCCACGGCCGAAACCAGCGCGTCGTCCACGGAAGTTCTAACCTCGGCGTCGGACCTGTCGCGGCAGGCCGAGCGGCTCAGCATCGAGGTCGGCAAGTTCCTCGGCAATATCCGCGCGGCCTAACATCCGGCCGAGCGAAAGCCGAAAATCAACAAGGCCGCGCTGCCGTGGTTTCACCGAACTCGGCGATCGGCGCACATCGGATACGAGACCATGCTTCGTATTCGATACTCAGATCATCGTTTGCGAGCGCACAGCGACCGGAGATACGTGCGGCCGTGAAGTGTCCAGAAACGAGCTCATGTCAACACCGGCACTGTTCCATATCGCCAGTGCTCCCGTCATCTTCGTCTGATAGGCGGGCGGCAGCAACGCGGCGAATTCGGCACGATCTGTCGCGTCGCGATACCAATCGAGAGGCTTGCCCTCCGTGCCAATGATCGACAGCCTTTTAGGCGACACCGGCTCAAACAAGGCGTCGATCGCAGCAATCATATTTTCGGGAGCATATCGTTGCACAGCGTCAGGTTTTGATACCGAGGTTGTCCATCTGTTGAGCGCGCTCCAATGCAGACTTTCGCCCAGAGGGACCGCGTGCGGCGCTAGACGCGACAGTCGGTGCCTTGTCTTGATCTCAGGGACCGTCTGATTGATCACCCTGACCTGCGGCCAAATTCGGCTTGCCGTGTAAAGAACCGAGCGAGACTCGTAGACCCTGCCCAGCGGATTGGGGAGCGAAAAGCCCAATCGCCAATCGTCGACAAGTTTAAGTCCCAATCCTTTCGCTTCTGTCCTGGAAAGCATCCATTCCAGTGCGATATCTGACATGGCGCTATCCGGATATCCGCCGCCAATATTGGCGTGGACGCCGGGGAACCACACCTGCTCGACGCTAATATTGTTCTTGTGATTGGGATACTGCCACACGCTCGCGCCGAATGGACCGCGCAATTCATCGATCGCCAGGGCATGCAGGGCGTGATCGACATTTGCTCCGAGGGTAACGTCATGAAATCCGTAACGTCGGCGGTTCCTGAGCTTTAGAAGCTCTGTCGGAATGCCCCGAGCGCCTACGGTGTCAAAGACGCCAAGACATTTTATTCGTACATCCGGGAAGGTGAGGCGCCTCAACTCGCAGATTTCGGAAGGGTACCGATCACCCGGCGGAGTCCGATACAGCGACCAGGCCTTCTCCTCATTTTGATGCGTGCAGAACTCCGGCATGAGAAGTCCCGCGGCGCCGATATAACCGGCGACACTGCGTGCGGTGAACGCGCCTCGGGAGAAGCCGAAGATGTAAATTTCAATTCCAGGGCTGTAGAATTGCGATAGGAATCGATAAGCCTGCCGAACATTTTGTTCGAGCCCTGCTCCAGAAACGCCTCCGACAAACTTGTCAGCCCAGCGCAGACCAGTGCCGACCCCCGTGTCATAATAGACGCGTTGGGTAACGACTTCATCCTTATCCTTTTCGCGGAATTTAGGGTCAACCAGGTCCCTAATTCGTACGATGTTCGTGATCTCTTGGCCGTCGTCCGAATTCCAAGTGCCATCCAAACAGAGGACGAGGTTTTTAAGTTTGCCCGTTCTAAACTGATGTTGTGGAGCGGGCTCTGCCACCGCAATCTCCATACATAAATAAAGTGCGACAAAATTATACCACGGGTTGCGGCAGGCAAGAGGTTTCTTTTTTCCTTTTCACTACGAACTATCCGGCAGTTGCGCCCCGTACGGTCAGCTACGGTAAAGCTCGCCGTTATTATCTATATTCGAATGGTGGAGACGCGTAATGCCTTCAATACGGCCGCGCCGCCGCGGCTTCGCCTAATTCGGCATAGCGTTTGGCGTAGTCCGCCGCCGCGCGTTCGATGGCGTTCGCCAGATCTTCGGGCGCCTGCGCGCCCGACACCGCCAGCACGCCGCCGAATACGTAGCACGGCACGCCATCGACGCCGGCCTGTTTGGCGGCTTCGGCGTCGGCCGTGACTTCGGCAACGTCGATGTCGCCGGCCAGTCTGTCGCGAATGGCGTTGCCGTCCAGCCCGACATCGGACGCGGCCCGCACCAGCACCTCGCGGTCGGTCAGATCGCCGCCTTGCGTGAAGTACAGATCCATCAGTTTCTGCTTCATCGCGCCGGCCTTGTCGCCGGCCCAGCGGATCAGCCGGTGCGCGTCGATGGTGTTGGGTTGGCGGGTCATCTTGTCGCTCGCATAGATCAACCCTTCGGCGGCGGCCGCCGCCGCGACGCGGGTCGCGATGCTCTTGTAGCGCTCCGGCGAGCCGAATTTGGTGGTCAGATATTGCTCACGGCCGATGCCTTCGCGCGGGATCCAGTCGTTGAGAAAGTAGGGCCGCCAGCGCACCTCGACCGGAATGTCGGGCTTGAGCGCCAGCGCGCTTTCCAGCCGCTTCTTACCGATGAAGCACCATGGGCACACCACGTCGGACACGACGTCGATGGGCATTTTGACGACGCTGGCGGAAGGCGCGTTGGCGGCTACATTCATGACTGGCCCTTTATTTAGGCCGTGAATGTAGGGTGCTGTCTAGCTCGCCGCAACCAGGGTGGCGCCGCCGACCCGGGCCACTAATGTGTCGAGCGTGTCGGTCGATTTCAGCGTGGCCAGCGTCACCATCGGATCGACGCGGTTGTCGCTCTGGTCCGGCGTCAGCATGGTGTGCTTGAGCACGCTGGCGATGCGCCGCGTGATCACATGGGCAGCGCGCAGATCGGTTTCGGTGAACACCGCGAAGATCGAATTGTCGGCTTCGCGGCAGGCGAAGTCGACGCTGCGCACCAGACGTCCGACCAGCCGCGCCGCATCGGTTACGAGGCGCGGGCCGACCTCGCGCTCGAATGCGAAGCGGGCGATCGACAGGCCGACGCCGCGTGTCTCGGCATCGCTCACGGCGTTCGACAGGTCGCGCCAGAACGCATCGCGTGCCAATAGTCCGGTGTCGGGATCGACCATGCCCTCGGCATCGAGCGCCGCCAGCATGCGCTTGAGCCGCGCCTCGAAGGCATGCAGCCGGACCAGCGGCAGCAGCCGCGCCAGCAGCACGTCGGTCGAGCCCGCGCCGACATCGGCGACGTGTTCGAGATTGGGCATCTGGGTCGCGAATTCGTCGATCAGCGTGCTCGGCCCACCGCACACAGCGACCGGCAGGTCGCGGAACCGCAGATCGTCGGCGATCACCGTGAGCAGCGCTTCGACCACGCGCGGGCCGAACCCTTCGCCGATCACCACGCCGTCGATATCGCGGTTGTTCAAGTAGCGCGCGGCGGTCTCGACGCTGAGCGCGCCGATGATCGCGACCCGTTCGCCGACCGCAACGGTCAGCGCCGGATAGGAACGGCCGCGCCCGGTCATCAGCACGCTGGCCTCACCGAGCGGATCGCCTTCCGGCGGCTCGATCGGCGCGGCGCCGGCTTCCTGACGCATCTCGGCGCGGCGCAACACCGTGGCGTGCATCGTGCGCACCCGCGCGGCGGCGCCGAGCCGCGTCACCAAGCCGATCGGCGAGGCGCGCGTGCCGATCGGCAGGGCATCCGGGAGGATCGGTAAGGCACCTTGGCGCGGCCGACAGAACAGCGGCAGGAACGGCCCCGGCAAGGCTTCGACGGCAGCAACGAGCGCCTGCGCCGCTGCGGGATCGATTTCGACGTCGCCCTCGGCCAGAATGACGGCCGACGGCTGGATCGAGGTGACGGCGGCCGGCGCTTCGGCGAGCGGGGTCTCGATCACCGGGAACGCGCCATGGGCGCGCAGCACCTCGGCGAGATCGCCGGCAGAGCCGTCGGCGACGACCAGGATCGGACCTTGCAGCGACATGGCGGCTCGCATATCGAGGAAAACGACGCGCGAGCGTTACCCGATTGCGATTAATGCCGGGTCAACGGCCGGACAGGGCCATCGTTCTAAGCCACAGCCGAAACGGCCGGGTTGGTCGCGGTAGCGGCGCGGCGGTCCCGGAAGGCGTCGACGATCAGTGGATTGACGCCCATCTGGCTCAGCGCCTTCTGCACCGCCGCCCGGTCCGGAGCGGCGCCGGCGAGCCGCTGGCCCGCGAAAGCGTCCGGCAGGGCCGCGATCGACGCGCTGACGCTCGCCTGGCTGACCAGGTCTTCCAAGTCGCGCTGCGCGAAGCGGTAGCCGCCGACGCTGACGATGCCGGCCGGCGGCCCGGTAACGACCAGCGTCTCGGCGGCTTTATCGACACGGCACGCATAGCCGGTGTCGACGAAGCCGTTCGGGATCACCTTGAAGAAAGGCAGCGTGCCGCGGTCGGCGTTGGGCGGAAAGGCGTGCTTGGGTACCATCGGGCCGCGCATCGCCAGTGTGCCGGCGGCAGTGCGGGCGAGTTCCACCACGAACACCGCCCCGGAGACGCCGCGCGGTGCAGTCAGCCGGCCGATCGGGATCGTCGCCGGACGGCCCAGCGCAACGCGGGATGCGGCGAACAGCGCGATTTCACCGAAGACCTGGACGTCGACCAGATTGGGCGCCGGCTCGCACCACGGCGCCGCCGTGGCCAACCGCTCCGGCGTCCGCCACAACGCGATCACGGTCTTCAAGCCATGACGGGTGCCGAGATGACCGGCCTCGGTCAGGCGGCCGACCAGCGGGCCGGGCAGCACCACGACCCGGCAGGCATGTGAACGCAATTGCGCGGCCAGCACATGGGCGTCGAACGGCTGGTGCAGACACAGGGTGCCGCCGACCAGCAGCCACGGCAGCACCGCGAGGCTGATGCCGGCGAACGAGGTCGCTGGCGTCGCGCACAGGATGATCGTGTCCTGCTCAAACCGGCTTTCCAGCACCACGGCGAGGCCGCCGGCCAGCAATTCATTGTGGTTGCGGGCGACCGGCACCAGGCCGTCGGGCGTGACGTCCCAGGTGATCACCGCGGTATGGGCCGCCGGATTGCTGGAATGCTCGCGGTCCATCGGCGGTACCGGCTCGAGTTTGTCGGTGGTGTACAGATCGTCGAATGGCACGACGCCGTCCGGCAGGTCGCTGCCGAAGGCGCATACATAGCGGATCGGGAACGTCTCGGCCGCGACGTGCATCGCGTGGTCGCTGTAGTCGAAGGTGCCGACCCGTCCGCACGTGATCAGCACCTTGGCGTCGATCCGGGTCAGCGCGGCGACGGATTCGGCGCGACGCCACAGCATCGGCATCGGAGCCGCGATCATGCCGGCGCGCAGCACGCCGAGCAGAGTCAGAATGCTTTCGACGGAGTTCGGCAGTTGAATGCCAACGATGGTGTCGACCGGCAGCCCCATGCCGCGCAGCCGGCCGGCGATGGCCGACACCATGCGGTCGGCCTGTGCATAAGTCAGGTGGCGGGGCGCGCCCTGCGTGAAGCTCTCACGATTCGGGGCGTCGACCAGGGCCAGCGATTCGGGTTTGCGGGCGACCGCGCGGCGGAACATATCGTCGAGCGTGACGCGGCTCGACTTGCCTTGCTGGGTCGGTGTTTGGGGATCACCGAGGATCACGGATTGGCCTCACAACAGGCGTTTCGGGTTGATACCACCAAGTCTCGGGCAGATAGCCGAACAGCGAAATCGCGTCCGGATGCGCGATCCTGGTCCAGCGCGCCACCCACTGATCGGGCAGGTGATACAACGGCACTACGTAGTACCCGGAAATCAGCACGCGGTCGAGCGCGCGCACCGCGGCGACGAAATCCTCGCGCGTCCGCGCCTTGAGCATCGCGGCGATCAGGGCGTCGGCGGCGGGACTTTTGACACCCATATAGTTCCGGGTGCCGTGCTGGTCGGCGGACGCCGTGCTCCAATAGAAATGCTGCTCGTTGCCGGGCGACAGCGATTGATCCCAGCGGTACTCGATCATGTCGAAGTCGAAATTGATGCGGCGACGGTCATACTGTACGGCGTCAACGGTGCGGATCGTCGTGCGAATACCGGCGCGTTTTAAGTCGCGGCCGAACGCGAGGGCGAGGCGCTGCTGTTCGCGCGTCGTCACGAGGATCTCGAAGGCGAGCGGATTGCCATCGCGGCCACGCAGTTCCGCGCTGGTGAAGCTGTAGCCGGCCTCTTTCAGCAGCGCGAACGCGCGCTTGAGGCGGTCGCGGTCGCGGCCGGAGCCGTCGCTCACCGGCGGCGCGGCGCTGCCGTCGAGCACGTCGGGGCGGACCGCATCCGGAAACGGCGCCAGCAGCGCCCGTTCACGCGCGTCGGCCGGTCGGCCGAGTGCCGACAGTTCCGAACCTTCGAAGAAACTGCCGGTGCGCTTGTAGCGGCCGAAGAAATAATTGCGGTTCAGCCACTCGAAATCGAATAGCAGCGCGACCGCTTCGCGCACCCGCGCGTCGGCGAATACCGCGCGTCTGGTGTTGAACACGAAGCCGGACATGCCCTTCGGCATGCCGTTGCCGAAGGCCTCCTGCACGATGCGCCCGTCGCGCACCGCCGGTACGTCATAGCCGGTGACCCAGCGGCCGGAATCGGGCTCGGCGCGCACGTCGTACAGGCCCTTTTTGAACGCCTCGAAATGCGCGTTGTCGTCGCGATAATAGTCGAAGCGCACCTCGTCGAAATTCCAGAACCCGCGATTGATCGGCAGATCCGCGCCCCAGTAGTTCTTGTCGCGGGTCATGGTGATGCTGCGGCCCGGGCTGACGGCCGTGACCTTGTACGGTCCGCTGCCGAGCAGCGCGGTCAGCGTGGTCTCTTCGAACGTCTTCGGATCGACAGCATGCTGGGCCAGCACCGGCATCAGGCCGAGGATCAGCGGCAATTCACGATCGTCGCTGCCCGTGAGGTCGAACCGCACCCGGCCGCCGTCCAGCATCTCGGCCTTCACCACCTTCGAATAATAGGTGCGATGGTTCGGCCGGCCCTTGTCCCGCAACAACTGCCAGGAAAACATCACGTCCTGGACCGTCACCGGCGTGCCGTCGGCGAACTTCGCGGCCGGGTTCAGGGTGAAGGTCACGTAAGTGCGGGCATCGTCGGTCTCGACCGACTGCGCGAGCAGGCCATAGAGCGTGAACGGCTCGTCATAGCCGCGTGCCAGCAGGCTCTCATAGACGTAGCCGCGCAGGCCGAGCGCGGCGAGGCCTTTGACGACAAATGGATTGAGACTGTCGAAGGTGCCGAGCACGCCCTGTACCAGCCGTCCGCCCTTGGGGGCTTGCGGATCGGCATAGCGCAGGCCGGCAAAGTCCGGCGGCAGCGCCGGCGTGCCCTGCATTGAAATGGCATGACGCGGTTCGGCTTGAAGCGGTTCGGTTTCGGCGGCGCCTGCCGCAACCACGCCGAGCGCAACCACTATGGCGAATCGGCATGCCAAAGGCCGGCTCAAGGCGCGGACGCGACTGGACGGATTCGACGACGTGACCACGCGATGCAGCATCCTGACAGCGGCAATGAATCTTCGACGAATCTGCGACTCGGGCGGCGCAAGCGGCAGGTTAACACGGCACCGCGGATCCGCCTTACGTCCGTAAACCAAGCCTAAGGTAAGGCCCTGTCTTGTTGCCGGAAATACCGATCCAGACTTTATTACCGGGCTGAACTCGGCTATCAGGACGCAGCCATGGCGTCACGCTGTTGCCGTATTTGGCGCCGAGACAGCCCGTTCGGGGCACCCTTCGTCGTGGCGTCAGGCTCGACGATGGCAGGAGCAGAGGAACGACCGCTGATGACTTATCCGTTTGCGTCCGCACCAGCCCGGCTGGTGGGGCGAGTTCTTGCCACGGCCACAACGGCAGCGCTGGTCACCGTATTTGCCGCCGCCACCGTGATGGCGCAGCAGCCGGCAGCCCCGGCGCCCGCGCCGGCGAAGCCCGCCGCGCCGCGCGCTCCGGCAGCCGC
>JAQGJU010000123.1 GCA_028290465.1 Xanthobacteraceae bacterium | reverse complement strand
GAAGAACGCTGCAGCGCGTCCGGGACACGGATACTGAGACAGGAGCACCGCCATGAACATCATGAACGTCGACTACTCGACCCGGATTCCCAACAACGTGAATCTTACCGGGGACCGCCAGGTGCTCAAGGCGCTGGAGGGCTGGCATCCCGGCTACATGGATTGGTGGAGCGACATGGGGCCGGAAGGCTTCCAGCAATCATTGGTGTATCTGCGCACCGCCTATTCGGTCGATCCGCGCGGCTGGGCCAAGTTCGATTATGTGAAGATGCCGGATTATCGCTGGGGCATCCTGCTCGCGCCGCAGGAGGAAAATCGCGTCATCCCGTTCGGCGAGCGTTACGGCGAGCCGGCGTGGCAGGAAGTGCCGGGCGAGCATCGCGCCATGCTGCGCCGCCTGATCGTGATTCAGGGCGATACCGAGCCGGCCTCGGTCGAACAGCAGCGCCATCTCGGCAAGACCGCGCCCTCGCTCTACGACCTGCGCAACCTGTTCCAGGTCAATGTCGAGGAAGGCCGCCATCTCTGGGCGATGGTCTACCTGCTGCAGAAATATTTCGGCCGCGACGGCCGCGAAGAGGCCGACCAGTTGCTGCGCCGGCGATCGGGCAGCACCGAAGCGCCGCGCATGCTCGGCGCTTTTAACGAAGCGACGCCGGACTGGCTGTCGTTCTTCATGTTCACCTTCTTTACTGATCGGGACGGCAAGATGCAGCTCGAAAGCCTAGCTCAGTCCGGCTTCGATCCGTTGTCGCGCACCTGCCGCTTCATGTTGACCGAAGAAGCGCATCACATGTTCGTCGGCGAGACGGGAGTCGGCCGCACCATTCAGCGCACCTGCGAGGCGATGAAAGCGGCCGGGATCGAAGACCCGAACGAGATCGCCCGGGTCCGTGCTCTCGGCGTCGTCGACCTGCCGACCATCCAAAAGAAGCTCAATTTGCACTATACGCTGTCGCTCGATCTGTTCGGCTCCGAGGTGTCGACCAATGCGGCGAACGCCTTCAATGCCGGCATCAAGGGGCGCTTTGGCGAAACCAAGATCGCCGACGACCACCTGCTGACCAGCGCCACCTATCCGGTGCTGAAGATGGTCGACGGCATCATCCGGCGGGTCGACGAGCCGGCGCTGACGGCGCTGAACATGCGGCTGCGCGACGACTACACCACTGATTGCGCCAAGGGCGTCGAGCGCTGGAACAAGGTGATCGAAAAGACCGGCGTCGCCTTCAAGCTGGCGCTGCCGCATGTCGCGTTCCATCGCCAGATCGGCGAGTTCAAGTACATCAAGGCGACGCCGGATGGCGACCTGATCGACGACGCCACCTGGGCGCGCCGCCGCGACGAATGGCTGCCGTCGAAAGCCGATGGCGACTTCATCGCGGCGTTGATGCAGCCGGTCAGCGAGCCCGGCCAGTTCGCCGGCTGGATCGCGGCGCCTAAAGTGGGCATCGACAACAAGCCCGGCGACTTCGAATATGTGAGGATTGCGGCGTAAGATAGCGAATGGCGAGTGGCGAATAGCGAATGGAAAGAAAGCGAAGCGAGGTTCTTTTTTCACTATTCGCTACTCACTATTCGCTACTCGCCCTTCTGAGGTTCTGATGAACGCACCGCTCAAGCAGCATCTCATCGATCCCGAGATCTGCATCCGCTGCAACACGTGCGAGGAGACCTGCCCGGTCGATGCGGTGACGCATGACGACAACAATTATGTGGTCGATCCGGAGAAGTGCAATTTCTGTCTCGATTGCATCTCGCCGTGTCCGACCGGATCGATCGACAACTGGCGCGTCGTGGCCAAGTCCTATTCGCTGGATGAGCAGTTCTCCTGGGAAGAGCTGCCGGTGCAGGAGCAGATCGACATCGCGGCGGCGGCCGAATCCGGCGACGACAGCGAGGCCGCCGATGACGATGCGGCGCGGCTGATCGCCGAGGCGCATCTCGGTGTCGGCGGCAAAAGTGTAGCTCCGGCCTCCGCCAGTAAGCCGAAGATCAATCTGTACAATCGCGGCAATCCGGCGGTCGCGACCGTGTCGGGGAATTTTCGGTTGACGGATGTTGCCGCCGACAACGACGTGCGCCACGTCATTCTGGATTTCGGCCCGCATGTGTTTCCGGTGCTGGAAGGGCAGAGCGTCGGCATCATCGCGCCCGGCACGGATGCGCAGGGCCAGCCACATAAGATCCGGCTGTATTCTGTCGCCAGCGCGCGCGACGGCGAGAAGCCCGGCGCCAACAATATCGCGCTGACGGTGAAGCGCGAGACCGGCGGCGTGTGCTCGAACTATGTCTGCGACCTCGCCAAAGCCGACAAGGTGCAGGTCACTGGGCCGTTCGGCGCCACGTTCCTGATGCCAGACGACCCTGGCGCGAACATCCTGATGGTGTGCACCGGCACCGGCTCGGCGCCGTTTCGCGGCTTCACCGAACGGCGGCGGCGCACGCTACGCGATGCACCCGGCCGGATGATGCTGTTCTTCGGCGCGCGCCGCCCGGAAGAACTGCCGTATTTCGGGCCGTTGCAAAAGGTGCCGGACGGTCTGCTGCGCAAGCATTTCGCCTATTCACGCGTGCCGGGCGAGCCGAAGACTTACGTGCAGGACCGGATGCGGGCGACCGCGAACGAGGTCGCGATCTTCCTGAACAACGAAAAGACGCACGTCTATCTGTGCGGTCTCAAGGGCATGGAAAGCGGCGTCGAGGAAGCCTTCGCCGACATCTGCCGCGGCGCCGGTCTCGACTGGCCGGCGCTGCGCGTGGCGATGCGCGGCTCCGGACGCTATCATGTCGAGACGTATTAGCTCTGGCTAGAACGAGGCTGATATGACCCTGCGTCTGCGCTCCCTCGCGCCGATGCTGCAAAGCGGCGATCTGCAACGCACCATCGACTGGTATGAATCGGTGCTGGGGTTTCGCTGCATCGGCCGCGAAGACGCTTGGTGCCGGCTGGAGCGCGACGGCGTCATGCTGATGTTCATGCGCAACGACCACATGGGTGAGCCGCACGCCACCGCGACCCAGTACATCTATGTCGATGACCTGCCGGCGCTCTGGGATGCGATCAAGGATCGGGTGACGGCGGAGTGGGGTCCGGAAGAAATGCGCTACGGCATGATGGAGTTCGCCATCAAGGATCCGGACGGCTATCTGCTCAGCTTCGGCGAGGAGCTGGAAAAAGACGACAAGCCGTATTGAACAAGCCAAATGAAAATGGCCGGGACAAGCCCGGCCATTCACGTCTCAATCGTATTGCGGCCGAAATTATTCGGCCGCCTGGCGGGCGCCGCCGCCATGGACCGATGCCATGTAGTCCATCGCCGCCTGCACGCCGCCCTTCTTGTGCGGCACGCCGGCGAGGCCCAGCGTCATCTCGGTGATCGCGAGCGCGCCGATGATGGTGCCGTCATTGGTGTCGCCCAGATGGCCGATGCGGAACATCTTGCCGGCGAAGCGGCCGAAGCTCGCGCCGTACGAAATGTTGAAGTGCTCTAGCGCGCGGGCGCGGAACGCATCGCCGTCATGGCCATCCGGCATCAGGATCGCGGTGATGGTCGACGAATAAGCCTTCGGGTCGCGGCAGATGATGTCCAGGCCCCAATGCTTCACGGCGCGGCGGGTCGCTTCGGCCAGCCGGTCGTGACGCGCGAACACGTTGTCGAGGCCTTCTTCGTGCAGCATGTCGATGCCTTCGACGAGGCCATGCAGCATCTGCGTGCCCGGCGTGTATGGGAAGAAGCCGACCTTGTTCATCGCCAGCATCTCGTCCCAGGCGAAGAACGACTTCGGCAGGTTCGAGGTCTTGTTGGCCGCGAGCGCCTTGTCGCTGATCGCATTGAACGACATGCCGGGCGGCAGCATCAGGCCCTTCTGCGCGCCGCCGATCGCGACGTCGACGCCCCATTCGTCGTGACGATAGTCGGTCGAAGCGAGCGACGAGATGGTGTCGACCATCAGCAGGGCCGGGTGGCCTGCGGCGTCGATCGCCTTGCGGACCGCCGCGATGTCGCTCCAGCAGCCGGTCGAGGTCTCGTTTTGCAGCACGCAGACCGCCTTGATCTCCTTGGCCTTGTCTTCGCGCAGCTTGGCTTCGATCAGCTTCGGATCGGCGCCGACGCGCCAATCGGTCTCGATGAATTCCGGCTTCAGGCCGAGCTTCTCGGCCATCTTCTTCCACAGCGATGCGAACTGTCCGGTCTCGACCATCAGCACGCGGTCACCCGCCGACAACGTGTTGACCAGCGCGCCTTCCCAGGCGCCGGTGCCGGTCGCCGTGTAGATGATGACAGGGTTGGCGGTCTTGAAGATGGTTTTGATGCCGTCGAGCGCGCGCCGCGCCAGCTTGGCGAATTCCGGACCGCGATGGTCGATGACCGGGGTGTCCATCGCGCGCAGCACGCGATCTGGCACCGGGGTCGGGCCCGGGATTTGGAGGAAATGGCGGCCGGCCTGGCGCGACGAATTCTTCGACATAAGACAATTCCTTGAGATGAGCCTCGGCGTCGCGTCGGGCGATTGGTGGGAAATGAGTCCGGCGGTGACGACGTTGTGGAGACGGCGACCGCCCAGGGGGCGGTCCAACTTGCCGTCATGAATGACGAATGCGACATTCAGTCAAGCCCTTGCCGGGGCGGTATCCCAACAGCGTAGGGCAAGTCGAGATGGCGGGACTGCATGTACCGGGGCTGGAACGCCGGCTGAAAGCGGCGTTAACCGGCGAAGTCCGCTTCGACGCCTTTACCCGCGGGCGTTATGCGACCGATGCCTCGCATTACCAGATGATGCCGATCGGCGTGGTCACGCCGCGCACGATAGAGGAAGCCGATCAGGCGATAGGGATTGCGCGGGCCGAAAAGGTCGCGGTTTTGGCCCGGGGCGGCGGCACCTCGCAGTCCGGCCAGACCCTTAACCACGCGCTGGTGATCGACGGCTCCAAATACCTCAACAAGGTGCTCGAACTCGACGTCGCCGGCCGCCGCTGCGTGGTGCAGTCGGGCATCGTGCTCGACGACCTGAATAAGGCGCTCAAGCCGCACGGGCTGTGGTTTCCGGTCGACGTCTCGACGGCATCGCGGGCGACCATCGGCGGCATGGTCGGCAACAATTCCTGCGGTGCCCGCTCGCTGCGGTTCGGCAATACCCGCGAAAACGTGATGTCCATCGACGCCATTCTGGCCGATGGCAGCCATGCGCATTTCGGGCGAGTCGCGCCCGACCTGTCGGATCTGCCGGCCGATTCGCGGCTGGCGCCGCTGGCCCGCGATCTGCTGGCGCTGGGCGCGCGCGAAGCTGACGAGATCACGGCGCGGTATCCGCAGGTGCAGCGCCGGGTCGGTGGCTACAATCTCGATTCGCTGACGCCCGGCCGCAACGATCTTAATCTCGCGCATATCCTGGTCGGCTCCGAAGGCACGCTCGGCTATTCGACGCAGATCGAGTTGAAGCTGTCGCCACTGCTCGGGCGCCGCACGGTCGGGGCGTGTCATTTCGGCAGCTTCTATCAGGCGATGGATGCGGCCCAGCACATCGTCAAGCTCGGGCCGATCGCGGTCGAACTGGTCGACAGCACCATGGTCGAACTGGCGCGCGACATCGCGATGTTCCGGCCGACGCTCGAGCAGTTCGTCAAGGGCGAGCCCGCCGCGATCCTGCTGGTCGAATTCGGCGAAGACGACAATGAGGAGAATGTGCGCCGCCTGGCGCGGCTCCATGAATTGATGGGCGATCTCGGCTTTGCCTGGAGCCACTCAGGTGCGACCTGGGGCGGCGTCGTCGAAGTGCTCGATCCGGTACTGCAGGCCGCGATCACCGAGGTGCGCACCGCCGGCCTCAACATCATGATGTCGATGAAGGAGGCCCGAAAGCCGGTGTCCTTCGTCGAGGACTGCGCGGTGCCGCTGGAGCATCTTGCCGACTATACGGCGCGGCTGACCGAAGTGTTCGAGCGCAACGGCACGCGCGGCACCTGGTACGCGCATGCGTCCGTTGGCTGCCTGCATGTGCGGCCGGTGCTCAATCTGCGCCTCGATAAGGACGTCAAGGCGATGCGCGCCATCGCCGAAGAAGCCTTCGCGATGGTGCGCGAATATAAAGGCTCGCATTCGGGCGAGCACGGCGACGGACTGGTGCGTTCCGAATTCCACGAGATGATGTTCGGCGGAAAGCTCACCCGCGCGTTCGAGGAAGTGAAGGACCGCTTCGATCCCGCCGGCCTGTTCAATCCCGGCAAGATCGTGCGCGCGCCGAAGTTCGATGACCGCACGCTGTTTCGCTTTCCGCCCGGCTATGCGGGCGAACCGATCGAGACGCGGCTCGACTGGTCGGCCTATTCGGGCGCCGGCGGCGGTTTCCAGGGCGCGGTCGAGATGTGCAACAACAACGGTGCCTGCCGCAATTCGGCCGGCGGCGTGATGTGCCCAAGCTATCGCGTCACCCGTGACGAGACCGACGTGACGCGCGGGCGCGCCAACACGCTGCGCCTCGCGATCACCGGACAGCTCGGTCCCGATGCGCTGACCTCGGACGCGATGGCCGAGACGATGAAGCTGTGCGTGTCGTGCAAGGCATGCCGCCGCGAATGTCCGACCGGCGTCGATATGGCCCGCATGAAGATCGAGGTGCAGGCGGCGCGGGTCGCGCGCTTCGGCATGACGTTGCAGGCGCGGCTGGTCGGCTATCTGCCGCGCTATGCGGGCTTTGCCTCACGGCTGTCCGGCCTGTTGAATTTGCGTGACGTTGTGCCGGGGGCGGCAAAATTGTCGGAATGGATTGCCGGCTTCTCCGCGCGGCGCAGCCTGCCGAAATGGCGCGGCGATGTGTTCCGCGATCCGCGTGAGCCGGTGGGACCGGTGGGCGGATCCGAAGTGGTGCTGTTCGCCGACACCTTCAGCCGCGCCTTCGAGCGCGAGAATCTCGATGCCGCGATCAACGTGCTGGTGGCCGGCGGCTATCGGGTGCATGTCGCGCAGCCTGAAAAGCGCGGCGAGCGGGTGCTGTGCTGCGGCCGCACCTTCCTGTCGGTCGGGCTGGTCGAGCAGGCGCGCTTTGAAGTCGAGCGCACCATCGCGGCGCTGGCGCCATATCTGACACGCGATGTGCCGGTGATCGGCCTGGAGCCGAGTTGCATCCTGGGCTTTCGCGACGAGATCCCGGCGATGATAAAGAGCGAAGACGCGAGGCGCCTCGCCACGCTGGCCGTGACCTTTGAGGAATTCCTGGCCCGCGAGGCTGCGGACGGACGCTTGAACCTGCCGCTCGGCTCGATGCCGCAGCGCGCGCTGCTGCATGGCCATTGCCATCAGAAGTCGTTCGCCGTGATGGGCGCGGTCGAGCGCGTGCTTCGGCTGGTGCCGGACCTCAAGGTCGAGACCATCGAGTCGAGTTGCTGCGGCATGGCGGGATCGTTCGGCTATGCGGCCGAGACCATCGACGTGTCGCTGGCGATGGGCGAACTGTCGCTGCTGCCGGCGGTCCGTAAGGCGCCGGAGGACGCCATCATCGTGGCCGACGGCACCTCCTGCCGCCACCAGATCAAGGACGGCACCGGACGCGGAGCGATCCATGTCGCGCAGGTGCTGGCGATGAGCCTCGCACGTGGGCATTGACCGCAGCCGCGCGGACTTGACTCCACTGGCCTGCTGTAACGTGCTGGCGCGGCTTTCCTGGAAGATAGTCGGGACACGATGACTCTCGCGCAAATCCTCGATCTGATTCGCCAGCACGGCGACGTCGCCTACAGTTTGGTGTTCGCTCATGCGGCCGGGAACGGTCTGCTGGTCGTTCTGTTCGCCGGCTACGCCGCCCATATGGGGGCGTTCGACTGGGCAACCCTGGTGGGTGTGTGTTGGGCTGGCAGCATCTTCGGCGATGCGGTTCGGTTCTGGATCGGCCGTCGGTTTGGAACCCGGTGGCTGAAGTCGTTTCCGCGCGTGGAGCGCGCCGTGCTGCTGGTCGCGCGGCTGGTCGACCGGCATTACATCTTGATCCTGCTGTTCCACCGCTATCCGTACGGCATTCGCAACATCGCGGGCTTGGCCTGCGGCATCTCGCAGCTGCCGGCATCGACCTTCCTGGCGATCAATTTCGTGACCGGCGGACTTTGGGCCGTGCTGGTCGTCTCGATCGGCTATGGGTTCGGCCATGTGTCGGAAAAGGTGTTGAGCGACGCGGCGTCCGGTCTCGGTCTCGCGCTGCTGGCCGTATTCCTGGCTTTGATGTGGCTGCTCAGCAAAAGGCTGGACCGCGCCGTCGAACGGAACTGAGCGGCGGGTTAGCAGAGTCGACAGCTTCGCCTGCCGCACTGGCATCCGCATTCATTATGAGAAAAATTACCTAACTAATGAATTCATAATGGAAGGGCGGCCACAGGGATATCGTCCTTCGAATCCCCCTGTTGCTGGTCCCGCACATATTCGCAGACCGCCTCGCATTTGCTCCGCATGTGTTCGAACATCAGTAACGCGAGTTCATCGGAGGACCGTCTCCTGAGGGCATCGACGATCTGTTCGTGTTCGCGCATCGCGTCGCCCAGGCGGTCGCGACCGACCAGATTGGCCGAATATCGAAGGCGGCGCACGATGGAATTGAGGTTGGCATAGTTCGCGCTGAGGACCGGATTGCCGGCCGCGTCCACGATCGCCTGATGGATCTTCTGATTGACGCGGAAATAGTCCGCAAGCTCCCGGCGCAGGTAATGCGTGTACATTTCCAGGTGCATCTTCTCGATAGCCGCAATCGCATCGTCCGTGATTCGGGCGCATGCCAATCGTCCGGCAACGAAATCCAGGCCGGATATCACTTCGAACAGGTTGCGAATATCAGCCTCGGAAAACTGTCGAATTCGCGCCCCGCGGTTAGGCAGGAGCTCGATAAGTCCTTCCGCTGCAAGAACTTTCAGCGCCTCCCGAAGGGGGGTGCGTGAAATATCGAATTTCTCGCAGAGCTCGCGTTCGGGCACGCGGCTACCCGGAGCAAGGTGCCCCTCGACGATGAAGTCGCGAAGTTGACCGACGATATCGGCATGCAGGGATGCCGGCTCGCTTTCAACAAGCTTGAGGCCGCCGGCGCTCATGAAGTGGCTCAAATGCGGATCCCTGATGATGGCAGTGGGCAGAATGCGGTCCTGTAGCCCAGGCCTGCGAGCTCCGACGCTTGGCCGGTGAGGGGTCCAGACTAATTCGACGAATCTACCGCAGTTTCGAGTTGTGGCCTAGCCAAATTTTGGATACAGTAGTTTGCGTACGTAGAATAAAAATTGAAGTATTTGAATTCAAAAATGACAGGGAGAGCCCCGTGACGGTCCATACAGGCAAGCATTTCCTGCAGATTCCGGGTCCGACGAACGTGCCCGACCGGGTGCTGCGCGCGATGGATATGCCGACCATCGACCATCGCGGCCCCGAATTCGCGCAACTGGGACGGGACGTTCTCGACGGTTGCCAGGCTGTCTTCCGCACCAAACAACCCGTCGTGATCTATCCCTCGTCAGGGACCGGGGCGTGGGAAGCCGCCATCGTGAACACGCTCGCCGCGGGCGACAAGGTTCTGATGGCCGAGACCGGCCACTTCGCCATGCTGTGGAAGGGGCTCGCCGAAAAATTCAAGCTTGAGGTGGATTTTCTGCCGGGTGACTGGCGCCGGGGCGCCCAGCCGGCGGAGATCGAGGCCCGCCTCGTGGCCGATCACCAGCATCGCATCAAGGCGGTCATGGTGGTCCACAATGAAACGTCGACCGGCGTGACAAGCCGAATCCCTGAGATCCGGAAAGCCATCGACCGCGCCAAGCATCCTGCCTTGTTGCTCGTCGATACGATCTCATCGCTCGGCTCGATCGAATACGAGCACGATGCCTGGGGTGTCGACGTGACCGTGTCCTGTTCGCAGAAAGGCCTGATGCTGCCCCCGGGCCTGGGGTTCAATGCGGTCTCCGAAAAGGCTCTGTCGGCTGCGAAGGCCAATCAGACAAGCCGGTCCTATTGGGATTGGCAGGAAATTATTCAGCAGAACAAGAACGGATCCTGGCCTTACACGCCGGCCACGAACCTGCTTTATGGTTTGAAGGAAGCGATCAAAATGCTGACAGAGGAGGGGCTGGACAATGTGTTCGCCCGCCATCTGAAACTCGCGGCGGCGACGCGGGCTGCTGTCCGTGCGTGGAATTTGGAAATTCTCTGTCAGGATCCGCTGGAGCACTCGCCGATCCTGACCGCCGTCGTTATGCCGGCGGGGCATGATGCCGATCATTTCCGGGATGTGGTGTTGAAAAACTACGACATGTCGCTTGGCGCCGGCCTGTCCAAGGTAAAAGGCAAGGTGTTCCGCATCGGCCATCTGGGCCACTTCAACGAGTTGATGCTGATGGGGACGCTGTCGGGAGTCGAAATGGCGCTCGATGTCGCCAATGTTCCGCATATGGCAGGTGGTGTGCTTGCGGCCATGGAAGTGCTAAAGGGAAAAGAGGCCGTTCCGCTTTCGGCCCACCGGAGTGCTGTGGCATAGAACAATCGTCTGACGGGGCGGTCGGCGCGCGAAACGGCGCCGACGCTCATCTTCAATAACAAGGCTGAATAATCGGCCCTGACAAAGAATTAAAGGGAAGGACAACGCATGCGAAATATGGTCAAGACCACGACTTTATCCGCCGTGCTCATGCTGGTGGGGGTTCCGGCGTTCGCCGCCTGGGAGCCGACCAAGCCGGTCGAAATCGTCGTCGCGGCCGGCGCCGGCGGCGCTTCGGATCAGATGGCCCGCATGATCCAGGCCGCGATCCAGAAAAACAATCTGATGAAGCAGCCGATGGTGGTTTCGCTCAAGGGCGGAGCATCCGGCGCCGAAGCGCTGATGTACATGAAGGGCAGCGACGGCGATCCAAACAAGGTGCTGATCGCCTATTCGTTGATCTACATGCTGCCGCTGTCGGCCAAGATTCCGTTCAACTGGCGCGATCTGACGCCGGTGTCGATCGTTGCGCTCGACCAGTTCGTGCTGTGGACCAACGCCCAAGCGCCGTACAAGACGGTGAAGGAATTCACGGACGCCGCGAAGGGCGCCAATCCGCCGTTCAAGATGGGCGGCACCGGCTCCAAACGCGAGGACCATGTCCTCACCGTCTTCATGGAAAAGAAGACCGGCGCCAAGTTCTCCTATCTGCCCTACAAGTCGGGCGGCGAAGCGGCGACCCAATTGGTCGGCAATCACTCAGCCGCCAATGTCAACAATCCGTCAGAAAATCTTGAAGTGTGGCGCGCCAACCAGGTGCGGGCGCTGTGCGTGTTCGACAAGGAGCGCATCAGCTACAAAATCAAGGTGACCGAGACGCAGTCGTGGAACGACATCCCGACCTGCAAGGATGAAGGCCTCGACGTGCAGTATCTGATGCTGCGCGCGATGTTCCTGCCCGGCAAGGTGACGGCCGAGCAGACGGCGTTTTATATCGACCTTTTCAAGAAGGTGACGCAGACGCCGGAATACAAGGACTATATGGAAAAGCAGGCGCTCAAGCCGATCTTCCTCACCGGACCGGACATGCTCAAGTTCCTGGAAGAGGACGACGCACTGAACAAGTCGCTGATGACCGAAGCCGGCTTCGTGGCCAACTAAGAACGTCTGAGTCTGGATGCCCCGTCATAGCGGGGCATCCAGTTCGTTTGTCGTTACCGTAGGCCGCGTCGGGTGTTGACCGACCCAGGTCCATTCCCGCGAAAAGAACCCCATGGCAAAATCCGATATCGAAATCATTGTCGAGGATCCGACCGCGCCGGAGGCCGATTCCCCGCCGGTCACCACAACCCGCGTCGTCGAAGTGGCCTCGTTGCTGGTGCTGCTGGCACTGTCGGTCATGCTGGGCTTCGACAATTGGCGCACCGGCATTTCGTGGGCATCGGACGGCCCGCAGGCCGGATATTTTCCGTTCTACTTGTCGGTCATTCTCGTTGCGGCCTGCCTGTATGGCCTTGGCCGTGAAGTCGTGAAACGGACCGAACCGAGCGACACCTTCGTGACGCGCGCGCAGTTGCGCCGGGTCATGCAGGTATTCGTGCCGACGCTGCTGTTCGTGCTGGGCGTCGAATGGCTCGGGCTCTACGTTGCAAGCTTCCTGCTGGTCGCAGGCTTCATGTGGTGGATCGGCCGCATCGCGTTATGGAAGTCGCTGCTCACCAGTTTCATCTTCGCGCTCCTGATGTTCCTCACCTTCCAGGTCGCGTTTGACGTCATCATGCCGAAAGGGCCGCTCGAAGCGGCCTTCGGCTTCTAGGACGAATCCGATGGAAGCCTTTAGTCTGCTGATGCACGGCTTCGTCGTGCTGCTGACCTGGAAGACCTTGGCCCTGATGTTGGTCGGGCTGGTGCTCGGTATCTTTGTCGGCGTGCTGCCCGGTCTGGGTGGCCCGAACGGCGTCGCGATCCTGCTGCCGCTGACCTTCTCGATGGACCCGACGTCCGCCATCGTGATGCTGTCCTGTATCTACTGGGGGGCACTATTTGGCGGGGCCATCACATCGATCCTGTTCAACATTCCCGGGGAGGCCTGGTCGGTAGCCACCACCTTTGACGGCTATCCGATGGCCCAACAAGGCAAGGCCGCCGAAGCGCTGACGGCGGCGTTCACCTCGTCGTTCATCGGCTCGCTGTTCGCCGTGCTGCTGATCACGTTTCTGGCGCCCAGCATCGCGTCGTTCGCGCTCAAATTCGGCCCGCCCGAGTTCTTCGCGGTCTATATGCTGACGTTCTGTTCGTTCGTCGGTCTCGGCCGCGAAGCCAAGCACAAGACCATCATTTCGATGGCGTTCGGCCTGTTGATTGCCGGGATCGGCATGGACACGGTGTCCGGCACGCTGCGCATGACCTTCGGGTCGAACGACCTGTTGCGCGGCGTCAACTTCCTGGTGGCCGTGATCGGTCTGTTCGGCATCAGCGAAATCCTGCTGACCATGGAAGAGCGGCTGGCGCTGCGCGGCCACGCCGCCCGCATCAGCCTGCGCGTGGTGTGGAGCGTGTGGCGGGATCTGCCGAAATACTGGGCGACGCTGTTGCGTTCGTCGATCATCGGCTCCTGGCTCGGCATCACGCCGGGCGGCGCCATTGCGGCCTCGTTCATGGGCTACAACCTCGCCAAACGGTTTTCCAAGGACAAGTAATCATTCGGCAAGGGCCGTATCGAAGGCGTGTTCGCCCCCGAGACCGCGGCGCACGCGTCGGGCACCTCGGCGCTCCTGCCGATGCTGGCGCTCGGCATTCCCGGCTCGGGCACCGCGGCGATCCTGCTGGGCGGGCTCATGGTGTGGGGCCTGAATCCCGGGCCGCTCCTCTTCGTCGAGCACAAGGAATTCGTCTGGGGCCTCATCGCCTCGATGTATCTCGGTAACGTGGTCGGCCTGGTCCTCGTGCTCACCACCGTGCCGCTGTTCGCCTCGGTGCTGCGCGTGCCCTTCGCGGCGATCGCGCCGATGATCGTGGTGTCGTGCGCGATCGGCGCCTTCGCCATCCAGAACGCGATGTTCGACATCTGGCTCATGCTCCTCTTCGGCGTGGCCGGGTACGT
>JAQGJU010000019.1 GCA_028290465.1 Xanthobacteraceae bacterium | reverse complement strand
CGGTGCTGCTGCGTTACTTCTTCGGCATCTCGATCCCGGACGCCTACGATTTCGGCCAGTTGCTGCTCGGCATTCTGATTTTCTGGGGCATCGCGGCGACCTCCTATAGAGGTACGCACATCACGGTCGATCTGGTCTGGGCCAATGTCAGCCCGCGCTGGCAGCGCTACATCGACGTGTTCGCAACATTGGTGCTGCTGTTCGTGGTCATGGTGCAGACCTACACGCTGTTCGACAAGGTCACGAGCACGCGCGACGCCAATGTGTCGACCTTCGACCTGCGGCTTCCGGTATGGCCGTTCTTCCTGGTGGCCTGGATCGGCGACGTCGCCGCCGTGCTGCTGATCGCGGTTCGCACTTATCGGCTGATCTTCCGCCCTGAACTGATGGCGGCCAACGAAACCGCCATCAAGCCCGTCGAATGAGTACGCCCGAATGAGCAGCGATGCGGTAGCAATTCTCGGCTTTGTGCTTCTGTTCGCGCTGATGCTGCTGCGCGTGCCGATCGGCATGGCAATGGGCCTCGTCGGCGTCGGTGGCTTTGCCTACCTGTCGGGCGGCGGGCCGGCGCTCAAGATCGTCGGCCACACCACGATGCGCACGGTGACCGACTTCAATTTCGCCGTGGTGCCGCTGTTCCTGCTGATGGGCTCGTTCGCCACCACGTCTGGCATGAGCCGCGAGCTGTTTCGCGCCGCCAATGGCTTTGTAGGTCATCTTCGAGGCGGCCTCGGCATCGCGACCATCGCGGCCTGCGGCGGCTTCGCGGCGATCTGCGGCTCTTCCGTGGCGACCGCCGCCACGTTTTCCCGGGTCGCCTATCCGGAGATGCGCCGCTACGGCTATCCGCAGTCGTTCGCGACCGGCGTGATCGCGGCCGGCGGCACGCTCGGCATCATGATTCCGCCTTCCACGGTGTTCGCCGTCTATGGCCTGATCACCGAGCAGGATGTCGGCAAGCTGTTCATCGCCGGCGTCATTCCGGGCATCCTGGCCGTCCTGATGTACATGGCGACGATCACCGTGATCGGCGCGGTGCGGCCCGGCTTTCTGCCGGCCGGCCCACGCAGTTCGTGGAAGGAGCGGTTCGTCGGCCTGCGCGAGGTGTGGGCCACCATCCTGCTGTTCGCTTTCGTGATCGGCGGCATCTATGGCGGCATGTTCACGGCCACCGAAGCGGCCGGCATGGGGGCCGGCGGCGCGTTCATCCTCGGCGTGCTGCGTGGGCGGCTGTCGCGCGCGGACATCCTGCGCTCGCTGCTGGAGGCGACGCGCACCACCGCCGCCGTGTTCACGGTGTTGATCGGCGCGATCCTGTTCGGCTACTTCCTGACCATTACCCAAACACCGCAAAAGCTGACCGAATTCCTGGTCGATCTCGGCATCGGCCGCTACGGCATCCTGGCGCTCATCCTGCTGATGTATCTCGTGCTCGGCTGCCTGATGGATGCGCTGGCGATGATCATTCTGACAGTGCCGATCATCTTCCCGGTGATCAAGCAGCTCGGCTTCGATCCGATCTGGTTCGGCGTGATCGTCGTGATGACGGTGGAGCTCGGACTGATCCATCCCCCTGTCGGGATGAACATATTCGTCATCAAAAGCGTGGTCGACGACGTGAAGATATCGACCATCTTCTATGGTGTATTTCCATTCATCATCACCGACCTGATCCGGCTGGCCATTCTGGTGGCGTTCCCGATCATCGCCCTGTGGTTGCCGTCGCACATGTAGACGGGTAATCTGCCGGCCAGAGATAGTTTGATCCCCAACGATCGGTTGCGTCCTATGGAACGCTCGTTCAAAAAAGAAGTCCAGGAGCTGCGGCTCGGCGACGGCGATACCTTCCACGGCGAAGGCATTCTGGCCGTCACCAAGGCGCTGCTGCAATCCGGCGTGAGCTATGTCGGCGGCTATCAGGGCGCGCCGGTGTCGCACCTGCTGGACGTGCTGGTCGATGCCGAAGACATGATGGCCGATCTCGGCGTCCATCTCGAGACCTGCACCAACGAGGCCTCGGCCGCCGCCATGCTGGGGGCCTCGATCAATTATCCGCTACGCGGCGCCGTGACCTGGAAGTCGATCGTCGGCACCAATGTGGCAGCCGATGCGCTGTCCAACCTGTCGTCGCCCGGCGTGGTCGGCGGTGCGATGATCATCCTGGGCGAGGATTATGGCGAAGGCGCCAGCGTCATCCAGGAGCGCTCCTACGCCTATGCGATGAAATCCTCGATGTGGCTGCTCGATCCCCGTCCCGATCTCGCCAGCATCGTCCATTGCGTCGAGAAGGGCTTCGAACTGTCCGAAGCCAGCCATGCGCCCGTGATGTTGGAGCTGCGCATTCGCGCCTGCCATGTCACGGGGTCATTCCAGACCAAGAACAACCGCGCCGGCGCGTTCTCGGGCCTCAACCAGATCGAGGGTCCGCCGCGCTTCCAGTACGGCCGCCTCGCCCACCCGCCGCTGACCTTTGTGCAGGAAAAACTCAAGGTCGAGGAGCGCCTGCCGGCGGCGCGCGCCTTCATCAAGGAGCATAAGCTCAACGAAGTTCTGCCGGGCGATCTCAGCGACATCGGCATCGTGGTGATGGGCGGGCTGACAACGAGTGTCCTTCGCGCACTGTCGCGGCTCGGCCTCGCCGATATCTATGGCGAGACCCGCGTCCCTGTCCTGGTGCTCAACGTGGTGTATCCGCTGGTGCCTGAGGAATTGACCGCATTCTGCGCCGGCAAGAGTGCGGTGCTGGTGGTCGAGGAAGGCAATCCCGATTACATCGAACAGGCGCTGAACGTCGAACTGCGCCGCGCCGATTTGCAGACCAAGGTGCGCGGCAAGGGCGCGCTGCCGATGGCCGGCGAATATACGTCCGACGTGTTGATCAACGGCATCGCGGCGTTCCTGAGCGATGTCCGTCCGCGCGGCCTCGATGCCGACGCGATCGCGCAACACGCCGCCGGCCTGCTCGCCCACCGTCCCGCCGCCGCCAAGGCGATCGGCGAATTGCCGCCGCGCCCGCCGACCTTCTGCACCGGCTGCCCGGAGCGGCCGGTATTCGCGGCCATCAAGCTGATGCAGCGCGAACTCGGGCCCACTCATATCAGCGCCGATATCGGCTGCCACTCGTTCGCGACCTTTGCGCCCTTTAGCCTGGGTAATTCGATCCTCGGCTACGGCATGTCGCTGGCCAGCGCCGCCGCCGTCGGGCCGAACATGGGACGCCGTACGATTTCGGTGATGGGGGATGGCGGCTTCTGGCACAACGGGCTGATTACGGGGGTCGCGTCGAACCTGTTCAACAAGGGCGACGGCGTGCTGATCGTGATGCAGAACGGCTACACCTCGGCCACCGGATTGCAGTTCATGCCGTCCAGCAAGACCAGCCGGGGCGGCGGCGCCGCGTCCGGCATGGACGTCGAGTCGACGCTGCGCTCGTTCGGGGTGAAATGGATGCGCAAGGTGCGCACCTATTCGGTCGCCAAGATGCGCGACACCCTGAAGGAGGCGATGCGCACCGCCGAGAAGGGCCTGAAAGTGATCATCGCCGACGGCGAATGCCAGTTGGCACGGCAGCGCCGGGTGCGGGCCGAGGACGCCGTCAAGCTCGAGGCCGGCGAGCGCGTGGTGCGCACGCGGTTCGGCGTCGACGACGAAATCTGCACCGGCGATCATTCCTGCATCCGGCTGTCGGGCTGCCCGTCGCTGACCGTCAAGCCGAGCACCGATCCGTTGCGCACCGATCCGATCGCCACCGTGATCGAAAGCTGCGTCGGCTGCGGGCTATGCGGCGAGGTCGCGCATGCGGCGGTGCTGTGCCCGTCGTTCTACCGCGCCGAGATCATCCGCAACGCAACGTGGTTCGACCGCGTGATGAACCGCATCCGCCGCACCGTGATCGGCTGGCTGGCGCCGCGTGAGGCGACCGTATGACGCTGCCCACAAGCCTGAACGCAACCTTGCCAGATCGTCCCGTCACCATCCTGATCGCGGCGCTGGGCGGCGAAGGTGGCGGCGTGCTGACCGATTGGATCGTGTCGGCCGCGCATCAATGCGGCTTTCCGGTGCAGAGCACGTCGATTCCCGGCGTCGCGCAACGCACCGGCGCCACCACCTATTACATCGAAATCCTGCCGGTGCAGGTCAGCGAACTCGGCGGCAAGCGACCGCTGCTGGCTCTGACGCCCGGCATCGGCGACATCGACGTGGTGCTGGCCAGCGAGTTGATGGAAGCCGGCCGCACCGTCGCCAACGGCTTCGTCACGCCCGACCGCACGCTGATGATCGCGTCATTGAGCCGCTTCTATGTGATGAACGAGAAGATCGCGCTCGGCGATGGCCGCTACGACCAGGGCCGTCTGATCCAGGCACTCCAGACCCACGCGCAACGCACCCTGCTGTTCGACATGGAAGCGCTGGCCAAGGACAGCGGCGCGATGATCAACGCCGTGATGTTAGGAGCCATCGCGGGCAGCGGAAAGCTGCCGATCCCGGCCGAGGCGCTGGAGGCCGCGATCAAGGCCGACGGCAAAGCGGTCGCCAATAATCTGCGCGGCTTTCGTACCGGTTTCGACACAGCGCAACGCGACACCGTCGAAACTACCGGTCGCGAGGCCAAGAAACACGCGCCGCCGGCGCTGGATTTGGCCGGCATGGAGCGCGAGATCGAGTCGTGGCCGGAATCGGCGCGCGAGATTCTCACCGAGGGCGTGCGGCGGCTGGCGAAGTATCAGGACCTTGGCTACGCGCGATTTTATTTGGACCGTTTGACGCCAATCCGCGCGGCCGAGCGCGATGGTGGCAATGCCCGTCTGCTGGCCGAGACCGCGCGGCATCTGGCGGTCAGGATGTCGTACGAAGACGTGATCCGCGTCGCCGAGGCCAAGATCGCACCGGCCCGCATGCGGCGCATCGCGCAGGAATTGCGCGCCAAGCCGGACGAGCCGTTTTTGGTCACGGAATTTCTCAAGCCCGGCGTCGAGGAGATGTGCGACCTTCTGCCGCCGTCTCTCGCCAAGCGCGTGCTGGCCTATGCCGAGAAACGCGGCTGGCGCGGCACGCTGTATTTCGGCATGGAGGTCACGACCACCTCGCTGAACGGCTATCTGCGATTCTGGGCGCTGGCCAAGCTGCGGCGCTGGCGCCGCGGCACCTCGCGCTACCATAACGAGCAGGCGCAGATCGAATCCTGGCTGGGGTTGATCAATGAGGCCGCCCGGCTGTCGCCGGCGCTCGCGGCCGAGGTCGCCGAATGCGCGCGGCTGATCAAGGGCTACGGCGACACGCATAAGCGCGGCACCGACAACTATGCCGCGATCGAAGCCCGGCTGATTCGGCCGGCGCTGGCCGGCCGCATCCCGGTCGAAGCCGGCATCGACGCCGTCGCCAGCGCCCGCACCGCGGCACTGGTCGACCCCGAAGGCGAGAGCCTGGCGCGCTGCCTCGCCGATATCGAGCGGCAGGTCGCGCTGCCCATCGCGGCCGAATAGGCCGCAACCCGCGTCCTACCTGCGCGCCCCACTTGGCGCGCGCGATCTTTCACCATATCAAGATGGGCCGCAGCATGGGCACGCGCCCGGCGTTGTAAGGCCGTGGCCGGTCGCATAAACTCAGACAACTGATGAATTAAGAAAATCGGGGAGGAACACCATGCGTAGGATTTTCGCAGCCATTTCGGGCGCCCTCGCACTCACTCTGCTGTCCGCCTTGGCGCTGTCGGTCTCCGGATCGTCGGCTCAGGCGTGGCCGGACCGGGCCGTCAAGTTCCTCCTGCCGATCGGGCCCGGCTCCGGCGTTGACATCACGGCGCGGCTGTTCGCCGACCGCCTGTCGAAGAAATGGGGCCAGCCGGTGGTGGTCGAGAATCGCCCCGGCGGCGACGCCATGATGGCGATCAACGCCTTCATCGGCGCCAATGACGATCACACGTTGCTGTTCGCCCCGACCGGCTCGTTCACCGCGCATCCGTATCTGCACGAGAAGCTGCCCTACGATCCGCGCGAAATGTTTCCGGTCGCGCGCATCAGCAGCACCGTGGTCGGCATCGCGGTGCCGGCATCGCTGAACACCAATACGCTGAGCGAGTTGATCGCGATGATCAAGGCGCAGCCGGACAAGCTCAATTGGGCGACCGCCACCGGGCTGAACGATTTCCTGATGGCCGGCTACATGAAGGAGTCCGGTCTGGTGATGAGCAAGGTGCCGTATCGCGACACGGTGGCGGCGATCAACGATCTTGGCGAGGGCCGCATCCAACTCTATATCGGCGCCTATGCGATCATGCGGTCGGCGGCGCAGAGCGGCAAGGTCAAGATCATCGCCGTGACCAATCGCGAGCGCGCCACCAGCGCGCCGGAAATTCCGACCGCCAAGGAAGCCGGCTTCCCGGCGCTCGGCTTTGACGGGCTGACCGGCTTGTTCGGACCGCGCACGCTGTCCGCCGAGGCGCGCGACAAGATCGCGGCCGACGTCAAGGAAATGGCGGCCGACCCGGAAATCATCGCGCGCCTGACCGCCACCGGACAGAATATCCTGCCGGGCACCGGCGCCGAATTCGCCGCCGCCATCGACGAACAGCGCGCCCAGATCACCGCCGTCGGCAAGACGCTGGGCATCAAGGCGGCGCAGTGACGCCTCGCGACCAGGCACAGGAGTAACGATGAAACGGCTGGTGCTCACGACGGTGCTCTGTGCGCTGGCCTTGCCGGCCACGGCGAAGGACCCGGGTCAAAACAGCTACATGATCCGCGTGATGAAGTGCGTCGGCCCCAGCGCCAGCATGGAGCTCTATCTGCCGCAATCCGTCGTGCTCAAGGGCGACGACGGCATTCTGTCGATGCGGCCGACGATCGGATGGTTCACGCTCGATCTGAGCGACGTATCGAAAGGCAAGCCGCTGGAGCCCGTGCGTATCAGCCTGTCGCCGGACAAAAAGTCGCTGATCGTCGATCAGTATACCCGCGGGCTGCCGCCGACCCGTATCCCGATGACAGGCGGCACGGTGAATTTCGACCAACGGTTTGGCACCAAAGCGAAGTGTGGCGCATTCGATCGGCAGGGATGATTCGCGTTGCAGGCTCCGGTTAACTTGCACCGGAAAAGCCTTGGATTTGTTTGATTGGGTCGCATTTCCTGCGGCGAACCGGTTCCCACTTCGCCGGGAAATGCGCTAGGACCGGGTCCTGAATTCCCGTCCCGCATCTGGTAGCTTCCCCCGCATGGATATCGCCGCACCGCCATCGGAACCGCTGGTTCCCGACGACAAGGACGCCGCGCGCCTTGCCGCCAAGGAAGCCGCGAAGGCGGCCGAGGAACTGACGCGCGTCACCCCGATGATGGAGCAGTATGTCGAGATCAAAGCCGCCAATCCGGATTCGCTGCTGTTCTACCGGATGGGCGACTTCTACGAGATGTTCTTCCAAGACGCCGAGATCGCCGCAAAGGCGCTCGGCATCGTACTGACCAAGCGCGGCAAGCATCTCGGGCAGGAAATTCCGATGTGCGGCGTGCCGGTCGAGCGCTCCGACGAATATCTGCATCGCCTGATCGCGCTCGGCCACCGCGTCTCGGTCTGCGAGCAGATCGAGGACCCGGCCGAGGCGAAAAAGCGCGGCCCGAAAAGCGTCGTCAAACGCGACGTGGTGCGGCTGGTCACCCCCGGCACCCTGACCGAGGACACGCTGCTCGATGCGGCGCGCAACAATTATCTCCTCGCCGTCGCGCGCGCCAAGACCTCGAACGATTCCGCCGGCAGCCGTTATGCGCTGGCCTGGATCGACATCTCGACCGGCGAATTCCGCATCGCCGAATGCGACCGCGCCGGATTGCCGGCCGAGATCGCGCGGCTCGAGCCCGGCGAGATCATCGTCTCCGACGCGCTCTATTCCGATCCTGAGCTGGCGCCGTATCTCCGCACCTTGCCCGCAGTGACGCCGGTGACGCGCGACGTGTTCGACGGGGCCAGTGCCGAGCGGCGGCTGTCGGACTATTTCGCGGTCGCCACTTCCGAGGCGTTCGGCACGCTGTCGCGGCTGGAATTGAACGCCG